>JAEWAX010000021.1 GCA_023391425.1 Bacillota bacterium | reverse complement strand
GGATATAGGATGTGGTACTGGCTTATCAACATTAATTTGGCAAAATCAATGTGAGAAAATTATTGGCATTGAGCCAAGTGAAGATATGCTAACAATTGCAAGAAAAAAACAAACGTGTGATATTTCATTTGTAAAAGCCTATTCTCATGATACAGGGATTGCCGATAGTGTCGCTGATGTTGTTATATGTTCTCAGTCGTTTCATTGGATGGAACCAAAACAAACTCTTAATGAAATTAATCGAGTTTTAACTGTAAATGGTATTTTTGCTACAGTTGACTGTGACTGGCCTCCTATTTGTAACTGGGAAGTAGAGCAAGCCTACAACGAGCTATTTAATAAAGTTAGCATTATTGAGAAAGAAAATAAAGAATTCCAAGATAGCTTTTTCAGATGGGATAAAAACAAACATTTATCCAATATTGAAGAATGTGGCCATTTTAGGTATACAAGAGAAATTGTTTTCATTAATACTGAAATATGTACACAAAGTAGGCTTGTTAATATTGCATTGAGTCAAGGTGGGTTACAAAATATTTTAAAACAAAATCCGCAAGCTATTATCTCTGAAGTAAATAAGTATAAAGAAAAAGTCTATGCTACATTTGGAAATAGTGAATTCAGTATTGATTTTTGTTACCGTATGCGTATTGGAATAAAATGAGTATCTTATTTGCCGGATACAATCGCATTTATATTCAATTATTAACTAAAATATAAATGAAAATCATCGTTACATACAGTTTTCAAATACTCATAAGAATCAAAGTGTAAAAACTCATATTTTTCGGGAACAATGTTTTTTTTATCATATAGTTTTGCTTTTGCGTAAAATCTGTCATTAAGTTGCTTTGCTTTACCACTACACTTAAATTCTTGTAAATTCAAATCAGTCCTGAGAAACAACGTGATACATCCCCAATTGCCATTATATGAATTGGCACTCATACAATATTTCTCGGTTATTTGTTCTATTTCCTCCTTAAAATATGGAAATACCTCTTTTGCGATTTCTTCCAATTGAACATGGGCTTTAATTTCCTTAATAGAATCTCCATTATACATGTGCATTATTACCGAATTCATTACCATTTTGTAAAAGCTTTCTTCATTCAAATTCAAAAACTCTGGTTTGATATTCAAGTGAAAGTGTAACATAAATGGTCTCATATCAATGACTCCAAATTCTATATACTTATTTTGGGTGATTCGATATTGTTCTTCACTAATGGGATAAATTTCGAAAGACAAAAGTTGTGGTGGTTTTTCCATAAAACTAAATTTATCATGATATTGTGGTCCATCTTCGTAAATTGGATGGCAATAAATATATTTTGTTTGTGCTTCATACTCAAATTGAATTAAATATTTGTCTCTGTTCTGAATAATATTATGCTTCATAAACTCTCCAATCCTTGTTAAAAGGTAAGCTGCATCCATTGCTTCACAGTCGCTTTACTTAAGACGTTTTTCATAAAATTATTATATAAAATTTCTGCAATTTTTGCTATAAAAAGTCAATGTGTTTTTCCAAAAAGCCTTTGTATTACTGCTTTTTGAAAATTGCTGAAATTTATTGTTTATAGATGGAAGATGAACGTTGACAACTGATTAGTATGATAATTAGTCTATTGCAAATATAACTTGTTATGTAAAAATATGCTATAATTATTGTGCTATGGTATTTAGTAGTTTTATCAGAAGATATGTTGATTAAAGGAGAGGCTTGTATGAAGGAAAAAATAAGATGCTCTTGGACAGGGAATATTCCAATAAACATAGACTATCATGACAACGAATGGGGAAGACCTTTACATGATGATGTCAAGTTATTTGAAATGCTTATTTTAGAAGGTATGCAGGCAGGTCTTACATGGATAACCATACTTAAAAAGAGAGAAGCATTCAGAGAGGCTTTTGATGGGTTTGACCCTTATAGGGTAGCCCTTTATGACGATACAAAAATTCAGGAGCTAATGGCAAACGAAAAAATAATAAGAAATCGCCTAAAAATTAATTCGGCTGTGAGCAATGCAAAGGTATTTTTAAAAGTTATAGAAGAATACGGGAGCTTTGATAAATTTATATGGGGATTTGTGGATTATACGCCTATTACGGGTCATTGGAAAAAACACGATGATATGCCCGCAACAACCCCACTCTCCGATAAGATAAGCAAAGACTTGAAAAAATTGGGTTTTAAGTTTGTTGGTTCGACAATAATTTATGCGTTCATGCAAGCTATAGGTATGGTAAATGATCATATTACGGAGTGTTTTGCTTATGAGGAGATATTGAAGGGGTAGCACATTATGGAATAAGGTTGGATATTTGGAAATCGATTTTGCCCTATATTATGAATGGGGAAGTTCATAAGTTATATCTTTAAATATTTTTTCAAGGGCGTAACTGACAGTTTGTATTTCACAATGTGAGCTGCTAGTTATCAATAAATACACTAGTGGGAGAGAATTATGTTATTAAAAGAAAGATACGATTCATTTACACAGAGAGTAGCAGCTTATTATTGTACAGTATTTGCTCCAATGAAGGGAAAAATTTCACTTCCGGGTATTCCAGAAGGAGCTTTTTCGCAGCTACATAACTTCTTTAATGAACTTTACAAATTGTTGTATGAAAAGTCGGATACCTTAGTTATTAATGTAAAAGAAGATGTTTATCTGAGAAAGGATGAACATAGAAGTAAAAATCAAACTTTCAAGAAAGCTGAAAATACAATTAAACCAGTTATTGTAGATTTTATTGACTTTTTATACAACGCTGGACAAACAGGTGAGATTAGAGATAATAGCCTTATTTCTGATAAGGCTGTATACGAGAGATATATTTCTAAAAGGAAACGTGATAAGCTAATATTTCTGGAAGGTTTAGCTAACATCGGCTTTCAAGTGAATGTTTTAGAAGATAATGTGATACTTTTGAATCATAAATATCCTGATATGTTTCAAGCTATGCAAGTATTCTCCCAGAAGTGTGCTCAGAACATTCATAAACAAGGAAGACTTTATTTTTTCACATGTGATTTTTGCGCTCTAAATACTCAATATGAGATAACAGCTGATGAAATTCTTAGTAGAATAATAAATTGCAATAGTGAATACAGCTACTTGTTGGATTTACATAAGTATTTGAGTAGTAACGGTTATTCTATAGAATGTAAACCAGATTCAGATATTGAGTTAGAGGTACTTTATACGAATAAGAAAATCAAATCATCACCTTTGTTAGAGATTCAATTTGACATGAGATATGATGAGCCGGTATATGTAAATATTAAATTTGTTAGCACTTCTAGATTAACCCCAATTATTGGAGCTCTTACTGATGAGCTGCAGGAAGCTTTTTTCAATGATGTCGGGTATTGTAGAGGTGCAGATTGTGGCTGGTGCAAAAATCAGAAGGGGTTATTGCGTCCATCTAAGCTAGAAGTGAAAGACAAGCAAAAAATTATATGCTGGTACGCACAAAAAAGCTTCTCAAAGGTTAAAGAAAAAGATTTGGATACTATCTTTGGCTATATAAAGTTTCAAGAACAGCTAGCAATATAGGAAAAAAGGTGGTTATGAGACGTTCAGACGTTTTTCTGCCCCTAATTATCGATAGACAGGAATTGAGAACAGAACAATTTAGACTACTTCATTAGAGCTCTGGTGTATTGAAGTACGAAGAAAGGGATTGCAGTGAAAAGAAAAATTATTATTTTTGCGATTATAGTGTTATTACCACTTGTATTTTTTAATGGATATAAATTTAAGATATATAACGATTTTATAAGTTATTTACATAAAAATTATGCAGAAAAAACCTTTCATATAAATTGGGTCAAATATGATTTCTTAAATAAAACATTTTTTTCAAGGGTACACTGTAGCGATGATGGTACCGATTTTACTATTTGCAAGCAAGATAGTATTAATGAACAATACATTTTAGAAAAAAATAGGAAACCTATAACTTCAATCATAAAATCATATTTGAAAAATGACGGTTTTAGTACTTATATTCAGGATTTAAGTGCAGGAGCAGAAGATGAGAAGATTCTTGATACTAGCAAGGAAATTGACTATAGCAAGCTTGTGTACCATGTATTCATTGGGTACAAATATAATTCAATAATTGATAATCAAGATTTTGCAGAGATATCTTATAAAATCATAAATGAACTTAAAAAAAGTGGCGTGAAAATGAATTTAATTGAATTTGAATACGAAAGAGACAATAAAGTCTTCAGTCTCTTATTACAGGGAGACAGTATTGATGGTCAGATAACAGATATAACAAAATTTATAGAAAGAAGAAAGTGAATAATTCATAATATTTATATATGGCGAGCCTAAATCAGTTAAGAAGGAATTTAATGATGAAGGTATACTATATACTACACTACACTGATTATTAGAAACATTGAAACAAAAACTTATAAAACAGAATTTTAGTTCGCCCACGAAATGGCAAGCGCTAAATGTTATATCGGGATATGAATTAAAACTAGTTTATTCTATAAAAAGGTTTAAATAACTAAATATCAGCAGATTACATTAGAGAGAATTATAATAGGAGGTTTTTGTATTTTGAATAATACACTTAAATTCACAGGAAGGCAAAGTTCATACAAAGGAACGTATCTGCATCCTACTCTCTAAAAGAAACAGATGGTGAATATAAAAGTTATGTTTCCGAATTAGAAGTGTTGTTTGATAAATATTCTGTTGATGATATACTGACTATGCCAAATAAAACAGTAGCATATACTGGCAGATTATGAGCAGCGAAATTAGCTTCCAATTAGGATATACTAATAATTGAGTGAAATTGCTTTTAATACTAAGGAGAGATACGAATCATGATATCAAGAACATGGCATGGCATAGTGCCGATTCACATGAAGGATGAATTTGAAAAATATGAATATGAAACAGGAGTTAAAGATACTACAGCATTAAAAGGAAACAGAGGGGCTTATTTAAAAACTGTTGAACAAGGGCAATATGCGCATTTCTTTCTTTGCACAAAGTGGGATTCAATGGAAAGCGTAAGAGCCTATGCAGGTAATAATCCAACAATTGCCGTCACATATCCGGAAGATGACAAATATGGATTGATATCAGACCCAATTGTAATTATGCAAGAGGTATCAGATAATCAGAATCCTTTTATATAATTGAGGGATTAAGGCAATACTACTTTATTGTTTGTAGATGGAAGATATGTCGACAATTACTATAAGGCAAAAATTATTTAATTAATATCCAGAAACAATATTCTTTATATATAACGTTTATCTGTATGATACGCATAAAAATTAATTTAAAAGGGAGATTCAAAATGCGAAAGGCAGAAAGAGAAATTAAAAATTTTGAAGATATAATTGATGTGCTTGATAGGTGTGAAACAGTAAGAATAGGATTTAGTGGTAATGAATACCCTTATGTGGTTCCGATGTCATTTGGTTATGAGATTATCAGTGGCAAAGTGGTGGTATACGTACACGGAGCAAAGGAAGGATTAAAGCACGATTTAATTACCAAAAATAACAGGGTTTGCGTAGAAGCAGATATCTTTCACCGCTATGCCAGCACAGGGCATGGAGTTACAGCCGAATACGAAAGTATCATTGGTTTCGGTGTTGCTGAAAAAGTTGACCACGATGATGCAGTAAAAGGACTTGACCTTTTGATGAAGCATTGCAGAGTGGAAGGCTATTCGGCAGCTCAATGTATTGCGCTTGGTATCACGACAGTTTATAGAATTACGCTTGACAGTATCACGGGCAAGAAGAGATTTGTTGATTAAGATACATCATTGTATTTATAAAAAACACTTCGACTGATAATGCTGTACTGCTCAGAAACTGTATGATGATTTATATTGATAGCAGAGTATTTATTATGCCAAGTGTTGAATAGTGGGCAATATAGTGAAGGTGATTACATATGATTATAAGAAAAATTGAAATAGAAGATTCAGAAAGATTCTTAAATATGTTAAAACAATTAGACAATGAAACAAAAAACATGATGTATGAACCTGAGGAAAGAAAAACTTCTATAGAAGAAATGAAATCTAGAATTAAAAATATAAATGCATCAAATTCGCTAATGTTGGTAGCAGAAGAAGAACAAAATTTAGTAGGATTCCTGTCTGCTGAAAGAGGATTTGCCAATAGGATAAAGCATTGTTCTTATATTGTTATAGGGATATTGAAGAGTTACAGAGGCAAAAAAATTGGAACAAGTTTATTTGAAGAACTAGAAAAATGGGCATTAGAAAATAATATTACAAGATTAGAATTGACTGTAATGGTACATAATGAAGGTGCTATACGGCTTTATAAAAAAAGAGGATTTAATATAGAGGGATTAAAAGAAAAATCATTGCTTGTAGATGGAAGATATGTTGACGAATACTATATGGCAAAAATTTTTAAATAAATAAGAATAAGGGCGATAAATTGAGCAAATATAGAAATTGGACTATTTTACCTATAGGTGGTGCTTCAGGTATGGTAAATCATGTATTGCCTTGATTTGGCTCAATTTTATAACATGAATGTCATGGGAATGGATGACATTTGCCAATCTGTAAAGACAATGACAACGAGAGAGATTCTTTCTACAATCCATTATTGGAGTTCCAGCATAAACTGAATAGATATCGGTATAATAGATAAAGACCAAATCTTGCAGAATTATCTTACAAGAGAGGGTGGTGAATTTGCAAAATTACAGAGAGGATATCAGTATTAGTATTGTTTTGGAGGTATCTAATTTTGGACTTTTTCTATAGTCAGGATTCGCTTACAGTAATTCAATGGATTTTAAGAGGGATTGTAGCATATGTGATATTGCTTCTAACCTTAAAAATTTTGGGCCAACGATCTATCTCACAATTACGGCTTCTTGATTTTCTTATATCTATAATTTTGGGTAACATAATAGCTGACCCTTTATCAAATGAAAAATCAGGAATGACTGGATCAATAATAACCACAATTGTGTTAGCTATACTGTATCTAATATCTTTAAAGTTAACATTAAAATTTAAGATTATTCAACAGTTCTTTTCTCCTTCTCCGATAACTTTAATAAAAAATGGGGAAATTATATATAAGAACTTAGCTAAAGCAAGGATTTCTATTGAGTTTTTAGTTTCAGAACTTAGAATTCAAAAAATTGATGATATAAAAAAGATAGCCGTTGCCTTATGGGAGCCCGGAGGTAGAATCTCTGTATTTTTGGATACACCCTATCAAGCTCCTACCCTAAATGATATGCAAATTTCAAAAAGTCCATTCTCGCTACCAGTAGTGATTGTAAGAGATGGAACTATTGATACAAAAGCACTGAAGGATATCAAGCTGACTCGGGATTGGCTTGTTGAGAAACTAACAAATACTTACAATACTGAAGTTAAGAGCATTCTATTAGCCACAATAGACTCGAATTATAAAATCCAAATCTTCTATAAACAGAATTAATACTTTTTTAATTTGTATATTGATGTCAAAATAAAAAGTCTTTACCACTAAGTTCTATAAAAACCATATAATAACTAGCAATGTCTATTAGTTACGCATCTATAACTTTCTAGTCTATATAAAATCATGTTTTTAAATGGTTTAGTTCTTTTAATGATTGAATATATTGGGGATTATTGATATTATTGCTATAATAGTTTACAAAGTAATTAAAAGATTATTATAGAGAGGTATGTGTGGAATTTGATTGAATTAAGAAAAGACGACTATGAATTGATTTCTTATATTTTGGGGGATTTCATATGTGATAATATTTACATTACATCTATTCTAGATGGTAAAGGAAGCGTATTTGTGGAAAATATTAATATTTGTAGTCGTGATTACAATTGAGATAGTCAATTATAGCCCATATAATACAAGAATGCCATTTTTGCAGATAGAATGTTGCAATTTTTATTGCCTGGTACTATATTCCTTTTATTGGCGCGTATTTACAAAAATAAATTAACAAAGAAGGATTAGATCTAACAATTTATATTTTGTGCAGGAGGCTTGAGTTATGAGAGCATTAATCTTGGATATGTATGGGGTAATTATGAAAGACCCAGAGGGCGGATATTTACCATTTGTTAATCGCACATTTCCAGATTTAAGCCACGATGATGTATATCAGCATTGGAATAAAGCAAATGTAGGCGAGTTATCTTCAAAAGAACTTTTCAGAGAACTTGGATTTGAAGGCGATTTGAGTAAAATTGAAAAAGAATATTTAGATACAATAGAAATTAATGAATCATTTTATGAAATTGCTCCAATTTTAAAGAAACATTACCATTTAGTATTATTATCAAACGATTTAAGCGAATGGAGCAGATACTTGCGTGATAAATTTAAAATTAATGATTATTTTGATGTCATAACAGTAAGTGGAGACATAAAAATAAAAAAACCTAATGAGCAGATATTCATGCTTACACTTGATAAACTGGGGCATTCAGCATCTGATTGCATATATGTAGATGATAGAAGATTTAATTTGGCAGCTGCACAATCCCTTGGCATGGACACCATTCTATTTAATAGCAGAAATGTTCAGTACGAAGGAAAAACTGTTATTAGTTTTGAAGAACTTGCCAATATGCTGATACATTTGTAGTGCGAAGTTATTTATAATATTGGAGACTAAATATTATGAAGCGGAAAACTAAAAAGAGACTTCTATATTGAGTACGAATGGGTTAGTCAGAATAGTAGGAAACTAATAAGTAAAAAGTTTATGTAATAAAATAAGAATGCGGGGTGAAACTATGGATTTTGATACTTGTTTTAATGAGTTTTCAGCAATTCTTATGGAGGGTGCTATAGGAGAGAGACTGAAGCGAGAATATAATATAGTATTTGATGATAAGGTTGCAATGGCTGGCCTAGTCTATAATGCTAAATCAAGGCAAGCCATGTTAAATATTTTTAAAGAATATGTATCAATAGCTGAAAAATATAATTTGCCATTTATCGCGACTACTCCTACTCGTAGGGCAAATAGAGAACGTGTTATGCAGTCTAATTATAATGAAAAAATTATTGAAGATAATGTACGTTTTTTACAACAAATTAAAAGTAATACAAGCCTTAATATGTTTGTCGGTGGGCTTATGGGATGTAAGGGAGACGCCTATAAAGCAACCGATATTTTATCTGTTGAGCAGGCACAAGAATTTCATTTTTGGCAAGCAAATTTATTTAAAAATTCAGGTGTAGACTTTTTATATGCGGGTATTATGCCTGCATTAACTGAGGCTATTGGTATGGCAAAGGCAATGGGAAATACAGGCTTGCCATATATTATTAGCTTTATGATTAGAGATGATGGAAAACTAATAGATGGAACTACAATTCATGATGCAATATTACATATCGATAATGAAACTGTGCAAAAGCCAATCTGCTACATGACAAATTGTGTTCATCCGACAGTTTTGAGCAAGGCATTATCATGTCCATTTAATAGAACGAGACTGGTAAAAGAACGTTTTCAGGGAATACAAGCAAACACTTCACCGTTACCACCAGAAGAATTAGATAATAGCGAAGATTTGAAATGTTCTGATGCTGTTAATCTTGCATGCACTATGATGGAGCTATACCAATATTTTACTCCTAAAATATTTGGTGGCTGTTGCGGTACAGACAATACTCATATGGAGGAAATAGCTAGAAGGATAAATAAGTTACAGAATGTGTACTAGAGATTTATTTATATAATAGGGAAGTAGGTGGTGCTTGTGAAGAAGAGAATATTTTCCATGTTGTTATGTTTTGCAATAATATTTATTATAATGCCAACAATAGCCCATGCAGATACGGGTCCCAAGCCTTCGGTTGTAATTGATTTCAAAGGACTTGAGAATGAAAAATACTATGTGACTTTACTGTCCGAAATAACTTCTACAGGACCGCACACTGTTTTAAGCGAGAACCATAACAACCAAAGCTACCATAAGGGTGATGAAGGATATGAAATCTGGCAGAAATTTGTATCCTATAAGGATAAAGACGGATTTTATTTTTTGCAATACTTTAGTGATTGTACTGAAACTTCGCGGTTTACTTGGGGATACTATCCTCCGCCCAAGTTTAAAATTTTACTCTATTTCCCTGAACATGATAGCTTTGCTATAAGTGAGAAAGCATATGAAAGATACGCTTTTCACAGTTACTACAAGGTTGATGCGAAAGGGTTGAAGATACAATCAGTTACACTCAATGAGGACATAAATGCAGAGAGAAACTATGACTATAAATGGGAACTGATTTCTCTTTTTATCAGGATAATTGTAACCATAACAATTGAAGTTTTGATTGCATTACTCTTTGGTTTCAGAGCAAAAAAACAACTTTTGATTATTGGATTTGTAAACATTGTTACCCAGTCAATACTTAACATTTTGCTTAATGTCATCAATTACAATCAAGGAAGTATGATGTTTGTAATTAATTATGTTTGGATGGAAGCACTAGTAGTTATTATAGAAGCAATAGTATATTCTATTTCTCTGCACAAGTACAGCAATTCGGGATTAACTAAGAAATGGCTTGCACCTCTATATGCTCTGACTGCAAATGCGGTATCCTTTGGCATTGGACTCTATATTGCACAGCTTATACCTGGAATATTTTAATTACAAAATCTATTTACGAGAAAGAGAAATGATTGTTTAATATTACACAAAAATATATTACATATAGGAGCTAAAGATGAATATAGGAATTCTTAAAACAGATAGTAAAAATACTGATTTTATTAAATTAATAAACCTATTAGATAATGACCTTAATAATCGATATGGAGAATTACAGAAGCAATACGATAAGCATAACAAAGTTGACTACATAAACGATGTTGTAATTATTTATCGTGATAAAGTACCTGTCGCATGCGGAGCATTTAAAGAACATGACAGTAATTCTGTTGAATTGAAACGGATATTTGTTGTAAAAGAACATAGACGACAGGGATTAGCGAAACTAATAGTAAGCAAATTGGAGGAATTAGCGGAAAGCAGAGGCTATGAATATGCTGTTTTGGAAACAGGAAAAAAACAGGATGAGGCAATTAACTTATATAAGAGTTTTGGTTATTCTATTATACCCAACTATGAGCCCTATGTAGGAAATGATAATAGTATTTGTATGCAGAAAAGCCTAATACATTCCTAATGAAAACTTCATATCATGATGTTAATATTCAGAAATAACGCTTTAAAAATAATAATTGAAACGTTTACAACTTTGTTTATTTTCAAAAGAATTATGGTATATTATAAAAGAGTTCTTAGGTTTGGTGGAATGTTAATCCCTCCAAATCTTAGAAATCATTATCCAGGGCACGTAGCGCCGCTTTATTGTACGCTTGCAAAGCGGGGAATATTAGCGGCGATAGGCATCGGGTAAAAGAGTTCTTAGGTTTGGTGGGAGGCATGGGTAAAAGAATTTTTAGGTTTGATGTGAGATTTAGTAAAAATGAAATGGGGGTTACTTATGAACGTAAGATATGGAATTATTGGATTGGGCTCTATAGCCTCAAGGTTTGCAAAAGTTTTGAACACAGCTACAGGGGTTGATTTAGTCGCAGTTGCATCACGGGATAAAGTCAAAGCAGAAACCTTCGCACAAAAGTTTCATGCAACAAAAGCATATGATAACTATCTTGACCTAATTAATGATAGCGAAGTCGATGTAGTTTATATTGCGCTTACACACAACTTTCATCATGATATTGCAAAGCTTTGCTTGAATAATGGAAAGGGCGTATTGTGTGAGAAATGTATGGTTACCAATAAAAAAGATGCAGAGGATTTAGCTGCGCTTGCAAAAGAAAAGAATGTGCTTCTAATGGAAGCTATGTGGACACGTTTCATCCCTGCTTTTAAGAAGGCAAAAGAGTGGGTACATAGTGGTAAAATTGGTGATGTGAAGCTCATTAATGCTTCTTTTTGTTTTAATATGCCTTTTAAAGCGGAAAATAGATTGTATAATCCTGAATTGGCTGGAGGTAGCCTTTATGATGCCGGAGTATATCCAATTGAATTTACAACTGGCATTTTAGACGAGAATCCTACACAGGTTAACGGACTTGCAACATTTAGTAAAACAGGTGTTGATGATTTTGTAGCAATGAATATGAGCTTTGAAAGTGGGGCTTTAGCAACACTAAGCTGTGGAATTACTGCTAATACAAATAGAGATGCGCATATATATGGGACAATTGGAAATATTGTAGTATATAACTTTTTGGGTTCAGAGAAATGTGAACTATATGACAATGATAATAATTTGGTAGAATGCTTTGAAGAAAGTTTTGAAGACGGTTTTATTTATCAAATTGAACACTTTACAGACTTATATCGCAATAACAAAATAGAAAGTGAGATTATTCCACTTAAAGATACGATTGTTTGCGCTGGAATATTCGATGAACTTATGAAACAATGGGGAAAAGTGTAATTAGTTGAGTTGATGAAAAATATGGCAAGCTTGATTAGCTAAATTGATAAAAAACAAAAGAGGATATGGAAATGATACGTTTTAATTGTGATTATAGCGAGGGTGCACACCCTAAAGTACTAGAAAAACTAATTCAGACAAATTTAGAGCAAACTGCAGGTTACGGAGTAGACCCGTATTGCTTGAAGGCCGCGGCACTTATAAAAGAAAAATGCAAGAAGGAAGATGTGGATGTACACTTTTTAGTAGGTGGCACGCAGACAAACTTGACAGTAATTTCTGCCGCACTACGCCCTCATCAGGGTGTAATTGCCGCCAATACTGCACACATTAACAGGCATGAAAGTGGTGCTATAGAGGCTACAGGCCACAAGGTACTGGCTCTTGAGAGCACTGATGGAAAACTCACAGCCAATCAAATAAAGGTTACTTGTGAGGAACATTCTGATGATGATAGCTATGAGCATACAGTTCAGCCCAAGCTGGTATATATATCAAATCCTACTGAGTTAGGTACGATATATAGCAAAGCTGAATTGGCTGACATTAGCGAAACCTGTAAAAACAATGACCTCCTTCTGTATATGGATGGTGCAAGGCTGGGGTATGCTCTATGTGCTGAGGATAATGATTTGGATTTACCAACTATCGCAAATCTATGCGATGCATTTTATATTGGTGGTACTAAAATAGGTGCTCTATTTGGTGAGACACTAGTTATTAGCAATGAGAACCTAAAGAAAGATTTTCGTTATATAATTAAGCAAAAGGGCGGAATGCTCGCCAAAGGTAGACTTCTTGGTTTACAATTTATCGCATTATTTGAAGAGGATTTATATTTTGATATGGCTCGCCATGCCAACAAAATGGCTATGCTTATTAAAACAGCTTTAATAAGAAATGGATATGATTTTCTAGTACCATCAACAACAAATCAGCAGTTTCCTATACTATCAAATGAAGTGTTGAAAAAACTGAAAGAGAATTTTGAATATACTTTTGAGAAAAAAATTGATGATAAGCACAGTGCTGTACGTTTCTGCACGAGTTGGGCAACTGATTTGAACGATGTAGAGAAATTAATTGCAGAAATTGATAAGGCATAGAAAATTAATTTGCACTTTATAGTTTACTATTTGAGAAAAATACGAGTAAGTTTTGAGCATGCATAGAGAAAAGTACGAATAAGCTTTTCGAGAATAAATACGAGTAAGCTTTCTGAGCTTGATTGGAGTTAAATTTGAGCAAACTATATGAATTTGAAGCAGAAATTAAGAAGGTGCCCGATATTGATGGCGCATATGTAGAAATACCTTTTGACGTGAAAGAAGAGTTTGGAAAAGGGCGGGTTAAGGTTAATGCTACATTTGATGGCGAACCTTATGAAGGCAGCCTTGTTAAAATGAAAACGCCCTGCCATATTATAGGCATAAAAAAAGAAATTAGAGCTAAAATAGGCAAGCAGCCTGGCGACACTATAAAGGTGACAATTAAAGAAAGAGAAGATTAGAAATATGAGGATAACTTCAAAAGAGACAAGAAAGAGAAGAATAAATGACAAAAGTAAATTTTAGTGATTATCACTTAAGCAGTGAGCTACTTAAGGCCATTAGCATATTGAATTTTGAAAACCCTACAAAGGTTCAAGAGAAGGTTATACCAGCTGTAATTGAGAAAAAAGACATAGTTGTAAAATCTCAAACTGGAAGCGGAAAGACTGCTGCCTTTGCTATTCCTATTTGCCATTTAGTAGACTGGGAAGAAAATAGGCCTCAGGCATTAGTACTCACACCAACAAGAGAACTTGCTATCCAAGTTAAAGAAGATATTTTTAATATAGGAAGATTTAAAAGACTTAAAGTAGCTGCTGTTTATGGTAAATCACCTTTCTATAATCAAGAAAAAGAGCTTAAACAAAAAACACATGTAGTGGTAGGTACACCAGGTCGTACAATAGATCATTTAGAAAGAGGTACTTTAGATACATCAAATATAAAATATCTTGTAATAGACGAAGCTGATGAAATGCTTAATATGGGTTTTATTGAGCAAATAGAAATAATAATTGCTAGCCTGCCAAAAGACCGAGTGACGATATTACTTTCAGCTACTATGCCTACAGACATAAAAAATTTATGTGACAAATACATGAATTCTCCAATATCTGTTGAAATAGAAGAACAAAATTCAACTGCAGACAGGATATACCAAGAAAGGTACGACGTAGAGCAAAAGGATAAAATAGAACTTTTAAGAGATATAACTATAGTAGAAAACCCAGATAGCTGCATGATATTTTGTAATACAAAGCAGAGAGTTGATGAAGTATTTTATGAGTTGACAAAGCTAAAGTATTCGTGTAAAAAAATTCATGGTGGAATGGAACAAAATGATAGACTTCGTGTAATGAATGATTTTAAGCAGGGCTATTTTAGATATCTGGTGGCTACAGATGTCGCTGCTAGGGGAATAGACGTAGATGATATTACACTTGTAATAAATTATGATATACCGCAAGACTGTGAAACCTATGTACATAGGATTGGAAGAACAGGACGTGCAAGCAAAGAAGGTAGAGCAATTACTTTTGTAACAAAGAATGAAGACAAATATTTAAAGGAAATTCATCGGTATATTGGTAAAGAGATTCCGTTAAAGGAAAGACCAGAAAAAGACACTGTGGATAATTCAAAACAAGAATTTGTTGAAAAAATAAAGACTGCACCTGAACTTAAAGAAACAAAGGGTGCACAGTTAAATAAAGAAATTATGAAATTGCATATTAATGCGGGTAAGAAAACAAAAATGAGACCAGTAGACATTGTAGGTACACTTTGCAACATAAAAGGTATGACAGCTGCAGATATAGGAATTATAAATATAGTTGATGTTTCTACCTTTGTAGAAATACTAAATAATAAAGGTGAGTTGGTATTCAAAGAGCTGCAAAATACACCTATTAAAGGCAGGCTCCGCAAGGTGAGTAAAGCGGATAATTGAGACAGAGGAGAAACAAATGCTTGACGTCTGTTTGTTGGGAACAGGAGGCATGATGCCGCTGCTAGACAGGTGGCTGACAGCACTGTTGATAAGACACAATGGAAGAATAATTTTAATAGATTGTGGCGAAGGAACTCAAATTCCTATAAAAATGGCACAATGGGGTTTTAAAGCCATTGATACAATTCTATTTACTCATTATCATGCTGACCATATAGCTGGATTACCAGGCTTGCTCCTTACATTAGGCAATTCTGGGAGGAGTGAACCGTTAACGCTTATGGGTCCTCCAGGATTAAAGAAAGTGATTGAGGGTTTAACCGTTATTTCACCTGAACTACCCTATGAGTTGAGATTAATTGAACTATCAGAAAGCGAAAGCAGTGAACTATGTTTAAATGACATTTTTATAAAGAGCATACCTGTTGAACATGCTCTTGCGTGCTTATCATACTGTATTGAACTTAAAAGACAAGGAAAATTCGATACCCTGCGTGCTAGAGAATTAGGTATTCCAATTAACTACTGGAATCGACTCCAAAAAGGTGAGACAGTAACAATAGGGGACAGGGTTATAAAACCAGAAATGGTTTTAGGGGAGACCAGAAAAGGAATTAAAGTCTGCTACTGTACAGATACGAGGCCAACAGCAGATTTAGTAGAGTTTATTAGAGCATCAGACCTTTTTATTTGTGAAGGTATGTATGGTGATGAAAAGGATGCTAGTAAGGCTGTACAGAGAAAACATATGACATTTGCAGAAGCTGGCTTGCTTGCAAAGCAAGGAGATGTAAAGGAGCTTTGGTTAACTCATTATAGTCCGTCACTAACAGAACCAGAGAAATATATTGAGACTGCAAATACATTTTTTACAAATACTATTGTTGGAACGGACTTACTTACTAAAACACTAAAGTATTAGCTAGGATTTTGAACCTTTAGTGCTATTATTATGGCTACTTTGTTGACTGCTGCGGAATTGGCTTATTGTATAGGAATAGCCCCATATCGTTATTATTGATGCAAATCTTGAAGTCATGGTTAAATAACTTCACACAGTGTTACATTGTATTTTTATGACAATAACGTTATAATAATAGATAATAATACCAAAGCACATTAGAACTAGAATTCCTAAAGTAATAATTATTGCTCAATAGCAGAGAATATATAATATATAAATATTTAAGATAAGGGATTATATGATAAAATTAGGCGAAATTCAAAAATTAGAAGTAATTAGAAAGACTCAGATAGGGCTATACCTGAACGAAAAAAACAGCAATGACAGGGACGACATTTTACTTCCCAAAAGTCAAGTGGCAGAAGGAACTGAAGTAGGCGATGAAATAGAGGTTTTTGTTTATAAAGACTCTGAAGATAGAATAATAGCGACGGTAAGAAAGCCAATGCTTACGGTTGGTGAACTGGCTGTATTAAAAGTAAAAGAAAATACAAGTATAGGCGCATTTTTGGATTGGGGTTTAGAGAAAGACCTGCTTTTGCCTTTTAAGGAGCAAGCAGGAAAGGTTATTGAAGGTGAGAAATATTTAGTGGGCTTGTATATAGACAGTAGCAATAGATTATGTGCAACAATGAATGTATACGATATGCTAAGTTATCAATCGCCATATAAGGAAAAAGATAGAGTCCGTGGAACGATATACGACATTAGCAAAGAACTAGGCGCTTTTGTCGCTGTAGACAATAAGTATCAGGGCTTGATTCCTAATAAGGAACTATATGGCAGTTATTCTAAAGGTGACAATGTAGAAGTAAGAGTTAAAAAGGTAAGACAGGATGGAAAACTTGAATTAAGCCTCCGAAATGAGTTCTACAATGAAATAGAAGGCGATGCACGAAAAATTATGGACAGATTGAAATTGAATAATGGTAAACTTCAATTAAATGATAGCAGTTCTCCTGAAAAAATTAAAGCTGAATTTAATATAAGTAAAGCTGCTTTTAAAAGAGCTGTCGGAAGGCTTTTAAAAGAGGGTGCTATTAAAATCACAGATGAAGGCATTGAAATGATGTGGTAATAAAGGAAATAATAGTTTGTTGTCTCTGTTTATCAACAAGATATGATATCAGTAAGCCTAAGACAGAAGAATCTAACTGATAATGGTATATACATAGGGTTGTGAATTCTATGTTGTTAATAGAAAAATAAATGGAGGTAAATATTATGGGATTAATGGATGGTTTACTTGGTAATGCATCAGAGGTTAAAATACAGGATATTCAGAATGAATTAGGACATCTTCTTGCCAATGGAGAACAAATAGAAAAGGCATATAAGCTTATCCGCGATCTTTTTATATTTACAGATAAAAGATTAATATTAGTGGACAAACAAGGAGTAACAGGAAAAAAGGTTGAATATCATTCAATACCCTACAAAAATATAATTCATTTCAGTATAGAAACAGCGGGACATTTTGACTTGGATGCTGAATTGAAAATTTGGCTTTCAGGTTCAACGATACCTATTCAAAAGCAATTTAATAAAAGCCTTAACATTTATGAAGTACAAAGCGTGTTAGCAGGATATATTTTAAAATAGAAAGTGGAGTAAGGGAATTCAAATATGGGACAGACGCATTAGCACCTGCCCCTTCCTACTCAAATCTAGTCCTTATCGGTTTAAAATTCCATTTGATCAGCTTCATGAACAATTTGTTCAACTGTCGCAGATACTTCTTGCAAACTCGCATTTGTTTCTTCTGAGGAAGCAAGTACATTTTGTACATTCACTAAAGTTACAGAAATAGATTTATTCAGCTCTGCTATTAAGGCTTTAATGAACGATAGTGCTACTTTTAATTTGTCATAGTTACCTTGGGTTTCACCAACAGCCTTTTTCGATTCATCAGCAAGTTTACCAATTTCATCTGATACAACAGCGAACCCACGACCTGCTTCTCCAGCTCGAGCAGCTTCAATATGAGCATTTAAAGCTAAAAGATTAGTTTGATCAGCTATGCTAATTATAGTATCTCCCATCTTGGAATATTGTTCAAAGCTATAATTGATATCATCCAAACTCCCAGTAATTTTACCTAAGAGCTCACCAATAGAAGACATCTTTTCTGTTATTTCAGATACGTCAGTTGTATTACTGTCAGTAGCCGTAGAAATTTCAGATAATACAGTATCTATATTTTTTACTTTGATTTGTAGATTGGCTGAAAATGTTTTAAGATTTTTGGCAATCTCATTGTCTCTAATGGCACTTGTTTGTGCTTCTTCCTTTGCGGCAATTGCAGCGCTATGCTCAATATGCGCTTGCTTTCTAGAATATTCGCGACAACTCTCAGGAACATTCTGACCCATTGCCATTGCAAGAGCAGCATTTTCACAAGTGTGAAATCCGCAAGCTGGACAGTTCTTATGTTTTTCTAATTCAGTTTCTTTAAGAAGAACTTTAAATTCAGTTTCTATATTTTTCGAGGCTAAATTTATAGAGTTATAAAATTCCTTTGATTCATCTTGATAAGAGACGATATAATCACTAACGTTAAGTTTATTATATAGCGTCTTCACTATATCTTTTGGAGAGGTCTTCGTAAATATGTTAGTTTTAGTTTTTAATATGTCACTAGATTTGGTTATCAAAGCAGCATCCATTTTATCTTCTGATGGAAGACTATGTATGCTTTGACCAATGTATTCAGTACCAGTACCCACCATACAACCCTCTGTACAATTGAGAATATCAATAACAAGAGGAAGGCTATGACTATCTTTATTTATTTCACTTAAATACTTTTGAATTACATTGGGTCCTTCAACTCTTTTTATATGAAAAACTTTTCCAAACACTTGCTCCACTGATTCCTTAAGGCCTCCAGGAGTAGGATACCAAAAGCCTACAAGTGCATTGGGAGAATCAAAATCTGCTTCCTGAGAAAAATTACCGTTTGTCTCTTTCCGATATATTTCAATGAGTTTCTTAAAGGTTATATTGCCTTTAATTGTGCCGTAAGCTTCAAATTCATCTGTTTTGCTTATACAAGGAGATAATCCGTAGATTTCACCACCGAAATGTGCTTCTTTTCTCATATAAACAGCTGTGCAGTGCATTGGACTACCAATAGGACATAGAAAAGGAATAAGATTTGGATAGTACCTTTGTATACTTTCAACGACGGTTCTGCAAGGTTGAGCAATAACAGTTTTGAGTTTGTTTTCTTTTACAGCTTTTACATATAATACTGTAGTTATGTCAGCACCAAATGAAGTATCCCAGATTTGAGATGCACCCTTACTTTTTAGCCAGGCAAACACTTTTTTATATTCAGTTGGATAATTGAGCATAAATGCGGGCGCCACAATAATACCTACATTTCCTTTCTTTAAGGAATCCAAGAAAACCTGAGTATCATCTTCGTAATATCTTGCATCGTGGGGACAAGCTTTTATACATTCACCACAAGCAACACAGTTTTCTGTGACAATAGAAATTTTTATATCTCCATTTTCATCTTTACTGATTTTATTAGCAAAAGTCTGAGGGCATGCTGATACACAGGAGTTACAACCTTCACATTTACTAATATCAGTCCTTATAAGTTCTCTTTTCATTCAGACACTCCTTTAATCTACAATATATAAATGGCAAATTATATTATAATATTACACATATATAAATATATTGTAAATATATTTAAAAATATGATAAGTGTAACAATAAGATTAAAAGTTTAATTCTTCATCTTTCTGTGGGGGCGATAAAGAAAACTTAGCTTATGCCTAGCCACAGGCGACGGTAGAAGCTTAGTTGCACTTATGCTTGTAAAGTGCTAAGCTCAGAACACTACATCTGAGCTAAGTCTTCTTTAAAATTAACGAAATATCCGCTATACTATTAATATATTTGGAGGTAAATATGAACAAAATGCAGTCTAATGAATTATTAAAAAAGTATTTTGGCTATGATGATTTTAGGAATGGACAAAGTGAGATTATAGAACAAATACTAAAAGGAAGTGACGTTTTAGCTATAATGCCAACAGGGGCAGGAAAATCTATTTGTTACGAGATACCTGCACTTATGTTTGAAGGCGTAACAATTGTAATCTCACCTCTTATATCTTTAATGAAGGACCAAGTTGACACGTTGTGTGAAACTGGTATTAAAGCAGTTTTTATAAATAGTTCACTGAGTATAATAGAATTCAGAGATGTTGTTGCAAATGCAAAGTTAGGAATGTATAAGCTCATATATGTAGCACCTGAAAGGTTAGAAACAGATAGTTTTTTGGAACTCATACAGTCAATAAAGGTTTCAATGGTGGCAGTTGACGAGGCTCACTGCGTGTCACAATGGGGGCACGACTTTCGTCCAAGCTATAAGGAAATCCCTAAAATGTTGAGCAAGTTACCAAAAAGGCCAATACTAGCTGCCTTTACAGCGACTGCGACGCCAATAGTTAAAGACGATATAATAAAGTTATTAAAACTTGATAGGCCGTTTTCTCTAACAACTGGCTTTGACAGAGAAAATCTATATTTCGAGGTGTTAAAACCAGAAAACAAATTTGACCAATTGCTTAATTATTTGAGTAATGCTAAGGGTAAATCAGGAATTGTGTATGCATCTACAAGAAGGACAGTAGAGACAATTAATGAAAAGCTAAATAAAAAGGGTTTTTTAGCAACAAGGTATCATGCAGGCTTATCCGAAAGCGAGAGATCTAATAACCAAGAGGATTTCATACGTGACCGTATTCCTATAATGATTGCCACAAATGCTTTTGGTATGGGAATTGATAAGTCAAATATATCCTTTGTAATTCATTATAATATGCCCAAAAATATGGAGAGCTATTACCAGGAAGCAGGCAGGGCAGGCCGTGATGGTGAAAGAGCGGAGTGCATACTTTTCTACTCTGCATCTGATATTATAACAAATAAGCTTTTTATAGAAAATGGGAGCGAAGATACCGACAAAACTGGAGAATATCAGAAGCTCAATGAAATTGTTGCCTATTGCAACACTGACAAATGTCTGAGAACATATATTCTAGATTACTTTGGGGAAAAAGACACTACAGAGCATTGTGGTAACTGTGGTAATTGTAATAGCGATATTGATAGCACAGATGTTACACTTGAAGCCCAAAAGATTATGTCCTGCATTAAAAGAATGGGTGAGCGTTTTGGAAGCGTCGTTGTAGCGGATGTCCTTCGAGGTAGCAATACTGAGAAAATTAGAACAATGGGTTTTGGTAAACTTAGCACTTATGGAATAATGAAGGATTATTCAAAGGAAACAATAAAAGAACTAATATCATTCTTAGTTGCAGATGGTTACATAACTTTATACGGAGACCAATATCCTGTATTGAGATTAAACAAAAATGCTTTAGAGGTACTAAGGGGTAACAAAAAAGTTACTATAAAGAGGGTAATCAGCAAGCAAAATGCGACGGTGGTTAATGAGAAAACTATTGTTGATAATGGTTTGTTTGATATACTCAGAGCTATTCGTAAAAAAATTGCAGACAAACAGAATGTGCCGCCTTTTGTTATTTTTTCTGATGCAACGCTTAAAGATATGTGCAAGAAATGTCCAACCAGTGAAGAAGATATGCTTATGGTATCTGGTGTTGGTGCCTTTAAGCTGGAGAATTATGGAGAGCAGTTCATGTCTGCCATTAAGTCTTATATAGGTGAAAATAAGTTCGAGATTGATGATCAAACACCTATGAAATTAAAAACAGCACATGTTGCTAAAACGGCTAAGCCTAAAATTGATACAAGATTGGCAACCTACGAACTTTATAAAGACGGACTAAGTATTGATGAAATTGCAACTGAACGAGGACTTTCAACAAACACTATTGAAGGACATTTGATAGATTGTCTTGAAAAAGGTATGAAAGTTGATTCTGAAAGCTTTTTCCCAAAAGAGCTTGAACCCCAAATCCTAGAGGCAATAAAAAGTGTTGGAACTGGAAAGCTAAAAGCAATAAAAGAGGTGTTGCCTGAGCAAATAACCTATGGAGCAATAAGGTTTGTTATATATAAGAATAAACTATAGGTGTCAAATTTATTACAAATTCATCAACACATCCACATGGAATCAAAATTTGCCTAAAAAGTGGAATGATAGGTAGAGTGCAACAGAAACTTGATTAAAGGAAGTATTTTATTAATTTGATGTTTAATTAAAGGGGCTATTTCAAAACTAAATACAATATACGAGAAGAACTTATTGTATAAATAGTACGGAAGTACTATTTATACAATTTATACAATCTTTGAACTATATTGTATCAGATATAGTTTTTGCAACAGCCCCTAATACAACTTAATGATGTATTTACTCCATTTTACAGTGTGACGATGCGCCCTTGCATAAGACTGGTAACCAACGCTTCAATAACTTGCACATTCTGTATTGATTGGTGCAACGGCAATACAGGCTGCGCTATGCCGCGGATGACATCTACAAAGTTTTGTAGCTGAAGAGTAAAGGCGTTGGCTTCCTCAATCTCATAGCTATCAGTTAATATATAATCCCAATCCTGCTTGCGATGTGTTTGTGTTATTTTAACCTCACCAAACATACCCCATGCAATAGGTAAACGCAGAATGCCGTTTGAACAGGTTATTTGCAGTTCCTCACTAAAGTTTGCTTCTTTGCTGCTTTCTATGAAAGCGACAACGCCGTTATCATATTCGACCATTCCCAAAAGACGGGTAATAACCTTGTACTGTTTACTTTCGGTGCCGCTTGCAAAGACACGTTTTGGCACACTGCCACTGAAATGATTACAAGCATTGACAAGATAGCTCATCCAGTCATATGGCACGCCGCCTCCGCAATCTTTACGATAGCGCCAGTCAAGTTCTGCACCTTGCTTTTGCAATTCTTCGGGCTCATAATTGCTGAAGGTCGCACGTATGCTGTCAATTTTACCAATATCCCCATATGATAAAATGCGTTCTAACTTGCGGATGGCAGGGTGGTGTCGGTATTTACAACCCTCCATCAGAAATGCACCGCTTTGTTGGACCAAATCCCCAACTGCAACTGCTTCTTGTGCTGACAGAGTAAGCGATTTCTCACATAGTATATTTTTAATGCCTTTTTTTAGGCAGATTTCAATCTGCTCAAGATGTTGCATGGGCCATGTGCATAGAATAATACCATCAAATTTTTCTGACTCAAGCATTGTTTTAAGATCACTATAATAGCTAGTACAGCCATATTGCTGTGCACAGGCTCTTGCCCGTTCCTCTTGAATGTCACAGCAGGCAATGATTTTAACCCCTGGCACATCTTTTGCAGCTTTCATATGCTCATGACTGTGTTCTCCACAGCCCACGATTCCAAGTTTCAGAAAATTGTCGTCTTTATACATTACAATTCCTCCAGATATAAAATTCGTTATAGATTACAACTCAAATAGGTTGTCATCAACATTTACTGCTTTTTTAACCACAATAAACACGGGTTTACGGGAATATTTTACCACATATTTAACGTTCTCGTCAATAAATGTAAATACTTCTAATAAGTGCTGGTATATTTAATAACAAATATTTAATTTATTTTGCATAATATAAGTTAATATGTGGAAATACGCTCCCATTTGTAGTAGACTTAATAATGAATAAAAAGTAAAATGGAAGATAATTGCGGAGAAATATGCCTGAATAAATTATTTATAAAATATATCGAGAAAGAATTCCCAGATATAAAAGTATCTTCTGGTGTTTGGTAATGGCTCATTAGGAACTGTACTAGATAGAGTATCCGAAAAATTCAAAAATATTCTACAGTGCAGATGTTGTGATTGCAAAAGGACAAGAAAATTTTGAGAGTTTAGGTGAAGCAGAAAGAAATAGAATATTTTATCTATTCATGGCTAAAGGTGGACCTATAGCAAATATGCTTGGAGCTGAAATTATGTCTATTGTTTGTGCCAAAAAAATTAGTGGACTAGAAATAATTAAATGTTATCAATCCTACATATATCATGACATAAATGAGGTGAATTAGATGGAAAAATTGACATTAGGAAAGCTAATCAACTTAAATTCATTACAAACGATGGCGGATAATTTATATGCAGCAGCAGGGATTCCAGTTGGTATTATTGATGCAGAAGGTAATATAATTGTATCTACTGGTTGGCAGGATATTTGTACCAAATTTCATAGAATTAATCCCTCAAGTTTAAAGTATTGTAAAATAAGCGATCAATGTGCTGCAAAAGAATTTAACAATAGTGATTTTATAGCCTATAAGTGTATGAATAATTTACAAGAGGTATCGGTGCCTATTATTGTTGAGGGAGAGTACATAGCATCTGTCATGTTAGGACAGTTCTTCTATGAAGATGAGCGTGTAAATATTGAAGTTTTCATTCAGCAGGCACATGAGTTTGGATTTGATGAAGACGAATATATTACAGCACTAAAAAAAGTTCCAATTTTTTCGAGAGATAAAGTTAAAAGTATTATGGAGTATTATAAAAGCCTTGTTTTAACGCTGGTTGAAAGCAGCATTACAAAGCTACAATATGTTCGTGTTAATAGCAAATATAGCAGGTTGTTCAATTCGATGCAGGATTTTGTTTTTACTCTGGATGGTTCAAAGAAATTTACATCATGTAATAAACATTTAGGTGAAGAGCGTTATATGCTAATAAGGAATTTTATTGGAAAAAATTTCTGGGAAGTACTGCCGCCTAATGTAAGCCTTTTGTTGGAGAATTCCATACAAAGGCTTGAAGATGAAAATGAGATACAGCCTTTGGATTTTTCACTAATGATAAATAATAAAGAACTGTGGTATTCAGCACAAATAAGTAAGGTAATACCTGAAACGATAGGAGAAAGTGACAGTTACATGATCGTAGTTCGTGACATTACTGAGCGTAAGAATATTATGAAAGAATTAGAAAAGTCCAAGCTACAAGCAGAGGGAGCTAATAATGCGAAAAATACGTTCATTGCCAATATAAGCCATGAGTTGAGGACGCCTATAACAGTTATTCAAAGTGCAACACAGCTTTTTGAAATGAAGTTAGCTAATGCTTCGGAAATAGATAAAAGATTCTATTTTAATTATATAAAAACCGTAAAGAGAAACTGCAGCAGACTATTAAGACTCATTAATAATATTATTGATGTTACGAAAGTTGATGTGGGGTTTATGACACTACAGCTGCAAAATTTAAATATTGTACGCCTTGTAGAGAAAATCACTATGTCTGTTGCACAATATGCTAAGGCAAAAAACATAGATGTAATTTTTAATAAAAATATAGAAGAGAAAACAATATCTGTAGATCAAAATAAATTTGAAAGAATTTTATTTAACTTACTTTCAAATGCCATTAAGTTTACAGGAAAAAATGGAAAAATTATTGTAAGTATTTATAAAAAGAACATGGAGGTTTTCATTTCTGTTAAAGATACTGGAATAGGAATACCAAATGAAAAAATAGGAATGATATTTGAAAGATTTAATCAGATTAATGATATATTGTCTAGAGACCATGAAGGAAGTGGTATTGGATTATCATTGGTCAAGTCTTTTGTCGAATTGCACGGTGGAACGATTAGCGTAGAGAGTAAACCAGGAGAGGGGAGTGAATTTATAATAAAACTTCCAATAAAGGAGATGGATATTACGGAGTTAAAAGAGTGTCCCCAATATATTATAGACTCAGAATGTTATGAAGATAGGATTAATGTTGAGTTTTCAGATATATATTTGTAAGAAAGATAATATTATATGGATCAAAACTATAAAATTAGCCTGTATCAAAACGATATAGGCTAATTTATTATATAACGTGTTATTATCATATATGGAACTATGTACCTTGCAGCTTGTTTATTGTGTCTTTTTGATTTCTGGCCATATCCTTAATTCTTGATTTAGCCTCTCTGCTACCCAGAACTTTACTGAACCAGAGGAGTGCATTTGAGTTATCTCCGAGCCTGCGATATATTTCTCCAATCAGATATTCGAGGCTTGTTTCATCCAAACCAAAAACAGGGAACCGCTCATTTTCAAGTGCATTAATGAAACCTAGCAGAGCATGTTGCTGAAATTTCTTTTCACCATGCTCGTCGTGCTTTATTCTATACAGCCAACTTAATTTCAGGCAAATCATAGCTTTATCACTATCCTTTGCCTGAATAGTAACTGTATTTAATAGTGCCATCTGATGTGCTTCAATTGCGTTATCCACTGTATAAACAGTCGGATAGCTTTTATTACAATTCCATTTAGAGGTTATATTTTGCTTTACTAATGTAATTTGTTTGTCGGTGATTGTATTAAATTTGCTCGATAAGGCAGTATATCCACAGCGTAAGCACATCCATGCATCATAAAATAATGGGTTGGGCTCATCATAAATTGTCATAAAATCAGTTTCACGAGAAATCACGCGTATTCCAGAGGTTTTCACGGATTTTATACGAATATCTTTATTACAAACTGGACAAACAACTTTTCTTTCATATACAAAATCAGCAGGACTAGATTTCTTCACAAATCTTATATTGCTTTTCGTATTTTCATCTTTATTAGTATATAATGATATATTATTAAGATCATTGAATCCTAAATCTTTTAAATTATCAAATA
Organism: Bacillota bacterium; assembly: GCA_023391425.1. GTDB lineage: Bacteria > Bacillota > Clostridia > Acetivibrionales > DSM-1351 > Ruminiclostridium. Next base: position 35,190 of record JAEWAX010000021.1, on the reverse strand, counting down.
AACCTGAATTATTTTCAGCCATTAAATTGTCTCCTTGCCTCTAGAGTTATTCAAGATAATGTTATAGGACTATAGTTCTATATTAAATTATTTTACACTAACAAGTTACCTGCTTCAAGTGCATTAAATCGACAAACTTTTTAGGAGTATCAAGGAGTATCAAAAAGTTGTTCCTAAATCAATACTGACAGTAATCGAGAAAAAAACTCCACCCCTATTTTATTGGACAATTGTAAGGCCTATCTGCTGTACGCTGCTTGAACTCTGTTTGTGCTTTCTCGAGGATATCAGCATTATTAATAACGTCATAGAACATACCTGCCATGATTTTCGACGCATAAAGCATTCCCTTTTGTCCTAGAGTATGTCCAGAGGCCGAAGCAGCTTGCCAAGTATGTGCATTGACTCCAATTGGCCAGGTTGCGGTAAATATCGTACTTAATGGCATAAGCCAGCTTACATCACCGATATCAGACGAACCTGTAATAGTGTAGTACGCCGACAGCTCTTTTGGAATAACTCCATTGTGGATATAACTCAAATCGTCTTTTAAGCCAATATTCTCTCTTTCTTTTTTCACTTGTTCTGGAGGAAGTGACTCTGTAAGAGCTTTGGCAAGTTCCTTTTCCTCTTCGGTATACTGGCACATCTCTACCTCTTCAAAATTCTTTCTTGCCAAGTCGTATAGTACTTCATTTGCCAACAGCTCATAGCAACCGCCTGAAATCTCATACTCAAGTGTTGTATCCGTCATTAACGCACCCCCTTTATGGCAGTTGATTACACGATTAGTGATATCTACCACATCGTTGCGATGAGGAGCTCTTACGTAATACCACGAAGCGGCTTCTTTTGGTACGATGTTGGGTACCTGGCCACCATTTGTTATGATGTAGTGAATCCTGGCGGAGCTGATAATGTGTTCACGCATCACGTTTACGCCCATATCGGAAAGTTCCACTGCATCTAGCGCACTGCGTCCCTGTTCCGGAGCCTGTCCTGCATGAGAAGAAATTCCTGTGAAGTGGAACTTCATATTGTTCATGGCTAGGAAGCCCTTGGAGACCGGAATATTGGCATCCCATGGATGGAAGCTAAATGCCATGTCGCAGCCATCAAAAGCATGGTATTTTGCCATAAGTACCTTACCATTCAGCAATTCTTCCTGGGGGCAGCCGTAGAACCTAATAGTACCTGTCTGCCCGCTTTCCTCTAAATATTTCTTAGCTGCAATTGCACCCCCAAAAGCGCAGGTTCCAATCATATTATGGCCACATGCATGGCCAGGACTTCCATCTTTGACAGCCTTTTTTTGTTTATACCCACCGACCTGAGATAAACCTGGAAGAGCATCATACTCACCCAGCAAAGCTACTACAGGATGACCATTACCAAATTCTGCATAAAAAGCATTTTTAAGCTCTTTCTGTTCAAATTCATTTATTCTAAATCCATTTTTTTTAAGAAGCTTTTTAAAAACCTCAGATGAGTTTGCTTCCTCCTGTGAGATTTCTGGATTATTAAATAAATTTTGTGCAATAGAAAACAACTCTTTTGCATGATTTTCAATGTATGCTGATAAATCTTCTTTTTTCATGCTATTTTCTCCTTGCGGCATTTCGTTAAAATATATGCATAACAGGATATAAATGTTACAGATTACTATTTTGTATCTGGCTTTCCGGCTGGTACTGTCGTCATTATGGAAATAATCGCTACAATCACCATGCCAAGATTATAGAGTAAGGCTATGGCCGCCCCATAACGAATCAGAATATTGTCAGTTCTACCCCAAAAAAAACTTCCTGAGAACCTAACTGAGCCATTGCTAAGCCCTGTGAATATTGATGCTGAAATAGCCACACCAAAGGCAGTGCCTAAGGAGGATGCCATTTTATAAATTCCCGAGGCTGAGCCGGCTTTTTCCGCAGGAACAGTGGATAAGGCAGCATCCGTAGATGGTGTTGCATAAAAACCTAAGCCTATACCAAAGAGTGTAAAACCAATTACGGCAATCACCATATATTGTCTAGCTAAAATAAATGTAAATGATGTCATTAAAATGCCTGTGCCCGTAATTAAGCAACCTAAAATCATCGGTTTTCTGGCACCCCATTTTTGCAGCAATTTTTCACCTACCCTTATTGTCAATAGAATGGCAACTAAATAGCCTATTGTCAGCAATCCCGCCTGGAAAGAAGTAAGCCCTGCCCCCAACTGTACCAATGTCAATGCAACTATTAAGGTCCCGGCAGCTCCATTTAGCAGGAAATTTGAAATTGTAGCGCCTGTATATGTTTTATTGCTAAATAGATTAAAATCTATAAAACTGTTCTTACTGCGTTTTTCGATTATAAAAAATATGATTAGAGCAAGAACTGCTAATATGATAAGTCCCAAAATTACAGGGCTTGACCAGCCAATTCTGGATCCCTGGCCAATTACAATATTTAAGGCCACCATTCCGACCATAAAAGAAAGGACTCCAGAATAGTCGAAATTTTTATTTTTATCACTAGGAGGGTTCTTGCTTTCAGGTGTTCCTCTGATTAGCATATAGCTAATTATTGCAACACCAATAGAAATCCAGAAAATCCAGCGCCATCCAACGGTTGATGCAAGAATGCCTCCGAAAAGCGAGCAAAGACCGGAGCCGCCCCAGGAGCCAATGGACCAGAAACTGACTGCCCTCTGACGTGCGGCACCAATGTAGTATGCCTTAATCAATGCAAGTGTACTTGGCATAATGCAAGCTGCAGAAAGGCCTTGTATTATACGTCCTGACATCAAAAAAAATGCGGTTCCTTTTGGTGAAGCGGCTATTAACAACGAACCTAGCATGCTTAAAATAAGTCCCAGCTTTGTTGTTTTTATACGGCCGAACCTGTCGCTCAAGCCTCCAAATACAACAATAAAAATACCTGAAAACAGAGCTGTTATACTAACAGCGATATTCATGCTATTCACATTAATGCCCATATCCGTACGCATTGTTGGCGCAATATTTAAAGTTGTCTGAGCAAAAAGCCAGAAAGTAATAACACCCAAGACCATACCCAGCAGTAATTTGTCATCGCCTTGATATTCCTTTTTTGTTACTTCGTTCTGTTCCAAAAAATGGCTCCTCCTTAAAATTAATGTGTTAACTAAAAGTATACTTATATCGGCAAATATATTATCTAAAACTCTGATATCTCTTTGCTGTACGTAGTTCGAAATACTATGTTAATGTACTCATATTTCAGCCTTGTTTTGGTATGCATTTGATATATTTTGACCTCAATTTAACATAATAATACTTTTAATTGATAATTTTTTGTTCCTTTTTTTGATTCAGAATAAAAGATACAACAAAAAAGAGAAGTCACAAAATCTTACAAAATCGCTACATATATCGGTATGCCTATATACGGTATTTTGTGAGTACCGCGTTTAAAAAGATTTTTAGAATATATCAGGATTAGATTTAAGGGATTTAGAACAAGTGGAAGACGTCTTTACCAATAAGGAAGGTGAACAATTGGATAAAAAGATGAAAAGCTCTATGACATTTCAAAGGAAAATGTGCAGAAGGATACATTTAACGTATCAGTAAAGTTTAGGAATAGATTCAGGCATTTCTTGTACCAGAGCATACTAGACAATAAATGCCACAAAAGAAAAACTACTGAATCAAATCCAGTAGTTTTTCTTTTGGTGCGACTGATGGGACTTGAACCCATACGGTCTCCCACACGCCCCTCAAACGTGCGCGTCTGCCAGTTCCGCCACAGTCGCATTAATATAGAATTTTGCTTTGCTTTCGCATCAGCAAGTATGATTATACTAGCATAACCTACATGTTGTCAACAATAAATTTAAAAAAATTTTAATCTGAAAAATGTTTCATAGCAACAAAATTGCAAATAATATATGTACTTAAGTCTGTAACTTTAAAAATACACAAAAACAAAATGCATTATACACAAAATAAATGTACTGAACTACATTAAAATTAATGGTTTCGGGTTATATTAATTCAAAATTACTGCAAGCGTGAGATAAATTAACATTTTGTAAATTAAAATATATTTTGAATAAAGGTGTTGTAGTCAGCTGTTTTCACTGGTACAATACTACTTATAACAATAAGAAAAGGGGAGTTGACGTGGGGTTATTTAGTACAAATTATAATAAGCCAGGACCAGGAGTAGATAAAGATGCACCAAAAAAGCCAGCATTTTTTGTTTTTTTTGAGGTGTTAAAACGTAAGTTTTGGCATTTGATTAAAGTTAATTTAATGTATATATTATTTAGTATCCCTGCATTATTGATAGCATATTTTATTTCATCAGTTTTTATTCAAAAATTAACAAATATTTTTCTTAGTGGTGCCGATGCTAAGAATGGTATATTTCTTGATTTGTTCATTAAGCTAATTTTGTCTGTTCTAATGATTACGTTGTCACTTATTACAATAGGACCGGTTCAGGCAGGATTTACGTATATTTTGAGAAATTATTCAAGAGAAGAGCATTCCTTTATTTGGTGGGATTTCAAAGAGAATTTTGTTAAGAACTTTAAGCAGGGAATGGCTATTACTGGTATAGATATTCTTGTATTATGTTTACTTGGGATAGCAATAAACTTTTACACTAATTTTTCGAGTATACTCTCAGTTGCTGCAGCATCGTTTACAATCGTAACACTTATTCTTTTTGTAATGATGCACTTTTATATATATCCAATGCTAGTAACTGTTAATCTTAGTGTAAAAAATATTTATAAGAATGCTTTTATTTTTGCAATATTGAAATTATTACCTAACTTTTTAATGTTAATTTTAAATGTAGCAATAGTACTTGCAGCATTTTACAATATTTTTATTGGACTTATTCTATATGTGCTTATATTACCTAGCTTTACAGGACTAATGAATAACTTCTTTGTTAATCCAATTATTAGGAAATTTATTGTAAATCCTACTTTGCCTGAAGAAAATGAAGATGAAGACGAAGATGAAGATGATGGTGAAAGCTTTTACAAAAAAGAATTTGATATTAATAAGGATAATGAAATAGACGATAATTCAGATGTTAAGTCCTTACCAAGTGATGATGATTTAGAATAGTAAACATATTAAAAAAGGTACTATCTTATAAGCTTAATTTGAGCTTGTGAGATAGCACCTTTTTTGTCTGATTATCACATGTTCAGAAGGTTTGATTATATTTTAAATTCCTGCTTTATAGCTGAGATAGCCTTATCAATATCCTTTTCATATATGAGGTATGATATTTCAACCTCAGAAGTAGTGATTAGTTTTACCTCAATCTCATTTACAGCCAGCAGCATAAACAACTGTGCCGCAACACCAGGTTTATTCTTCATTGCTTCTCCAAAAACAGAAATCTTGGTGTTATCTGAGTCAATCTCTATCCTTAGATTTGGTATGGTATTTTTAAATGAATTTAGCAAGCTGATAACCTTTACAATATCCTCAGCTGGAAGGCTGAAAGAAATATTTATTTTTCCTTTATAGGGTGGAGCCTGACTAATCATATCGATATTAATTTTTTCACTAGCAATTTTACTAAATATGTTTGAAATAAGGAGCATATCATTTGGAAGATTGTCTACGGTCACGAGTGCTACATTATACACGGTATTAATACTTGTAACTGAATTGCTTGACATAAGAAATTCCTCCCCAAAATTTAATATAATAAATCAAACAAGTTTATTTAATAACAATTTTTAAGATTTATAGAGACAAAACCATTACCTCTATATCTAAATCTAAGAATTAGTTGATTTCAGCAATAAGGTCTGTCATTGAGTATAGACCAGGTTGCTTTGAAGCAAGAAACATAGATGCTTTTAATGCACCAACACCAAAAATTTCTTTTGACGTAGCAGTATGATTTATTTCAATAATCTCATCATTACCTGCAAAAATAACAGAGTGATCGCCAACAATTGTGCCACCACGTACAGCATGTATGCCAATTTCCTGCTTGCTACGCTTTTTTCTTCTTGAATGTCTATCATAAGTATATTCACACTTTTCATCAAGTGAGGTATTAATAGCATCAGCAATTGCAAGTGCAGTACCACTTGGTGCATCAATCTTTTGATTGTGATGCTTCTCAATTATTTCAATATCAAATTGTCCTTCCAGTACCTTTGCAGCTTTTTTTACAAGGTCAATAAGTAAATTTACACCAAGAGACATGTTGGCGGAGAAGAATACTGGAATTCTTTTTGATACATCATTCTTGAGTGTACTAGTCTGTTCTGGAGATAGGCCTGTTGTAGCTACTACAATAGGAATGCGTTTTTCCTGTGCATACTCTGTTAATCCATAAAATGCTTTTGGATTTGAAAAATCGATAATAACATCAACCTTTACGTTACAGTCATTTAATGAGGTAAAAACTGGGTAGGGGTTGCTAATGTTATTGTTTATGTCAAATCCAGCAACAATCTTTAATCCACTAAAATTATCTGAAAGTCTGGTAATTACCTGACCCATTTTTCCATTGCATCCACTTAGTAATATATTAATCATTTGCATTTCACATCCTAATCTATAAAATAAGTTATTTATAACCACTAAAAATAACATAATAATTGTTGAAGTCTTAAAATCGTATTTTTACTATTTAGTATTACTGTTTCATTTAAAATACTGTTTTAAGTAAGTAAACCGTACTTTTTCAATTCATTCTTAAGAAATTCAAAATTCTTATCTGTCATATCAACTAGAGGAAGTCTACAGCTACCTACATTCATTCCAAGCAAATTCATTGCTGCTTTTATTGGAATAGGGCTAACCTCAATGAATAGAGCTTTTATCAAATCTAGTGTTTGCAATTGTAATTTTCTGCTGCCTTCTATATCACCAGCCAAGAACTTAGCTACTATATCGTGAGTTTCCTTTGGAATAATATTTGCCATAACAGAAATTACACCCTTTGCACCCATTGAGAGGAAGGGAACAATAGCACCGTCTTCTCCAGAATAAACTGTAATATCATCTCCACATAGATTTACAATATCTCCAACCTGTGAAAGATTGCATTCTTTAATTGCAACTATATTGTCTATCTGTGATAAGGCTTTCACAGTTTCTGGTGCAATATTTAAGTTTGTTCTTGATGGCACATTGTAAAGTATTGCTGGGATTTTAATACTTCCTGCTATAAGCTTGAAATGCTCATACAATCCCTTTTGAGTTGTTTTGTTATAGTATGGTGTTACAGTTAAAATAGCATCTGCACCAACCTCTTGAGCATACTTACTAAGCTCTACAGCATGGGTAGTATAATTACTGCCAGTGCCTGCTATAACGGGCACTCTTCCATTAACTTTCTCAACAGTATACTTAATTGCTGCTTTATGCTCATCGTCATACATGGTAGAAGCTTCACCAGTTGTACCACAAATGACAATTGCATCAGTACCTTCTTTAATTTGATATTCAATTAACTCTGAAAGCTTTTGGTAATCAGTACCTTCATCGGTAAATGGGGTAACTATTGCAACACCTGAACCCGTAAAAATTGTTTTTTTCATACAAATACACCCTTTCTTTAATAAATAAAAAACGTTAGCTTTGAGAGCTAACGTCTGTTTTAGTAATTATAATTAATAAAATTATAATAAACAGATAGCGCTCCACCACATAAAATGATGACAGTCACAAAGCTATTAACCTTGAAACCAGGCTTTACTAATTAAATTGGGTAAGTAATGCCTTCGGCGTTTTTTCCTTTCAAAAACAAATCACAAGACCCCAAAAATCTTCATTGTTCTTACTTTTAAAAAACGCACCTCTATCTAAAGTCTATTCATTTTTTTTTAATAATATCATTACTGATTTAAAGTGTCAAATAATTTATATTATATTCTTGATGTTTCATTATTGTTACATTTTGTGCCTGCAAGGAGGAAGTGGTATAAAACTTGTCGAAAACAATTATTCGAAATAAAATATAGAGGGAGTTTGTTTACTAATGAAGAAAATTTGCTTATTTTTAAGCATAGTTATACTTTTTTTGATGTTTTCCTGCATTAATAGTCCAAATACTTATGCAGTAGCCAATCCAACAGTAAAGATTGGTTTGTATTTTGCAACAACTGCGAAAAGTCAAATTGATATTAGTGCTGATAATGGGGTATCCTTTAATGCTTTTGATTCTGTAGCCAATAATTATTATCCTGTTTATGATTCAGGTACAGGTGAAGTAATAACTATCAGAAAAGATGGCTATTATACAAATAATGACTTAAAGTATACACCTGTTGATGCAACTAGTAATCCAAATGTTGGTCCGTTTCATATTCAAATCAAAAACACTTATAATACATATAAAGAAACACTACCAATTCTTCAAAGCTATACACAAAAAGGCATAGATGCATACCCTGTATACACTGATACAGGTTGGAATGTTTGGACTGGCTTTTATATTAGCAAAGCAGCAGCTGAGGCAGAATTGGTAAATGTTAAGGCAAAGCTTGGCGCAAATACATATACTTTAATTGAGCAAGTGGATACAAGAATTTATGGTGTAGACAGCTCTGGAAATGTTAAGTTTATGTATGCATCAGAAAAAAATCTTTTAAGAGGTAAGTCGTTATCAACTGAAAATCCTAATCCAATAAAAATTGGTACTGGAAAACTAAACTCCTATAGAGGACAAGTAGAGTTTCTAAGAAAAACGGGAAGTGATATGACGATAATCAACGTCTTACCACTAGAAGAATACTTGTATGGAGTCGTTCCAAATGAATTAGAGGCACTAGCACCTGTTGAGGCACTAAAGGCTCAGGCTATAGCAGCAAGAACATACACCTATATATCAATAAACAAACATGCTAAATATGGATTTAATCTTTGTTCAACTACTGATTGTCATGTATATAAAGGGTATGATTCTGAGAGTTCAATCACTAATAAAGTAGTTGATGATACCAAGGATATGGTGGTAACTTATAACGGTGCATTAGCTGAAACTCTGTATTTTTCATCAAGTGGCGGAAAAACTGAGGCCGCAGTAAATGTTTGGAAAACAGACATTCCTTACCTACAAAGTGTTGAGGACGAATATGAATCAGGTCAATCATATAAATATAATTGGGATATGACTTTTACCATAGATGAAATTAGTCAGAAATTGAAGAGTTATAATATTGGAACAGTAACTGGTATGGAAATTACTAAGTATTCTGAAGCAGGGAGACCTATAGAAATCATTGTTAAAGGAACTTTAAATCCCGAAGGAGTAATTATATCAAAGGATAGATGTAGAACCTTTTTAGGCCTATACAGCCAGTGGTTCACAATAGATACTAATGCTAATATAAATGTCTCTGTTAACAATGAGGATGTTAATACAACGCTAAGCCAAGTAAAAGTAATCACTGCAACTGGAGAAACTACCTACACTGATCCTGCCCAAAAGGTTACCATTGTAAGTGCTGATGGAGCAAGTACAACTGTTCCTGTAAGCCCATCTGAGTATCATTTTGTTGGAAAAGGCTGGGGACATGCAGTAGGGATGAGCCAAGAGGGGGCAAAGGGTTATGCAAAAGCCGGCTACACCTATGACAAAATACTAGAGCATTATTATCCAGGTACGATAATTGAATTAAAGAAGTAGAATATAAAAATCATAATCAAAACCTAGTGATAAGTGTAAAGTAAATAAGTAAGAGTGAATCGTTAAAAGTGAATAAGTAGAATAAGTAGAATGAGTAGTTATAGAAAGTTGACTTTTGTCAACTAGGGTTCATTAAAGTCAGTTAAAAGCGAATAAGTTAGTATGAAAAGTTATCGAAGGCCGACTTACAGTCGGCCTGATTTTATTAAATCAAGACTATTGGTTAAATAAAATACGCCGACATAAGTCGGCGCACATAAACTATTCATTTGTTACTATTAACTATTTACTAGCGGTTTTGTACTACCCTATTCATAAAGATTTTTACAAAACTACTTACTGAGGAAAAATTCATTATATAGAGAAATAACTGCCTTATTTGATTCACTCTGGCTAACAGCAAACATCATTGTAACCTCAGATGAACCTTGGTTTATCATTTCCAAACTTATTGAAGCTCTAGCTAAAGCGGTAGTTGCTCTTGATGCAGTTCCAACAGTATTTTTCATACCTTCTCCAACAATGATTATGAGTGCTAAATCATGGTCTATAGTTACATCATCGCAATTTAATTCATTCTTTATGCGGTCAAGAATTTTCTGTTCAACACCTTCTTTTAATTGGCTCTGTTTTAAAATTATTGATATATTATCTATACCAGAAGGTGTATGCTCATAAGAAATACCTTCTTCTTCTAATATTTGAAGAAGTTTTCTACCAAAGCCTATTTCTCTATTCATCATGAATTTGCTGACATATATACAGCAAAAGCCAGCATCACTAGCAATACCAACAACGTGATGGTTTGGAGAATAGTTTCTTGTAAGAGATATTTTTGTACCTGGTGCAGTAGGATTATTTGTGTTTTTAATACATACAGGTACACCAGCCATAAAGACAGGAATCAATGTATCCTCATGTAAAACAGAGAAACCAGCGTATGATAATTCTCTCATTTCTCTATAAGTCAGCTCGGAAATTGCAACTGGATTGTGAACTAAACCAGGATGCGCTGCATATACAGCATCTACGTCAGTAAAGTTTTCATAAAGATCAACCTTTAAAGCAGCAGCTAATATGGAACCTGTGATATCTGAACCACCACGAGGGAAGGTTGCCACATTACCTTCGACAGTATAGCCAAAAAAGCCTGGGAAAATAATTATTCCATCAATGTCATTTAACATTTTGAGATTTTCAAAAGATTCTGGCAATACCTGAGCGTTACCAAACTCACTACTCATTAACAAACCCGCATTTTTAGGGCTAACATATTGAGCTTTTTTACCTATGCTATTTAAGTATGCAGCAACTAATTTAGCGCTGTTATCTTCACCTGCAGCCTTCATTGCATCCATAAACATGCCTGTGTGGGATGTGTCTAGTTTTAACCTATTTTCTAAGTCAATTCGAATCTCTTCTATTATTTCATTATTAAGCTTTAACTCATCAGCAATATCTTTAAATCTCTTTACTACAGCATCAAGTTCTGTGGCTGCGTCACCAGTAGCTAAATGCTTCTGAGCACATGCTATCAATAAATCGGTTACCTTTGTATCACCCTTGTCTCTTTTACCTGGTGCAGATACAACAATAATCTTTCTATCACTATCTGAGAGAACAATGTCACATACCTTTTTTATTTGTTCGGCATTTGCCAATGAGGTTCCACCAAATTTTGCTACCTTCATATTGAATCCTCCATCCATTTGTCATAAAATTTTTATACTTGAACGGGGATGTCTTATGTAGTGCTAATGATTATTGAGTCAGTTGGCAACCCAGCTTATCTTAATCACAACGAAAAGAGACATTCCCGAGTATACTCTTATTGGATTATATCAAAAACAAGCGATGGGATACAGTGGAAATTAAATTCCTCTGAATCTTAGACATCTGATAAATTATACAAAAAAACATTATAGATGGCAATAAGTATTTGTAATATAAACAATTATAATGTATGATAATTATTGATTATTTGATACGTATTTGAGAAAATGAGAATAATTATTTTATCTATTCGAATGTTTTATCATTTTGTTATTTCTAAACATTTTTACATATAATATATGAATAAATATTCGAAGGTATATTTGGAGGAGTTTTAGGCGTGAATTTACACGATTTTAATTATTATTTACCTGAAGAACTTATAGCACAACATCCAATCGAAAAGAGAGATATGTCTAGGTTAATGGTGCTTGATAAGAAGACAGGTCAAATAGAGCATAAAGTTTTTAAGGATATTGTGGACTATTTTAATGAAGGCGATTGCCTTGTTTTAAATAACACTAGAGTTATTCCAGCAAGATTACTTGGTGAAAAAGAGGGAAGCGGCGGTAAAATAGAATTTGTTCTTTTAAAACGAGTGAAAGAAGACGACTGGGAGGTCATTTTAAGACCAGGAAAAAAGGCAAAACCCGGTGCAAGGTTTGTTTTTGGAAATGGTGAATTGAAGGCTGAAATAATAGAGGTGCTTGAAGAAGGAAATAGGCTGGTTAGGTTTATATATGAAGGAGTATTTGAAGAGATACTAGACAAGGTTGGAATAATGCCTTTGCCGCCATATATAACAGAAAAGCTAGATGACCCTGAGAGATATCAAACAGTATATGCAAAATATAATGGCTCTGCGGCTGCACCAACAGCAGGTTTGCATTTTACACAGGAGCTTTTAAGGACTTTAAAAAGTAAAGGTGTCAATATAGTATATGTTATGCTTCATGTTGGATTGGGAACTTTTAGACCTGTCAAAGTAGATGATATCACAAAGCATAAAATGCATTCGGAATACTACTCGATAGATCAAGCTGCTTGTGATACAATTAATGCTACTAAGAATAGGGGTAATAGAGTGGTGGCTGTTGGGACTACAAGCTGTAGGGTTTTAGAGACTGTAGGACGAAATGGGGAACTACAGGCCTGTGATGGTTGGACTGACATTTTCATATATCCTGGTTATCAGTTCAAGATTGTGGACAGGCTTATTACAAACTTTCATTTACCAGAATCTACACTTATAATGTTAGTGAGCACATTAGCAGGAAGAGATAATGTTCTAAATGCATACTCTGTAGCTGTAAATGAAAGATATAGATTTTTTAGTTTCGGAGACGCAATGTTTATAAAGTAGACTTAGTTCAGATGAAGTTTTCTGAACTCTAGTCGCACTTATACTTGTAAAGTGTAAAATAATGTTGTAGCTTCCAAAATTAGTACTGATATGAGTACCATCTATATCAATGGGGTTGCTCATAAAGAAAACTTAGCTTGTGCCAAGCCAAATGGCGCCGGCAGAAGCCTAGTTGCACTTATACTTGTAAAGTGCTAAATAATTACTTGAATTAGAAGCGGTTCAGCTCAGCATTTTAGCCGTCGCACAAACTCGACATCATGTCTCGGGTTGATGCTAAAACCGACATCGTGTCGGTTTTACGGCAAAAATACTTCGCTTCACCTACTAATTTAAGTAATTATTTCTACCAAGCTTACCCATTGATATAGCTGGTACTCTTAAGAACATTAATATGGAACATGAACATTATTTTATAAAATTACTTTAACTTAAGGAAGGAATTTTTATGGCTGCAGTTACTTATGAATTAATTAAAACCTGTAAACAGACAGGGGCAAGACTGGGGAGAGTTCATACTCCTCACGGGTCTTTTGAGACTCCAATTTTTATGCCTGTTGGTACATTGGCAACAGTAAAAGGTATGTCTCCAGAGGAATTGAAGGAGATTAATGCTGAAATTATACTAAGCAATACGTATCACTGCTATTTGAGACCTGGGCAGGATATTGTCAAGCAAGCAGGTGGTTTACATGGATTTATGAACTGGGACAGACCTATACTTACTGATAGTGGTGGATTTCAGGTGTTCAGCTTAAGCGGGCTCCGAAAGATAAATGAGGAGGGTGTTACTTTTAGATCCCATATAGATGGTTCAAAGCATATTTTTACACCTGAATCAGTAATGGGGATTGAAAACGATTTAGGTGCTGATATTATAATGGCATTTGATGAATGTGCACCTTACCCTTCAGAATACAATTATGTAAAAAAGTCCATGGAGAGAACTACAAGATGGGCTAAACGATGCAAGGACGCACACAAAGATGTCGAGAGGCAGTCTTTGTTCGGGATAATTCAAGGTGGAATGTACAAGGATTTAAGAATAGAGAGTGTTAATCAACTAAAGGATTTAAATTTTCCAGGCTATGCTATAGGTGGTCTCAGCGTTGGTGAGCCTGCTGAGCTAATGTATGAGGTACTTGACTATACAGCACCTTTAATGCCAGCTGACAAGCCAAGGTATCTAATGGGAGTAGGTTCTCCTGATTACCTGATAGAAGGTGCTATCAGAGGTATTGATATGTTTGATTGTGTACTCCCTACTAGAATAGGTAGAAATGGTACAGTTCTAACGAATAATGGTAGAGTGATTATTCGTGATGCAAAGTATTCTAGAGATTTTTCAAAGCTTGATCCAGACTGCGATTGCTATGTGTGCCGGAATTATTCTAGAGCCTATATTAGGCATCTGATTAAATGCGGTGAAGTTTTAGGCCTCAGACTCACAACGTGGCACAATTTATATTTTTTAATTAACTTGATGAAACAAGTGAGACAAGCTATAATGGAGGATAGATTGGGTAGCTTTAGAGAAGAGTTTTATCTTAAATATGGCTACACAAAATAATTATGATTAATACAGTTTTTACTGTGTTAAATAAATATTTTAGGAGGTTTTGTTAATTATGGAAGGAATACTAGGACTTGTTCTGCCTATGGTTGTACTTTTTGGTCTTATGTATGTTATGCTCATTCTTCCTCAAAAGAAGAAAGAGAAGAAGACAAAAGCATTACTAGATTCATTGCAGGTTGGATGGGCTGTTACATCTATCGGCGGTATTTGTGGTAAGATTGTTAACATAAAAGACGATGAAATTACTATCGAATCTGGTATTGATAAGACAAAAATTCTTATTAAACGTTGGGCAGTAAAAGACGTTGTAAAACCAGTTGAGGGTTAATTAATTTGAAATTATTTTAGTTACCACCTGTTCTAAGTAGGAAGCCTCAAAAATAAAATATATAGAAGACATTCTATAATATTTTGTGGAGGTACACTATGGCTGGACAGACAACTGGATTAAAAAAGTCACTTGATGAACACGTAAACCTAATGAGGGTTGTTAAAGGATTGATTTTATCTTTCCTTATTACATTACCCTGTTTTTTAGCGTTTGCTTTGTTTTTGACTTATACAGATTTTCCTGAAAAATATACTTATATAGCTGTTCTTATTACTACTGTAATTAGTGTGCTGGTAGCTTCAGCATACTCAACTAAAAATGTTAAGAATAAAGGTTGGATGAATGGCTGCTTTGTAGGAGTTCTATATGTGGCTATTTTGTATTTAGCCAGCAGTATAGTTTTCATGAACTTTGCGTTAGATGTTCAAGTACTTCTAACATTTGTTATAGGAGCAATTGTAGGCTGCATAGGTGGCATTTTGGGAATAAACTTTAGATAAGGTTATGTTGGAAAAAATGACTTTTCAAAACTATCTAAATATGCTATAATCGGCTGAGAAAATTAATAGGAGGTATTTATTATGAAGCATATTAAAACAATTAATGCTGCTACTTTAAAAAATAGCCTTGCAAAAGGTGGCTGTGGAGAATGCCAAACTTCATGCCAATCAGCTTGCAAGACTTCTTGTACAGTTGCAAATCAAAGCTGCGAAAACAAGTAAAAGGTTAAAATTTTATATTTGTATATGAATAAACAAAATAGTGAAAGGTGTCTGAATTTAGCACTTTTCACTTTTTAAATGTTCATAAACACTGGAGGTCACTTATTTAATGATTCACAAGTATACAATGCATAATACAAACATAGTTATGGACATAAGTAGTGGAGCAGTTCATGTATTTGATGCTGCTGCTTTTGATGTTGTTGATTTGTATAAGACTAAATCTAAAGAGCAGATTATTGAAGCCTTGTCACAAAAGTACGATGGACAAGCTATTTTAGATGCTTATGATGAGATTGTACAATTAGAATCAGAAGGACTGCTTTTTAGTGAGGATGCATATTCTGAAGCTATAAAAACATGGGAAAGGAAACCTGTTGTTAAAGCTCTTTGTCTTCATATTTGCCATGACTGTAATCTGAGATGTAAGTACTGCTTTGCTTCAACCGGAAGCTTTGGTGGTCACAGAACAATGATGGATGTTGAGACGGGCAAAAAAGCAATTGATTTTCTTATCGAGAAGTCAGCTGGTAGGCGTAATTTGGAGGTTGACTTTTTTGGTGGCGAGCCTCTCATGAATTTTGATGTTGTAAAGCAAATAGTTGAATACGCGCGAATCAGAGAAAAAGAAACGGGTAAGAATTTTAGATTCACAATTACTACCAATGCAATTTTACTCAATGAAGACAACAAAGAGTTTATAAACAAAAATATGCACAATGTTGTTCTTAGCATTGATGGTCGCAAGGAAACGAATGATAGAATGAGGCCAAGGGTAGATGGCTCTGGGACGTACGACAGTATTCTTCCTAAAATTAAGGATCTTGCAGATTCAAGAAATCAGGACAAGTACTATGTAAGAGGTACTTTTACAAGAGAAAATCTTGATTTTTCCAAGGATGTTTTGCATTTAGCAGATGAGGGGTTTAAGCAGATATCAATTGAACCTGTTGTTGCTGCAAAGGATTCTGGATATGATATACGTGAACAAGATCTGGAAAAGCTTTTTTCTGAATATGAGATGCTTGCGGATGAATATGTAAAGAGGGGAAAGACTGATGAAGCGTTCAATTTCTTCCACTTTATGATTGATTTAAAGCAAGGTCCTTGTGTTATTAAAAGGCTAGGAGGCTGTGGTTCTGGTCATGAATACTTAGCTGTAACACCAGAAGGAGACTTATATCCATGCCATCAGTTCGTTGGTGACGAGAATTTTAAGATGGGTAATGTTCATCAAGGTGTATTTAACTCTGATTTTCAAAAGAATTTTCAGAAGTCAAATGTCTATTCTAAAAAGGAATGCTCAGAATGTTGGGCAAAATTTTATTGCAGTGGAGGATGTGCGGCTAACGCATATCAATTTAATAATGATATTAATGTTCCATATAAGATAGGTTGTGAACTCGAGAAAAAGAGAGTTGAGTGCGCAATCTGGATTAAAACTCAGGAATAGAAGGAGCACATTGTGATAAGAGATTTTAATAACATTACACCCCGAATTCATGAAACTGCATTTGTTGCACAAAATAGTACTGTTATTGGAGACGTAGTTCTAGGTGCGAATTCAACAATTTGGTACAATGCAGTTCTGAGGGGAGATATCGACAGCATAGTTGTTGGTGAAAACACTAACATTCAGGAAGGTTGTATACTGCACTGCAAAAAAGGTGCTGATGTAAAAATAGGTTCTCATGTTACAGTAGGCCATGGCGCTATATTGCATAGTTGTCATATTGGTAATAATACACTTATAGGAATGGGTGCAATAGTACTTGATGATTCAGAAATTGGTAATAACTGCTTGATTGCAGCTGGTAGTGTTGTTACGTCAAGAACAAAGATACCAGATGGAAGCCTAATTGCCGGTAGTCCAGCAGAGATTAAAAGAGTTTTATCAGAGCATGAAATTGAAGAAATTAAAAATAATGCTAAAGAATATATCAATCTTTTGAAGTTTTACAAATAATCTATTAATTGGATTTTGAATACTAAGAAAAGTATTATATATTATTAGATAGTGTAGAGCGATATGGAGGTTAAAATGATTACTCCTATACAGGTTAGAGAAAATGAAGAAGTCAAATATCTCATAGCTACAGCTGATAGACAGCTGAGAGAGATGGGGTATACTGAGCATTCCTTAAGGCACTTAACTCATGTTTCAAAGAATGCCGGCAAAATTCTTTTAGAATTAGGATTTAGCTCTAGAGAATGTGAGCTTGCTGAAATCGCTGGCTATTTACATGATATAGGAAATGCTATTAACCGTATGGATCATGCTCATTCAAGTGCTATTATGGCTTATGAACTCTTATTGAGAATGGGAATGCCATATTCAGAGACTTGTGAAATTATGCTTGCTATAGGTAATCATGATGAAAATTCTGGTACAGCTGTTAGTATAATTTCAGCTGCACTTATTTTAGCCGACAAATCAGATGTGCATAGGTCAAGAGTTCAAAACACAGATTTTTCAACATTTGATATTCATGACAGAGTAAATTATGCCGTTGATAGTTCAATTCTGACAGTTGATAATAGCAAAAAAAGTGCAACACTTCAGCTTCATATTGATACTAAAATATGCCCTGTTATGGATTATTTTGAGATTTTTCTCACCAGAATGACAATGTGCAGGAGAGCAGCAACGTATTTGAAGCTGAATTTTGAATTAGTTATTAACGAAAACAGATTACTTTAAATGTAAATTTCTAGTGAATAATAAGACATATTTATTGACTAGAATTTTTCAGAGTTATATAATGTCGTAAGTGGATAAAAAAACAAGGGGGAATTCAACAAATGAGAGGAAGAAATGCAGTTAAATTTTTCTCGATATTAATCATCACCGGAATTCTGACCTGGATAGCAGCTTTTGGGTCTATCTTAGGTTTTGATATACCTGGTGCTTATGATATCCGTCCAGGTATCGATATTCAGGGAGGGGTAGATGCAAAGCTTTATGCAGTTACCAAAGATGGTAGTTTGCCGTCTACAGAAGATTTAGAAGCAGCTAAGACTATTATAAGTAAAAGATTAGACGACAAAATGGTTTTTGATAAAGTCATTACAATTGATACTCAAAAGGGATATGTTTTAGTACAAATTCCTCACAAAAAAGGTGAAACATTTGATCCACAAAAATCAATTGAAGAAATTGGCCAGACTGCAAAGTTAACCTTCCAAGAAGTTGATGAAAGTAAGAGAGATACTTCTGGAAATTATTTGCCAACAGGAAAGATTATTATTGAAGGAAATGATGTTGAGAACGCATCTCCAGCGATTAATCAGCAAAATGGAGGTTATGAAGTAAGCCTAAAGCTTAAAGCTTCTGGAGCTACAAAGTTTGCTGAAGCAACTGGAAGATTGGTTGGAAAGCCTATAGCGATATTTATGGATGACAAGTTCATAAGTGCTCCAAATGTTATTCAACAAATTACTGGTGGAGAAGCTAGTATTACTCTTGGCGGAACTAAATCAGAAGCACAACAAGCTGAAGCTAAGAACTTAGCAGGTCTCATCAAATCAGGCTCATTGCCATTTCAGCTTGTAGCTAAGCAGGTTAACAATATTAGCCCTACGCTTGGTTCAAATGCACTTTCAGTTAGTATAGATGCTTTTGTAGTAGCATTTATTTTGATTTGTTTGTTTATGATATTCTATTATAGATTACCTGGATTAATTGCGAGTATAGCATTATTAACCCATACTGTGTTAGAGATTTTAGCATTGTCATGGATTCATATTACAGTTACCCTACCAGGTATTGCAGGTCTTATTCTTACTATAGGTATGGCAGTAGATGCTAACGTAATTATATTTGAAAGAATTAAGGACGAAATGAGAAATGGTAAAACTCTTCATACGGCAATTGATTTAGGATTTAAGAGAGCGTTTTCAGCTATACTTGATGGAAATGTAACTACTCTTATTGCAGCTGCAATTCTTTTAAAATTTGGAACTGGTCCTATACAGAGTTTTGCATACACTTTAGGTATCGGTGTTATTTTAAGTTTCTTGACTGCTGTAACAGCTACAAGAATTATGCTAAAAGCTGTATCTGATTTGGATGTAGCAAAGCATCCTTGGTTATATGGAGTAAGTATGAGAGGAGGCAAAGCAAATGGTTAATTTATATAGCAAAAGATATTACTTTTTTATTCTCTCAGCTTTAATATTTCTTGCAGGAATAGTTTCATATGTTATATTTGATGGATTTAAGCTGGATATTCAATTTGAGGGCGGAACTGTAATTGAAATGAAGGCAAATAAGGATACATTTACTGAAGCAAATACTCAAGAGATAACAGGTAAGATTGAAGAATTAGTTAAAACAACAGTTAACAAGCCTGCTCAAGTTCAAAAGTCGACAGCATATGATGCTAGTGCTTCAAACACTAGTTATGATGTTATAAAAATTAGTATAGGTAGTCAGGATACACTTACAAACGATGAGCTTTCAAAAGTTAAAGCTGCTGTTATTTCAGAACTAAAGCTTGATGCTAATAATGCACTTATCAATGAAGAAAGTGTTGAGCCATTCATTGGTAAGGAAATAATGCAGAACGGTATAAAAGCAGTCTTGATTGCTTTCTTCTTAATTATTTTGTATGTTTGGTATAGATTTAAAGTAATGTCAGGACTTTCTGCAGGAGTTTTTGCTGTAGTAGGTGTTTTACATGATATTTTCATTATGATTTCTGTTTATTTGATATTCCAGTTACCTGTGAACGAATCATTTATTGCAGCTATACTTACTGTAGTTGGATATTCAATGAATGATACTATCATTATTTATGACCGTATCAGAGAGAATAGCAGAATGCTTAAAAAAGTACCTCTTCCTGAATTGGTTAATCAGAGTATAATGCAGACGTTGAATAGATCAATAAATACAGTTGTAACTTCTTTAATAGCAATAACTACTGTGTTTGTATTTGCTAAGATATATGGTATTGGTTCTATAGCAGAGTTCAGCTTCCCACTTATTATTGGTATGGCTGCTGGATGTTATTCTTCAATATTCATAGCTAGTCCATTGTATGTAATGTGGAAAGAAAGTCAGAAGAAAAACAAAGCAAAACCTGTTAAAGCATAAAATTATTTAATATAGAAACACAAAAAGAAAGGGCGGATGCCCTTTCTTTTTGTGTTTCTATACAGTTAAGAAGTCTAAATTACTGGTTAATTCGATGCGCATTATTACTGCTAAGTTCCCGCTTATTGAGATTTCATTCTGATTAGAATATCAAGAACTAACGAAGCTATAATAAATTCAGCAAATACAAAAAAACTATTTGTAATTAATGTTGTCGTGGTAAACTCAAACACACTGCTATAGTTATTACTAGTTTTATTTGCAACATATAAAGCAGTACCAAGTGCTATCAAGCACAGCGTAGCTGGAGTTGCGTATTTAAGCATTTTTTTAGGCAAATCTGACATGCTGCGTAATGCAGAGTCCAATAAGCCCATTCTAGTAGTTTTTTTATTCTCATTACTACTCATGGTATACCCCCCTTATAATAAATAACCCTATAGATCACAAAATACTTTGTTATTGAATAAATGTACTCAGCATATAAAATCTTAACACCTCTAATTTAGAAGTTCAATGTTAATAATTGATAAAATGGCATACTTCGACATTTATATTTTGGACTTTAGGGTAATTATATGCTAAGTCGTCGAAATACCAAAAAACTTTTGTATAGATGAAAAACTATCCTTATAATATAATGATTGTGTAAATTGAATATGCAAAAGATGAAGGGGAGGTACTAAAATGGAACTAGTTTGCTCAAAGAAACTTGAACTAAATGAGACATTGAAATGTGAGAACAAAGAGCTCAATTTAGAATATTATTTATTAGCAAGTGAGGATGAGGATTTTTGTACATATGGAGTACAGGTTAATATGACAAAAGATACTGGTGAGACCGAAACTGCTGTAATACGCGATGTTCTAACCTCAAAAACAAATATGATTGAACTTATCAAACTACTTCATGCAAATTCAGTTACTCCAGTTAGTGTCTATGATGTTATTTATGATTGTATAGCTTAAAATTAATTACTATTTATATGTTTAGAATCACAAAGTTGGAAATCAAGCTAAAATCTAGTTGCTTTTTTAAGTATGCCTTCGGCATACTTTTTTGTTTGTGTTAAAAATATTATCAAAAAAGAAGGATTCTAAATAATAATGTCGAACAAGTATTAAGTGATTTTTGGCGAAAGCTAAAATAAAAAATAGGAGATGTGTTTATAATATTTGCATAATAATTTTTTAACAAGATTGGAATGTAAGACATAATGGCAAATTTTTTCCCAGAAGATTTAATTGAAGAAATAAGAGTCAATAATGATATAGTTGATGTAATATCTGAATACGTCAAGTTAGATAAGAAAGGAAAAAATTATTTTGGTAAATGCCCTTTCCATAATGAAAAAACAGGCTCTTTTTCTGTCGAACCAGTTAAACAAATATTTCATTGTTTTGGTTGCGGCAAGGGTGGTAATGTTATACATTTTATTATGGCTATTGAGAATCTGGATTTTCCAGAAGCATTGAGACTACTTGCTGATAGGGCTAAGATACAGATTCCGGATAATAATGATGGAATTCAGGACGAAGAGAAAGCTAAACTAAAGAAGGAACTTTTACAGATAAATATTGAGGCTGCTAGGTTCTTTCATAATAATTTGAATAATGAAAAGAACAGAATTCCAATTAAATATTTGGAAAATAGGAAAATTGATAAACAAACAATTATCAAATTTGGTATAGGTTACGCAGAAGATAAGTATGATACACTATATAAGCATTTAAAGTCATTAGGTTTTAGTGACTCTTCTATTTTTAAAAGTGGACTTGTATTAACCAAAGAAGATACAAAGAAGGTTTTTGATAGGTTTAGGGGTAGAATTATGTTTCCTATATTTGATATAAGAGGAAATGTAATTGCTTTTGGTGGAAGAGTGTTGGATTCTTCACAGCCCAAGTACATGAATTCTCCTGAAACTGCTGTTTACCAAAAAGGAAAGCATCTATACGCAATGAATTTTGCTAAAGCTGCATGTGCAAAGAAGATTATTTTAGCTGAAGGCTATATGGATGTTATATCATTACATCAAAGTGGGATAATAAATGCAGTTGCACCACTCGGTACAGCATTGACCGAGAATCAAGGTAAGCTTTTGAAAAAATATTCAGAAGAAATAGTCCTTTCCTTTGACTCTGATTCTGCCGGACAAGCTGCTGCACTTAGAAGCTTAGATTTACTCAATGACATTGGCTGTAATGTTAAGGTTTTATCTATTCCATCAGGTAAAGATCCTGACGAATTTATCAAAACTTATGGGGTTGATGAGTTCAGAAAACTTATTAATAATTCAAAAAGTCTATTAGATTTTAAACTAGATATTTTGGATAATAAAATAGATACTTCAACTAATGATGGAAAAGTAAAGTTTATTGACAACGCTGTGCTTATATTAGATAAAATTGACAACAATGTAGAAAGAGAACTTTATGTAAAAAAATTGTCCAAAGAATTTGGCGTAAGTGAGCAGTCCATTTATTCCGAAATGGCAAAGCGCCAAAGGGGGACTGTTGAAAAGGAAAAGAAGCAAATAAAGGATAATAATGCAGTTAAAAAGAATACTATTAAAAAGAGTAATGAAAGAGATAATTCTCAAGCAAGACTAGTTAATTTGCAGTTAATGCTTCTAGCTACTATTTGTTTGGACAACAATGTCTATTTATATATAAGAGATGTTTTAAATATAGATAAAATTACTTCAATCGAAATTAAGCAGGCATTAGTATTTGCCATTGAGCGAATAGAAAGTAAAGCAGGTATTTTAATAGGCGAGATATTAAATAAACTTTCACCACCTATGGCTGAAAGTTTTGCAAATATAATTCAATCACAGAGCGTTTTTGAGAATAATAGAAAAGCTGCTCTGGACATCATTAAAAGAATGGACCTTTATGGTTTGGAGGCTAGGAAAGACGAGATAATAGAATTACAAAAAAGAAGTAATATGACAGAAGGAGATGTTGAGTTATTAAGTCGCGAATTAAGCAGTATTGTATTAAATATAGCTACGCTGAAAAAAGGTTTGTAATAATGCATGAAAGGAGGGGGCCTAGTGAAGCATAGTCAGGAAAGTAGAAAAGCAATACTAAAAGAGTTGATTGATAAGGGTAAAGCTAAAGGTATGCTTACCTACAAAGAAATAATTGAAGCTTTTGAGGAGATTGAGATAGAGCCAGAGCATATTGAAAAAATATATGAAACCCTAGAAAATTTGGGTATTGATGTTATTGGCGATATTGAGGAAGACTTGAAAGAAATCCAAAATTCTGATGAAGAAGAAGAACTAGACATAAGCGTTCCAGAAGGAATAAGTATTGATGATCCTGTAAGAATGTATCTTAAAGAGATTGGTAAAGTACCCCTTTTGACTGCAGATGAGGAAATTGACCTTGCGCATAGAATGGAAAATGGGGATATAGAGGCAAAAAGAAGACTTGCTGAAGCCAATCTTAGACTGGTTGTAAGTATTGCAAAGAGATATGTAGGTAGAGGCATGCAATTCCTGGACTTGATTCAAGAAGGTAATCTGGGGCTTATTAAGGCAGTTGAAAAGTTTGATTATAGAAGAGGGTTTAAATTTAGTACCTATGCAACTTGGTGGATAAGACAGGCTATTACAAGAGCAATCGCTGATCAGGCTAGAACTATACGTATTCCTGTTCATATGGTAGAAACTATTAATAAATTGATTAGAGTATCTAGACAGCTATTGCAGGAATTAGGTAGAGAACCACAGCCTGACGAAATAGCAAAAGAGATTGGCATGTCTGTTGAAAAAGTTCGAGAGATAATGAAGATATCTCAGGAACCCGTTTCGCTTGAAACACCTATTGGAGAAGAGGAAGATAGTCATTTAGGTGACTTTATTCCAGATGATGATGCTCCTGCACCTGCAGAGGCTGCAGCATTTACTTTGTTAAAGGAACAGCTTATTGATGTACTTGATACCCTGACACCTCGTGAAGAGAAAGTTTTGAGACTAAGATTCGGTTTAGATGATGGGCGAGCAAGGACACTTGAAGAGGTAGGTAAGGAATTTAATGTTACCAGAGAACGTATACGTCAGATTGAGGCCAAGGCATTAAGAAAACTAAGGCACCCAAGCAGAAGCAAGAAGTTGAAGGACTATTTAGATTAAATAAGAACCTATAAAAATGGATGCTATGAGAATAGTATCCATTTTTCTTACTCTTACAATATCTATTCGCTTTGTACGTTAGTTAATTTTCAAAAATTCCGATATAATTTTTATGTATTCACTAGGAAGCTGTATACTGATAATATTTTGATTTTTTGGAATAACGCAATTTCTAGCAAGAATTAGCATGATTAAATAAATGTTAGAGAATGAGTTATAATCCAAATAAATAGACAAATTATAGATATTTCAATCTTGACCAGTCGCTTTCTGGTAAGTATAATATTACTTGTGCTCGCGAGAGCAACTGAAATATTCCTCCTTAGCTCAGTTGGTAGAGCGCGTGACTGTTAATCACGATGTCGCTGGTTCAAGTCCAGCAGGGGGAGCCAATTCGGGCCTTTAGCTCAGTTGGTTAGAGCAACCGGCTCATAACCGGTTGGTCCGGGGTTCGAGTCCCTGAAGGCCCACCAAAAAGAAAAGAGAACATACTTTGTATGTTCTCTTTTCTTTTTGGTAGACTTTTCCTCGCTGTTGCTCGGATAAGTTTTGCTTAATAGGATTTTTGATTTTGGGCATTCTCGTTGAAGGTTTCGACTTATGTTCCACTAAAAATGGCTAAGCTACTTTACTTTAGTGATAAATTCGGTGCCCAATTCTTCATCCTGTATATCAATACTTGTTTTGCTCATAGATGGAATATTTGCATTTATGCCAAGGATATCTCTTCCGAGGATATTACTTGAGATGGGTCTTTCAATATCATTTACTTTATTTGCTTTGCTATATGGAGCCATATAATGCCTTCCTTCCATTTTCATTTTAAAATTGAGTATATTAATTTTATATAATTTCGTTAAAATTTCCCCCTGAATTATCTTACATTGCTGTATCAAACAGTAATAATGATAACAAGGAAAGTAGTTGATATATAAACTTAAAGCTTTAATTGATTATTTAGTATTATTATGTGTATAATTTACTTTGATAATACAATTAACTTTTCGTAATTATTAAAAAAATAATTGCTTTTTGCTAATAAGAAGAGTTCTTGGATTTATACAAATGAATTAGAATCCTAGCGTTTCAATTGCTTGGTGTGTTAGGGTGTTTGGAGGACAGTTTGAACTTAATTTTAAAGGGTAGATTGAAGCTAATTGCTGACAAGGTACCAACCTGTAATGTAATTGCTGATATAGGTACCGATCATGCATACTTACCAATTTATTTAATTCAACAGGGTGTTTGCAGGAAGGCAATAGCCTCAGATGTTAGAATAGGACCAGTGAAGGTTGCAAACAAGAATATAAATTTATATAAAATGAAGGAACAAATAGAAACTAGACTTGGAAATGGTCTGGATACTATTTCACAAAATGAGGCTGATGCTATAATAATAGCAGGTATGGGAGGAACACTTCTTACTGAACTTTTAAAACCGCATCCGCAGATAGTTTCCAAAGTAGCTTCTCTGATATTACAACCTATGAATGACTTGGATGTGGTCAGAAAATGGTTGTTTGACAACAAGTTTGATATTTATGATGAGGAATTGGTTGCTGAGGGGCCAAAAATATACTGTGTGATATCAGCAAAATATGACGGTGAGGACAAGCAATATCAGTATTTTCATTTACATGTTGGTGAAAAGCTTATTGCAAAAAAAGACCCTTTGCTGATACCGTATTGTGAAATGAAGGTTAGACAGATAGAAAGGGTTTTAGGACAATTGAGAGATATGGAAGACAACAATCAGCTGCAAAGCCATTATTCCGCATTAAGAAATGATTACTTAGGTTTAATACAGAAGGAAATGAAGTAATGTTATATCAAATGGTTTAAAAGTTATATAAGAATATCTTAAAAGTTATATAAGAATAGATTAAAAGTTTTATCACAAGAATATATTGAGGAGTATGATATTACAATGAATGTAGGAGAAATACTTAACTATATCAATGAACTTGCACCGTGGAAATATGCAGAAGATTGGGATAATGTCGGCTTGATGGTGGGAAGTCGTTCAAGAGAGATAACAAAAATATTAACTTGCTTGGATGTGACCTCAAAGGTTATTAACGAAGCAATAGACCAAGGTGTGAACCTAATAGTATCTCATCATCCATTCTTGTTTTCTAAGCTAAAAACAGTGGACTTAGACGCAATGAAGGGCCAACAGATATCAACACTTATTAAGAACGATATCAGCGTTATTAGCGCCCATACAAATCTTGATGTGGCAGTTGGGGGTGTCAATGATACTTTGGCTGAGGCTATAGGCATAACAAATTATATGATACTAAAATCATATATTCCAGAAGGTTTTGATGTTGATATTGGAATGGGGAAGGTAGGAGAACTTATATCCCGATTATGTTTTGAAGAGTTTATCAGTATAGTAAAAAGGAATCTCTATATAGATAAGCTTAGATTAATTGGCACACAGCCCAAAACTGTAAAGAAGGTAGCTGTATTCTGTGGCTGCTTTGATGTTGAACTAGATATTATAAAAGCTCATAATGCTGATGTACTCATTACAGGCGATATGAAATACCACACAGCACTAGATGCTAGAGAAATGGGCTTGTGTATCCTTGATGTTGGACATTTTGCATCTGAGCATTTAATTGTGAATAAACTTAAAATGCTTCTTGAAAATAAGTATAAAGATATTAAAGTTATATGTAGTACATTGGAACGAGATCCATTTATTTTCACTTGACTAATATAATAACAACATCTATAATAAAGTGTCCGATGCAACAACGGACTTATTATACAAAATAATACAATTAAATATTACATGAGTAAGCCAGATGATCGCAGATGCAGCCCGAAAGGGCGTAGATGAGGAAAGTCCGGGCTCCATAGGGCAATGGTGCCGGGTAACTCCCGGTAAAGGTGACTTTAAGGAAAGTGCAACAGAGATATACCGCATTCTTTTGAATGTAAGGGTGGAAAGGCGAGGTAAGAGCTCACCAGCGACTTGGCGACTTGTCGGCTATGTAAACCCCACCTGGAGCAACGCCGTGGAGGGACGCAATGACTGCCCGTCAGTCCCAGGGAGGTGGCTTGAGCTGTACAGAAATGTATGGCCTAGATAGATGATCGTCTAATACAGAACCCGGCTTATAGACTTACTCATAACTTATATCAGAAACACCCGCTTACATGGCGGGTGTTTTTGTGATTCAACGAGAATGTTTATAATAGGTAAGATGTCGTTTTAGGCATCTTACCTATTATTTATGTCATCTTACTTCACCGGTACTTGTAAGTTAAAATATTTAATGTTATGTTAATTACAGACGGGGAGGGAATGAGAATTGAAGGTTACAGTAGAGCAGTCATCTGAATGCCGTGAAGTTGAAGTTACTGTGAAATACGATGTAATGGATGGGCGTTTAGAGCATTTAATTGAACATATAAGAGTTTATTCCTATTCTGTAGCAGGTGAAACAGATGGCGTAACAAGAAATGTTCCACTCGAAGAAATCTA
Source organism: Bacillota bacterium (assembly GCA_023391425.1). Classification (GTDB taxonomy): domain Bacteria; phylum Bacillota; class Clostridia; order Acetivibrionales; family DSM-1351; genus Ruminiclostridium. Next base: position 7,036 of record JAEWAX010000021.1, on the reverse strand, counting down.
CTATTTTGATTCGGTTGATAATAAAACGTTCATTTATACCAAGGATCAAATGTATTACTGTGAAATGAAATTATATGAGCTTGAGGAACAGCTCAGCAATACTCCATTTGTAAGAATTAGTAAAAGCAATATCCTTAACAGTTCTATGGTTGTAAAAGTAACTGCCCTGTTAAATGGAAGATTTGAGGCAAGATTGAATAATAATGAGAAAGTTATTGTAACAAAACACTACATGAAATTATTTCGAACTAAGTTTGAATAGGAGGAGGTGTAAAATAGATGAAGAAATTAATTCAAGCAACTTGCATTGCCTATACCATTCTCATGCTATTAGTTGTATTGTTTGGAAAGCTCAACCTGTTGTCTAATGTTACTTTAGATCTGGTTTGGCAGCTTTTCGTTTTTGCAATAAGCGTATCTGCATTAGTTTATTTTACTGATTATTTAGTAGAAACATCTTATTTAAATACTATTGTTAAAGTGTTAACCAGTTACGCAGTTGTGCTTACGGAGGGTATCCTGTTTGGAATGTTTCATTTTGGACTTGATACAATCATTGGACTTACTCCGACTGTTATTTTGGTGTTCATCTGTACAAGTGCAATTATATATTTGTTAGAGAAAAGAGATGCTGATTTTATAAATAAAAAAATACGAAATAGGGTTGTTGCAAAGACTGGAGGAGAAAATAATGTTAGGAATTAGTGTGTTTTTATTGTTGGTATTTTTAGAAATCGGTTTTTTGTTACTGAGCTTAATTAAAAAAGTAAAACTATTAAAAGAAAAGTATATTGTAAGAATTATTCTAGCAGTAATATTTACATTTCTTTTGTTAGTAGGAGCAATCAGCTGGAATTTCAGATGGGTTCTTTTAGAAGCATTTCTTGTAGTTCAGGCTATAATTACAGTTATTAAGCTTATTATTATGAGAAATAAGACATATGATAATGTGTTAAGTAGTAAAACGAAAACAGTTCTTGTTTTTATAGGAAGAGGTTTGGTTATATTTATTGTCATGCTTCCGATATTTATTTTTCCTGAATCAAAGGGAATTGAACCAACTGGTGACTATGATATCGATACAGTGTCATATACATTGACGGATCAATCAAGAGATGAGTATTTCACAGAGGACTCTACCGATAAGCGAAACGTAACAATACAATTCTGGTATCCAAGTAAAAAATCTGAAAAATACCCGCTTGTAATTTTTTCGCATGGCGCATTTGGATACAGAGGAAGTAATGGTTCTACATTTAAAGAACTTGCATCACATGGCTATGTTGTTTGTAGTATAGATCATACATATCATTCATTTTTAACCAAGCAAACAGATGGTAAAACTATACTAGGTAATAAAGAGTTTATGGCAACCGCAATGAATCCTTTGGACGATGAAGAAATGTATAAATGGTCTCATAAAGCTCTTCAGCTTAGAACTGATGATATGTCATTTGTTTTGAATTATATCAAGGATATGACGAAAAAATCTCAAGCAGAACCAGTATTCAAGAAGGTAGATTTAGAACACATAGGAGTAATGGGACATTCTATGGGTGGAGCCTGTGCTGCTGAAATTGGCAGAGAAAATAATAATGTAGATGCAGTTATTGTTATAGATGGGACAATGATTGGAGAGGAAATCGGTTACAAAAATAATAAGTCAATTATACGAAATGACCCATATCCTAAGCCAATCCTTAATTTCTATAACCAGAGCCATTTTAATGATGCGATGGAAGCGAAGGACGAATATGAAAATATGATTATGCAGAAAAATTCACCTAATGCTTATCAAGTGGTTATTAAGGGCTCAGGCCATATGAATTTTACCGATTTACCGCTTTTCTCACCATTTTTGGCCAACCTTTTAGAAACCGGAGATGTAAATGTAGATGCAAGATACTGTATTAATACAACAAATAAAGTGATTTTGCAGTTCTTTGATTGTTATTTAAAAGATCAAGCAAAGTTTACAGCAGCAGGCGAGTATTAAAATAAAGTGTAGTGAAGAATTATAAAATAACACTTGATTCTTTTTTGAATAAAATAGATTTAGTATTGAGTTGTAATAAGAAGCACCCGCTTATATGGCTGGTGTTTCTGTAATTATTAAGAAAATTGCATAAAGTGTTGACAAAGCTATATCAAATAGATATAGTTGTATTATAATGTATCAAGTTGATATAGTGAGGAAAAAGAATGTCAAAAGAAAATACAACCTTGTATGCAATTCTAGGATTGCTTACACATGAAGATCTGTCCGGATATGATATTAAGAAGAGAATAGATTCATCCATAAACAATTTTTGGGTTGCTGGATATGGACAAATTTATCCAACCTTGAAGGTTCTTGAAAAGGATGGATTTGTAACAAAAGCTGTTGGAGCAAATGTAAAAGGGCCTGACAGAATAATCTATTCAATTACTGAATCAGGCAAGAAAATGCTAATAGATTGGCTCAAGACTTCGAATGAAAAGGAATATGTTAAGTATGAAATACTTTTAAAACTTTTTTTTGGAAGTATTATACCGATTCAAGACAATATTAAAAAAATAATGGAATTTCGTACCAGGAATCAAGAAAAGCTAAAAATGATGGAACTATTTTCTGAAAACTTGAAACAAGTCTTACCAGACAACAGGGATCACTACTATTATTATTTGACTGTTCTATTTGGAAAATATACTTACAAGGCTAATATGGATTGGGCAGATGAGGCCGTTAAGATTTTGAAAGATCTAGAAGTAAGAGATAATATCTAAATTTATACGATGTCTAAGCTTTGAATGGAGCAAAACTCCACCTGAAGCCAAGAACTCAGTTTATATTAAAGGGGTAATAATATATGAAAAGGCAAAAAGTAAGAAAAGCTATTTTACTAATTTCATTTCTATTGTTTCCAGTAACGATATATTATCTTTCACCATACGTAATAATTATGGCGGGGTTGGAAGGTATAATTTCCGGTAGTTTTATTATGTTTGCCTGTATGTTCTTAGCCTCACTGTTTTTCGGTAGAGCATTTTGCGGGTGGGTCTGTCCTGCAGGAGCTATTATGGATATCTGTGTTGCTGTAAACGATAAAAGGGCAAAAGGTGGGAAAAGGAACTGGATTAAATACTTTATTTGGGTTCCTTGGATTATAACCGTAGCATTGATATTCATATCCAAAGGCGGCCCGAAACAGTTTGATTTTACATACCTAACCCAGTACGGAATCTCAATTTCACAGCCCGGTGCTTATATTATCTATTATATTGTAGTTGCTTTATTTGTTATTCTATCTTTCGTAGCTGGGAAGCGGGCTGGGTGTCACTATATCTGCTGGATGGCTCCTTTTATGATAATAGGAACCAAAATAAAGAATAAATTAAAGTATCCATCACTACACTTAGAGACTGATAATGCAAATTGCGTTAATTGCAAGCTTTGTATCCAAAAGTGTCCTATGAGTCTTGATGTCAATGAAATAGTACAAAAAGGCTGTATGGATAATACAGAATGTATATTATGCGGAGAATGTGTTGATATCTGCCCTAAGGGAGCATTACACTATGAATTTAAAAATATTGATAAAAAGATTACAAATCAAAGCTTCAACTCAAACAGTGTAAAGAAAGGTTAGAATGCTTGATTATAATGAAGAATATAGTTATTTTGGAAGATTAAGCGAGATAATACAAGTAAATAAAAGATATCATACGAGGAGGTAATCAAATGCTAGGTCATTTAGGATTTTCATATATAGGTTTAATATATTTATTGATGCTATGGATTCCCAATATCATATGGAGTAAGAATAAGCCAATAGATTATAACCCTGCTCAAGAAAACAAAATATTATTATTTTTTGAACGTGTTGGGGAAGTATGCTGTACTTGCAGTATACTAATTTTTAGTGATTTTAATATTACTCAGTTTTCAGCATGGTGTTTATGGCTAATAATATCCTTTTTACTAATGATTGTTTATGAAATTAGTTGGATTAGATATTTCATTAGTGAGCATACAGAAAAAAATTTCTATCGAAGTTTTTGTGGAATTCCTGTACCTGGTGCGAGTCTGCCTGTTGTAGCTTTTCTTTTATTGGGTATTTACGGTAAAGTTATTTGGTTGATTATATCCTCAATCATAATTGGTATAGGTCATATAGGAATACATCTTCAGCATTTAAAAGCAATAAGTAGTGTAAAATCCAGTTTGTCTGATTGACAATATAAGGTATACCTATTATAATTTTGATGTGATTACCAAAACTTACAGGTAAAAGAAAATATATAAATGACAATAGTAAAAAATAACAATTATAGAGGTGAAGTTTTATAACTTAATATAGGACAAAATTATTATTATATCAAACTAGAGTGATCCTGTTTGATTTATTAATGATACCTTTCGTCAAATCAAATTTCCTTAAGCCTGATATTTTGATTAGACATATCCAAATGGCATGGTAAAGTTATCGTGCCTTTTTTATGTTTAAATTTCGTCCTACGGGAGGTTATTATCTGATGGGATTATTATGTACATTTTGATGAGACGGTAATATGAATTCTGATGATTTAAAAATACAACAAAAGGAGCTTATTTAAATATGATTTACAAATTAGAACAAAGCGATTTCTGTAAGGTTGAAGGATTAATAAAGAATTCAAATCATGAATTGTCTATTAAAGCTGTAATATGTGGAAGTTCACAGGGGGAAATTTATGCTGATAATTTAGAGATGCCTTTGTCAACTTTAATTATTACACCTGAATGTAAAGTGGTTGCTGGTAAGGCTAGCAACAAGGTGTTCAATAATGAGATTAAAAATAAACTTGATTTCTTTGACCAACTAACATGTGACAACGAAGAATGGGAAAACAATTTGCATGAAATACATCCAAATGTTGCAATGAGAAAATATGTGAGAAGATACTATAAATTTGAGAAACTCAAATTCTGTGATTTTATTGAAAAGTTGGATGATCAATACACCCTAGAATATGTTGATGTTAGTAATCTGAATGGTTTAGATTTCGAAAATAGTGATAAAATAAGAGACTGGTTTAATTTCATTGACATTAATACTTATAAAGATTATTGCTTGGGATCATACATAAGAAAAGATAAAAAAATAATAAGTTGGTGTTTAGTGGATTGTATTGTAGGTGATAAGATAGAAATAGGAGTAACCACTGAAAGTGATTATAAAAAAAGGGGCTTAGGAGCAATTGTAGCGGCCGCTACAGTTAGTGCCTGTATATCTAAAGGAATTAAGGAGGTAGGGTGGCATTGTGTTGATACGAATATTGGGTCAATAAAGATTGCGGAAAAGGTTGGTTTCAAATTATATAATAAATATGATTCCTTTACCCCTTTTCCACCAATTGAGAATGTTACAGACTTAAACTTAGAACAATGGGCTGAGTGGGCGATATATTATGAAGAAATGAATAAAGTACAGCCTAATTATTATTGGTTAGCAGCTCAGTGTTGGGCAAAAGCTTCAAAAATGAGAGAAACTATTGAGAATATAATGAAATTAATTGAAACAGGTCAGATGTGGTTTCTTGAATACTTTTCTGAGGTAGAAGCATTCAATGCTTTTGAAGGAAAAGAGGAATGGGATAGCTTAATTAAGCTGATAAATAAAAAGAAGTAAAAATATATTTTACTATTTAACAAAAACACTAGCTTTAAGGCTGGCTGTTTTGTTAAATAGTAAAGGAAAGGGTTATTCACATGTTTTCTGAATAACCCTTTTATCAACCTTATAACAATACTTTATAATTATAGTGAGAGAGGAAATTTCTCAGCTTTAAAATTATTTCAATGATTTGTATACATATCCACTAGGACACTTAATTATTGCGATTTCGCTATTTGCGTACACGTTAAAAAAATCAGATTTAATAGGTGATTCTTCCTGTTGTCATACAATCCCATCTTTTGAGGTTATAATTGTACCTTCGTCACCTACTGCTATGAATTCATTACCTGTCCAACACATATCCACCAAGGTCTTAGTAACAGTACTTTCAGCTTTAGTCCAATTTAAGCCATCTTTAGAGTACCATATAGCGCCGTTCGTTCCAACGCCTACAAATTGCTCACATGCATATATAACTTTTTTAATTGAGTCGTTAAAACCTTTAATTTTAACACGATTCCACGTAATACCATCATACGATACATCTATTTGACCATTTGATAAGGCCACAAAGCTTGAACTACCAATTATTATAGAGTTATAGCAATTTGTTGCTTTTTCGGATACCCAATTTTTCATATCCTTTGAAATAGCTGTTCCATTCGGACCAGCAACCACGTAATTGGTTCCGTCAGTAGCAAAAGCATTTATGTATCCTATATCTTTATATACTTTGTCAGTATCTTTATACTCGGTTTTATCCCATTTAATCAGATCTTTTGAGGTGGAAAGATAGTTTTGCCCAAAAGCAATATACTCTTTTCCAGACCAGATTAAATTAGCATATGAGATATACGATTCAACTTTCTTTCCTTTTTTCCATGTTAAACCATCAAGCGATGAGTATATATAGTTTGTGCTATTATCTATTGATATAAATCTTTTGCCATCCCAAAGCTGCGGGTAATGGATTCTATCTGTTTTAGTCCAGTTTAGTCCATCAGTTGAGCTGCCAATTTCGCCTCTATCGCCTACAAAAATGATTTTGCTATTTTGGTAACTTATATCGTTAACTCTAACATTACCCCTATTATCTTCGTTAACTTTCCTCCAGCTCACTCCATCTTTTGAATAAAAGACTGCATAACCATCATAATATCCTGGAAGAGAAAAGTAAGTACAGACAGCTGAAAATGCCTTGCCAGTCCAAATTGTAGTGTTATAATCACCGCCAATATTAGTATTATTTCGCTTCCAGTCTAAACCGTTCTTTGATGTATAAGTAATTAGTTTATTATCAGCACTTCCTCCATTGGCAGTTAGCTCATGAAGAAAAATAACAAATGACTTACCAGTCCATATAATATTTTGACAGTGACAAATATATGTTACTGGAG
>JAEWAX010000148.1 GCA_023391425.1 Bacillota bacterium | reverse complement strand
GGATATATGATTAAAATACAAAAATATGAAAAAATTCTATGCAGAGTTTATTGGGGGTTTGTAGCATTTTTTATAATTTCAATTGCTACTTTTTACGCGTTGGGTAAATTGCAAAATATATCATTGGAACATATTAATATAGTATTAATATTAACTATAGCTTTAATTATTTATAATGGAATTAAGACTTGTATAGTTAACGATGATAAGCTTTATTCTGATAGAGTTTTTGATGTTTTTAGATTTATTGAAGTTTTCTTTATTTCATTATTTCTGATTTATTTTAATGATAATGTAGAATATTTATTACTAGTTATACCTCTGATTTTTGTTGGATTTTATAAAAGAAAAAAGACAGCTATACTTTTATTAGCCTTTAGTGCCGTAATTAAATTGGGATACATTTTTTTAGCAGTTTTTATGTTTAAACATAATATGAGTCTTTTTAACTCTATTACTAATATAATTTGGTCATATATAATATTAACTTCTATTGTATCCATTTCATCGTCTGTTGGTCAGGCAATGACAGATAATGATAAAGAGAATCAAAGATTAGTTATTGAACTTGGTGAAAAATATGAACAGCTTGAAGCTGCACAAAATGAAATTACCAACCAGTACGATAGACTCAAAGAATCCAACCATAAGCTTGAGGATACAAATTCTCGCCTTACCTCAAGTATTGCGGAGTTCTATACTCTGCAGCAAATTAGTGAGGCTATTGGCTCCATATTTAACATTAGTGAATTACTTAAGTTTGTTAATGACGTAATCATAGGCGTTATGGGGGTAAACTATTCGACGATAGTCCTTCTTGACCAGAAGAAGAATAGATTGAAGGTTCAGTTTACAAATATTCAGACCAAAGAAGATTTAGCTATTTTAAATGACAATATAAATTGCAAACTTTTGTTGGATATATTAGGTGATGAAAAGCCAATACTCGAGAATGAGGTGGAGCCTGATAAGTTTGATTTTATAAAAACTCGTGAAGTAGGTTCCTTCATATGTATTCCTTTAAGTTCAAAATCAAGAAAGTTTGGATTAATTCTTATTGAACATAAAAATAAAAATACATTTAACGAAGAGAATCTTCGCCTTGTTACAACTATTTGTAAGTCAGTAAGTATGGCGATTGAAAATGCTGAGTTGTATGCAAATCTGCAAGAGTTAGCAACCATTGATGGACTCACCGGCGTATTTAATAGAGTATACTTCCATCAAAAATTTGAAAGTGAATTCAAAATGGCTAAAGAATCAGGTTATGATTTAACTTTAGTAATATTGGATATAGATTTTTTCAAAAAGTTCAATGATACTTATGGCCATATGTTTGGTGATGTAGTATTAAAAAATGTTGCTCAGACTGTAAAAAGTAACTTAAGGGCAACAGATACAGTTGCTAGGTTTGGTGGAGAAGAATTTGTAATTATTTTACCACGTACAACTGTACAAGAAGCATTTGAAAGAGTTGAATCCCTGAGGCATAAGATAGCTAATAATGTAATTAAAGATAATCTTATATCTGCTTCCGTAACAGCAAGCTTTGGAATAGCTTGTTTCCCTGAGACGTCAAAAAATGAAGTCGAACTCATTAGAGATGCTGATAATGCATTGTATAAGGCGAAAGATAGTGGAAGAAACTGCATTAAAATTTCAAAATATGTTGATGCTAATGAGAAATAATGTTTTCATCATTTTACTTTTAATGATTCTACAATTTTCATAAACATTTCATATTCATCCTTACTATATTCTTTTTCAGGAACGAAGTAGCTTATTCTATAAAGCTTTGAATTTTTTGCAAGAAAAACCTCTAATGCCTTAAAGTTTCCCGATGTCCCTTTGACAGTATATTCCCAAAGGTAACCTTCAAGATTGTTAACTTTAATTTTTTTAGAAGAAAAGTTTAAAAAGTCAACCATAGCCGATTTCTTTGATTCTTCCAGAAAATTTTCCAGAGAATTTGGCATATTCCAAACTTGAATGAATCCAGCCTTCTTTTTATCTTGTTTATTTTGAAAATCAATATGATATAATATTTCACCACCTGAGAATTTCAACTGGTTGATTTGGAAAATTGAAGGATAACTAAATTCCAACCCCTCATCAGCAGATTTAAAATCTATAAAGTTTTTATAGTTACTATTACTAGCTTGTATATACGGTGCTGAATTATCATTTTTTGAGTAAACATTTAGTATACTAAGTGTTGCAGGATATGAGAGTGAGAGATGATTATCTACAGTAATTGAGTATTTTACAGTTTTATCTATCAATATTTCTGTTCCCAAAACTATTGATAACCATAATGACAGAAGGGAAAATATTATTAATAACTTTTTTTTATAATTAGTCACTAAAATAAGATGCATTATTTGCTCTCCTTTTATCTCAAATTAATGCGAATTAGTATTAATTTGATTAAAGATTATTCAATATATGTTTATTCATAAGTTCATTGTTTTAGACAATATAATTTTACTTAATTCAGAATTCCATAAGATAAAAAGTTTTTTGAATTACTATCACGAAACTAAATTGAAAAGAATATTATAAATAGTGAGGAGCCATTTTGGGGGGAGTGTTTGTATGAAAATAGTAGTTGTAAAGATGCCTAGATTTATTGGAAGTATATTAAAAAAGGTATTTAAAATCGAATAATAATACGAATTAACGTTAAAAATAATAGTAATTATTTTAATAAACGGTTGTTAACAGTTAAAAAACTACTGATGGAATAGTATGTCCATTCGATGAGATGAAATTGCTTTTTGCAAATAAAGAAAAAATAAAAAAGCGTAATATACGCTTTTTTATTTTTAAAATAATCAATTTAGTACAATCAAATTAAATTAGTTAGCTCTGGTAACTTTGTTTGAACGAAGACACCTTGTACATATGCTAATAGATTTTGGTGTGCCATTATCAACTATCTTTATTTTCCTTACATTTGGTTTCCATGTACGGCTAGTAGCATTTAACGCATGGCTTCGATTATTACCAAAAACAGTTGCCTTGCTGCATATTTCACACTTTGCCATATATTACACCTCCTTTAGTTATGGAGAATTCTTATTTCTCTATTGATCGATGTCAAAGCAATAACTATTTTAACACAACGAAGCCCATTACTGCAAGCTTTTTTGAATATTATTTTACCCTCGTAGAATGAAAAAGTAAATTTCACTTTGAAAAAGTTAATTTAGAATTCAGTCTTACGTAAATTTCCACACCAGTTAGTACTCAGAATTTCTATTTTTAATGAATTTAATGTGGGTTAATGTTGTTTTGTATGTTTTAAAAAATTTAGCTTTACAGATAACAGAGAATTATGATATAATATTTTGCGTGTGTAAAACGGACGGTCCTCTGCACTTTTGATGCACGAACGTCTAGGAGAGGGAGGAGGAAATTAAAAATGGATATATTAAGGTCAATTGAAAATGAACAGATAAGAACAGATCTTCCTAAATTGGAAGTTGGTGATTTTATTAAGGTTCATGCAAAGATCATAGAAGGAACTAGGGAAAGAATACAGGTATTTGAAGGAACTGTTATAGCTATAAAAGGTTCTGGCTTAAAGGAAACTTTTACAGTAAGAAGAGTATCTTACGGTGTTGGTGTTGAAAGAATTTTCCCTGTTAACTCACCAAGAATCGATCATATCGAGGTTGTTAGAAAAGGTGTTGTTAGAAGAGCTAAACTATACTATCTACGTGATAGAGTTGGTAAGGCTGCAAAGGTTAAAGAAAGACTTAGTTCTAAATAAGTATAAAAAACAGAAAAACCTAGGGGCATTAGTGTCTCTGGGTTTTTTTAGTAATGTAATTTACTTAGTCAAACAAATGTAATTTGTAAATTTTCTTAATTTTATATATAATAGTGTAAGTTCATATATAGTTATATAAAATTCAGTATATGAAATTAAAAAAAATACTAATGAGGTGAAATTACTATGGAAAATCCGAATATTGAAGGCAATGGCGAAAATTTATATATAGAAAATGATAATATTAAAAATAGTAGTATTGAAAATATCAAAAATAACGTTATAAATAATGAAAATTATAATGATAGTAAAACAAAAAAAGATCAAAAGAATAATAAAAAGAATTCAGTAGCAAGGGAAGTTTTCGAATGGGTTTTAGTTGTTGTTGCAGCAGTATTTATATCAATGGTAATAAAGGCCTTTATATTCTCAACCTATCAAGTAAACATGGTTTCAATGGAAAATACTCTACATGAGGGTCATGATGTAATTGTTTATAAAACAGGTTATTTTTTCAATGAACCAAAGCATGGAGATATAATTGTTTTCATGCACGAAGAAGGTCAGTTTAAGAGTTTGTTCAGGTACTTGCCGATAAAAAATCCTGGTGAGGTTGATTATATAAAGAGAGTAATAGGTTTGCCAGGTGATCAAATTGATATTCGTGATGATGGGTGTGTCTATAGAAAATCAGAAGGTGATAGTGATTTTAAAAAGTTAGATGAACCATATGTAAAAGGCTTGACTAATTCAAAGGGTATGCAGCTTCCTTTCACAGTACCAGAGGGTAAATTATTTGTTATGGGTGATAATAGAGAAGAAAGTCTTGATTCAAGACAAATCGGGCCAATAGATATAGATGCAGTTATTGGTAAAGCAGTACTCAGAATATGGCCTTTTACAAAGTTTGGTGGGCTATATTAATATTTCGTTTATGTTGTAGATAAATTTACAAAGGAGAATTTATGAATATTCAATGGTTTCCGGGGCATATGGCAAAGACAAGGAGGCTAATTACTGAGAATTTAAAACTTGTGGATGTAGTAATAGAACTTCTTGATGCAAGAATACCATTCAGCAGCAGAAATCCAGAAATTAATTCCTTAATTAATAATAAGCCAAGGCTTGTGGCCTTTAATAAATCAGACCTGGCAGATGAACAGATATCAAGGCAATGGATACAATGGTACGCAGACCAAGGTATCAAGTGCATTTTAATCAACTCTATAAATGGTAAAGGTCTTAATGATATAAAAACTAGAGCAAGAGATTTGATGTCTGAGAAGATTGAACGAGATAGGGCTAAAGGAAAGATATTTACACCAGTAAGAACAATGGTTGTAGGCATTCCAAATGTAGGAAAATCATCGTTTATAAACAAAATTGTTGGCAAAGCCTCTGCTGTAACAGGCGATAGACCTGGAGTTACAAGAGGAAAGCAGTGGATAAGAATTAACTCTGAAATAGAGCTTCTAGATACACCAGGCATATTATGGCCTAAGTTTGAGGATGAAGAAGTTGGTATGAATCTCGCTTTCACTGGTGCCATCAAGGATGATATTATGGACATAGGTGAAGTAGCGATGACACTGCTTCATAAGCTTTCTAAGTTATATCCTAATGAATTGTGCACAAGATTTAAACTTGAGCCTGATATAATTAAAAATATAGAACCATTAGAACTTCTTGAAACTGTTGGACGAAAGAGAGGTTGCATCATCTCAAAAGGACAAATAGACTATTCTAGAATATCTGCAATAGTTTTAGATGAATTCAGAGGCGGTAAAATTGGAAAAATAACACTTGAAAGACCAAATGACAGGGCAGATAAAAATAGCGAAAATTAAATTCAAAAAAATTGAAATCCACAGTGAGTAGTGAGAAATGAAGATTAAAGATTTGAAGTAAGTCAGGT
>JAEWAX010000075.1 GCA_023391425.1 Bacillota bacterium | reverse complement strand
TAGTAAAAATAATATCGTCCAGACTCTTTTTCTCAGTAACCTTTCCATTTTCAGCTGGATAACCAAAAGCAATTATTTCTGATGCAATGTAAGGGCTGGGTAAATTTAAGAGTCTTGTAAGTTTATCCACCTCAAAATAGGAAACCCATGTCGACCCTATTCCATTCTCCAGGGCCGCCAATACCATATGTGTTCCAGGGATTTTGGTTTGGTGTTCTTCTAAATGTAATTTCGTATATATTTCATCATCCATATCCTCAATAATTTTTGCAAGCATTGGGTACCTCGCCCTTTGTATATCCCTACCACCACGCGCTTTGTCAACATTACATGTACAGAGAACAATTAAAAAGCTCGCATTCTTTATCCAGTTTTGCTTGTAAGCAATTTGAGCTATCTCACTAATCAGCACTCTATCTGTTATTACACCAAATTTCCATGGTTGTTCATTTCCACCTGAAGGGGATAGCCTCCCACACTCAAGAATGTATTCCATAACTTCTTTAGGAACATCCTCTCCAGTAAATTTTCTTACGCTTTTCCGTTGTTTTAGTAGATCCAATATCATGTTGTAACACTCCTTTTACATTAATTTGTATTTAATTTATGGATTTTTTATATTATAAATGCGAAATAGTATCATATTTATAATAATGCAATAGTGAGATTAAAATAAAAATAAAAAAAGCCGTAGATTTACTCTACGACTTTCATCCTTTAAAGGAAGTAGTAACATTCGTATAGAGAGTAAATATAAAATCAAATTTAAAATATTTGGTAACACAAAACAACTGTTTATAAAACAGTTTTGTCCAAAAATTAAATAAATGATTTTATCTTACCTCTCCATGCATTCTTATGCTTTATGAATACTATGCACTAAGCCTGCCGGACTACATTCCACCTTTCTTAATCTAACTATTACATATGAATATATTACCTTAATTATAATTCCTTGTAAATAAAAATGTGCTTATAAGTCAATTCTATTTCAAATTATCAGGATTCAAACCCTTAAGTTCCTCTAGAACAAATAATCCATCTTTTCTAATTAGCTTATCATCAAACCATATTTCTCCCCCACCGTATTCTGGTCTTTGAATAAACACCAAATCCCAGTGAATTGAGGATTTATTACCATTTGGACATTCATCGTAGCAGCTGCCCGGTGTGAAGTGCAGACTACCCTTTATTTTTTCATCAAATAGTGTATCCTTCATTGGCTTATCAATAAATGGGTTTACACCAATTGCAAACTCTCCAACATACCTTGCACCTTCATCGGTATCGAATATTTCATTTATTCGCTCAGTATCATTTGCAGTTGCCTTCACTATTTTACCATTCTTAAACTCCAAACTAATGTTTTCAAATGTAAACCCTTGATATACAGCTGGGCAATTGTAGGATATTACACCATTTACCGAATCCTTAATAGGTGCAGTATACACCTCTCCATCTGGAATATTCATCTTGCCATCACACTTAATTGCAGGAAGTCCCTTGATTGAGAAAGTTAAATCAGTTCCTTTTCCTGTAATTCTTACCTTGTCCGTTGCCTCCATTATTTTAACTAATGGGTCCATTGCCTTTGACATTTTCTTATAGTCAAGATTACAAACATTGAAATAGAAATCCTCAAAGTACTCTGTTGGAGTATTTGCGAGCTGTGCCATTGAGTGGCTTGGATACCTCATTACGCACCATTTTGTATTGTTTACGCGCTCCTCTGAATGAACAGGTTTTGAGAACAAAGACATATATATCTTCATATTGCTCGCTGGTACAGAGGATTTCTCACTTACATTATCACCTGAGCGAACTCCAATGTATGCATCCATGTCTTTCATACGTGCTAACTCATAACGAGCCATGTCCTTAATTTGCTCCTCAGTGCACTGTTCTAGCAGAACACGGTCTAACTCTGGATTTTTTATTGTTAAATATGGTATTGCGCCAACCTTATAGGCCTCGCGAATTAATGCCCTAGAAAGAGGCACTTCATTTCCTATATTCTCAATCAATATTTTTTCTCCTGCCTTTAGCTCACAGGAATAATTTATTAGGTTTGCAGCAAGCGTTTCTATACGTGAATCTTTCATATTCATTTCCTCCATTTTTAGTATAATTGTAATTTAACTTTCGCAGTAAATCATAACCGGTCGTTGCTATGGAAGATGTATTCCTATTTTAACAGCTCTTCCAACTCGTCTAAAGTTTTCTCGAACACATTGAGTGCATCCTGTATAGGCTGTGGTGATGATAGGTCTACTCCTGCTATCTTTAGCAGCTCAATTGGATAATTTGAGCCCCCACTCTTCAGGAATTCCAAGTACTTGTCTACTGCAGGTTTACCTTCAGTAATTACTTTTTCTGCAATAGCTGTAGCTGCTGAGAAGCCTGTAGCATATTTATAAACGTAGAAACTGCTGTAGAAATGTGGTATTCTTGACCATTCCATTGCAATGTCCTCGTCAATTGTTACTATTTCGCCAAAGTATTTCTTGTTCAACTCATAATAAATATTGCATAGCTCCTCAGCATTAAGTGCTTCACCCTGCTCAACTTTTGCATGAATAATTTTTTCATACTCAGCAAACATTACCTGTCTAAATACTGTTCCCCTGAATTCTTCAAGATAGTGGTTTAAAAGATATGCCTTTTCCTGCTTACTTTTTGCCCTTGGGAGCAAATATCTCATTAGGAGCGATTCATTTACTGTGGAGGCTACCTCCGCAACAAATATCTTATACTCAGAGTAAATGTATGGCTGTGTCATATTTGTATAATAGGAATGAAGTGCATGCCCCATTTCATGTGCTAGCGTAAAGACATCATTTATAGTGTCTTGATAATTTAAAAGTACATATGGATGTGTTTTAAAAGCTCCCCATGCATATGCTCCACTTGTCTTACCTTTATTCTCATAAACATCAATCCAGCTTGAGTCCATACCCTTTTTAAGGTATCCGATATATTCGTCACCTAATGGTTTAAGTGCTTCTAGCACTGTGGACTTAGCCTCTTCATATGGTATCTTTTTGTCAATTTCTTCGACCATTGGAACATAGAGGTCGTACATGTGTAGCTGATCTAGCTTTAATACTTTTTTCCTGAGCTTTAAATATCTGTCTAGCAAAGGAAGATTTTTATTTACCGTTTCGATGAGATTATCATAAACACTAACTGAAATATTATCATTATCAAGTGATGCTTCTAGTGCAGATGGATATTTTCTAACCATAGCGTAAAACCTGTTTTTCTTTACATTTCCGGTCAGAGTAGTAGCTAAAGTATTTTTCATTTTCTTGTAGGTGCTATAAACTGCATCAAAGGCATCCTTACGAACCCGTCTATCCTTGCTTTCTAGAAAAGCAGTGTATCTTCCCTTTGTAACCTCAACCTCTTCCCCCTCCTCATTCTTTATGTAGGGAAATTTGATATCTGCATTGTTGAACATTGTGAAAACGTCTCCAGACGTTTCAGATATTTCAGACGACATTGCTAAAAGCTGCTCTTCTTTTTCTGATAAAATGTGTTCTTTTTGCCTCAAGTTTTCCTGTATCATAAATAAGTACAGTGATAACTCCTTGTTCGAATTAACATAAGATAACAGCTTATCCTCTGGAATACTGAGCATCTCAGGCACTATGAAGGAAATTGCTGCAAATACATCTGTAGAAAGCGTTGATGCACGATCTGTGAGTGCTTGATAAGTTGAGTCTCCATTATTCTCATCACGTTTCATCCTCGCATACACAAATACCTTGTCATTAAGTGATAGCAGCTCATCACTTTTTCTGAAGCAGTCCAAAAGTGTTTGTGCACTGTCTCCAAGCTTACCTTTAAAGCTTTCTATCTGAGTCGCAATTTCTTTTATACTTTTAAAGTCCTTTTCCCATAATGAAATATCACTATAAATATCTTCAAGTTTCCACTTGAATTTAGGGTCAATGTCCTGTCTTTTTGGTAATTCTTTATTTGCAGCCATTTCTATACCTCCATATGTTTTATTTTTGTATATTCATCTTGTACTAGTTTGCATTTAAAATTTTACTGAGTATTAGTTTGCCACATTTATTCAATATTCTTGCATGATATTTAATGAATTTACTCAGCAAGTCTTAGCAAAAATTTTGTACACTATTAAATTATAGAACAACGGGCAGATTAATTCCATGCATTTCCTATAAGTTCACTACAAATTTACAACTGGCCTTGATAATAGCTACTTCTTATATTAATATGAGTACTGCATTTATAATTTTTCCACAAACTTCAAATAATATTTTAGATAATATTATAAAATAGTCATATAGCTCTAGTTTTTACTATTAGAGTTTATAATGTACGTTCCTGCCTATTTAATGATTTGATTAAATATATCTAAAACACTATTGCTTAATTTTATGATGAGCTAACATCAAAAAATATGTACCTATCAGTTATTCAAATCTTGTTAATAATATGATAAAGTATAAGTAATAAAAATACCGGGTTAATTGTCTATTGCCACATCTATCCCCCTGTTGAGCCATATAAACTCACAGGATTAGCTGATAATAGACTCAAGCTTAAGGAGGAAGTATGGGATTACTCAATTTTATTAAGTCTCAATTTATTGAAGTTATTGAATGGACTGACAACAGCTCAGACACTGTTGTTTATCAGTTTCCTGTGGAAAATAAAGAAATTAAAATGGGAGCACAACTCACAGTTCGAGAATCCCAAATAGCAATATTTATTGATGAAGGACAACTCACTGATGTGTTCACCCCTGGAAGATATACACTTGACACTCAGAATCTACCCGTGCTTACTAAACTCAAATCATGGAAGTATGGCTTCAAATCACCTTTTAAATCTGAAATTTACTTTGTCAATACAAAGCAGTTTACAGACTGTAAATGGGGTACTACCAACCCTATAATGATGAGAGATGCAGAGTTCGGTATGCTTAGAATGAGAATGTTTGGTGTATATTCCTTTAAGGTGGTGAATCCTACAGTTTTCCTCCAAGAGGTTTTTGGAACATCAAGTCAATTTACTGTAGATGGAATTACTGGTCAGCTCAAGAGCAAGATTGTCTCAGGTGTATCAGACCTATTAGCAGAAGCTGCTATACCTGCACTTGACCTTTCGTCAAAATATGACGAAATAGCAGCAATGGCAAAGAAAAAAATGGAGAAGGGCTTTAAGGAGCTTGGTTTATCTCTTGAGTCGCTGGTTATCGAGAATATTTCTCTTCCTGATGAAGTTGAGAAAGTACTTGATAAACGCACCTCAATGGGTATCATAGGTGACAGTTTGAATCAGTACACTCGTTATCAGGCTGCCGAGTCAATCCGTGATGCAGCACAGAATCCTGGTGGAATGGCAGGTGCCGGTGTTGGACTTGGTGCTGGAATGGGTATAGGAAATATATTTGCTGAGGCTTTTTCAGAACAACAGCAAAAGCAGCCTGAGACAAAAGTGGCTACTGAGCCTGCGACTGGGGCTGGAGCTGGGGCTGCGAAAATAAAGTGTTCCTGCGGTGCGCAAATGCCTGCGCAGGCGAAGTTCTGCTTAGAGTGTGGCACAAAGGTTGCACCAACTACTAAAAAATGCTCTGCTTGTGGAAACGAACTGCCTGCTGAGAGTAAATTCTGTCAGGAATGCGGCCAAAAACAGTAGGTTTTAGTAATTATAAAACATTTTTCATGCATCCTTATTTAAAACAAACCATAACAATCTTGCATTGGAGAGATAAAAACTTATGAGTGAAACAAAAGTCGACAATTCATCATCAAACATAAACGCAGAGGCAACGCCTACCACTGACTCCACCTCATATAAATGTCCTTCCTGTGGAGGTGTAATGGTGTTCGACCCACAGAGTCAAAGTTTGAAATGTGAGTATTGTAAAAATGTAATTAGTCTTGGAGATAATAGACAAGATCCTACGGCCTATGGCTTTGATAATGATAGCGAGCTTGAACCGCAAGTTTGGGGTGAAAAGAGCCATAGTGTTAAATGCAAGAACTGTGGTGCTCAAACAGTATATGATGAATATATAGTCGCTGATAGCTGCCCTTTCTGTGGTAATAGTAGTATACAGGAAGAGATAATCTCTACTGGTATCATGCCCGAAAGTATTATTCCCTTTAAGGTAAGCGCCCAAGTTGCTATCGCTCAATATAAAAAATGGTTGAAAGGTAAATGGCTTGCTCCCACAAAATTGAAAAAGGGTGTAAATAATCAAAATGTAAAACTAACTGGTATGTATGTACCCTGTTGGTCCTTTGATGCCGATACCAGCTCATTTTATACTGCAATGGCAGGAGAATATTACTATGTCACTGTATATACCACTGAAACACGTGATGGTAAGACGGAGCAGGTTGCACATCAAGAGAGACGAACTAGATGGTATCCTGTATCAGGTCAATATTACGAAAATTTCAGAAATTATATTGTTGACTCCTCTGTGCATATTGATGATAATATGATGGCTAAAGTTGAGCCTTTTAATTTGGAGGACCTAACACCTTTTAAAGCTGAATATTTGTCAGGCTTTAAAGCTGAGCGTTATTCTGTTGATTTGAAAACAGGTTGGGAAACAGCAAAGGAAAGACTTTCTGGTATAATTGAAAGAGGCATTGAGAACCAGATAAATGCTGATGAGGTGAAAGACGTGAGGTTTAAGACAGCTTATAGCAGTAAAAAGTATAAGCATATCTTGTTACCTCTATGGTTTTCATCCTTTAAATATAAGGAAAAAACTTATGGCTACATGATTAATGGTCAAACTGGTAGAGTTGATGGTAACTCTCCTCTATCTCCATGGAAAGTAACCCTTCTTATATTAGGAATTATAGCTCTCGTTGGATTGGGCTACTTCTTAATCAGCACTTATACTGGTGGATGATTATTGGATAAAAAACTGTAATTTAGTACTGATAAATAGGCTACTGCAATTCACTTATTTTATCAGATTGCTATATTTATACAATGTGGTGCATATATAGCAATCTGGTTTAGTATATTGGAAGCACGAGTAAAACAACTATAATATATGGAATAACAAAAATATCTGTGGGCATTCCCTATTTAAATATAGTATTTACTTATTCATTTAACCGCATTTAACTTTTCAATCGAGTTCATTTAACCAGAATTACATCATTGTATAAAATTACTTGAAAATATGAAAAATATTTAGTATACTATGATAGTTGTTTAGAGATATATAACACTATTTCTAAATATCAAAATCTATTTATGCGTTTGTAGCTCAGTAGGATAGAGCGTCGGTTTCCTAAACCGCAGGTCGCACGTTCGAATCGTGTCAAGCGCACCAGATGAAAAGCCACCCAGCTGTAGAGCTACAGCGAGTGGCTTTTTTTATTTTGTTATGAATAAAGTTATAGTTTGTTGCCTAAGTGTTGTCCACTTTGGAACTGAGATTTTATACTACTATTCTTTTAATCTCTCCTTCTTTAGTGTTATTCTCCATTGACCAGAAATGTGCTTCCCCATTACCTAATTTGAATATTATCAATTGTTCTCCGAATTCCTTTGTAAATGGCCTTTCTTCTATTAGTTTTGCTTTAAGCTCATCTACAAATTCAATCCTACCTGATACTCTTAACATTCTACCTCCTTTTTGTTCAGAAGGAGAAAAAAACAGAGTTCAACATTAGGATTATCTTTTAACTGTGTATAGAGTGATTTCATCGTTCCTGTATGAAAATAGAAACCTGATTCATCAGCAAACCACATGAGCATTACCCTACCCCTGGGTTGATAATTTTCAACAGTAGAAAGAAAGCATGTCTTATTCTTGTTTGCAAACTCAATTACATCCTTTATATTCATAAATAAATCATTCCTTTAAAATATTTAATTGTTGTTAACTGCATATCAATTCTCCACCGGAGTTTTTTACTATTTGCATTACTTCTACGTTATTTCTAATATCACCCTTTTCGAATACGTCTCCTACTTTTATTGCTCCTTCAATTTTGAAAAAACCAAGAAAATTAAATAGTGCATCGAGAAGATTATAATATTGTTGATAGACAATTGGATCTGATTGCCTACAAACATATATTTGTAGTAATTTTTTCTTGTCAATTTTGGGAGTATGGTCTTTGTTTCTAAAGGCATATAACCTATCTATTAATAATTTTGTTTGAGCTGTTATCTGCATCATATAAATCGGAGAACCAATTATAATAGCACCCGCGCTAACTATTTCTTCATAGATTTCTTGCATATCATCATTTATTCTGCAACTATCATTACTTTTACAATATCCACATCCATTGCATCCTTTAATATTCATATTATCCAAATAAAAAATCTTGGTTACAGCTCCTTTTTCAGTAGCACCTAATAATGCTTGTTGAACTAATATATCGGTATTACCTCCAATTCTACCACTACCTACGAAACCTAAAACTTTAATTCTAACCACACCTTTCTATTTAAGCTTTATTAAACTTGCACTGGTAATTTTGTCATATTATAATGATATTGGATATTATTCATTTGAACAAGTACGCAGTTTTTCCATACTTAGTATTTAAAACCATACATTAATAAGGAGCATCTTAAATGGCAAAAAATTATGAAAAGGGAGAACAATGTCCAGTAATTCTTACGCAGAATATAATAGGTGGCAAATGGAAAATTGCAATACTCTGGTTGCTAAGTGGTAGTACTTTAAGATTTAATGAACTAAAAAAGTTAATACCTAAAATTACACATACAATGCTTACCCAACAATTACGTGAACTCGAAAATGATGGGCTAGTACATAGAGAAATATACCACGAAGTCCCTCCAAAAGTAGAATATTCACTGACTCCAATCGGGATTAAATTTGTACCAATAATAAATTCTATGGGTGCATGGGGAATTGAATACTTGGCACAGAAGTAAGCCCCGCTTATCCACCACTTAAGGAAGTGTAGGTATTAGCGGCGCTCTGTATTTTTCATCAGTCATATTTGCTAATTTAAGGAAGTCACCCACAAAACCCTACCTTGCGTATTTTCTATGTACTCTGTCAAGTACCGGTTTCTCAACATATTTATAGGATAAGGTTGCTATAATATATGACAATACAGTAATAGCAATTGATACTCCACCCCAAACCAGTAGGTTGTCAAAATAAATGTTAATACAAGTTAATGAAATTATTAAGTAATGCCACAGGTACAAGCCAAAAGATACCTTAGCTGTATACCTAAAGAATCTGTTATCCAGTATTCTGCCAAACCAATTAGAGTTCGGTGCAACAGCCAAGGCTGCTGCTATCAGTATTGTATATATAGGAAAGTAATATGGTTGGTTTTGCAAACTTAAGCTAAAATCAGGTGCATATCTCATAAACCAAAGCATAACAATAGAACATAGAAAACAAGAAAGGCCTATCATATCAAATCCGTTGACTTTTTTGAATTTCTCAAGCTTATCAGCTTTCATAAAAAGTCGTACTGAAGCACCTGCAGCAAATATTCCCATAGTAAAATGTCCAAAGAAACCAATAGGGTTATAATTTGGCATCCAATACTTTGCCCCTCCTATAGGTCCATACTGCCAGCCCCGATTAACATTATCAGGTTCTAAATAGATATGTATTAGTTGATTCAACCCAATAATAATTCCTAATACTCCAATCCAGTATAAAATAGATTTCAAAAACGATCTGTTGGTACCGAAAATTTTGAATAATCCATACATAAATAGTGGCATTAAAAAATAGCAAAATACTTCAAAACTAATTGACCAAAAAGGTGAGTTGAGTTGGTTTGGAAAGAATGTTACATAGTGGAACCCAGAAGTAAATGCCAATCCAGCTATAGACCGTATTACAATAGCTTCAGTAGGGGTTTGTAAAATAATAACAAGTAACAAACTTACAATAAAAGCTAAATAATAGCCTGGCATAATTCTCGCTGCACGTCTTATAGCATATTGTTTAATATTTGGGAAATTACCCTCATTAAGATATTGCCTCCAAAAAGGATATGATAGTAAAAATCCGCTTAATACAAAGAATATACTTACACCAACATTTCCTAATAGAAAAAAACAAGAAACATCTCGAATTACAGGGGGCTGAGAATTAATATTTATTCTTTGAGTAAAATGGTGTGTCATTACGCTAAGACATGCAATAGCACGCAAGCCATCAGCACCTGTAAGTCCCCTATCATTTGCAGCTTGAGCCCGATTTGACTCCGAATTTTTTAGTTTTAACAAAACATCATTTTCCATGCTGTATACCTCTTTTTAGAATCTAACCATATGTTGTAAATTATACCACTTGAGGAATATCTGTACTACCATAATTGTTTTTCCTAATATTAAGTAATCACCAAAGCCAAGGTTATTTACTTAAGAATTGGATTTAACATTGCCAAAAAAATACAACCACATACAATTTTTATAATAGGGTTAAATTAAAATATCTAAAATTATTTTAAAAGGAGCAAACTATGTCGCAATTATTTGATTTAAAGGGAAAAATAGCAGTTGTAACTGGTGCATCCTCAGGTTTAGGTGTTCAATTTGCTTTAGCACTTGCAAAGCAAGGTGCAGATATTGCAATTGTTGCAAGAAGAGTTGAAAAATTAGAAAATGTAAAGGCCAAAATCGAAGCACTTGGAGTAAAGTGCTTGCAAGTACAATGCGATGTATCCAATAGTGCTAATATTAATCAAACGGTTAATAAGATTAAGGAATACTTTGGAACCATTGATATCTTAGTAAATAATGCAGGTATCGGTATGTTTGGACCTGCACAAGAGCAAACAGATGAATTATGGGAAACTATGATGAGTGTAAATTTAAATGGTGTTTATTATTTCGCTCGCGAAGTTGGAAAAATTATGATTGAAAAGAAATATGGTAGAATCATAAACATTGGTTCTATCCACAGTACTGTTGCCATGACTGGCCTACCACTTACCGCGTATTGTACTACCAAAGGCGGAGTAGAAATGTTAACAAAGTCCCTAGCTAATGAGTGGGCAAAATATGGCATTACAGTCAATGCAATTGGACCTGCATATTTCCCAAGTGAGATGACAGATGCTGTCCTTGAAAATGATGATTTCCTAAATGTAATCAAAGCAAAATGTCCTATGGGAAGACCAGGAAGAGATGGCGAATTAGATGGAGCTATTATATATTTCGCCTCCGATGCATCCAGCTATACAACCGGACAACTACTATTAGTCGATGGTGGCTGGACAACTATCTAAAGAACATAATATTATTCAAAACAAGTAAATAAACAGTGAATTAATTAAATTACAGAAATCCCAGTACCTTTGAGGTATTGGGATTTCTTATTCGGTGAAAATATCCTGAATGTAACAAGAAGGCTTTTACTAACATATAAAACTATTATAAGACAATAATTCTTTAAATGAATTTACGGGATAGGAGTAGATTTTATGGAACTAAATAATCCTTCAAATGAATTGGCTAGCTTAAAAGAAATAAGTTCAAGGAACACAGCCCAAACAATTTACAATAAAATTAATCTAGCAAAACAAAGAAATGATGATAAAGAGGCTGCAAATGTATTAGAAGAGATAATTAATGACTTAACAACTGATAAAAATGAATTAATACGAATAGCAAATAGTTATGAGCGAGAACTTATGTCACAGGATATATCTGATTCTGATATTGACTATATTACTAAGGAGTTACTTCCAATAATAACAACAATCATCCCTTTAAATGAGGACAATCTTGACTTTATCTCCTCCATTCAAAAGGTTTTGTCTAAAGAAACTTTTAAAATCTTGCAATTACTTGGTTTTAACTATAAAGAAGCTATTGGTCTTCCACTTACAAATTTCGTTGCACAAGCAATACAAAACCAGACAAATAAACTTATTGGACAAAAAGTAAACAAAAAGTAGCTTAGTTTTAAAGCTCCGTAGCTCGTAGTTTGAATTCGTCCATCACTTCTAGACAAGCCACTTGGCTGTAGAAATATAGCAAGTGGCTTTTTTATATGCGAAATCATACGGTATTAATTTTATCAATCTCGTAATATCGATTGAAATAATCATAACATAATACAATCATAATTTTACACTAAAGCTGCTATGCTTAATTGTTAATATTAGTGATTTCTCACAAATCTATATATTTAATAAACTCAGCGAAATTGAGAGCAATTTTAAGCATAATGCAGATGATTGCCTAAAAACGGATTTATCACATTTACGTCGCCATTTACATTTAACTTGGATAGCACTATATTTTGAATGTAATATATTTTGAATTTCAAACTAAAGGCATCTAAAATTGTTTGGCATTACTTCTATCAGATTTTTCTAAATTGATTATCAACCTTTATGTGGTATTTGATGCTTAAGCAATTCAAAGATAATCAATGCAGATGCTACTATTTTACTTTGCATTGACGTAATACGAAATTCCAAATATCAAGCAAAATCTAAGATAAAGGAGAGTGACTAAATGAAAGAACCAATTTTCGACATTAAAAGGGATGGAAAAAGAATAGCAGTTGTTTTGGCAATAATAATTATCCCTTTAATGTACAGCTATTTCTACCTCAGTGCCTTCTGGGATCCATACAGCAAGCTGGATCAGCTTCCTGTAGCAGTTGTAAACGAAGATAAGGGTGCAATGATAAACTCCGAGCAAAAGAATGTCGGTAATGAACTTGTAGATGAGCTTAAAGATAACACAGAACTTAAATGGGTCTTTACAGATAAGGCCGAAGCTAAAACGGGTCTCAATGACAGGAAGTACTATGCAATTGTAAATATCCCAGAAAATTTTTCAGCTAATATTGCAACAGCTGATACGAAGGATAAAAAACAGGGTGTTATTATCTACGAACCCGAACAAAAAAGGAACTATCTTGCTTCACAGATTTTGAGCAGAGCGATGATGGAACTTGAAAACAAAGTATCCACAAACATCACAAAAGAAATGGTTCAGTACGTTACAGATGAAACCAAGAAGCTGCCCGATCAGCTCACGGAGCTTAGCGACGGTCTTAACACCATGCAAAAGGATGGCACAAGCAAAATAGAAGAA
The DNA here is from genome assembly GCA_023391425.1 of Bacillota bacterium. Taxonomy (GTDB): domain Bacteria; phylum Bacillota; class Clostridia; order Acetivibrionales; family DSM-1351; genus Ruminiclostridium. The sequence goes on along the minus strand of JAEWAX010000075.1, from coordinate 22,904 downwards.
AGCATGGGCACACTTGTTGATAGCCAGGTAAAATTCAACAGTGGTATAGATCAACTTAGTAGTGCCCTAGACAAAGCAGGCAATGGAGTAAATACTCTGTATAGCGGCAGCAATACCCTTGCATCAAAACAGAAGGAGTTTGCCAATGCTCTCTCATCAAGTATTCCTCAATTTAAATTACTTACTGATGGTTCAACTTTGTTCAACAAAAATTTAACTGCGCTTGATTCTGGTCTACTTAAAATCAATAACGGAGCTACTAAGATGAATAGCGAGCTTCCCGATCTGAAATTAGGTATACAGCAGTACAACAAAGGACTTACTACTTACACACAGGGACTCAAGGCATTTGGTGAAGGGGTAGCACCTCTTGCAACACAGTTGGAACCTCTAAAAACAGGCTCATCACAATACCACGCTAGCGTTTCAACATTTTCTACAAAAATGGGAGAACTTGATAAAGGAGTTAGTCAGTATGTAGAGGGTGTTAAAACCCTTACAGATACAGATAAAAATGTTGCTACTCTGCTCAGCACATATATAAAAGAACACCCTGAAGCAATGAGCGACAAAAATATTCAAAGCATAGTTGCTATTATGCAAAAATCAGAGGGTTCTCTTGATCAGCTTAATGCTGCATCAGACAATATTAAGACAAGTGTAAACGCACTTTCCACAGGCTCACAGCAGCTTGTTGCTGGAAGTAAGCAAATAAATGATGGTGTTACAAAGTTTGTTGACGGTGCTCCTCAGCTATCACAAGCTGCAGCCAAACTCGCTGAAGGTACAGATAGCCTTGTAGCTGGTGGTGATAAGATTTCCACAGGACTTGATACTCTGTCAAGTGGAACAACACAGATGATTGCAGCGATATCCCAAGCATCAAGCGGTGCAACACAGCTTAAGAACGGATATTCTACACTTGATGCAGGAATCCAGAAAGCTTCAGGCAGCATCGGGCTGGCAGCATCAAGCGCAGGACAGTTGGCTGACGGAGCTAAGAAGTTGAACTCTGGCGTTTCCGAGCTTAAGAGCGGTGTACAACAAATCAACAGTGGCAGTAAAGAGCTTGGAACAAATGCACAAAAAATCTTGGATGGCGAAAAGAAAATACAAGCTGGTGCAGGAGAGCTTGATAAAAAGGTAACAGAAGCATATAACAAAGTTATTGATAAGCAAAATGAAGCTAATGACAAGGTTGCAAATCTAAATGGATTGGCTGAATATGTTTCAGATCCTGTAAGTTTAGATGAGAAAGCTGTAGATCCAGTAAGCGATTACGGAACTGCATTTGCACCTTACTTCATATCCCTCTCACTCTGGGTCGGAGCACTAATCATGTATATTATGATTTATCTCAATCCACAAATGAGGTTCAAGAAGAAGCTTGTAAAAAATATGCATATGGATGTCAAGTTCTTGGTTTATCCTCTTATAGGGATTGTACAGGCTTTAGCTCTGGCATTAGTACTTATAAATGCTTTGGATCTACAGCTTACAAATAAGCCTATGTTCTTTGCAGTAATTATTTTGGTTTCGCTATGCTTTATATCCATAGTACAGTTCCTGATTGTACACCTCGGAGATGTAGGAAAGTTCCTTGTAATACTACTACTTATTCTCCAGCTTACAGCTAGCGGTGGTACTTTCCCGAACGAATTGGTTCCAAAATTCTTTTCTAGCATAAACCCATACATGCCTATGACTTATGCAATATATGCACTTAAAGAAGCAATTTCAGGCCACAACAACAGTTTCCTTAACCAGAATATTATAGTACTTGCAGTAATAATGGTTGTATTCCTGGTAGCATCTCTGTGGCTCACAGGTAGGAAAAAGGCTAAGTCTCTCGATGACATAGAGAGTGAGTTTGTTCACAATAGAGAGAACCATGCTGCGGAAGTTTAGGATTTATCCGTACTTCAAGTTAGTGTAATTTAAAAACCTCCTTTATACTGGTGCTTTAAGTACCAGATGAAGGGAGGTTTTTTCGTATACGGGCTGACTTTTCGGACAGTTAGCCATTCTTCAACCAATTATATTAATTTTATCATTCTCGTAATATCGTCTGAAATCATAGTACATTTTGACTTTTCTATCAGAATATTTCCCCCTGTCATAATATACGAGGGAAAAACCCGCAGGCTACCATAATAGAATTCATTTTCACGTATTTTATAAGTTGAGCCAGACGGTATACAGTTCCTTCCTGTGTTTCTTTTAGCAATTAAGTTAAATGCCTTTTTTGCCACATCCCCCATTAGCATAACCACTGCTAAATTTGGAAACAATCTAATCTCCTCTTCTAATATAGGTAGATGCTCAATAATTTTATCAGTATATACAGTATATCCCGTCTTTTGAGATTTAACAGCAGTCGTAATGTATATGCCCATATTTACGATATCATTAATATTATCCACATTAATGTTGGCATTGTGGAATAGTCCAAGGGTTGTCTTCATAAAATCTGGACTTGTACTTTTACTGTAAAAATAATCATCTGGTTTTTCAGGTGGAACTTCATTTATCATAATTACTTTTATTTTTTCAGTATCTATTTCAATATTTGGAAGCTGAATTTGATTAATTGGTATGTTTTTTCCCTGCATAAATTCTAATAAATATTCTTCAATATTTATAATCATCCAAAACTTTCTCCTTTGCTTTTTCTGATGTCTACCGCCGCTGATATTCCATCTTCTATAAGTGGGGTAAAAGCGACGCTACAACACTGGCTCGCGATTTCAACAATTCAAGAAGTGTGAAAACTCCCCCTGAATCTTTGAAATATATTTAACTTTATAATATCTAAAAGACTTGACAGCAGTGTGTCATATTTAAAATAATATTTGTCCATGCCTTAAATTGATAGAAAAGATAGCTGCAGTCTTTTAGCAAAGTTAAATTATTTAAACGCTTATCACATGATATTTGTGAAAAAATGGATTTTTCTTACCCTTATGAAATTGAGAATAATATATGTAACTGGATTAATCAGAATTATATATAAAGTGCAATAAGGCTCCAATGTGAGTATAATGTTGAAATTCTGTGGATAATCATGTGAATCGTCTTAGTCTTATCCACAGAAACACAATATTTTGTGTATAAAACTGTTGATAAAGCTATATATGTGTGGATATGGTGTAGATAATAATACTAATTCACATAAAAACTATTAGTCAACTTTCTTATGTGAATTAGTATTGAACTACGTTTGAACATTTTACGATGTTGCGTAAGCTTACTGAGACTATATAAACGATTACTAACCGCTTTATACAAACTAGTATAACACCTTTAGCATGTGAACATGTCTGTGATTACCCTAATAGCCTCATCTGTCATAACCTCATAGTTAATATACTCATGCTGATGATAAACAGTCTCATGGCATAAGTTTTCTACTATATCATAAGCAATGTGTACTTTCTCATGAGCATGAGTGGGCGTGATGTTGTATTCTTCCAACAGCTTGACAATATTGTTTACCAATCTAGCTTTAAATTCACAATAGAATTCGCGTATGTCCTCATCCATATGCGCCATAGCTTCCATTTCTTCGTGTGCCGACTTTGCGATATTATGGGATTTATTTGAGATTTCTATAACTTTCCGTATCTGTGCTGGTAAGTCAATCGGCATTTGTAGGGTCGTTAGATTTTCAAACACTGGCTGCATTATACTGTTGGCATAAGAGTCAAAGGCAGCAATAAAAATATCTTTTTTATCCACAAAGTAGTTATATACAATTCCTGTTGATACACCTGCGAGTTTCGCAATTTCTACAGTGTTGGTGTTATGAAATCCCTTTTCACAAAACAGCTGGAATCCCGCTTCAATTATTTTTTTTCTTTTTTCTACTGAGCGCTGTTGCTTTGGCTCACGTACCTCCCGGCTACTCATCTATCTAGCACCTCCATGTAATATCCAATGTCTACTACCGCTAATACTCCGCTTCAATAATGCAGTAAAGCAGAGATACGACCCTGGATTGCAATTTCTAGAGCTCAGTGGAGTAAAAATCATCTCCTCCCGAAGCCAAGAAAGCTCCTATCTACTACTATGATTATAATAATTATTATCATTTGCGTCAACAATAATATGAATATGAAATAAAATTCATATTATTGTTGACAAATATTAACTTTGGAGCATATACTAAATATATAAAATCTGAAACATACTTCACATTCATAATTTATTTTAAAAATATTAGATAGTTAAAATTAAGAACCATTAGGGGTAATTAAGTAGGAGGTAAACTCAATGAAAAGTTTAATTGAATTTAAAAAGGTTACTAAGGAATATGATTTGGGAGAAAAAAAGCTACTTGCAGTTGATGATATCAGTTTCACAATTGATGAAGGTGAGTTCGTTGTTATCTTAGGACCTAGCGGTGCAGGAAAATCCACAGTTTTAAATCTATTAGGAGGCATGGATTTTGCTACCTCTGGTGAAATTGTTATTAACGGAAAGAAAATAACAGAGTATAAGGATGAAAAATTGACTGAATACCGTGCTGAAGACGTAGGCTTTGTTTTCCAATTTTATAACCTTATTCCTACCTTAACCGCTATCGAAAATGTAGCACTGACAAAAGAAGTTGTAAAGAATTCACTTGATGCGGCTAAAGTACTGACTTCAGTTGGCCTAGGTGATCACTTTAATAAATTCCCTTCACAGCTTTCGGGCGGAGAACAGCAAAGAGTTTCTATTGCAAGAGCTATCTGTAAGAATCCGACTATGCTACTTTGCGATGAGCCAACAGGAGCATTGGATTCTGAAACGGGTGTTGTTATTCTTAGCTTACTTCAACAGTTGAGCAGGGAGGAAAATAAAACAGTTATTATCGTTTCACATAACTCAGCATTGGCTCAAGCTGCAGATAAGGTCATAAGAATTAAAAACGGAAAAGTGAGAGATATCACAATTAATGAAACTCCTCTTTCCGTAAGTGAGGTGAATTGGTAATGTTATTTCGTAAAATGCTTAGAGATATGAAACTAAACAAAACACAGTTTATAGCTATATTCCTTATGTCATTTTTAGGTGTTTTTATTTATGCTGGTATTGGTAGTGAATGGTACGGGCTAAGAACAACAGTCAATCATTACTATGAAGAAACTAATTTTACAAATGCTATTATTTATGGCAAGGGTTTTTCAGAGGAGGACGCAAATACAGTTTCAAAAGTGAAGGGTGTTACTGGAGTGCAGAGACGCTTAACTCTTAATAGTATCGCTGATTTTGAAAACAACCCTACACTAACTCTTCACTTTTCGGAAGATAATAAGATTTCCAAGTGTTTACTTGTCAGCGGTGAAGAATTCTCACTTGACAAAGATGGTATTTGGCTTGATAGTCTATTTGCAGATGCCAAGGGAATAACGGTAGGCGATACAATCTCTTTAACTATAAATGATATGACTTTCAAGAAAGAAGTGCTGGGAACAGTATTAAATCCTGAATATATTTATTCTGCAGGTAGTACTGATATCATACCAAACCATGCTAATTATGGCTTTGGATATCTTTCCTATAAAGCTTTTCCGAATATAATGCCAATTTTCTATACTGAGCTTTTAGTTACAACTACTAACTCAGAAACTGATACTAAACTCGAGGATGAAATCGATGCTGCTTTAGGTGGGAAATACAGTGTATTTCTTCCTAGAAAAAACATGGAAAGCTATGCGATGTTTGATTCAGAAATAAATGAACATAAGGCAATGGGACAAATTTTTCCCATCGCTTTTCTTCTCATTGCTATGTTAAGTTTACTCACAACAATGGCAAGAATGGTCAATAATCAAAGGACTCAAATTGGTACGCTAAAAGCTATTGGCTTTAAGAATAGACGTATCCTATTTCACTACGTTTCTTATGGCTTATGGCTAAGCTTAGCGGGAGCTGTGATAGGTGCAATTGTTGGACCGTTAACATTGCCATATTTATTCTATATCCCTATGCAAAGTTTATTTATCTTACCCGAGTGGCAACCAGCACTCTCGTTTTCCGTTATACTTATGGCAACAGCTTCTGTTGCAGGTTGTACCTTAACAACTTATTTCGCTTGTCGTAGTGTGTTAAAGGATATGCCCTCACAGACATTAAGGCCTAAAGCACCAAAAGCTATCAAACAAGGTCTTCTCGAGAAGACAAAATTTTGGAGCAAACTTGGTTTTAATTCACAATGGAATTTGCGAGATGTTTTTAGAAGTAAAGTGCGTTCTACAATGGCTATAGTCGGCGTACTTGGCTGCACAGCTCTCATAATATGTTCCCTCGGAATTCAGGATAGCATAAGTGATATCCTTACTTGGAATTACCATGAGCTGAGCGCCTTCCAAACAAAGCTGGCATTATCTGAGTCTGTATCAGAGGAACAAATAAATTCTATCCTTAATAAATATAATGGTGAAGCATTGCTGGAGGGAACCATTGAAATGAAAGCGAATGGTGTTAAAAAGAGCGGTGAGCTTCTTGTGACAGACAAAGTTACACTACTCCGTTACCAAGATGCAAATCGTAACTATATCGAATTGCCTAAAAACAGCATTTCTATTAGTTACAAAATGGTAGAATTTTTAAACCTTAGAGTTGGAGATAAATTCTCATGGCATATTTACGGTGAAGAACAATGGATTACCTCCACAGTAGGAACTATTTATCGAAATCCTATTTCACAGGGAATTACTATGACAAGGTATGAATATGAAAAGCTTGGCTACAAGTTTGCACCAACATCAATTATTACCGCTGAAGCAATTGACAGCGAGATTGCTGGAGTAGCAAAAAATTGGTCCATAGAAGCCCTAACTGAAAGCTACAATTCCATGACAGAAGCTATGAACATATTGATATATGTATTGATAATAGCTGCAATAGTATTGGCTGTAGTTGTACTCTATAATCTCGGAGTATTATCTTTTACTGAACGACAAAGAGAACTATCTACACTCAAGGTAATAGGATTCAAGACCAAAAAAATCCGTAAGTTATTGCTTACTCAAAATATATGGCTTACAGTCCTTGGAATTATAATAGGTATCCCTACAGGTAGGTGGTTGATTGACTATATTCTTGTATACATGAGAAAAAGTTTTGATATCATGACGGTTATCTCTATATCATCATACATTTACAGTATTATCGGAACATTTGCGTTATCTCTTCTCGTCAACCGCATGTTTTCAAGTAAAGTAAAAAGCATAGACATGGTAAGCTCCTTAAAAGGAGTAGAATAGTTATAATATGACCGATCAAAATATTTCAAAGCTGTTGATTCTGATGTAATTCTGTAAATTGAGGCTGTCGCAAAATTATAGCAGATACAATATAGTTCAAAGATTATGTTTTAATAGTATATTGTATTTTGCTTTGCGACAGTCCACTTATGTTTAGTCTTATATTACCAATAGCAAGGTGATGGATGTATATCGCTTGTGCTTGTATTGACTTTGAAGTATTAAGCTTCTTGCCGGAATCCAATTGGAAATTTAGGCTGTTCTGGATTCAACCTTTGTGTAGCAAGGAGTAACATACTTATTTGACTTATATGTTGAACTAATTGAACATGTGAGCCATCAGAGGTATGTCCACTAAAAATAATAAGACTTGGATCTGAAAAACCAATGCTTTCTATTCCAAACTGCACTGTTTCTCCGAAACTAACAAGTCGGACTGCTACTTCACTTTCACTGTCCAAGCTTAAACCAAACTCATTTATCTCTTTGTAAAGTTTTTTACAGAATTCGCTTGCTAGATTTTGCTGTGCAAGTATTTCAGGTAAGCTTTTACCGTAATCAGATTGCTTAGCTTCCTTATGAATTTCTCCTACTTTCTTGTTGCTCTTTATTATTGTCTTTGACAAAGGATCAGTAACTTCCACTTAATATTACCCCCTCTTTTTTAACAATCCATCACCTTATAAAACATCATATGTATCAATGCAGTATTTAGGAATATTCAACAGCTTTTTTCTTGCAGACATCAGATATAGAACGGTTGTAAAAAGGAAACCATCTTTATAAAAATAGAATATTTAAAGTAATGTGAAGAGTAGTGAATTTCACGTTATCTACAATAACATATATGAAATATCACAGGATATCCCCACATATATAGTTTTATCAACAGCGTTATGCACAAAATATAGCACTTCTGTGGATAAACTCGAGTTGTTCATTTATGTTATCCACATTAATTTAACATCGTGCACACATTTGCTATAACTGAAACATGTATGTGAACTATCATAAAATGTGTTATCAACCATAAAATATGGGTATAAAGTAAATTATCTTAGTAAATAAGTTTTAATGATTATCAAAATTTTTTTAGGAGGATTTTTTAATGAAAACAGAGGTTTCTTTTTTCCGTTGTAAGCATTGTGGTAATATAGTCGGTTTGATAAATAATGGTGGAGGTACACTTGTATGTTGTGGTGAGCCAATGGAAGAACTTGTACCTAATACTACCGATGCAGCAGTTGAAAAGCATGTTCCAGTTGCAATTAGAAAAGATGGTAAAATCCATGTTGAGATTGGTTCCGTAGCACACCCAATGACAGAAGCACATTATATTCAATGGATCGCTGTTGTTGGTGAGGAAGGCACTGAAAGGATTTCTCTTGCACCTAGTGATGAGCCAAAAGCTGTTTTCTGTGATAAGAAAAATGCAGAGGTTTATGCTTACTGCAATTTACATGGATTATGGAAGGCGGATGTTAAATAGTTCTTTCTTAAAATTAATAACTCAACTTTCCCAGATGGATATTAGAGGAGAGTTGAGTTATTATTTAGTTATTTTAATTATCAGGTTTGTACATTATAAATTGTAACATCTTTGTTGTCTAAGTATTTTCCTCATTTATAAACTCTTTTTGTCTATGCATATCTTCATTTATAAACTCTTTTTTGTCTATGCATTTTCCTCATTTGCTATTGCGACTGAAGCACTTGCTCCAATTCTACTAGCTCCAGCTTCAACCATAGCATTTGCAGTTGCATAATCACGTATACCGCCTGATGCCTTTACCCCTAGATAAGGTTTAACTATAGACCTCATTAGTTTAACATCCTCTACTGTAGCGCCACCAGAACTAAAGCCCGTTGATGTCTTAACAAAATCTGCACCTACTTCCTTACAAATTTGACAGCTCATTTTCTTTTCTTCCTCTGTAAGTAGACAGGTCTCAAGAATTACCTTAACGAGGGCCTTCCCTTTAGCTGCCTGAACAACGGCTTTTATGTCTTTTTCAACGAAATCAAAATCCCCTGATTTAATGGCTCCAACATTTATTACCATATCAACCTCAGTAGCACCATTTCCTATTGCTTCACTTGCTTCAGCTACCTTCGTTGCCGTTGTTGTAGCTCCTATAGGGAAGCCAATAACTGTACATACCTTTACCCTACTATTTTTTAAAAGCTCACTACAAAGTTTGACATAGCAAGGATTTACACATACCGACGCAAATCCATACTCTATAGCTTCACTACAAAGCTTCATTATTTGTTCCTTTGTAGTATCAGGCTTTAATGCGGTGTGGTCTATTAAACCTGCAAGTTTCATCATTTTATATAACCTCCATGGTTAAAACATTTATTAACTATTTATATATACTTATTATCATCAAATCCTTTGTAAAATACAAGTGTTTAAATTATTCATGTTTGAATTATTCAGTTTTTCAAACAGCACATTTAATTACCTTTTTCGGCTCAATTTTACATTCTAAGTATAACACTTATCCTCTGTAACGTTTTATGTAATATAAATAGTTAACTAGTCCCCTTATTGTCTCATCGAGGAATAATGTAATGTAAATAGCAATCATGCCTAGATGCATCACTTTTACTAGAAACCATGATACGCTAATTACAATTATTGAGCCAAGTATCTGTGAAATCAGCATCCATTTGGTATCATTATTTGCACGAATTGCATTCCCGCAAATAACGTTCATACTTTGGGATAACATAATCACAGCTGTAAAACATAAGTACGGAACCGTTCTAGTAATAAGAGCAGTATCTTTTGAAAAAATGCCAAGTATTTTTTCAGGAAATATGAAGAAAATGACTCCTGCAAAAACTACAATTATAAAGTTCAGAAGCATACTACTATAGAAAAAACTGTTTGCCATTTTTCGGTTTCCAGCACCTAGGCTCTGTCCTATTGAAGTTAGAGCTGCTCTGCCACTCCCGCTGAAAAGGGCAAATATTATGCATTGCAATCCGAAGGTTAATGTATAAATTGCCATTTCACGATAACTAAAGCCATTTATCAGACGAATTAACATCAGATTTGATACGTTCCAGAGTAGATACTCTAATCCTGTTGGAATACCAAGGCTAAAGACATCTTTATAAGGTTTTCCCTGAAACCATAGCATATTATCTTTATGTAAATTGAAATACGTCTTTTTTATCACAAAGCAATATATTACTACCATCAGAGCTGAAACTATGTTGGCTATTAGCATTCCCAACGCAGCACCGGTAACATACATTGCAGGGAAACCCAGATGACCGAATATTAATATCCAAGACAATAATATATTAAGTCCTACCTTTAGTATACCGGCATACATAATGGGCTTTGTTTTACCCATTCCCTGAAGCATTGCCTGCAATGACGAATCAATACCCAATAAAAGCAGATAAAAGGAACTTATTTTTATATATTGTACACTATAATCAATAATCGATTTATCTACCTGGAAAAAGGATAGTATATCATGTGCCCCAAATTGCCAGGCAATAAAAATGGCAATTCCAAATATTGAATTGTAGAAAATTGTACATTTCGTATATTTCTTGATTTTCTTCTCATCACCTGCGCCGTATAGTCTTGCGATAATAATTGCAAGTCCGGTACAAATTGCTACCAAGCTATCTAATGTTGCATTTAAAGGTATTTGAGCAGCTCCTATTGCAGATACATACTTTGTATCAATATTACCTAAAAAAGCTTTATCTGTAAGAGACTGAAGCTGAAAAACAATTCCCTGAATCATTAACGGAAATGCAATTTTTAAAATCTGCTTAATTCTGCTGTAGCCCTCATTTCCCTTTAGTTCCATTTTTATCATCTTTGAAATCTCGCTTTCTAAATTATTATATATTTATTCTTTTTGTTAAAATTGCAGGCATTATTAAATTACTTTTTAAAGTATATTTAATAATATTGCATGAATTGCTGTATTTGTCTTAAGCCAATTAGTACTTCTTCAATCTTTAGTTTCGGTTTTCCATTTTTGCATAACAAATTTTAGTAAACCTTTTTCATACATATCAAACGCATTATCAACTATATGAAGCTCTGGCATTCTATCCTTGGGTAACATATTTTTTAGTTTTTCTTGTATACACACGATTTCTGATTCTCCGAAACCATCAGCTGTAATAATTATTTCATTAAAATCCAAAACGCATATAATAGCCTGTATAGCCTGAGCAAATGACAAAATTCTATCACTCATATTATTACAAAGGTATTCCATTTCTCCGGCATATCCTCTAGTTCCCCGGAGAAGCTCACCTTTTAATACAATACCTGCCCCTATACATCCATCGATTTCAATAACATGTGCAAAACTTTCCCATTTATCAGTTTCCGCCATTGCAATTGCATTAATATCGTTCTCAATAATGATATTAATTGCGAATTTCTCTGTAATTACCTGATAAAGATACTTTCCCTCAAGATTTTTGAATTTAGGCAAGAATTTAATTTCTCCATCAAGAGCCACACCAGGTATTCCAAAGCCTATAGCAGATAACGCTTTATATTGTCCTTTTATGCTTTCAATAAAGGAAACCAGACGATCAACTGTAATATTCTCATCTATAAGCATTTCTTTCTGTTCAACCCTAATACCACCAGCATTATAAATAGAACATTTCAAATACCAGTCTTTAAAATACATAATTGCAGCATACTGATATTCATAATTTAATTCATACCTTATACCCGGGCGACCTCCACAGCTTTCTTTTTCAGAAATAACCTGTACTTCGCCACTTTTATGCAATTCTTTTAGCAATTGCGATACAGTTGGATAACTTAGTTCAGCTCGTTCTGCAAGCTGCGATACACTAAGTGAGCTTTCAATATGAAGCAGATTTCTGATTACCTTTTTGTTTTGTTTTTTTACCAGTTCAAAATGTGCTGGGCTTTCTTTCATTTAATGTAAAACACCTCTCATAATCTATATTCTCCATACTTAAACCATTCATTTAAAACAATATCATAACAGAAGTTATTTAATATACTTTAAAATGTATATTTAATATATATTTTTTTTATTGGATTGTCAACACTATTTTTGATATGGATTTCAAAAAAAGAGGTTAGTCGCTATCGACTAACCACGTAAAGGGGGTCAAAATGTATTTTGTGAGGTCAATATTATATTAGCCAATAATAGAAATATTTATACAAAATTTTTCAAAAATACTACTGAGTTCAAATTGTGTTATTTAAAAATTATTAGCTAATATTTTTTTTGTTATAGGTAGATAATAGTTTTAAGAAACACTAGAAAAATATCTTATTTCTTCAGTAAACATAAAAAGTTATTATTTGGTGTTTATAAATAAAAAAAGAGGTGTTTTTAAAATGGAGTTACAAAACAACATAATAAATACTGAAAGCTTAAATGAAATAAATATTCTTGAAGTAGTGCAAAGTAAGCTAAAACAAGGAGAAACCTTGATTCTTGATATAGGCAATAATTATTTTCATCAAGCTGATAAGTTTTATGAGACCCTTGCAAACAGCGGGTATTATGTACGAAAGACTCTCGTTAACGGACGAAATCAGTTGCTCGTTTCATTTATAGATACTAAGCACCAGATGTATTAATTACGAGTTCATTTTCGCTAAGTTCGGTTTGTAGTGGTCTTAGCTAGCCTCTGCTCTCTTAAGTAAAAACATGCAAAAAGGCCCTGCCATAAAAATTCCTGTAAATTAATATTTACGGCAGAGCCTTAATTAATAACTAATTATTCGAATCAACTACATTTTGGGGAACAAAAACCTCTAAAACTTTATGCTTAAATTCAATATTCGCTGGAAAAAGCTCTGACTTTTCACCATCAACTGTAAGTGCTACAGGTGATTTGCTAGTAATCTCACATTTCTTTGCTTTTAGAATAATTACGTTTTTATCATTCATTGATTCTTTGCTTAATACCTTAAAGAAAATGCTTGCCAGGTTAATATTTGAACATTTTTTAACAAGAATAATATCCATATATCCATCTGTAAAATCAGCTTCATTTAATAAGTTAGGAAATCCAGCCGCTTGTTTACCGTTGACAATTAAAAATAATATAAACCTACCTTCTACAATATGCTCATCAGCAACGACTTTAAGATCAAAACTTCTAATATTAGCTACCTCTGATAAGCCTTTAAGATAATAGGCAAAAGGTCCGAAATTCTTTTTTAAATCACTATTTGTACTAAAGGATACGTCTACTAAGTTTCCTCCTGCGAAAGTACTCAAAAAATATTGTGAATCGTTTATATAACCAACATCACAGTCTAATGTTTTACCACTAAGAATTATATCAATGCTCTCCTTTAAAGAGTTTATACCAAGACTCTTTGCAAAGTCATTGCATGTTCCTGATGGGATTACACCAATTGGTATCTTAATTCCGTTATTTAAAAGTATATTTGCTACAAAATTTATAGTTCCATCTCCACCAGATGCAACAACAAAATCATACAATCCAGATTTCATTATATTTATAAGATACTCATTGTTTGCATCGATTATTCTGTATGGCTGGATGAGTACCCCATTCTTCTGAAATGAGGCCAATATGTAATCTAACTCATGTGGAATTTTATGCCCTCCCGAAATAGGGTTATACACAAATAATGCGTTTCTCAAGGTCTATCCTCCCCTTAATAATACAAAACTACACATTTTTACTATCTCTTTTACTTATAATAAATGAATTTACATATAAAATCAATTTTATTTATCCAATATCTACCGCCGCTATTACTCCCCCTTATTTAAGCGGGAGATAAGCTGCGCTATTGCCCTGAATAGAGAGTTCAGATGAATTTTTCTGAACCTAGCGCTACACATGTTTATTGTATCGAGTAAATATAATAAACACTTTATGGTATTTTTTTATACTTGATTTATTAAATAGGGCTGCAACAAAACCTACATATTGTTGCAACCCGTAACTACGCTAAATAATTCTATTATTTGTTGACACTTTTTTCAGCCATTTCAATTGCCTTCTTTACCATGTTTCCGCAATTTCTTGAAGATACTGCTCCCCATCCCTCAGATGAAACTGTGTTGTAGACTCCAAGTTCCCTTGCAATTTCCTCTTTGAGGGCTTCTGACATAGTACTTTTATGTCTACTCATGGTTAGTGCCTCCTTTTTTAGGCAATTACATCTGCGTATGGATTTTCACTGGAAAATTCCACACGCTATTAATGCCTATAATAGATTTTTTTAAGCGTACAAATATAGTTTGTCTTTTATATAAATAAATATTAAGGAAATTGTTTCTTAAACAACTAATCCACATTATTCACATTTATTTTCTTTTATTTTTTTTACCATACCACTATATGTGTAATCTTAGTTCAATATTTATAACAAGATTTAGTATGTAGTAATTTGACTGTGAATATATTATGTATATCAACAAACTTTGTCCACATTTATGTGCCTGCTTGTGGATTAATGTGCGTTTTTATAAAACCCTACACATGCTCATTTTAAAGCGTTATATTGTTTTCCAGTATTTTAAATGTGAATAACTAAAAAAATCTGTGGATAAATATTTATTTATCCACAGATTCTACTTCTAGATATTTTTTGGTATATAAGCTTCAATGCGTATTTACTCAATATTCATGCTAATATCAATAGAGTTGGCAGAATGAGTGAGCTTTCCTATCGAAATAATATCCACACCAGTTAAGGCTACATCATAGATAGTTTCTTCTGTCATGTTGCCAGAAGCCTCAACTAAGGCTCTCTTATTAATTAAGCTAACAGCCTCAGCCATTTGCTCATTTGTCATATTATCAAGCATGATAATATCTGCCTTACAGTCTAAAGCTTCTTGAACCTCTTCAATTGATTCTACCTCAACCTCAATTTTTACAGTATGTGGTATACTTCCTCTTACACGTTCAACTGCATTTTTAATCCCACCAGCAGCTGCAATATGGTTGTCCTTAATCAGAACACCATCTGATAAAGAAAATCTGTGATTATAACCACCACCAGCACTTACAGCATACTTTTCAAGAAGTCTTAATCCTGGTGTAGTCTTTCTCGTATCAGTTATTTTAACAGGAAGCCCCTGTACTTTTGAAACATATCTATTAGTTATTGTTGCGATAGCAGAAAGTCTCTGAATGAAGTTTAATGCTGTTCTTTCAGCCTTGAGTAATGCCCTTGTTGAGCCACTTACCGTTGCAATAATATCGCCCTTTTTTACCTTATCACCATCGTTTGTAAAGGCTGTGAATTTTACATTACTATCAAGCACTTCAAAAACATATTTTGCTACATTTAATCCAGCAATGACAGCATCCTGCTTTGCTAAAAATTCAGCCTTTGATATATCTCCCTCGCTGACAATATTATCAGTAGTAATATCCCCCAACGGCATATCCTCTTTAAGAGCATTCATTACAGTATCATGTATATATAGCTTGTCCAATTTCATCGTAAACCTCCTTCTAAAACCTTTACAAGGTTTCTCTTCCAATTTACATCGTCAGTCTTGTCAAAATCTGATCTATAATGTGCACCTCTACTCTCTTTTCTTTCAAGTGCAGATTCAATAACTAATCTTGCAACAGTCAGCATATTTGCAACCTCAAGCTTTTTCAAGCTGAAGCCTGCCAAGCTAATATATCTCTCACCAATTCCATTAATAATATTAGCTGCCTTTGTAAGACCCTGCTCATTTCTTATAATACCAACATACTTAGTCATTGTATCTTGTATTTCTTGCTTCATATTACTAAGAGTGTTTTCATTCTCTAAATTTGATATATAAAGTGTATCAATATTAATATTCTGCTTACTTGATTTCTCACCTTGTGCTGCAATCTTCTCTGCGATTTTTCTACCGAATACCAAACCCTCAAGAAGTGAATTGCTAGCTAACCTATTCGCGCCATGTATCCCAGTACATGCCACTTCTCCACATGCAAATAGCCCTTTTATGTTTGTCTGCCCATCAACATCAGTCCTTATTCCACCCATACAGTAGTGTTCAGCTGGAGCAACAGGAATATAATCATTTGATATATCAATTCCATAATCAAGGCATGTTTTAAATATATTGGGGAATCTCTCTTCAAGATGTTCTCTGCTCTGAAAGGTAATATCTAAAAATACATTTTTTGTGCCAGAGATCGACATCTCTTCAAATATAGCTCTTGATACAACATCTCTAGGAGCCAATTCACCTAGCTCATGGTATTTGTGCATAAAGCGCTCGCCTTTTTCATTTTTGAGCTGAGCTCCTTCACCACGAACAGCTTCAGATATTAAAAAGCTCTTATCTTTTGGGTGATATAAAACTGTAGGATGGAATTGAATGAATTCCATATCCATTGCTTCAGCACCGGCCCTTAAACACATCCCAACTCCATCTCCAGTTGCCACTTCTGGGTTGGTTGTATGTGAATATATCTGTCCAAAGCCGCCTGTTGCTACTACTACAGCATTAGCTCTAAATATCTTCATTTTCTCTTTAAGCTCATCATAGACAATAACACCACAACATTTACCTGCATCTACAATCAAATCTACTGCAAAATATCTTTCATATATAGATATATTCTCTCTTTGTTGTGCAACCTCAATAAGCGTGTCGCATACCTCTTTACCTGTTGTATCACCTGAATGTATAATTCTATTTACGCTATGTGCACCTTCTCTAGTGAGGGAAAGTTCTTGCCCACTTTTATCGAAATTAACACCCAGTTTGCATAACTTTTTTATATTATCAGCAGCCTCTTCCACCAGCACCCATACGCTTTTCTGATCACATAGTCCAGCACCAGCAAATAGTGTGTCCTTGAAATGTAGTGCAGGTGAATCATTTTTTTCATCAAGCGATACTGCAATTCCACCTTGCGCAAGTACTGAATTACTAATATCCAAGGTTTCCTTTGTAACTATACCAACTTGATAACTTTCAGGTATTTCTAATGCTGTATAGACACCAGCTATACCGCTTCCAATAATAATAACATCCTTATCAATGACCTCCATGTCGAGTCTTTTCGTATCCTCTTCCATTTTTCCCCCTATAATCCCCATTTTATCTATTAATTTATTTGCATACTTCTAACATTCTGTCTAGACAAAGGGATGCGCGCTTAATTATATCGTCGTTTAAATTAATTTCGTATCTTCTATATGCTAATGCGTCATGGACGCTTTGTAGTGAAGTTTTCTTCATATTCGGACATATAAGTCCATTTGACATTAGATAAAATGTCTTATGAGGATTGTCTTTTTTCAGCTGGTAAAGAACGCCCATCTCAGTGCCAATAATGAATTTATCATTATCTGCGTTCTTTGCATAGTCTATAATCTGTTTTGTACTCCCAATAAAATCAGCAAGCTTTGCAATCTCTGGCTGACATTCAGGGTGTACGAGAAGTAATGCATCTGGATGTAGTCTCTTTGCTTCAAGAACCTCATTTACCTTGATTTTATGATGTGTAATGCAATAACCCTCCCATAGAATAATATTCTTCTCAGGGACCATTTTTGCCACATAACTGCCAAGGTTCTGGTCAGGCACAAAAATAATGTCTTTTTTCTCTACGGATTTTATTATTTTTAAAGCATTTGATGATGTACAACAAATGTCGCATTCTGCCTTAACCTCTGCACTGGAATTTATATAACAAACAACCGCTGCGTCAGGATATTTTTTCTTAGCCTCTTTTAGAGTTTCGGCAGTAACCATATCTGCCATTGGACAGCCCGCATTAATTTCTGGCAGTAACACAGTCTTTTCTGGAGAAAGAATTTTTGCACTTTCTGCCATAAAGTGAACTCCACAGAACACAATTGTATCTGCGTTATTTGACGCACAAAACTGACTTAAGGCAAACGAGTCACCCACAACATCAGCAATCTCTTGTACTTCATCAACCTGATAACTATGTGCAACTATTACAGCATTTTGCTCTTTCTTCATTCTATTAATGTTACTTATTAACATTTGTTTATCCATTAATATTACCTCTTATTTTTGTTAAAATTTCCACAATATATACTCTATTTATTGTAAAAATGAGTTTAAATACTGCATTAATTTTAATACTTATATTTTGCTTTGTAAATGTTTTTATACTTAAAGAAAAATATCTTTACATTTAATAAAGATATTTTTCTACTGTCTTTTTCGTAAGTGTTTGAAAAATAAAACTTATCGCTACTTACTATCTATTAATCTTTTTATAATCTTTTTAATAACTTTTTAAGTCGTATATCACTAACCGGCTTGATAATATAGTCAAATGCGCCTATTTCATAAGCCTTTACTGCATAACGATTATCATTGCAGAGGAGTACAATTTTTATTTTTTCATTAACATTAAGCATTTTTTTAAATATGTGTTGCCAATTAGTTAGTTCATCTTCAATATCTAAAAATACTATATCATCATTGCCATTCTCAAGAAAATGTATATTATCCTCTATCTCCGTAAAAAAACATATTCTATTAATGCTGCATAGGCTTTTAATTTGAATAGCAAGTTTTGTTGCTACCTCTATATTTTCTGTAAATATAACAGCTCTCATTTATACGTTATCCTTTTTCGCTTCAAAATATTTAGCGTTTCTTATATTATTTTCCTTATAGTAATATTTAATAATTTTATCTAATAAGTCTACGTATATTATGTCAAGCCTTACTTGCTCAAGCTGCACCCATTCATAATAATTTTGCTCGAACAACATTCCTGTATACAATGCTAACGCTTTTTTTGCAAAATCTATCGTTTGATTATTAACTTCACTACAACATAACGCCAACTTTTCAAATTCATAAACATCACACTCTATTTCATCAATTAACAATCGCATTTTACCCCTAATTGATTCTAGTCTTTTTTTATCACCGTCCAAACCTAGTCTCTTCAAATTATAAAATGCGACATAAAGATTATTCGCAGCTTTATCTCCGTCAGCATCAGGCCATAAAGCACCCATTATCCTTTCCTTTGAAACAAACTCACCTCTGCAATACACAAGGTATGCAAGTAGTTCTTCAGATTTTTTTCGCAAGTTTGTGTTTATCTCTTTGCCATTAATTATAACAGACATTTTCGTAAAGCATTTTATATTTACTTTATTTGATTTAACGGTCTCTACTATAGGCTTATTTACATTTAGTCTATTTAATGTTTTTTGCAATCTCTCTATCTCTATCGGTTTAACAACATAATCAAAAGCATTAAGTTCAAAAGCTTCTGCAGCATATTGTGCATATGCTGTTACAAATACAATTTTTACATCATCTAACCTGCTGATAATTTGTGAAAACAAATCTAGCCCATTTATTCTTGGCATCTCTATATCTAGAAAAACAATTTCAGGATTTAGTTCCTCTATGCTTTCCAAAGCCTTCTTCCCGTGAGTAAACATACCTACGACCTCAATGTCGCTTAGTTGTTCAAGCTTCATCTTCAAACCCTGGAGCGCATAGTATTCATCATCAATCAACACTGCTCTCATATATCTCTTACCTCCTTTGGAATAGTTATTGTGATATGTGTTCCACTGCCTAATTCACTGACTATTTCAAAGTTTGTTTTATATATCTGCTCAATTCGTTGCTTCACATTGGTAATGCCAACACCACAGCTTTGTGGCCTTATGCCCTTACGTATTTTTTCAAGCATCGGAGGTTCAATACCTGCTCCTTGGTCAATAATTTCTATAGTAAAAGCAGCTTCTTTTTCTCTCACTCTCAAAATTACATTTCCAAACTTTCCACTTTTCCTTATACCATGGCGTATTGCATTTTCAATCAATGGTTGAATAGATAAAGGCGGTACCATTATTTCAGCTGTATCACATAAATCATAAACTATATCAAATTCATTAACGAAACGTGCTTGTTCTATTTTTATATAAGTCTTAACGAAATCAAGCTCTTCGGAAAAGCTTATGAATTGCGCCGAATTCACGAAATCAAAAGTATAGTGCAAGTATTTTGCCAATTCAATAGTAAGCTTTTCAGCATACTCACCATTCATCCTGCAAAGAGTAGCTATTACATTTAAAGAGTTATATAAAAAATGAGGCTTAATCTGAGCTTGCAGGAGTGCAATTTCAGCATCATGTGCCTTTTTTATTGATTCTTTAGTCGTTTGAATTTTAGTTGTATATTCCAAAGCTAAAACAATTGCCCAGGTGTTTAACATTATATAGAATCCAATGGGTGTATATTCAGCATACGCACTAATAATGCAGCTATGAAAAAGTATGTCGTAAACACCAGATATAAGAAATGACAATATACCAGTCGCTATTAAGTACTTTGACTTTTTTCTACTTAATAGTATACAAATTAATGAGTATAAGGTAATAACTGCGCCAAATATCTCTAAAAGTATCGTAAATCTAGTAAAAAAACTAATAGGCGTTAATATCACAAATATAGTTAATAATGTAGCTAACAGTAAAACTGAGGTTGTGAATTTTCTATCTCTTTTATTGGGTATCATACTTTGCATAAATAGGGTTATTAGAACGGGTATCCAAATGAGTGTCATATATTCAGATATAATAACAATTCGAAATGATAAAACATAACGTAAAATTAAACGCTCTCCATATATAGTAATTCTCACGGCTACACTCAAAGTAAGTAATGCAAAAATTATCAAAGATGGATTTTGTTCGCCTAAACCATAGAGACAAAAACAAAATATCATCATTGTAATAAAACTACCCAACAAAAAAAGATCTCTATACATTATTGCTCGATTTATATTGTAAATTTGAGAGGGCTTACCTAGCATTGCGATATTCCACATCCCACCACGAGCATAAACATAATTTGCAATATAAATTGTAATGGTAAAATTATTTGATGCCGGTATAAACGTTTTACTCTCTGGTTTGTATTGTGGTACAAACCCCTTCTTGTCACACGATAATGTGCCATTTCTTGAAATTAGTTCATCATCTATGTATAATTCATAAGCTGTAGAGCAGGGTTGTACTTTGATTGACAATGGCTCTCTTGCTGTCCCCTTTATCTTCATACGATAGGTAGCAAAACCAAATGGGGGCAAGTTTTTATCGCCTAGTTTGTAATTATTCCAAACATCTGGAACTTTTACAAATAAATCAGGCTCAATATCACTTTTACTGTCAATAAAACTCCCCCAAAAGAATTCCCAATCACCGCCCAATTGCACTGCACCATCTTGATTAAAGTCCCACTCAGATAAATCAAGTATTCCATTTTTAGCTTTTAAGTCCTCTGGTTTTTCTCCTATTATATAAAAAAACAATATACTATTTAGTATAACTAGTATTATTGTCGTAAATATGAATTTTAGAGTTTTAGTATTTATAGATAATGTCATTATCTTGCCTCACATCAGTTTTTCCAATATTATATATACTTTATTTGTTAAAGTATAGCAATATTGCTAACTACACTCAATATTTATATATATTTCTATTTATTAGCGAAGTATTATATATTCTGCCTTAATCCATAAAAATAGCCTCAAGTTGCTTTTTTATTGGATTTACATTATTTACACTCTTTGGTAGCCTCAGAAATCCATCAGCTTTTTCAGCGAAGTTAGTTGCTTCAAAATAGCTCGCATCCGCTGCTATTACCACTTTACATTGAGGATGATTTTCATGAATTGTCCTTATAATCTCTAAGCCATTTAGTTCACTTTCATCAAGTCTAATAATAATCATGTCAAACGAATTTAATCTTAAAAAACGAATTACATCTTTAAAGGAAAGGCAACAGAAAACCATATCTACTGATTTATTTAGTGAAATCAATTCTGAAAGCATTTTGCAAATATTTCTATTAGTATCAGCTACCATTACATATTTCACCATACCCTTAACTCCTTATATGGTAATAATTTTTCAATTATATTGTATTAAAATAAATCTTAATGAAATCTTAATTATTACAATTTTTTATAATAAATGCTAAATATATGATATTATAGTTAAATTATGTGGGAATCAGTTTGTATATGTAGTGAGAAATAATATAAAGAGACTTCCTATGTGTTGGCTAAAAAATGATAAGGAAAACATACTAATTTTCAAGGAGTGAAGTTTTACAGAGAGGACATAATTAGGAGTATTGAAAATCTTAAACTTGATTAATATGTATGTGATATTTTCATCAGGATTTTGGATATACACATATTTCTTAAATCTCCAAATTTATATAGTCTCCCTTTTACTAGTTAAAATATCTGCACATAACACAAAACCCTAAGCTGTTTAGCTTAGGGTCTTGATATAAATCTGGCAGAGACTTACTTTCCCGGACCGTTGCCAGCCAAGTATTATCAGCACTGAGATGCTTAACTTCCGTGTTCGGTATGGGAACGGGTGTGACCATCTCGTCATTTCCACCAGAAAATTTACAGGATTTCATATTGTGCAATACTTCACCCTGATTTTAACTTTTTAAAAGTACTTATTGTACCTTCAGAACTGAACAATGTATCTCTCGAAGATTTCGAAGCACTTACTCTCATTATATAGATTAAAACGATCTACTCTTGAATACCTGTTTTCTTTGGGTCAAACCCTCGACCTATTAGTACCAATCAGCTAAATACATTACTGTACTTACA
>JAEWAX010000163.1 GCA_023391425.1 Bacillota bacterium | reverse complement strand
GATCATATCGCAGATTATTCGTCCATGTATAACCGTGTATCTTTTGACATATATGATAATGAAGATTCTAATGCACTTCAAAAGCTGGAAACCTCGGAAAGACTGGAAAGGTTGAAAGACGGAAAGCTGGATTCAAGCCTTATTTGTCTTTATTTTCAATTCGGAAGGTATCTGTTGATATCGTGCAGCCGGCCTGGGAGTCTGCCGGCGAATTTGCAGGGTATTTGGAACCAGGATATGCTTCCTGCTTGGGATAGTAAATATACCATAAATATAAATACAGAGATGAATTATTGGCTGGCGGAATCTTGTAATCTATCGGAGTGCCACATTCCGCTTTTTGAGCATTTGGACAGGATGAGAGTGCCAGGGAGAAAAACTGCACAAGTCATGTATGGTTGTCGTGGTTTTGTAGCTCATCACAATACAGACATATGGGGAGATACTGCACCGCAGGACATTTGGGTTCCATCTACTTATTGGCCTATGGGAGCGGCCTGGCTGTGTCTTCATCTATGGGAGCATTACGAATTCAATAGGGATAATGGATTCCTAAAATGGGCATATCCAATAATGAAAGAAGCAGCAGAGTTTTTTCTGGATTTTCTGGTTGAAGATAGCAAGGGAAGACTTGTGACAAGCCCTTCAGTATCTCCAGAAAATACATATATATTGGAAAGTGGTGAAAAGGGCTGCTTATGTATAGGGCCTTCAATGGATAGCCAGATTCTACATGCGCTTTTCAGCGGATGTATAGAAGCAGCTGATATTATGGATATTGATAGTGCCTTCGCCGGGAAGCTGAACTCGGTAAAGAACAGGCTTCCAAAGCCACAAATAGGAAAATACGGACAAATACAAGAGTGGACTGAGGATTATGAGGAAGAGGAACCGGGACACAGGCATATATCACATCTGTTTGGATTGCATCCTGGAAAACAGTTTACCACAAGGAAAACACCTGAACTGGCTGTCGCGGCAAAAAAAACTCTTGAAAGACGTTTGGCAAATGGTGGAGGGCATACAGGTTGGAGCAGGGCCTGGATTATCAATATGTGGGCAAGGCTTAAGGATGGGGAAAAAGCATATGAAAATGTTATGGAGCTATTAAAAAAATCAACATTGACAAACCTGTTGGATAATCATCCTCCATTCCAGATTGACGGTAATTTTGGAGGTACTGCAGGCATAGCAGAGATGCTGCTCCAAAGTCATGAAGGAGGAATAGAATTCCTTCCGGCTCTTCCGAACGATTGGAGTAGAGGAAAGGTAAAAGGGCTTGTTGCAAGGGGTGGATTCGAGGTGGAAATGGAATGGCAGGATGGCAGGATTAAGAGGGCTGGCATTCTATCTAAAAATGGGGGAGTTTGCAATATTATCACTTCACAGAAATATTATGTAACATGTAATGGGAAGAACATTGAGTATGTGCATAATGGGGAGGTCTTATCCTTTACCACACTAACTGGTGAAATATATGATATATGCATGAATACAAATGTATAGGTAAGTCTCCTGATAAGTAGATTAAAGACTTCTCCAAATTGGTTTTTAATTAAAAAAATTACTTACATTGCCTCAAGATAATATGATACAATATTAATACAACGTGTAGTTTGATGAACGTAAGTCCAGTTGTCAAAGTACATGTTTTTTTTGACTTAAATTAGCAGATTTGTTTCTCGATAGTTTTGGCGGATAAGACGGTGTTGTTAATAGAAAAGAATAGGAGATGTAAGGGAAAATTATGTACCAGATTGACGATTTAATTATTTATGGAAGTCAAGGAGTTTGCAGAGTGGAGGCAGTTGGTGTGCCTGATATCCCAGGGTTTGGAAAGGATAGGCCTTATTATACACTTTGCCCTCTTTATCAAAATGGCAAGATATTTACTCCGGTTGATACCAGCACATTTATGCGCTATATTATCACATATGAGGAAGTGCAGCAATTAATTGATCATATTCCGACCATTAGAGAGAATGTGTGCATTAGTAGCAATATAAGATTACTGGAAGACCATTATCAAGAATCCATGCAAACACACAACTGCTATGATTTAATCAAGGTGATTAAAACTGTTTATACAAAAAATGAAATTACTGCTGGTCAGGGAAAAAAGCTTGGTCAAATAGATGAGCGTTATATGAGAAGGGCTGAAGATCTGCTTTATGGCGAGTTTGCAGCTGTTTTAGGTATACCAAGGGAAAACGTAAAAAGCTATATTGAAGATAGAATAAAGAATGCAATATCAAATTAACAATAAATAGTTTGGAGACAAAGAAGAATGATCAACCCTGCAAAAAATTAGAATACTTTACTTTAATTTTTTGCAGATCCTCTAAAATACGAGGGTGAGATTAATTCGTACTTTTTAAACAAAGCACAGAAGTAACTACTATCGTTGTAGCCTACTTTTTTACATACTTCCTTAATGGTCATATTCTGACTTATAAGCAGTTTTTTGGATTCTTGTATTCTCTTTTTTGTAATATACTCAAAAGGGCGCATATTTAATCGCTCTTTAAACACCTTACAAAGGTGCTGTGGAGTTATATGTACAAGCTTTGCGAGACAATCTAGAGAAATATCTTCCGCGAAGTGCATATTAATATAATTAATAATTGGCTCTATTATGGCAGCGTCTTGACTGAGATGTAAGCCAGTTTCTTGATTAGAAGACCTATATAGTTCAATCAAAAGTCTATATAGAAGATCTGATGCAATGAATCCCTTTGTAGAGTCATCGCTTTTTAGTGTAATTACAATATCGTTAAATAAATTTCTAATATTTCTATTACTATGGTAGTAACCTGTTTTTGAGTTTGCAAAACCAAGCTTACTTAATATACTGCTAATATTATCGCCTGCAAACAGAATCCAATTGGTTGCCCAACTATCTGAGAGTTTGAAGTATTCATGAGTTTCGTGAGGTTTTAAATAGAAATAAGTTCCTTCTGCTATTTCATATTGTTGTTGATTAGTTTTAAGTAGTCCTCTCCCACTTACACAAAATATAATTTGATGAAGGTTATAACCTTCATGTCTTACAATATGACATTGGGAGGATTGCTCTCCTATTCCATAGACTACGATAGGAAGTCCGTTTTCTTCATTAACAATAGGATAAATTGCTGTATTCATATAGTTACCTTTCAATATTAATATTCTTATATATGATAATATCATATCATTGACATTAATGAAAATCACGCATAATATTACAATTAAATATGATTAAAATTCTTATATGTGATTTAGAATTGAGTGGAGGGAGATTTATTTTGGTAGATGTAAAAGGCAAATGGGCACTTGTGACAGGTGCAAGTAGAGGTGTAGGTTATCAAATAGCAATTTTTATGGCAAAACAAGGGTGTAATCTTATTTTACATAGCAGAAATTTAGAACATTCAAAACGAGTGGAAGAAGAGGTAAAGGCGCTTGGGGTTGATGCGTATAGTGTAAAGGCAGAACTATCAAACCATCACGAAGTAGTTGCGATGCTTGATGAAATTGAGACTAAGGGGAAACCTGTGGATATTATATTCAATAATGCAGCAGTTCAGATTGCCTATAGGACTGACTACTTCAAAACTCCAATCGAAGATTTTGATATGAGTTTTCGAATTAATTTTATTGCAGTGACTACTATTTGTTATCGCTTAATTCCCAAGATGATTGAAAGAGGCTTCGGACGTGTTATCAATACAACAAGTGGGATAAAAAATGAACCAGAACAAGCAGGATATTCAGCTAGTAAGGCAGCGTTGGATAAGTTTACAATTGATTTAGGCTCTAAGCTAGAAGGAACCGATGTTATGATTAATTTAACAGATCCAGGCTGGTGTAGAACAGATTTGGGTGGACCAAAAGCACCGAATTCAGTGGAAAGCTGTATTCCTGGGGTAGTAGTTGGTGCTTTTGTTGATGATAAAAAGAGTGGACGATTTTTAAATGCTCAATATTTTACTGGGATGACCTTGGAAGCTGCAATTGAAAAAGCAGAAGCTATTTAGGTATACAAGAATTTCTTAATTTGCTTCCAAAAAATCTATATCTTCGGCTATGATTGACGCATTAATGATAAGTGACAATAATCATTACTGATGTATCTACACAAAAAATTAACCGCCAAACAGGAATGTACTTGTTTGGCGGTCTCAATTTTAGGAGTGTTGCTTATTTTAAAGTGTGAATTTTTACGTATTACTTCATGCTAATTTTTTGTTAAAAATTCTTATTGCATTTTGATGATAATATTGACATTATATGAATTCATATACTATAATTACATTAACATATTAGAAAATTATAATATAATAAATACATGAGGTGATTTAATGTCAAACATGGGTAACCAACTAATTTCTAATGTATTTAAAGCATTAGCACACCCTACAAGAATACAAATAGTAAAGCTTTTAAGAAATGGAGAAATGTGCGTTTGTAATATTCTTCCTAATCTTGACTCAGAACAATCAAATACATCTCAACATCTTACGATATTAAAAAATCAAGGTATTGTAGAAAGCAGAAAAGAGGGTTCTAAAGTTATATATTCAATTAAAAACAAAGAGGTTTTCGAAATGATTGATTTCGCTGAGGCTATTATCCTTCAACAGATAGAAGAAACAAAGACTTTATTTGAAAAATGATATTTATAGTATAAGGATATTTAGGAGATAATTTTATGTTTATATTTGAATGGCTAAATGAGCAACTGCTAAAAATGCAATGGCTTAGTAGTTTAGTTACATTGCTCGTACAAAATGTTTTTGGATTAGATATGAATAGCAGACTTGGGGGTAGTGTTCAATTCTTTATTTATGATGTACTTAAAATATTTATACTTCTTTCAGTATTAATATTTATTATTTCATATGTACAAAGTTTCTTCCCACCTGAGAGAACTAAAAAGATTCTAGGTGGCTTCAAAGGGGTTACAGCAAATATATTGGGTGCTTTGCTTGGAACTGTTACACCCTTTTGCTCCTGCTCATCTATTCCTTTATTTATAGGCTTTACAAGTGCAGGACTACCAATTGGTGTAACATTTTCATTTCTAATATCTTCACCACTTGTAGATTTAGCATCTGTTATTTTACTTGCAAGTATATTTAACTGGAAAATAGCAATAGCATATGTTGTAGTGGGCATTATACTAGCAGTCGCCGGTGGGACTATTATTAGTAAATTAAAACTTGAGAAGTATGTTGAACCATTTGTTTTTAGCAACAAAATGCTTGAAATTGAACAAGAAGAGCTGACTACTCATGACAGAATAGATTTTGCAAAAAACCAAGTGCTAGATATAATAAAAAAAGTTTGGCCTTATATTCTTATAGGTGTTGGAATAGGTGCTGCCATCCACAATTGGATTCCAGAGCCATTAATAACAGCTGTGCTTGGCCAAGATAAATGGTATTCTGTTTTGTTAGCAACACTTGTTGGTGTGCCTATGTATGCTGACATTTTCGGTACACTTCCAATAGCTGAGGCCTTGGTTTCAAAAGGCGTAGGAATAGGAACAGCATTATCCTTTATGATGGGGGTAACAGCACTTTCACTTCCGTCTTTAATTATGTTAAAGAAAGTTGTTAAGACAAAGCTTTTGGCAGTGTTTTTTGGAGTTGTTACTGTGGGCATTATTATAATCGGCTATGCTTTTAATGCTTTTGGTTATATTTTAATGTAGGTTTTAGTTTTATAAGATATAAATAAATAAGATTACGCTAGGTAATTCAAGTAAATAAAAGATATTTAAGGAGGTTTATTTTATGTCAAAGAATTGGTATCCCGTAATTGACTACGAAAAATGTATTGAGTGTGGTGCTTGCACAAATAAGTGCACGCATGGGGTTTATGATCAAAAGAAAGTACCTACTCCTGTAGTTGTTATTCCGGAAAACTGTGTTGATGGGTGTCATGGGTGTGGGAACCTTTGCCCATCTAAGGCAATTCAATATGTAGGTGAGCAAATACAAGAAAGTCAAAATTGCGGTTGCTCATGTGGGGATAAAAGTGGAAAATGCTCTTAATAACCAAGGAAAAGCTATTTTACGAGGAGATAATTGTATGATAATTAAGATATTAGGTTCTGGATGTAGAAATTGTGTTGCCTTAAAGGAAAACACTGAAATAGCTCTAAAAGAGGTAGGAATAGATGCTGAAATTATTAAAGTAACAGATATTAAGGATATAATGGCATTTGGTGTTATGGCTACACCTGCACTGGTTATTGATGAAAAGGTTGTGTCCTTTGGAAGGGTTCTAAAGCCAAAAGACATTATTAAACTTCTTGAGAAAATTAGTTGATGAGGTATATTCCTTATATCAAACTAAGTCAAATCCCATGATAATAATACTTTCATGGGATTTACTTCTATTTAAAAACATTTAAATATCACAGGTTTATATTAAATTATAAATATAACAGCAAAATAAATAAGCAAGAGTATCAGGCCCAAAGGAATCCCGACTTTAGCCCATTCACGGCTTTTAATATTGAGTTTCCCGGCAGATATAATATTAGGAATATTACCTGGGATTAACATGCCTCCACTCAAAAGTAGCCCCATTAATATCGCCTGTATTTGCTGTAGACTCATTGCAGGGCTGACTTCTGCAGCAGCAATCGTTGCGTTATCCAATACTGCTGAACACATATTAATCCAATATAGTATTCTGCTGTCCAAGTGAATAACATAAGTATTAATGAGTGGTTTAAATCCGGCACCAAGTAATTCAAGTGCTATAACGAATAGAAATATTTTTAATGCACGAATAAAGACATCATATAAACTTTCTATTTCAGCAATATTTTGATCCTCTAAAACTCTTTCTTTTTTTTCTTCAATTTCTAAATCTGACTTTTGAGCATTATAAGTTCGCCCAATATAAAGTGCACCCAGTAGACCTAAAGTAATAATACAAGGTACTACATAAATCCCAATGGTTCTTAAAAGGTATAAAAAATCCACCTTAAGTGAAGATGCAACAATTGTTGCTAAAGGTTCACCGATAGGAGTTAAGGCAGCTCCTAAGCCAATAGAAAAACAAGCTATTATAGTAAGAGTTACTTTTTGTTTATGATTAAATGGCAAGGCATGAACTATCTCTACTAATACTAATGAGGCTACTATCGCAGTTATCAGGCTAGAAACTAAACCCAAAATAACGATTAGCAAAAAGATAAACAAAGTTAAAGGTACTTGTACAGTGGCATAATTGACAAATGTCTTAATCTTTTTAACAGAAATCCTAAAAACTAGTCCTGCTATTAATACTGCGGCAGTAATAAAATATAAAAGATAATTCTCAAAAATATGAAGAATTAAATCCAAAGAGAGTGTTCGAGATATTATTACTGCAGAAACTCCCATTACTAATAAAAAATATTCTAGATTATGCTCAATAAAATGAAAGGTAAAGGGTAGTATAAAAATCAGTGCTAAAACAATTAAAAGTCCTATAGTCATTGTGTATTCCTCCAATAAATTATTTGCAATTATGCTAAAAGTATACAAAAAGGAAAGAAAGCTTGTAATAAATAACCTTACGCAGTGCCCCACCTTAGTCTAATATATCTAATTTAAAAGAATACAAAAAAGGTGAGAAAACTCGTAAATAACGAGCTTCCCACCCCAGAAGTCTAAACTACTCTTGAAAGCGAATATTATATTCGCCCAACCGATAATAAATATTAACTTTTTAATAATGTTAACATAGATATATCAAAAAAACAATGGTATTAAGCAGTACTTAATTATTTATCTTTTTTTGTAATAATATCTGAATACCAGCCACCAAAAACATAGTCATCTTTTGTAAAGTAGTTTTTAGAGAATGAATGATAATCAATAGCAGTCGTTCTTTGTTGATACATGGTGGTTTGCATGATAAAATACGCATTAAGATAACATTCAAGGGAGGATGGTAGTTTATGCGAATTGCAATATGTGATGATGATAAAGTATGTATAGATGAAGCAAAAACAGCAATAGATAAATGGCTGTCTCTTTCTAATATTTCCTCTCAAATTTTAACATTTGACAATGGTGATGATTTAATCTCAGAAAACAGGTGTCAGCCGATAGATATTATATTTTTAGATATTGTTATGCCACTTTTGAATGGCATAGATACAGCAAAGGAAATAAGAGAGTTTGACGATAAGACAAAACTATTTTTTTGACTTCAACTGAAGAATTTGCCGTTGCCTCATATAGGGGGGAAGCAAGCGAGAAAGATGAAAATTACCTTGATTAATTTATTTCCCAATTTTATATGGCTTTAGTTCAAATACACCACCATGTGCATATTATGTATTTGAAGCTTAATTAGGCTAGTGGTGGAAAAATGCAGGAAGCTGACAAACCTTATAGCAATAATAGCATTAGAAGTGGCCGGTTAACGATAGTACAGGTTTCTCCAGATGTTTACCCTGTACCTCCGATTAATTACGGAGGGATTGAAAGGGTAGTATATGATTTGGTTGAAGAGCTTGTAAGGAGAGGGCATGAGGTTTTTCTATTTGCACCAAAGGGAAGCAAAACAAGTGCCAAGCTTATACCTTATCAGCATGAAACTCCTTGGTGTCAGAATGAGATAATAAAAGACGTAATAGCGTCATTACCAAGTGGCACAGATATAATTCATGATCACACACACGCATCTGTTTTGGGACGGCTACAGCTATCGGTTCCTGTGGTTTGTACTGAACATTTCTCTGCTAAATGCCCTGTTAAATATCCTATTTACGCAAGCAGAACTGTATTAGAAAAGTATGGTGAAAATAATGGTTTTGTCGTTCACCATGGAATAAATATACAAGAGTTTGAATTTTCTGATAACAAGGAAAATTACCTTTTATATATAGGAAAACTTGACCAATCTAAAGGGCCTCAGTTTGCTATTGAAGTTGCAGAAAAGACCAATAAAATACTCTTACTGGCAGGCCCCATCCATGACCAAAATTATTTTAATAAACAAATAAAGCCTTGCATTCTATATAATCCAAACCTTCATTATATAGGCGAGGTTGGGGGAAGGAGAAAGCAGGATTTGATAAAACATGCAGAGTGTGTTTTATTTCCAACGCTTTGTCAAGAATCCTTTGGCTTGGTTGCAATTGAGGCTCTGGCATGTGGAACACCTGTCCTGGGATTTGCCAGTGGTGCTGTACCTGAGGTGCTTGCCTGTTTTCCTGAACTTATCTGCAAAAATACCGGTGATATGATTGAAAGAGTAAAAAGTAGTAACTTCCCTAGTTCAAAAAGTCTACGGGAATATGTAGAGACTAATTTTACAACTGAAATAATGACTGACCGCTATCTTGAAATTTACCAAAAAGTTGTTTATGGGCACATTAAGGTTGCAAAGGGCATATATTAAGGAAAGATTAAATAATAACTACTAAATCATATTGCTTAAAAATTGGTTTATTTTATTATTCCTAAGTTGAATTCTTTTTGGATGAAGGGGGAGAACATGGTAACTTTAAGTCTTTGCATGGTGGTTGAAAATAATATTGGGAAAATATTAGACTGCCTAGGATCAATCAAGGATATCGTGGATGAAATCATTATTGTTAACACAGGGTTATGTGATGATTTAAAAAGAGTATGCAGTAGTTATACCACTAAAATATATGATTTCAAGCAAAATAGTGATATTTCAGACGCGTGGAATTATTCCTTCAGCTTAGCAACTATGGATTACATAATATGGCTTGAAACAGAAGATATCCTACTGGAGCCTGACAGGGATAAGTTTAAAAAATTAAAGAATAGTATGGATAAAACTATTGATGTAGTGAGAATGCCTCATAATTTTAGTGATGATGCTATGGCTATTACTTCAAGCTACACTAGAAACCGTATTGTTAAAAGAACAGACTACTTTGTATGGGAGAGCGGTCTGAGTTATTACCTGCCTGCTGCAGGTAAAGTTATAGATTCTGATACATTGGTAACACATTGCATTGGACAAACGGGAAACCTTTTTCAAAGGTTCTCTATATTTGAAGAGCGATTAGAAAAAAGCGAAAAATTGACTACTCGTGAATTGTATTATTATGCGGAGAAGCTGTATGAACGTAAACGTTATGATAAAGCTATAAAGTTCTATGATTCATTTTTAGCCCAAAAGGATGGTTGGACGGGTGACAAATTGTCTGCTATTGATAAGATTGCGGACATTTATCGTCTATGGGGAGATAAGGAGAATGAAATAAAATACATATTCAAGTCATTTGAATATGACATACCTAGAGCAGAATTCCTGTGCAGGCTTGGTGTAATATTTATAGAGAGGGGCCAACTTGACAAAGCTATATATTGGTTTAATTATGCTGTTTCTCTTGAAAAGCCTAAGGATAATCTAGGATTTATAAAAGAGGAGAATTGGACTTGGCTGCCACAATTAAAGCTATGCGCCTGCTACTATAAAATAGGAGATTATGAAAAGGCTAATATGCATAATGAATTAGCACTTAGCTTTAGTCCAACTGATAAAGTCCTGTTACATAACAGAGCGGTACTTATAGAATTACTAAAAAATAATGAGTGCTCTGCGCTTGCTCCAGCGCTTGTACCGGCACCAGTGCCAGTACCCCAAACAGTACCAGCACCAGTAACAACACCAACGCTAGCGAAAGTATCAGTACCAGTAAACGAAGTGCGGAACACAGAAATAAGCCCTTTTAGACCATTAAAAATCATTCAGGTTGCGCCAGATATTTATCCTGTTCCACCAGATAATTATGGGGGAATTGAGGTTGTTATTTATGAACTGACAGAAGAACTCGTAAGAATGGGGCACGATGTATACCTATATGCATCAGAAGGAAGTAAAACAAGCGCAAAACTTATTCCATACAAGCATAAGTCAAAGGGTGATTTTAATCAGATTGCTGACTATGTTTTAAACACTATGCCACAGGGCGTTGACATAATCCATGATCATACCCACATTTCTGTATTGGGGAAAAAAGAACTACAGATACCGACAGTTTGTACCATACACGGCACAATAAATTATAGGGTAAAATATCCTGTTTTTGTGAGCAAAAGGGCATTACAAGTAATTGGTGGAAACCATGGTTATTATGTATACAACGGGCTCAACTTGAAAGAGTTTGAATACTGCGAAGACAAACAGGACTATATGCTGTATCTTGGAAGACTGGATAAGATAAAGGGTTTAGATTATGCTCTCGATGTTGCTGAAAAGACAAACAAGAGGCTCGTAATTGCTGGCCCGATTCATGATATTGGATATTACACAAAAGAGGTGGAACCAAGAATAAAAAATAATTTAAATATAGAATACATAGGCTCAGTGGGCGGAAAGAAAAAACAGGAGGTTTTAAAGAATGCAGGTTGTCTATTGTTTCCAACTTCCTGGGAAGAACCCTTTGGTCTAGTGATGATTGAAGCAATGGCTTGCGGCACTCCTGTACTAGCACTAGCAAATGGTGCTGTACCTGAGGTGCTAAAAGACTTTCCTGATTTTATCTGCCACAGTGTAGATGAAATGGCCAATAAGGTTATCAATCAAAGCTTTCCAGCCCCAAGATTATTGAGAGAGTATGTATTGAATAATTTTACTTCTAAGAAAATGGCTGAGGGATATGTACAAATTTATAAAAAGATATGTTCTGAGCAAAAAGCAAGCAAATTGATTTCTAGTGTAAACGTAATTGAAAAAAATAATAAAAAATTGCGTATTGTTCAAGTGGCTCCAAATGCCTTTCCTTGCCCACCCAAGGATTATGGGGGGATTGAAAGGGTGGTTTATGACCTTACTGAAGAACTGGTACGCCAAGGACATGAGGTTTTTCTTTATGCAGCACAAGGTAGCCAAAGTAGTGCGAAAATAACCACATATGAGCAAAAGGAAACTGCTTCAAATATGATTGCTGACTTTGTGTTAAGAACTCTTCCAGAAAATATTGACATCATTCATGACCATACACATGCCTGTGCTATGAATAACTGTGGGCTTTCTGTGCCAGTTGTGAATACAATGCACGATAGCAGGAAAAATTCTGCGAAATATCCCGTCTATTTGTGTAAAAAGGCTCTTCAAAAGGTTGGTCAAAATAATGGTTTTTATGCGTATAACGGAATCAACCCTGATGACTATGAATTTAATGAGAAAAAGGATGATTACTTAATTTTCATGGGAATATTGTATTCACATAAAGGAATTAATTATGCCCTTGATGTTGCAGAAAAAACAGGACAAAAACTTATTGTAGCTGGCCCAATTTACGATATGGAGTACTATAAAAAAGAAATCGTGCCAAGGGTTAAGTGCAACTCCAATATAAGCTACATAGGCTCAGTAGGCGGTAAGGAAAGGCAAAATCTACTTAAAAATGCAAGATGTATGCTGTTTCCTACAGTGTGGGAAGAGCCCTTTGGTCTCGTTATGATTGAAGCAATGGCCTGTGGTACTCCCGTTCTTGCTTTCGGAAACGGTGCGGTTCCTGAAGTCATGAGTGGATTTCCAGACCTAATATGCAGCAATGTTGTTGAAATGATTTGTAAAGTACAAAACCATGTATTACCGAATGCACATGTATTGAGAACTTATGTGGAGAATAATTTCTCCTCTAAGAAGATGGCCGATAGTTATTTAGACATATATCAAAAGGTACTGGAAACAACAAAATAATAACTTGCCAATAATAAAGGGGTTTTCGCATAAATACATTGTTGTCAGAAAAGCTGTTCCTTACAAATAGTTTTTATTATTTAGTTAACCCTCAAGAACAACTAACTTGGGATATTAAACAAGCACAACTATAAAATCCGAACATAGTATATAGTTAGGAATCAATACGCTTGAGGTGGCTTCGTGGTTACAATAAGCTTATGTATGATAGTCAAAAATGAGGAGGATACACTGGTAAAGTGCCTTCTTTCGGTTAGGGATCTTGTAGATGAAATAATCATTGTAGATACAGGTTCAACAGATAAAACAAAGGAAATTGCAAGCCTTTTTACAGATAAAATTTATGATTTTGAATGGGTGAATGATTTTTCAGTAGCAAGGAATTTTTCTTTTTCTAAAGCGACAAAGGATTACATATTTTGGTTGGATGCGGATGATGTATTACTTGATGATGATAGAAGAAAGTTTATTCAAGTAAAGGAGAAGCTAAACCCCAGCATAGATGTTGTAATGATGAATTATAACTATGCTTTTGATGATAAAGGTAATGTAATTTTATCTCATTTTCGTGAACGTATTTTAAAAAGAGAAAAAAATTTCAGGTGGAGTGACCCGATACATGAATTTACAAACTTCTCAGGTAACATTGTTAACTGTGATGTTGTGGTAACACATAGAAAAACACATGCTAATAACAGACGAAATCTTAATATTCTTGAAGGTATGCTAGCTGAGGGCAAAGAGTTATCTCCGAGAAACATGTTTTATTTAGCAAGAGAGAAATTCAATGTTGGTGATTATGATGGCGCTATTGAGTATTTTAATAAACATCTTGATTCAGAGAAGGGATTACCTGCAGATAATCTTACATCACGTATACATCTTGCAAAGGCATACAGGATAAAGAAAGATTGGAAAAATATGAGGAAGACCTTAGCAAGGAGCTTTGAGTGTGATACACCTAGGGCAGAGATATGTTGTCTGATGGGATACAGCTATAAAGATGTTGAGGACTACAAACGAGCTATAACCTGGTTTGATCTTGCAACAAAGCTTGGAAAACCAGATAGTACGTGGGGACCTATTCTACATGAGTATTGGGGGTTCATTCCATGCCTTGAGTTGTGTGTATGCTATTATAAATTGGGAAACATTGAAGAAGCAAATAAATATAATGATATGGCAGCGCAATATAATCCTAATCATGCATCTGTTTTGCAGAATAAAAAGAATTTTGAAAGTATGTTGAAAAAATCTAATTAGCTATAGCCTATACTGTAAATAAAACAAAATTTAAATTTTTAAAAAGCCATTTATTTAATGGCTTTTTCTGTAGCAAATTATGTTAACGGAACATAATTTATAAATAAGGGAAATTATAAGTGTAGGAGCGTTAATATGCATAGAAAAAGAAGGAGAAGGTCAGATGATTCACATAACAGTAAGGGTGAATCCGCAGGAATAGCGCAGTCAAAAGAATTAATGAATGAACAATTGCACAATATGCAAAATGATCAAACCGACGAGAACTATACAAATACTCATCAAGATGGACATGTTGAAGATAGTGACCAAGAAGACCTTGAGTTTAATGCAGGGAAAACCAATAGTCAGTATATTGAAGATGTTAATAATTTTATGCTTGAACATCAATTAGAAGAGTATTGCGATGAATTAATCAATAAATATAAGAAAGAAGGTGAATGCCCTAATGAAGATAAACAAGAATTGCTTAATAGATTGGTTGCTTTCTTAATAATTAAGGAATTTGCTCTCACAGAAAATAAAAAAGATAATGCTGAAACAGAACAAATTGATACAAATACTCAGCTTAGTAATACTAGCCAAGATGCACAAATTGCGGATGACGATAAAATAGAACTTGAGCTTAATGAGGAACAAAGTGATAGCCAATATATCGATGAAGCTGATGATAACGTTGATAATGATAATGAAAGGCAGAAGCAACAATGTGAAGAGAATTGCGATGAAATATGGCTAGACAGATGTCATCATAAGAAGAAAAAAAAGTGTGACCATGATGATGACGATGATGATGACAAAAATCATTGTGAGGATAATAAGGAAAAGGAACAAGAGAAAGAGAAAGAAAAAGAGCAAGACCAAGAACAAGACCAAGAACAAGAACCAGAACCAGAAGATAACAATGATTTATTTGAGCAATTAAAGGAAAGTGACATCAGGGACATATTAAAGAATTTCACAAAAGCTGAAATTCTAGAAA
Organism: Bacillota bacterium; assembly: GCA_023391425.1. GTDB lineage: Bacteria > Bacillota > Clostridia > Acetivibrionales > DSM-1351 > Ruminiclostridium. The sequence continues at coordinate 1,628 of JAEWAX010000163.1, read as the reverse complement.
TATTCAAGATTTTTAAAGAAAATAACATTACTGATTTATTTAATCAAATCAAAGGAAGTACCGTTGGTGGCGCAATCAACAATTTGGCAGGAAGTGCCGTTGGTGGTGCAACAAACAATTTGGTAGGAAGTACAGTTGGTGGTGCAATCAACAATTTCGCAGATGTTAACGCTGGTAGTGTATTCGAACCTTGTAAAGGAAATGTCTGTAATTCAATTTGTAATGATGACGTTGAAACTGAACTGCTAATTAGAATTCTTGGTCTCTTGATTAATAAAAAGTATGGATTGAGAGAAATAAAGGAAGAAGTAAAACATACAGAAACTATGGTTGAAATCATTAAATCAGCTATATTTAACCCATGTTTCGGTCTGCCAGAAATAAAAAGGGAGATAAGAAAAATTGAAGCGGCACTATTTAGTCCATACTTTGGATTGTATGAGATAAAGAAGGAAATTAAACATATAGAGACGGTAGTTGGAATTATTGAAACAATTGTCTCTGGTCTAAGCTCAGTGACAGTCATTAATGAGATCATAACACAAGTAGCAGTAATTGACACAAATGTAGCAACTATAGAAACCATTTTGTCAGGCTTTGGAGAAGTTCAGACGCAAGTGGCAGTCATCGATACCAATGTAGCATCAATTGAAACAATAGTAGGAGCTATAGAGACACTTGTGTCAGGCATTCCAACAGTACCATTTGGTGAAATAGCAACCCAGGTAGCAGTAATTGACACAAATATAGCAACTATAGAGACCATTTTGTCGGGCTTCGGAGAAGTGCAGACACAGGTAGCAGTCATCGATACTAACATAGCATCAATTGAAACCATAGTATCCATCATTGAAACGCTGGTATCAGGCATCCCAACAGTACCATTTGGTGAAATAGCAACCCAAGTAGCTGTCATCGATACCAATGTAGCAACAATAGAAACCATCTTGTCAGGTTTCGGAGAGGTGCAGACACAAGTAGCTGTCATTGACACCAATGTGGCAACAATAGAAACTATCTTATCAGGTTTTGATGAAGTGCAGACCCAAGTGGCAGTAATCGATACCAATGTAGCATCAATTGAAACAATAGTGTCCATCATAGAAACGCTGGTATCAGGCATTCCAACAGTACCATTTGGTGAAATAGCAACGCAGATAGCAGTAATTGACACAAATGTGGCGTCGATAGAGACCATTTTGTCAGGTTTCGGAGAAGTGCAGACTCAAGTAGCGGTTATCGATACAAATGTAGCATCAATTGAAACAATAGTGTCAATCATAGAAACGCTTGTCTCAGGTATTGCAACAATATCGTTTGGTGAAATAGCAACCCAGATAGCAGTAATTGACACAAATGTGGCGTCGATAGAGACCATTTTGTCAGGTTTCGGAGAAGTACAGACGCAGGTAGCAGTCATCGATACCAACGTAGCATCAATTGAAACCATAGTATCCATCATTGAAACACTGGTATCAGGCATCCCAACAGTACCGTTTGCTGAAATAGCAACCCAAGTAGCTGTCATTGACACTAACGTAGCAACAATAGAAACTATCTTATCAGGCTTTGGTGAAGTTCAGACTCAAGTAGCAGTAATTGACACCAACGTAGCGTCAATAGAGACA
>JAEWAX010000160.1 GCA_023391425.1 Bacillota bacterium | reverse complement strand
TTTCTGAATACTGACGCAATCGCAGCACCAAGTGATAGGAAAATAAGCTGAACAATAAACATACTAACCATGAATATAATTATTTCATTAGAAATATCTTTCCCCTTATTATAAGCACTAACCATTGTGATTGATGAGATAAGTGTGACAATATTAAGTATAAAAATATTCACAAAAGCAGTAAGGAGCTTTGAAGTAATTATTCTAGTTCGTGATACTGGTTTGGTTATCAAGAATTCAGTTGTCTTATCACGCTCCTCTTTGGCGATGATACCGGAACCCAAAAGAACAGCATGGATTGCAACTGTAAGTTCAATGTAAAGGAATAGCATTCCAAAGTAGCCTATCATAGTTGTCACATCAAATGAACCCATCCCTAGTAACGCTTTAACAGTGTACGGCATTTTGCTAAAAACTTCATTGCTCTGTCCACCGCTAGAATAGGCTGTATACTTTGCCATACCGCTTACCACAAGAAAGAACATGCATACACTCCATATAATTAGGGCTTTCCTATTAGCCTTTAGTTCTCGTAAGAAAATATTCATTAAACAGACCTCCTTTATTGGAGCCATAAGCTTTAGCTCACGGCATGGATATCCTTTTTTGTATAAATAATATAACTTGCCACTAATGCTACAATTGTAATTATTGCACCGGCAATGAGATATTGTGTTTCATAGCTTGCATTTTTAATAATATAATTATTGTCAAAGTATTTAAAAGGAGAGATAAAACGAGACGCATCGTTTTTGTCAGTGGCAATAATTGCGCCTATAATGTAAAATCCGAATACTATGCCAAGCGATATAGGGAGCACTGATTTCAGTTTTTTAAAAAACACTGAAACAAGTAGCCCAATAGCAAATAGTATGAGTTGTATAAAAAATATTGTGAGGTTAATCATAAAAAATAACTTGTAACTGTAATCCGATGTTTTTACATAAGAGGCTATTATGGACGTTGTAATATAATAGACAACATTAGTTGCTAAAAGCATGGTAAGAGCCGCGAGAAGCTTTGCACTAACAATAGACTGGCGTGAAATGGGCTTTACAAGGAGAAAATCAGCAGTTCTCTCACGTGACTCCTTAGAAAGTATAGACAAGCCGAGATTCATTGCCTGGATGGCTGCACATAGTGATATAAAGGAAAATATCATAGAATAAAAGCCTAAAATAGAAGTGATATTATCCAAAGAAATACCTAGCATTGCCCTCACAGAAGCAGGGTATCCAGCCAGTAATTTTTTAAAGTCAGCAGCATCACTGGCAAAGCCAGTGTAAACGGAAAAATAAATCAAAGCCAATGCTATCATGGTACAGGTCCATATGATGGTAGATTTTCTTAGGGATTTTATTTCGTGGAGATACATATTCATAATAATCAGTCCTCCTTTGTATAGTAATGCATGAAAATCTCCTCGAGATCGGGCTCGTCAATAGAAATATTTGAAAGCTCAATATCGGTAATCTTTTTCATAATTGCATTAATGTTACCCTTGAATATGAATTCTGCACTTCTGCCTTTGACTTCAAGTTTACTTACACCACCTATTTGTAAATAGTCCTTGCTAATATCCGTTTTAACCTCGAGCTTAATTCTCTTATAGTTGTTTTCCTTTAGAGTGCTCATTTTTTCTAGTTTGATTATCTTTCCATCCTTTATGAAAGCCACTCTACTGCACATCTTTTGAACCTCGCTGAGAATGTGTGAAGAAAAGAACACAGTTGCACCTTTTTTGTTTTCTTCCCCTATAAGTTCGAAGAATTTCTGCTGCATTAGAGGGTCTAGCCCACTGGTGGGTTCGTCTAGTATAATTAATTTTGGCTCATGCAGTAGCCCCTGCACAATACCAACCTTCTTCTTATTTCCGAAGGAAAGGTCATCTATCTTCTTTTTCAAGTCCAAATTCATAATCTCCGCCAACTCATTAATTCTCTTGGTGCAGTCCTTTTTGTAAAAGGATGCAGAATATTTAAGTAAATCTATCACCCTCATGTTATCATAGTAAAACACCTCGGAGGGCAAGTAACCAACTTCTTTCCTTACCTCTGGGCACAAGTTGCAGTTTTTACCGAAGATAGTAGCACTGCCGCTCGTGGGATAGATGAGTCCTAGCAGTGTTCTGATTGCTGTTGATTTTCCGGCACCATTAGGTCCGATAAATCCAAAGATTTCGCCCTGCTCGACATTTAGATTAACGTCGATTATTCCCCTTGCCTTGCCATAATTTTTTGTAAGATCTTTCATCTCAATGACGCCCATAACATTACCTCCTAATTATCTTTATAAACCATTTTTTGCTGCCAGGTATTAAATCCTTTTTGTTTCTTATTCTCTATTACCCATACCATTCTTCATCAATTCAACCATATCATTAATATCTTTTTCTACAGTATCGTAATCATCATCTATCATGTCCCTTCCTGACTCACGGGCTTTTCGCATCATGTGTTCCTTTATTTTATATGAAACTCCAGTCAAGTATAGACAAAGTATTTTATCATCGATATCTTTTCTGATATATCCCTTTCTTTTACCATCTTGAACTTGTTTTAATAGGTATTCATCAGAAACTCTTAACATGTACTCCATAGATTCATCAGTTAAATTGCTATATTTTCCAAGGAATATATCTTGAATAAATATAATAAGCTCTCGCTCTTCTCGCATTTGAATCCATATGCTTCTCGAATTTTGAAGCATATAATCAAAAATATTAATATCATTAGCACTGGCCGTACCAATACCGTATTTTGACATGATTAGCTTTACAGTCCACTGAACTGAAAACAAAAATAGTTCCTTTTTATTTTCAAAGTATTGATACATACTTCCTTTCGCGACTCCCGCATTTTTTGCTATAGTACCAATATTAGCTTTTTCATAGCCATTATTTAAAATTTCGGCTATTGCTGCTCTCATAATCTTCTCTTGTTTTTCTTCACTCAGGTTTAAAAAAGTTTTCTTTGGCATTATGCACCGCCTTTTATTAAATTAAATTTATGACCGGCGGGTCATGTGACCCTATAGTCACATTCTAATTCAAAAAACTAATTAAGTCAATACAATAATATAGATTAATGGAATAAAGAACTCCAAGCTAGTTCATTTAAAATATAGTGGTCCATTCCCTATTTTTTGAGCAGCAAGATAAATTTAAGCGGATTTGGCACACATTTTGTTGGGTAAGTTAAAAGTGATACTTGGCTTGTGCTTAAGGAGTAAAAGGATAGTAAAAGAATAGAAGAGCAAATTTATCTGCCCTTCTATTCTTTATTTTTGTTATATATTTTTAAATAATAGCATTACTAGAAGCATTTGAATTAGATTTTTGAAGGCTCTATATGAATATGAACATTTGTGTTTTTAATATTCTGTTCAAGCTCAATCTCTATCTTCTTACTTAGCGAGTGGGCCACATCAACTGTAAGATCTCCATCTACAAACATGTGGAAATCAATGTATTTTATACTTCCTGATTTTCTCGTTCTGAGCTTATGGAACCCTTTTATCTGTTCATCATATGTTTCTAGAATTTCTTTAATTTTTAGTTCCTCTTCTTCGGTAATACTTACATCCAGCAATGGGCGAAAAGCATTTCTGCAAAGCGACCATGCCTCTTTTACTATCAGTAAAGCAACCAATATAGCAGTTATTGGATCTAGATATCTATTTCCAGTTACATACATCAGTAGAAGTCCCAAGGCAACTCCAGCTGAGGTATAAACATCGGTTTTTAAATGCAACGCATCTGCCTCAAGAGCAATTGATTCTTCTTTTTTTGCAACCTTATAAAGCGTTCTTGATACTATAATATTTACTATTGAAGATATACCCATAACAACAATACCAATAAAAGCTTGCGATATTTCTGTTGGATTAAGTATCTTTGTTATAGCTTCCTTAATAATTAGAAATGCCGCTATAAATATAAGTAACCCTTCAATTACACCAGAAACATTTTCTATTTTTCCATGTCCATAAGGATGTTCTTTATCTGCTGGTTTGGATGAAGCTCTCACTGAAAAAAGTGCAATTGCTGATGCAACAAGATCCATTCCTGAATGTATGGCTTCTGAAATTATACTTACAGAGCCACTTAACAAGCCTGCAATGATTTTCAAAATAATTAGCGTTGTGTTGGACAACACCGATAGCATAGCTACTTTTACTTTTGTATTTGATATGCTCAATTTATTCATCCTTTCGTATGTAACAAAAAATTGGTATTGGTATATGTATATTTAAATTTTCATTAAATATTTTACAATTCTATCAACTCATACTCCCTGCTTCCCAAGCCAATATTGGCAGCATATACTAGCGTATTACGTCCTCTTTTGAAAACAGTTTTGCCTTCATTTCTATCAAGAACATCCAGACAAGCTTGATCGATAGCTACTGGATCTGTTGAAGCAAAAACGCCGATGTCCTTTGCAATAGGCTTCATTGGATGCCCTTCACAATCACAGTTCCTTGTTATATTAAAAGCGAAGTTTATATATATGTTATTTTTACCCTTCGAGGCACCATATGCATATTCAGCCAGTCTCTCGTTAAAGGATTTTGTTAATGAGGCAATCCAACCGTTTGATATGGCATTATATTGACATGAAGCCATACAGGAAGCACAACCAACACACTTATTTTTATCAATTTTAGCCTTCTTAATAACGGTTATAGCTTTTTCTGGGCATTTAGCAGCACAGGCTTTACAGGCTTTGCATTTATGGCTGCTTATTTTTGGTATAGAATTAGCATGCTGAGCTAATTTTCCACCCTTGGAGGCACACCCCATAGCTAACTGCTTTATGGCACCACCGAAGCCAGCTAGCATATGTCCTTTAAAATGACTTAAGACAATTATTTGATTTTCTTTAGCTATTGCTTTAGCAATTTTACAATAATCAAAATTTTTCTTGTTTATTTCAACAAGTTCATAATCCTCACCAACTTCACCATCAGCTATAATTACAGGAATTCTCGTAAAACCATGATCTTTAGCAACATTCAAATGGTTATCTATGGTATTTCTTTGACCTTTATACAATACATTAGTTTCGATAAAAGCTGTATCAATTCCCTTTTCTGTCAAATAATCTATTATTCCATCAAAATTCTTAGGTTCAATAAAGGTTATATTACCTTTTTCACCTAAATGAACCTTCAATGGGATAAACTTATTTAGTTCCATTCCCTCTTTTTCTTGAATGATTTGAAGCAAATTTGCAGCAGCAGTGCTTATTTCCTCTGTTTTCAAATAAGAGTCAATAGCTTTGAAATAGACTTTTGCCATCAATAACACCTCGCTTAATTAAAAATTTTAACCATTCCCAAGACATGTGATTCTTATGGCATTAGAGAAATAGTGAAATACAATCATAAAAATTGTACTCAATGGGTAAAAATTATGTAAGACTAAATTATTTTTATTACAATATATTCTCATAAATTGGAGACCTTGTAAAGTAAAAAACCCTCGGCATATGAATGTCGAGGGCAAAATTAATAAGATAGGTTATTCTTTTTATCTATTTTTCTTTTGATTCCTTGCTTCATCCCTAATCTCTTCTCTCATCCCCTGAAGGGCATCTCTTCTTCTATCATTCTTTTCTTCTAAACCAGCTTTGCTCTTCCTGTCATCAGTTTTTTCGATTAGTTCTTCTGCTGCTTCCATGTTTCGAATAGTGTGGTTAATATTAAACTGAATTCTATCAACATTATTGCTTCTATCATCTGGTTTTGGTTTACTCATAGTATCTTCTCCTTTGTTTTATCCATATTTTTTATTCATGATAGTTATAGACAAATATCTAGCCAATTGACAAATTCTCATTAATTATTAATCGTCATCAATTTTAACTTCCATTGCTCCTGATTGTTCCATTAATGATTTGACTTCTTGGGCTTTATGTCTTGCGCATTTAACAAATACTACTATTCCACTGTCTTCAGTTAACGCAGTTACACCATTTACAAATGATTGAAGTTGCCCTGGATCATCTTGGTCAGTTTTAACGACTGCGTTGATATGATTATCTTTAACATCATTCATCATGCTTTGAAACTTTTCTTCATCATAGCTGCTTATAATCATATCTCTTCTTTGAATTCCGCTATTTTTTAGCGAATCAATTACACCACCTACTTGGCTTGGTTCAAGAAATCTACCTATTATTTTAATAGTAATAACCTCCCTGAGCCGCCATAGCGGCCATAAAATGTGATGAAAATTCTTATCTCTAATTCTTTAGAAATCGAATAAAGAGATTAAAGCTTCAATAAAATTTAAAGTTAAAACAAATGATTCTTTTGATATTATGTCCAGATAAACATCTAGTTATCAACAAAAACAACACCAATATTTTGAATTATGAAAAGTAAAATTTTCAAAAAAAAGAGGCTGTAGCAAAACTAATATCAGATACAATATATTTGAAGTATTATGCAAAATAGTACTTCTGTACAAAAGTTATATCAATGGATTGCTCTTAAAGAAAACTTAGCTTGTGCCAAGCCACAGGTGAAGGCAGAAGCTTAGTTGCACTAATACTTGGAAAGTGAAAAGTAAGTGCTTGAAATAATACGGTTCACCAAAAAGTATTTTTGCCGTCGTACAAACTCGCCATCCATGGCTCGGGTTGTTACTCAAAGCGGCATCCTGTCGCTTTGCCGTCAAAAATACTTTTGCTTTACCTACAATTTCAGCACTTACTTTCAATTGAGCTTCCCATTGACATAATTTTGAACTCACGTACTATTAAAACATAAGTATATATATTGTATTTAGTTTTACTACAGCTACGTTTGTTAAAACTCAAATGGCGCACCATGGCCAGGGTATACCCTTTTTATATTCATAGCTTTTAGCCTATCTGCACTAGTATGTAATGATGTAAAGTCAGATGCATTCGGCGCAGTAGCAGGTTTACCCATATTTGCAAAGGTATCTCCTGATATAAGCTCTCCACCCTCTGTAATCACAGCTATTGAACCTAAAGTATGTCCTGGCATATGTAATACTTTTGCATCAAAACCATATTCCATTAAGCTATCACCTTCATTGAGGAGGATATCAGGACTAAATTTTTCAAAATCATTTATTACTTTTAAAATCATCTTTGTCATTGGTTTCTTCATTAGTTTAAAAACCATCTTATAAACTAATGATTCATACTGACAGTTTTCCATGACTTTTTCCAGGGTTGGATTTGCTACTAATTCTACATCACTTGAATGCATTGCTATCTTTGATCCAAACCTTTCTCTAAGGAAAGCAGCATTCGCAGTATGGTCAATGTCACCATGAGTTAATACAATTAGCTTTAAATTACCGGGTCTACAGCCAACCACTTCGAGCTCATTTAAAAGCTTTTCCCTTCTATCTGTATATTGCTTATCTCTCACAAGATGTCCACCAGTATCAAGCAAAATGAAATTGTCACCAGCTTTACAAAGATAGCAGTTTACGCCTTCCAAATCAATTCTAATAATTTTCTGTTCCATAATACCTCCTAATAATAATCTATTTGTGAAATTACTTTTAAGCTAGAAATAATTATTTTACAAATTAATTTTAACCTAACCATAATATGTTTTACTTTCAGAATAAATATGTCTGAATATTTTGTATGTTACTCATGATTTTTGTGATACTCCCCATGTGTTTCCTTATATACCTTTAAATACTGTTTATTGAATTGCTCTAAGTCAATATTAAAATACTTTGTCCATGACTCTGCAAAACAAATGTATGCATAATTAGGAATAAAGCTGGTAAAAAACTCAGCAATTCTTCTTTCTTGTACATCATAATTTTCAGTTGAACTACTTTCTTCTTCTTTCTCAATTATAGTGTCCAAAATTTTAAAGAGAATGGGCTCTTCTTTTGATTTTTTAAGTGAATCTATAAAAATCACTCTAACCAAATCTGCATTTCTTACACCAAATTCATAATATACGTTTTTCATTCTGTCAGGTAATTCTTGTGCCCTTTCTTGGTGAGTTTGATCTGGTATCGTAGCTAATATACTTTTATATTCATTAATAAAATCTGTTGTCATCACCTCAAAAATCTCATTCTTACTCTTGAAATGATAGTAAATAAGTGATTTGGGGACGTTTGCTTCGCGGGCTATTTCTTCAATACGAGACCCCTCAAAGCTTTTTTCTGCAAACACTTTTATCGCTGCTTTTAAAATTCGTTCGCGTGCATTTGGAATATTCATAGATTTAGCTCCCTTTTAGTACTGAATGTTCAGTTAAGATGTTATCATGTATAACAGATAAAATCAACAATATTAATTAAAATACACAAAAAAATACTTACACCTGACTTTTTGGTGTAAGTATTTTTTTGTGATACATAACTCTCTTATTTATTTAATTTATAGTTGTATTCCTGTAAATTTACAGACTATCTCCGAAATCCGCCCTAAACTTTGCAACTAGTTTTGTCTGCCAATCTGAAACTGTAGCTAATCTACCAAAGAAGAAACGTAATACTTTTGGTTCATCTACAAAAGTCAAACCTTCAATAAGTTTTCGGTTTTCATATAGCCAAAGAATACGATCAACAGCATAATCAACCTGAGAAAGAGTAAAGACACGTCTTGGCATTGCCAAACGCAAAAGCTCCATATTGGAAAATACTTCATTCCCATTTTCATCTCTTTGCTCTGATATTATTCCTCTTTCCATGCCTCGAACACCACTAGCAATATAAACTGCTGCTGCAAGTGCACCTGCCGGATACTGACTTTGTGGAATATGATCTACAAAGTCCATAGCATTAATATGACAACCCAGACCACCTGCAGGTGTAACAACAGGAACACCTTTTTTGTATAGTTTTTCTGCCATATATTCAATAAACTGTGGGCCTTGATTAATCATATCCTCATCCATCGTTTCATCGAGTCCAACAGTCATTGCCTCCATCTCACGCACAGACATTCCTCCGTATGTAAGGAATCCCTCGTAAAGAGTTATGAACTCTCTGAGCTTCATGTATATTTCTTCACTATTTGTGCAAATTCCACCACCTCGAGCACAACCAAGTTTGCGTGCTGAGAAATAAATTACATCAGAAAGATCAGCCATTACTTTAGTAATCTCTCTAATGCTCATTTTACTGCAGGCTTCCTCTCGTGCCTTTATAAAGTATAGATTGTCTGCTAAGAGACTTGCATCCAAAACTAATATAATACCAAAGTCTTTACATACCTTTTGAACCTCTCTCATGTTTTCGAGTGAGAAAGGCTGCCCTCCAATAAGGTTTGTACCTGCTTCTAAACGAACAAACGCAATCTTTTGTGCGCCATGCTTCTCAATTAACGCTTTTAGTTTATCTATGTCCATATTACCTTTGAAAGGGTAATTGCTATTGATTTTTAAGCCTTCATCTATAACTATTTCCTCAACAGAACCAGAATTTAGAGTAATATGAGCTTTTGTGGTTGTGAAATGATAATTCATTGGAACTATTGTTCCAGGCTTTACTAACCCTTGGGCAAGTATGTTTTCACATGCCCTACCCTGATGAGCTGGTAGAAAAAACTTCTTGCCAAAGATTTCTTGAATTTTATTTTCTAATTTTGTGAATGTTCCAGAACCAGCGTAGCTGTCATCAGCCTGCATCATCGCTGCTAATTGATTATCGCTCATAGCATTTACACCACTATCGGTAAGCATATCCATAAAAACATCACAGTTTTTTAATAAAAAAGTATTATTTCCTGCCTCGTTTATAGCTTCTAAACGTCGTTCAATAGGTGGTAAATTCAATTTCTGTACAATACGTACCTTATGCATTTCTAAAGGTATTTTACCTTCATGATAGAACTTAACATTTGCCATTGTAAATCCTCCTACTCTCTATTTATATTTTATAAACTTTCTCGAGCAAGATATTTATTAAGGAACGCAAAAAATACCCTTTGCAGGGTATTTAAAAGTATTAACCTAATTAAACATAAACAAATAAAAACTCTAGGCACACAATCCTTGTACATGATGAAATTACCATCATAAAGATGTTCATAGAATAATAATATTCATTGCTTACATTTAAAAGATATTAAGAAATCATCTTAATAATATTTACTTTCCTACCGTAATACCATGCTACAATTATAGTTTAAAACAATAATTGTCAATCTACAATATATATTTTATAATTTCTGCGTTTATCTTCAAAAAGGTTAAAATTGATTTGCCACGTCTAGGACTCTACATTTTCAACTTTTTGTAAATACTACATATTTTTATAATATATTGACAAAGTGTTACGTTATTTGTAGAATTATTCCATGGGATTGCATTACATTTTTATACATCTATTGGTATCCATATAATTTTAAGGAGTAAGATATATGAAAAGAAAGCAAGTTCCTATTAATTCACAAAATGATACCCATTTTGCATATGTATCCAATAGATTAATTGATTATGTTATTGAACTAGTTAAGAATGATAAAAAGCTTGCTTTCCAGGCAAATATTCTTGAAATCGCCAGTGACGCAATTATTGCATTTGATGCCAATCATAATATAACATACATTAATCCTGCAGCTGAGCTTATGTATGGCTGGACTGCGGCTGAAGCTATCAGCATCTCTCCTAAGGACATTTTAAATCAAATTTATTCTGAAGAAGAAGATATAGCCGTCATACGAACCAAATTCAATCTACCTCAGTCATTAAAAGGTGAATTCATACACCACCGTAAAGATGGTTCTCCTTTTTGGGTCGAATATACGTCTAGACCATATTTCGATAAAAACGGTAGTACCATAGGTTATGTTGCCGTAGTTCATGACATCAATGCCCGTAAACATGCAGAAAATAATTTAAAAGCTATAAAGGATCAACTAACTCAAGAACTAGCTATTAAAAACCGTTTGCATTCTATTAGAGGACATTCTGTTACTAAGAGTAATTTACATGAAGTACTTAACGAAATTATCGAAACTGTTATTGAATTTACTAATGCTGATATGTGCAGTATTCATTTATTAGATGATAATTCAAGCAAAATTAAAGTTGTAGAATATCAAGGCTTTGATTCGTCATTTGTAGATTTATTTATCAGCAGCCATAGTGATAGTGAAATCTCATGTGAAATGAATTTTAAGCTTATGAATCGTATAATAGTTGAAGACGTTACAAAAAGTGATTTACCTATGATCACCAAAAACATCCATAACATCTTGTCTGCAGGTATCAGAGCAGTTCAAATTACACCTCTTATCACTCGTTCAAACCATCTACTAGGTGTATTGTCCACTTGCAATAAAGTTCCACACAAATTGGATGAGCAAGAAAATATATTATTGGACATGTTAGCTCGATTAATATCCGACATTATAGAGCACATAGAATTTGAAATAAATAAAGAGCTTCTAATTAAGTCAGAAAAGGAAAAAAATGAAGCTCTTCAGAAAGCTATTGAAATGAAGGATGAGTTTCTTTCCCTAATATCCCATGAATTCAAGACTCCTTTGACAGTTATTAATTCTGCAATTCAGGCAATGGAGCTTCTGTGTAAAGATGAGTTATCCCCTAGGTCTAAAGGATTCCTACGCAAAATACGTCAGAACTCTTACAGACAGTTAAGACTGGTAAATAATCTTTTGGATATTACACGTTATAATTCTGGACAGATGAAAATCCATAAAACTAACAAAGATATTATTTTCTTAACTAAATCTATTACAGATTCGGTTCAAATTTATGCAGAGCAAAAGGGGTTAAGCTTAACTTTTTCTTCTACTATAAAACGAAGAGAAATAGGAATTGATGAAGAAAAATATGAAAGAATACTCTTGAATTTGCTCTCAAACGCCATTAAATTTACTAAAAAAGGTAATTCTATTACTGTTCACATCTCACAAAAGATAGTAGATGGTAGATGTATGGTGTGTATTGCGGTAAAAGATAGTGGAATTGGCATTCCAAAAGATAAGGTAAATATAATATTTGAGAGGTTTGGTCAAGTTGATAATTCTCTTTCCCGGCAAGCTGAAGGAACTGGTATAGGTCTATCTCTTGTTAAAATGCTTGTTGAATCTCAGGGGGGATTAATCACTGTGCATAGCAAAGTAGGGTGTGGGAGTTCCTTTATCATTATGTTTCCAGCGAAAAAAACAAAAGTTTCTACAGTTGAACCAACGATAAATGAATTTACCGACAACCGACTAATACAAGCGACAGCAGTTGAGTTTTCCGATATATACCTATAACCCTATACGAGGAGGTTATTAACCTTTATGTCAAACTAGTATATTATGCTAACACTAATACTAATATATTCCAGCTTCATTGGATTACACACATTGTAAATGGCACTCTAACTGGTTCAACTTTTAGCCTATGAACCAGTTAGAGTGCCTTTATGGTGCCTTTAAGGTGCCTTTATGGTTTATAATAGAAAACTATTTTTTTAAAACAGGTATCCATACTTCGGAATAAAATTTATTATCGGTAATTTCATATGTTAGTTCTAATTCAGGCCCCTCGGCATGTTCATAACCTGAGGTAGGAAACCATTCAGGGAATATACGTTTCCATATCGCCTGCATTTTTTCAGATGTATCTTCTAAGTTATGTTCTTCTGTTTTAAATATAACCCATGTATAAGGTTGGACCTCAAGAGTTACTAAGTCATCTGGAATATTTGCCTTTCTCTCAAAATCAACAATTCCGATCATATATGGGAAGGTATTATCGGCAGTCTTTCTATAGCACATAATAGAATTAATCTTACATAAACCTTTGATATTTGAAGGAACATCAATATTACTCAACCTATTAAACGTGCCATTTTTATGACATTCTTCCCAAAACTGCGGTACCTGTAAGAAATTATTATCATTTGTTGAATCAATTATTTTCTCAACACCAAATATTCTAAATGAGGCCTTCTCTTCAATTTTATAGTTCATCTCTTCATCTCCTTTAATAGAAATATGAAAGGATATACGTGGATATGCCTTAAGCGGAACACCCTTATCGCGCGCCAACGAGGGCGTAACACCGTGCAGGTTCTGAAATGCACGTGTAAATGAATTTGGTGAATCATAACCATATTTAAGTGCAAGATCAATGATTTTTATACTGCTGTTCTGAAGTTCAAAAGCGGCAAGAGTTAATCTTCTCCGCCTAATATATTCAGAAAGCGGTACATCAACTATAAAGGAAAACATCCTTTGAAAGTGATACGTAGAACAGCAAGCGATTTTTGCCACCTGCTCAAAATCAATTTCATTGTCCAAATTTTCCTCTATATAGCTTATGGCACCATTCATTTTTTCAAGCCAATCCATATACATTACCTTCTTTCAATTAAAAGTATAGCCTTTGTAAAAAAAACCTTCTCCACATTTCATGTACTTAAATGTGTGGTTTGTATATAAAAATATTACTATATTTTAGTTAAGCTTACCTCTAAAATTACTATCATATTCCATCCCATGAATTGCTACAAATTTCGAATTAACAATTAACATTTGAATCGAAATGATTAGAATCCAAATAATATATGTCCCAATTGTAATTCTTTCAACAATTCCAAAGTATTTAAATTCATTTGCGGCGCCAGCGGCAGTGATGATTCCACTAAAAAATATTATTATGCTTGAAATAATAGAATAAACAGCTAAGTGTTCAAACTTAGGTATCTTCTTAAATCCTATTCCTGCAAATAAAGGCGTTAATATGCTGAATATTGCTAAAAAACCTGCGAGTACCATATGCATTGTTCCAACAACTGTTGTTTGTGTATCTCTTGCATCCATAGGGAATATATCAGTCATAATTCCCGATATAGAGTTTAATAGAATTAATACAAAAGCAATTCCACAAAATTTAGACTTATAGTTTTTAAAATCAAAAAAAGCTATAATACTGAAAATAATAAGTGCGATTCCATAGATTATAGTTAATTTACTTAGGTATACAAATTTATCTTCAGGCACAAAATGAGGTAATTCACTGATAGCATTAATAAGATGACTATATCCACCTTGACTTAATGCCCCTCCTATTACTACGTATGCTATGTAAATCAGTGCTGCAAACAATCCAAATATAGGATATATTTTTTTCATAACTAGAATCCTTTCATTTATATGTTATTAATATGTTCATTTTTTAATATAGCTAGAATTTATTCGATGCCTACCGCCACTAATATCCTACACCTATAAGCGGTGCTACGATCCTGTATTGCAATTTCTAATTTTCATCTTTTTTTAAAAAGTTACATATGAATTCTATATGCTTAAACATCTTCTTTATAATAGGTGCTACATCTTTGCCATCATTTATCGCATGTGCATACTCAAAGCTTAATGCAAATAGCACATAATTATATTCATCTGCAAATAGGGTGGTATCTACTTGCTTAATCATTTTTTTCTCTAGCAACATATTGAGTAATTCATTTGTATATGTTGCAGGCTCCATAAATAAATTTTCCTGCATTATTTTCTTTGCCTTCTCATTTTTAAATTGTTCTGAATATATTATCCTTGCGATGCAATCTAGTTTTCCATTGAGTGCATTGCCATACCTTATGAGGAGCTGCTTAAGTAAATCCTCTGGAGTCATGTAACTCACCATATTCTTTAGCTCTGTTTCAGAAGGCCTATAGTTTTTAATTGAGCTTGCGAAAAAATCAAATATACTATCTATTATCTCATCTTTACTTTTATAGTGATTATAAATTGAACTTTCTTTTATCCCTACAACCTTTGCTATTTCCCTCATAGATACACCATTAAAGCCTTTTTTTGAAAACAGCTCTATTGATGTATCAAATATCTTTTGCTTTGTGTTTTGCTTTATCGCAATAGTCTCCATGCTTATCACCTCTACTTTTTTAATTAGCAAAAAACTATCAAGCGTTAGTTTATACGTATATAATACTAACACTTGATAGTTTTGTCAAATCTTTTAACTTATATATTAACAATACATCTTCAACAGCTATAAATAGACCTATAATTGCATTTTAATAGACTCTATCGGAATTCCTGTTTCTTGTAACCGTGGTGAAAAACTGTCGTATTTATAGCTCAGATATTTAAAATTAGGACGCTTGGCGAAATTCATTAAATATGCAGATACTTTTGACCCACTTATTCTTTTTTTATTTAATTTTTCAATTATTTTCTCAGCATCTGCTATACCTATACCATGACCAAAATAAATATTATTACCTAAATCGATAACATTTTCTCCCTGCCATTCAGGATTCAAGGGATCAACATCAGGATTTTTAAAGTATCTGCAATCACCAGGTAAATAATCTGCCGCATTCATGTAATCCACTATACCAAGATCACTATCAAGATGCTGCCAGTTCATTAAATATATTTGTGAAAATAAACTATTGAAAAGCTCTTCAGGAAATATATCCAACAAAGCCTTATAATAAATAATAACTATTGCAGTTGAACACTCAGTTCCATAACTTGAACTATGAATGAAAATATCTTTTATTGCTTCAGATGGTTTAATTCCATACTTTAAAGCGAAACCACCTTCCATTGTTCTGTTCCAGAAATCCTGATTACATTTAGATTTACGGAAAATTTTGAAAGATAAATGGCTCTGATAGAGATCTTTTGCTGCATTTATAATACTTTCCCGCAGTTTTAGTTCAAAATCTAGTTGGTTTTGAGAATCATAATTATAAACCTTACTGCTTGAAGCTAATATACTAACGATCTGCTTCTCAGTACTGTTCTGAGTATAATTATTAATAATGGTATTGGAGTTTACTAAACTACCTGCTATTTTTATCATTGTGCTCCTCCATAATCCTCTTTGCAATCTCTATTTGCTTATCAATTGGACTTTGCAGCCATTTATTCCAGCTATATTTACTTTTTTGATACAAAATAGATGAACAATTTGAAAGGTACAACTTAAAATCATCATCTAATTTCATAAATCTATCCAAGCATGAACTTTCGTATTCTGATAGTGACTCAGAAAGTTCTCCATTAGCATAATATACAGTTTTTTGTAGATACTTGGCTTCCAGTGATATAGCATATCGATATGGATTGCTAGTCTGAAGGTAAGTCGCTCCTGTATAATAAAGGAAATCTTTGTTTTGTTTAAGCCATTTTAGTGAGCATTTATACTGTTTGATATGCTCTTCCTTACTATTCATACATATGCAGGGTATGAAGTTCAGTAAGCTTCGTGCTAACTTAACATCTTTTGGATTAGAAGATTGTAAACGTTTTGCCACCATAATTAAATTTTCAAAATCTGCGACCTCAAAGAAAGCCCAAACCAAATCATATATAAAAGCTCCTTTTCTATAGCGATTAAAAATCACTTCTTCGATAGCAGGCAAACAGGTTCTGTCATTATAAACCTTAGCAAGTACTATTGCTGACATATCTAAAACTTCATCATATTGGTCATCTAATCCATCATCAATATGTCCTGATTCCCAAATCCATTTTAGCGTAGAATAGTCCTCTTGCTTATAATCATATGATAAACGTTGAGTATTTAAAATTTCTTTTAGCAAAAATCCATTTGTCATCTCTAATGCATGTTTATTTCTTTCACTTAGTTTAATAAAAATATCAGCTCTTTTAATTTCATTCTGAAGTATAAATAGAGATGCAAACTGTACATTTGTATCATTGATTAGTTTAATTGCCTTTTCGGTATTATTATTGAGCAAGTCACAGAAAATTGATTTCATCCTATCATTGCCCTTATTAAGCCTAATTTCATCTAACAATTCAATTTTTTCTAAGTTTTTATAATGTATAGACATAAAGCACTTCCCTGCACCACATATTATTGCTTTTAATCTATACTATGAAAAAAGGAGCCGTAGCGAAACTGATATCAGCATAATATATTTTGAATTATTACATAAAAAAAGTGTTTCTGTACTATTTTAGTAAAAAGTAAATATTTGTATTTTCTAATTTCGCAACGGCCTAAATAAGACAGTTAGCATTGACCAATAATACATGTCATATTATTTTATATGTTTAAGTAGGTTTGCCATTTCGATGGCAGTGACTGCAGCATCATACCCTTTGTTACCTGCCTTTGTACCTGCTCTTTCAATAGCCTGCTCAATGGTGTCGGTAGTCAAAACCCCAAATGTTACAGGAATACCAGCATCTAATGACACTTTTGCAATACCTTTAGACACCTCCCCTGCAACATAGTCAAAATGTGGAGTTGACCCTCTTATTACTGCTCCCACACAAATTATTGCATCATATCTTTTTGATGCGGCCATCTTTTGTGCAACAAGTGGAATTTCAAAAGCTCCTGGTACCCAAGCTGTTTCGATATCTGGCTCATTTGCTCCATGTCTTACTAGTCCGTCAATTGCTCCTCCTAACAGTTTGCTACTGATGAATTCATTAAAACGCCCTATGATAATTCCGAACTTTAAATCCTTAGCAATTAAATTGCCTTCATATGTTTTAATTGACATTGCTTTTGTCCTCCTGATTTATTTAGATTATTTATTTAGATAATTTATTTAGTTAAATTTTTTATTTTAACTGTATTATTTATTTACCTCGATTTTATATTGTCGTAATAAGACACTATTGATTATAATTCATTATAGGTTTTATTCCTTATTAAAGCCGTTTAGGATATGACCCATTTTTTCTTTTTTTGTCCTCATATAGAACTCGTTGGCTTGCTTGGGTTCCATCTGAATCTGAACTCTCTCAACTATTTCTAGTCCGTACCCGCTTAGACCTACTATCTTCTTAGGATTATTAGTTAAAAGTCTAATTTTTCTGATGCCAAGATCATATAGAATCTGTGCGCCTGTACCATATTCTCTGAGATCTGGTGCAAAGCCCAATAGTTCATTTGCTTCAACTGTATCTTTGCCTTTGTCCTGAAGTTCATAAGCACGTATTTTATTTACAAGGCCTATACCTCTCCCTTCTTGTCGCATATATAGGAGAACCCCTCTTCCTTCTTCACTTATCTGTCTCATCGCAGCATCGAGCTGTTCTCCACAGTCGCATCTTTGAGAGTGGAAAGCATCACCCGTGAGACATTCAGAGTGAACTCTTACTAATACCGGTTCATCGGAAGCAATATTCCCTTTTACCAAAGCTACATGATGCTCGCCATTAACAATGTTTTCATAGGCAACAATATTGAATTCTCCGTATTGCGTTGGGAGTTTGGCTAAAGCAGCGGCTCTCACAACCTTTTCTTTATCTCTTCTATATTTAATCAGATCTGCTACAGTAATAATTTTTAGACCATGCTTTTTGGCAAATTCCATTAACTGAGGTAATCTTGCCATTGTTCCATCATCATTCATAATCTCACATATAGCTCCAGCCGGTTGTAAACCAGCTATTTTGGCAAGATCCACAGCTGCTTCGGTATGCCCTGAACGTTTCAGCACTCCTCCATCCCTGGCTATCAACGGAAATATATGTCCTGGTCGTAAGAAATCATTACTTATTGATTTTGAGTTAGCCAACTCTTTTATTGTATTTGCCCTTTCAAAAGCTGATATACCAGTGGTTGAACTCTTATGGTCAACTGTAACCGTAAATGAGGTTTTCATACTTTCAGTGTTTCTCTCAACCATTAGGTCTAGCTCTAGAATTCGGGCACGCTCTTGTGTTAGTGGTACACAAATCAATCCTTTTGCAAAGGTAACCATAAAGTTAACACACTCAGGTGTCACTTTTTCTGCCGCCATCAATATATCTCCCTCATTTTCCCTATCCTCATCATCTAATACTATGATCATTTTCCCATCACGTATATCTTCAACTGCTTCTTCTATAGAATTAAATTCCATTTTGTTCCCCTCCGTTCAGTTTTTGTTTATCCCACGTCTACCGCCCTGTATTGCGATCTCTAATATTCAGTGTGAGTAGGCACTCCCACTGAATATTAGAGATCTGCTTATGCAAATCCATTGCTTTTTAGAAAATCAATAGTAATATCTTTTTTGTATTTTTGCTCCTGAATATTCACATTTAGAAGCCTTTCCACGTATTTGCCAATTACATCACACTCGATATTTATCTGGTCGCCTGCTTTTCTATACCCAAGAGTTGTATCTCCCACAGTAAATGGTATTAGTGATACCTTGAAACTTTTTTCATCCAAGCTGGCGACAGTTAGGCTTGTACCATCTATCGCAACTGAACCTTTTAACACAATGTATTTCATAATAGCTTTCGAAGCTTCAACCGTAAGCCACACAGCATTATCTTCCTCAACTCTGCTATTAACAATTCCTGTTCCATCGATATGTCCAGTTACAATATGACCTCCCAGCCTATCTGATAAGCTTAAAGCCCTCTCCAAATTGACTTTATCAGATATAGCCAGCTTTTGCAGGCTTGTCCTTCTCATGGTTTCCGGCATAACATCTACGCTAAACCACGAAGAAGCTAGGTCAATTACTGTAAGGCAAATACCATTTACAGCAATACTGTCACCTATTTTTACATCCTTAAGTATTTTGGAGCAATTTATGGAAAGCTTTATCGATAAGCTTCCATGTATAATTTCTCTAATACTTCCTACTTCCTCTACAATTCCTGTAAACATGACTCTCCTTTCACATATCCCTCAATAAGAATATCCTCATCAAATCTGCTTATAGAGACATCTTTCAAGTTTATAGCATTCTTCATAAACTGAATTCCTTCTCCCTCCACAGGAGTTTTTGCATCCCTACCTCCAATGAATTTAGGTGCAATAAAAATCATCGCCTTATCTACTATTCCCGAATTTAAGGCTGCTGCATTTAAACCTCCGCCTCCTTCTAAAAGGACACTGTCAATTTCAAGCTTATACAATTCCTGCATTAGTTTATTCAGATCAACATGCCCATCCAATCTATCTAGCTTTAAAACTCTGACGCCCTTATCTTCTAGCTGTTTTTCTTTTTCACTTTCAATCATTAATGTTGTGGCAATAATCACACCTGCTGAGGCTTCCACATTAATAACCTGACTATCTATAGGTATTACTCCCCTGCTATCTACAATAATTCTTACAGCGTCCCTTCCCCTACCTGAACTAAGCCTTGTAGTAAGTGCAGGATTATCAATTAATACTGTATTAACCCCTACCATAATGGCTGAAACCCTGTCTCGTACAATGTGCACCTGCTGCCTTGAGCTTTCTCCCGAAATCCACTTGGAATCACCATAAGCTGAGGCTATCTTGCCATCTAGAGTCATCGCGGTTTTCATAATCACAAAAGGAACTTTATGGGTAATATATTTTATGAATATTTCATTTAGTGTTTTAGCCTCTTTTTCAAGAACACCTACAACTACTTCAATACCAGCATCCTGCAACATTTTTATCCCACGCCCAGATACTTTTGAATTTGGATCTTCCATCGCAACCACAACTTTGCTAATTCCAGCTTCAATAATTGCCTTTGCACAAGGGGGCGTTCTTCCATAGTGTGAGCATGGCTCTAGATTGACATAGAGCGTACTCCCCCTTACACTCTGCTTAGCATTATTGAAGGCAGACACTTCAGCATGAGCACCTCCAAGTACTTGGTGATAACCCTCTGAAATTATCTCTCCATTCTTGACGATTACTGCTCCAACCAATGGATTGGGATTTGTTCTTCCCCATCCTCCCTTTGCTAATTCCAAAGCTCTTTTCATATAGGCTTCATGTATACTCATAATTCACCTCCATTCTTTTCCAAAGCACAAAAAATCCCTAGAGAAAAATACTCCAGGGATAGGTAAACAAATAAAACTAGAAACAATTCTTCTCTCATCCAGACTATACTGTCGGCCCTGGAAACTAACCAGATCAGCCTATTAAGGCTCGCGGGCTTTACCGCCGGTAAGGAATTTCACCTCTCCCTGAAGAACATATATTAAATTGTACTTAATCAATATCTTTTAAACTATTTAATTAAACCCTACAAATACTTACTACATTTTTATGCATAAAAACTTTTATATATATAAAACCATATAATCAAAATCCTGTCAACACATATTATCGGTTATTTATATTTTCAGGATATAAATCATGCATATGAAGTCTTTTCTTCGCTGTCTCAGTCCAATCTGTTCCTTCTTTTCCATAATTGCAGTATGGGTCGATGGATATACCTCCTCTTGGAGTGAATTTTCCCCAAACCTCAATATATTTTGGATCCATAAGCTTAATAAGATCTTTCATAATTTTATTAACACAGTCCTCATGAAAATCACCATGATTTCTAAAGCTGAATAAATAGAGCTTCAGTGATTTACTTTCGACCATATATATATTGGGTACATATGAAATATATATAGTAGCAAAATCTGGTTGACCAGTTATTGGGCACAGGCTTGTAAACTCTGGACAATTAAACTTAACAAAATAATCATTCTCTTGATGCTTATTTTCAAATCTTTCGAGGATTCCAGGATTATAGTCAAAATTATAATCTGCATTCTGGTTTCCAAGTAATGAAATTCCTTTAATTTCTTTATTTTTTTCTCCCATAACTCCTCCTTTAAATCTTTGAAAGTGGCTTTTCTAAGTACTTTACCAGTAAAACACCAACGATGCCTGGAAGTATCTGACCTACTCCAAGGCTTAAAACAAGTACTAGGTATGGAACTTTGATTATATATGACAGCCATATTGGAACTACAAGTGTCGGTATAGTTAATATTGGAATGGCAACTAATACCGCATTAATCTTCCTTAAGAGATAACAACTACCAGCAGTAAGAATGCCTACAAGGAAACCTCCGAGCGTATCAAACAGTCCCAAACCTCCCATTATAGTATTACTTAACATGTTAGCAATTCCTAAAGGTACTATCAAAAACGGATTAATAGCTGCTAGTGAATATAAGCTTGTAGCAATCCTCACCTGATACTGTCCGAATGCAAAGCTCTGAGTAAAAAACATAATTACAACGTATAATGCAATTACAATTCCAGATATAGTTAGTTTCTTAACATTATTCAATGATGTTTTACTTGAAATTATTGAATTTTTAATTTCCATGATATGCCCCCCCTGTTTTCTTTAAATAGAAGAGCATTTCGTCATCAAATAAACAAAAAAACGGTACATAGGTACCGTTTAAAATGCTGAATAAGCTAGTCCTAGTTTTGTTTATAGACAGGATGGTTACGAACTGTCTTCTATTTTTTTTATCCGATGTTTAGATTCTATCACAAACAATAATAATATGGCAAGTGGTATCTTACTGCTCTTGCTCTTTAAGCATCCGCTTAAGTATCTTTCCAGTACTACTTTTGGGAAGGGTAGAAATAAATTCTATAACACGTGGCAACTTATATACTGCAAGTCGTTCTTTCAAATAACGAAGTAGCTCTTTGGAGGTACATTCTTCACCCTCTTTTAGAACGATAAAAGCTTTAACATATTCACCCCTAATCTTGTCATTCATTCCAATGACAGCAGCCTCTTTCACCTTCGGGTACTGATATATTACTTCCTCGACTTCTCGAGGGTATACATTAAGGCCTCCAACAATAACCATGTCCTTTTTTCTATCTACAATAAAAATATAACCATCTTCATCCTTCTTTGCGAGGTCTCCCGTATGAAGCCAGCCATTTAACAAAGCCTTCTTAGTTTCTTCTTCCCGATTGAAGTACCCTAACATGACATTTTCTCCCCTGACTGTAAGCTCACCGACTTCCCCTGCAGGTAATTCAACATCATTTTCATTTACAATTTTGCATTCTACATAAGGAATAGGCAAGCCGATAGAGCCTTCTTTTTGTATTCCAAGTGGTGGGTTAAAGCATACTGCAGGAGACGCCTCAGTCAACCCATAGCCTTCTACAACAGGAAGTTTCATGATTTCTTTTGCCTGCCTGAATATTTCGACCGGTAGTGCCGCTCCACCTGAAACCGCAAAGCGAAGCTTTGGAAAAGTAATACTCTTTTTACCTGCTTCCAATAAAACTATATACATTGCAGGTACCCCCATAAATACGGTGATATCATCTTTTATCAAAGATTCAATGACTTCTTTTGGTTGAAAGGATTCTATTATTGTAATTGTTGCACCAGACCATAGAGGCATTAGGACACAGGAGGTGAATGCAAATACGTGAAACATTGGCAGTACGCACATATACTTATCATCAGGTCTCGCAGTAAGTCCTAGATAGCACTGTTCTGCATTAAAGACAAGGTTTTTATGAGTAAGCATAGCTGCTTTTTGCTTTCCAGTGGTTCCAGAGGTATAGAGGAATGTGGATATTGCCTTTTCATCAGAAAAATCTTCAAACCCTTCTGTTGAGGCTTCTGAAATACTCTTTTTAAACTCTTCATCTAATACAATGACCTTTATGCCTAGTACATTTTGAATAGTTTCTTTTGTAATTTTAGCTTTTTGTAACATCACAGGGTGTATAATCATAAATTTGGCTTCTGAATCTTTAGCCATATAAGCAATCTCTTCCATAGTAAGCATCAAATTAATAGGAACAATAATCCCACCATTCCTTACAGTTCCGAAATAAGAATAAATGAATTCAGGACAATTGATACAACTCAGTATAACTCTATCCCCCGCTTTTATCCCGGCTTCTTTAAGGATACTTGCATACCCCAACACTATTTTATCAAGCTGTCCGTAAGTAATACTATCTTCTTTAAACTTCAATGCAATTGAATCACTGTTATAACTGTTTTTATAAATATTTCCTACCATCGTGAATTCCCCCAAATAATATATTTAATCACTATTGTAAATATGGATAAACATTTCATAGGTAATTATACTATAATAGGGTCCTTATGGAAATAAAATTCACAAATGCTACTTGCGTTATTGACTTTTATTTAATATTCAAGAATTATAGTTATATACTTACGTGTTTATTATTGACCATCATCACAAAGCAAACTGATAGAGTTTGAAATCCAATCTCGCCTATCTACCGACTGTGCTGAAATGTAATTGTGCAAGCATAAGCGAAGTTCTTGTTCCTGCTTACATAAATCAACAGCTTCTATCTCTGACACATATGGATGTCGCTTTGCTATTGCTGCAATTTCTGCCATTTCAAGTCCATCCAAAACGGCCATAATCTCGCTCGGAGATAGTTCTGCATCAAATATTAAATCCTCTAGATCACTTAGGGAATGTATCTTAGTCTTAATAATTGCAATCTTGTCTGATAAATAGCGGCATTGCTTGATTTCGTGTATAATATCACGATATTTTTCGTCATCCATTTTCTCACCATATGAAAAATATACTTTTGGATTTTGCTCGGGATATTTAGGCACAATAAATACCTTATTCAGCGTGTTTTCCTTTATAGCATTACAGACAGTTGATATAATTGCAGGCAAACTACTAAACATATATTGCTGGAGATAATTACTCTGTATATTGAGCTCATTTTGAAGGTCATCAATTGCCTTTAAAACCATACTGCTAATTTCCTCTTTTGATTTTCCTGATAAAATACGATATAAATACTCTATTTGTGCCTCGGAAATATTTAATCTGATTGCATCTATTCCAGCAAGCTTACATCCGATTGCAGTAGTTAATACTACTTCAAATATATTGATTACCAAATCCTTATATCCATAATCATGCCCACAAAGCAAATGGTGGATATCATCAGATGAAAAATAACGACAAAACATGTTTTCATAATATATTGATTCTAAATATTTTTGAATAAATTCAATACCAACCAAGTTTTTAATATGGATGCAAAGCGGATAATCAGCTGTAATATGAATTTCGTGAGCCTCATAGTCAGAATTATATATTTTGAAAAAACCTTTCATGCCACCTACAACAGTCGAATTGTAATCATAATTATCTGTGTCTAGTTTGTTTTGTATTACCAGCATATATATATTTTTTGTAACTTTAAGCTTTCTATCAATGCATTTTAGTCCCTTATGATACAGGTCAAATATTCTCGAATCTTTCAATATCTTCACAGCATCGTCAGCGCATGGGAATAATTTAAGCCAGAGTCCTATTGTATAAAAATTAGATTTCATAATTGTTTCTGCAACTTCCACACGAATTGAACTGCTGTCCTGACCGTTGTAGCATTCTGTTCTATTAGCTAAAAGTTCAATAAACTCAAATTGTATTCTTTCAAGGTCAGCATCAGTCAATAAATTAGCACGATAGGCTTCCTGTAATAGAGACTGGCAATAAAATTCCTCATCAAGCCTACCTCTATCAATAACACTGATTTTTTCAATACTCTTCATACTCGTCCTCCTCATCTTGGTACAATGTGCTATCCTCTGAGTAATCTGGAGCATATCCATATCGTAAATTGTGGGCCATTTTGGCAAGTTCCCTCCCTGAAAGCAACTCAAGAGAACCCTGACAGACCCCATTAAACGCCTTTTCCATATATTTAATCAAATCGTCATCACTGAGTAAGTCAAGCGTTTCATTTTTATAATAATAGAATATTTCAATAAATTTATGCATTATTTCAGGATAGTTGTAAGTTGAAATATAGGGAGAGGTACAGAATTCTTTGATGATTTTATCAATAACGCCTCCTCCAAATTCAATACGCCCATTTGCACCCAGTGCATAAGTACGGGTTTCTACTAATTCAATAGCCTGTTGATTCGTCAATACAAGTCCGTATTTCATTGTAAAGTCATTTAATTTCAAAATTTCATTTACTGCTTGCTTTTGTATGATTGTAGACGAAAAAGCAGTAAGGTTAAAATCCAATCTCATCACCTCATTCTTATAAACTGCATTCCATAATATCCATAAATAGTTCAAAATTTTCTCATCGATATCTATCATTATTTTTCTAAATACTATTGACATGCAATTTAAAGTGTGTTATAGTAATAATGTATGCATTAGTATTTATAATGCACTGATTAACTTATAATATAATACATGTGAAGTCAAAAGTCAATATAGATTATGAATTTGTGAGCTGGCATATTTGTCGGCTTTTTTTACAAGAAAAAGTCGTAGGAATTTTAACTACAACTTTTTCAAAGTATTCTGAACAGTGAATACCTTTTCTATATTTGTATCAAAAACCTAAAATTCTTCTTATTCTAATAGGCTGTGATCAAATACTTCATAATCATCATAATAGATTGTATGCTATAATATAAATACTGCGCATAGTGTAAAGAATGCGTAAAATATATACAATATGAGGAAAATATGAAAACATTGCGTTATATCAGAGACCTTCTGTTAAAAAATAAATTTAAATACGCTATAGGTATAATATTTTTACTTTCTGTCGATATACTACAACTAATATTGCCTAAAATACTTGGTGATGTGACTGATTTACTTGAGAACAGAGCCCTTACAATGGAGAAGCTGTCAGAATATGCACTGATTATAGTAATAATTGCAGTTGGTGTAGCAATTTTTAGATTTCTTTTTAGGTATACTCTTATGAGTGTCTCTAGATCAATTGAGCTCTCTTTAAGGAATCGCTTTTATGCTCATCTTCAAAAACTTTCTGCAAGTTATTTCAACACACATAAAACGGGTGATTTGATGGCTCATGCTACCAACGACATGAGTAATGTAACAATGGCCTCAGGCCAGGGTGTCATCTTCGTTATTGACAGTTTTCTAATACCGATAGTTGCATTGATTATGATGCTCAAAACAGGAGGAATAAAACTAACAGCCTTCTGCTTTTCCCCACTACTTCTACTGGGGATTTCAGTAGTATTCTTTATGAAAGTAATGCAGTCTAGAGTTCAAAAGCAACAAGAATCTTTCTCTAACCTTACTGAAGCTGTGCGAGAGAACTTCTCAGGAATAAGAGTGATAAAAGCTTTTGCTCAAGAGGAAAAGGAAGTCACCAGGTTTGAGCGGATAAATGCTATAAACAGAGAAGCTAATCTTAAATATCTCAGACTTATGGGTATGATGTTTCCAACTGTCATGTCTATTTCTGCCCTTTCCTTCGTCATAGCGTTGTGGTTTGGTGGTATACTGGTTATTCAAGGTTTCTTAACTCTTGGTGACTTTGTTGCCTTTAACAGCTATCTAGGAATGCTTATTTGGCCTATAACAGCCATAGGCTGGGTTGCGAACATGTTTCAGAGAGGCTCGGTATCACTTGAACGGATAAATTCTATAATGGATGAAAAGCCTGAAATTTCTGACAATGAGACTGTTGATAAAGCCTCAATTGTTGGTTCAATAGAATTCAAAGGACTCAATTTCACATACCCGGGTGCAGACCAGCCAGTATTGAAGGATATAAGTATTTCTGTGGAAGCCGGTAAAACACTTGCAATAGTCGGTCGAACTGGCAGTGGTAAGACTACTCTTATCAACCTAATTTCGAGGCTTCTACCAACCCCTGAGAATACGCTCTTCATAGATGGTGTAGATATCAATAAAGTTCCTTTATCTGTGCTTAGGAGCAGTATTGGCACTGTACCTCAGGATACTTTTCTCTTTTCTGCTTCAATAAGTGAGAATATTGATTTCTTTCGGAACTGTAGTATTGAGGCAATTGAAAATGTAGCAAAGACAGCAAGGATTTATGATAGCATTAGTGAATTCCCTAAAAAATTTGAGACAGTAGTGGGAGAACGCGGTGTAACACTATCCGGCGGTCAAAAGCAGCGTTTAGCTATCGCTCGTGCAATATTGGATACTCCTTCGATACTTATTTTAGATGATTGCCTTTCTGCTGTAGATGCAAATACTGAAGAAGAAATTTTAAAGGATTTGAAAAAAATCATGAAGCAAAGAACTAGTATCATTGTGTCTCACAGGATATCAGCAGTAAAGGATGCCGATGAAATTGTCGTACTTAATGATGGAAACATTGTTGAAAGGGGCACACACAACTTTTTGCTTGAACAAAAAGGCTTTTATTATGGGCTATATACAAAGCAGCTACTTATTAACCAACTGGAGGAGGCGAAAGAAAATGTCTGATGAAAATAGCCAATTACAAGAGGAAGAACTTCAGGAGAAAGCGTATGATGCTAAGCTTATGCGCCGTCTATTAAAGTTTGCGAAAGGTTATTGGAGGCACTTCCTGCTGGCGGTAATATTTCTGTTTGCCTCCACGTTAGTGGACCTTGCCAGGCCTTTTTTGATGGGAATAACCATTGATAATTTTATAAAAAAAAGTGATATTCCTTCTCTTAATAGAATGGGAATCTATTTTGTAATCCTTATTATAGCCGGTTTTTTGTTCAATTTATTTCAGATATATGTGTTAAGCTATGCAGGGCAACATATAATTTATAATATTCGACAGTTATTATTTTCACATCTTCAAAAACTACCTCTTTCCTACTTTGATAAAAATCCCATTGGTAGACTGGTTACACGCATAACAAATGATACTGAAACGTTGAATGATATGTATACAAATGTGCTTGTCACTCTTCTCAAAGATATTGCTATATTACTAGGTACAATTATTATAATATTTGAGTTGAACAGATATCTTGCGCTTATCACATTGTCTACATTGCCTATTGTTCTACTACTTACAGTAATATTTAGGATAAAAATTAGAAAAGTATACAGGAATGTACGTGCTGCTGTTGCAAAGGTAAATTCCTCTATTTCAGAAAATATCTCAGGCATGCGCATAATTCAATTGTTTAACAAAGAAAAACCTAACTTTGATAAATTTGATAAAATAGGTAAAGAGTATTATCAAGCATCGATGAATGAAGTTATAACCTTTGGTCTTTTCCGTCCTTTAATTGAAATGGTAGCATCACTTGCCATTGCCCTGCTTATATGGTTCGGTGGGGGCTATGTTCTCAAAGGTACACTGCAATTTGGTATACTCTATGCCTTCATAAACTATATAACCCTGCTATTTCAACCAATTAATGACCTTGCAGAAAAATACAACATACTACAGTCTTCGATGGCTGCATCCGAAAGAATATTTATGATACTCGATACACCTATAGAGCTTGACACTGGAGTGCTCCATCTGGATAGTACCGCAACAGTCAGAGATATAGAATTCAAGAATGTATGGTTTGCCTACAATGATAATGACTGGGTATTAAAAGATGTCAGCTTTAAGGTATCTGCAGGACAGACTGTCGCAATAGTAGGCCATACAGGTGCAGGTAAAACCTCCTTAATTAATCTACTGAGCA
The DNA here is from genome assembly GCA_023391425.1 of Bacillota bacterium. Taxonomy (GTDB): domain Bacteria; phylum Bacillota; class Clostridia; order Acetivibrionales; family DSM-1351; genus Ruminiclostridium. The sequence continues at coordinate 806 of JAEWAX010000160.1, read as the reverse complement.
GATTTTATGAAATCCAACGTGGTGAAATACTTATTAATGGCATTAATATAAAGGATGTACGTAAAGACGACCTGAGAAAATCCATTGGTGTAGTCCTTCAGGATGTATTTCTTTTTAGTGGTAAACTTAAGGATAATATCCGTCTTAATGAAGACAGTATCACAGATGAGAAAATTGAAGAAGTATCCAAATATGTTAACGCAGATGGATTTATAAATAAACTTCAGAATAGCTATCAAGAGGAAGTCACTGAGCGCGGTTCAACCTTCTCTTCAGGACAACGACAGCTACTTGCATTTGCTCGTGCCTTGGCATTTGACCCGGCTATTCTGGTACTGGATGAAGCTACTTCAAATATTGATACTGAAACTGAACTTTTAATACAGGATGCACTTACAAAGCTCACTCGGAACCGGACTACCATTGTGATTGCCCATAGGCTATCTACTATCCAGCATGCCGATAAGATAATAGTTTTACACAAGGGCAGAGTCCATGAGACTGGTAATCACCATGAACTCCTTGCAGCAAAGGGCATGTACTATTCCCTTTATCAGCTTCAGTACCAGATGGGGAATTAATACATTAGAAGTCGTAATATATAGTTTGAGAAATTTTATAGTAATATTAAGTTACCAAAAAACGTCTTTCGGTGGTTCTTCATTTTGGTTGGGGCTGTCGCAAAACTAAATTAGTTTTGTAGCAGCTCCTTTGCTATCTGAAAATGTAAAATGCGGGTCCCGAAGGGCCCGCAAGTGTTGTATAATTTAATTTGTGAAAAAACTTATCCAACATAAAAATTATAC
>JAEWAX010000147.1 GCA_023391425.1 Bacillota bacterium | reverse complement strand
TTGCGCCCAGCTCATCTGCCAGTTCCAGTTGATTTTTGCAGTACTCCATTGCTGCTTTTCGTTCATCTCTATCTATGGAGATAATATTTTTCCAGACACCAACCTCTCCAATTACCAGATTATGTTCCTGAGCACATTGAAGGTAAGCGTGCTTCTCTTCCTTGCTTGCGTGATAATCAATTGGTGCTAAAACTGCCCTGTACCCCAGTTCTCTTATCAACAAATTCAGCATCTAATACTTTTATTTTCCACATAATTGTGGGTATGCTTTGAGAAATGAGCAAATCTTGTATAAGTTATGACCCTTATCAATCCTCCCTTATTCAAAAGCTTGTGACTACGAATCACTGTTGATAAGGAATTCATATATATTTCCTTATTGATCCCGGTCTTCCCGTTAAGAAGCTCTATTTCCTCCGCTGTGAGTTGTTTTAATCTTTTTATAATTTCTTCATTAATATTTTTACCTACAAATTAAGTGTAACATGTGACAATAAAAAGTAATACCGTTTAAAGTTATTTATCCGAAAATCTTATATATCTCACACAGACCTTCATATACCCTTTCTAAAGGTAACGCTGTTATACATAAACGATATGTGGGATTATTTTCTTTAGGTATTTCTATATAAAAATCCGATAATTCCTTAACATGGATTCCGTGTTGTATCAATTGGTGGTTTATCCAGTCGGGATTTCTTATTCCATTAATAGTCATTGTAATGAAAATACCATTGTCTGGTATATTCCAACTTACTATTTCAGATGGCTTTTTCACAAGAAACCTTTGTATTTTATTCATCCTATCCGGATAAGCTGATTGAATCTTAGCTAAGTGTCTATGATACATACCACTATGAATAAAAGTCTCTAAGGCCCCCTGACTGAATATATTAGTGCCATAATCGGTTAATTTCTTAATATTATAGCACTTATTCTGTAGTATTTCTGCACTGGGGTTCCTTGGAAAAACTACTGCCCCCAATCGTATCCCTGGTAAAAACCCTTTAGAAAAGCTTTTAACATATATCGTGTTATTTCCCATATCATGATAATAAATTGGGGCATTTTTGCCTGCGGGAATAAGGTCTCCGAGATAATCATCTTCAATTATCATCACACCATATTTTTTTGCCATTTCCGCAATTTTCTTTTTTTGTTGTTCAGTATAACTATATCCGGAAGGATTACTTAATCTTGGAACTGTGTAAAAAAAATTGCACTTTTGAAAAACTGATTCCAATAAATTTAAATCTAAGCCATATTCATTTCTTTGTATTCCAAGTAGTTCAATATCACACATTCGAGCCATCTCTATTAGCATATTATATGTAGGCTGTTCAACTAAAACCCGTGTTCCATTATCCATAGCCCGGAAAAGAATATCCAATCCTTGATTTGCGCCGGCTGTAATCAGAATATGTTCACTATCGGTATAAATATATTGTGACGCAAAGAATTGAGCCAAAGTTACACGGGTCGTCATTAATCCATCAACTTGAGCATATTGAAATAAACTTTCAGAATATTTTTCTATTGCTTTATTCATTGAATGATTGAATTCCCGATAAGGTAGAGTTTCTTGCAAAGGTAGTATTTTAGTAAAATCAAATAATTCCTCTTCATAATATTTTGATTGTCTATTATTTATAGCATAATAACCGCTTTGAGGAATACAGTAGCAGTAATGCGCGGCTTCAAGCAAACGATATGCCTGAATAACTGTAGATTTATTACATTTATAGTATTGTGATATATCACGTATAGATGGAAGCTTATCTTTCTCTTTAATTTGGCCAGATGTTATTTTTTCTATCCATTCGTTGGCTATTAGTGTATATTTGGTTTCCAAGATAGTACAACTCCTTTCTGAACCGGTACAGATTGGAAATATAGTAATTGTACCACATCTTTTATTGTATTATAATCATGAATATGTTTATTGCGAACTATTTTTCACCACATTTTTATAAGGTAGAAGCTTATTTTTTAAAACAAAAAAATAAGTAATGGAGGGATAAGATGTATAAAAATACAAAACTCAACGAGTATGAATTTAGCAATGTTTGCACTCAAGAGGATATAAATTATTTATGGGAGGGTATTACTCAATACAACCTTACCATTGGTCCTATGTCTAGTTATTCCGTATACAAGCCATATAGACTGGTCATAAGAGATGAGAAAAATGTTATTATTGCCGGAATATTAACAAAAATATACTTAAATAGCATGCATGTCGAATTATTATGGATTAACCAGTCATATCGTAAAATGGGATTAGGAACAAAGTTATTAGCTGAAGCAGAACAAACAGCAATAAAAAACGGATGTACTTTTATATATCTGGATACATTTAGCTTTCAAGCTATAGATTTCTATAAAAAGCATTGTTATGAAGTGTTTGCTGTTCTATGTGACTTCCCAGATGACATTAAGCAATACTATTTAAGAAAAAAATTCAATTCATCAACTATTTGATCGACGGATCGATTATTTACGAAATAGGGCTTACTGCAATAACCATATTATCTTAATTTTCTTTAAGCAAATCCATTAAAATTTTACCCTTAATTCTATATCTTTCATTTGGATATTTACTTACCTGCTTTCATACTGCTATTCCTGTTTTATCCATAAACTTCCCAATGCCTAGATGAGACAAAAAAGATGCCGAATCAATATGGTATTATTGCAGAAGGCACATATTCATAGAAAATCTCTCGGACAATTAGCCCGAGGGATCATTTTTACACACTAAACCTATGATATAAGTTAATAATTTTATTCACTCTGTTTTTACACCGGCTAACCTAGCCTGTTCTCTTACATAAGCCGCAGCCTTCTTATAACTTTCGAAATCAGGCAGATGTTCAATAAATAAGGCTGTATCCGGCCCTAGTGACTCACATAGCCTAGCAACCTTTTGGTAATTTACTATTCCCTTTCCGGGCATGGTTTCATGAATTACTGTTGTGTAGGCATTTTCCATGTATGTATCTTTTCCATGTATGCTCTTGATATGTAGGCCAAGTTTAGCAAAGCATTCCTCAATGAATTCATCGCAAAAGAGATACCTTTTAGGACAATTAATCATATTAACAAAATCCAAATGAATTCCAAAAGCCTTTCTATCCACATCACGAATTAATTGAAGGTATTCATCCGGTGAATCAGGTATCATCCAAGGCATAGTTTCTATAGTATAAAAGGTTCGATTTGGTTTTACAGCGTCAATAACTTCCCTTATAGAATCAACAATCAATCCATA
>JAEWAX010000121.1 GCA_023391425.1 Bacillota bacterium | reverse complement strand
GGATATTACTTATCCATCTGTCCAGTATAAGGGTTAGAGCTCCGCCTTCGGGTCTGGTTTTGGTAGACATATTCTGTATTAGTTCTTTATATGTAGCCAGTCCCTGCCCTTTTGTTCCCTGCAAACGCCTTTCAGGTGAAAGATCAGCATCTACCACAACAAAGTTTTTATCCATGACATAATTTCTTATTGTTTGCAGGAGAAAACTTTTTCCGCTGCCGTATTTACCTACAATAAAGCGAAAAGATGCTCCACCATCTGCAATGATATCAACATCATGTAAAAGTGCATTTATCTCGGTGTCTCTCCCTACTGTGATATATGGCAGGCCAATTCTTGGTACAACTCCGCCTTTTAAAGAGTTTATAATTATGGTTGATATTCTTTTAGGAATTTTTATCATTACGCTTTCCTTTCTACATGACTTTTGATAAGTACATTCCATTAACCTCCAAACCGATGACAACAACATTGTTAGGGGCGTTTCAACAAGGCAATGGTATGCTAAAGGCATTTATGGCTTCGTTATTATCTCTTTCAGTTCATCACAATAATCTTCAATCAATTCCGGTTTATCACCGTCAAAAATAAGAACAGTGTCGCAGAACATATTATAAAGCTTTTCGTTTATGGAATCAATGAGCACTGAAAGCATAAGTCCATTTGATTTTACCATATCACTATAATTTTTACCATATAATAGACATTTCATAAACTCATACTCTATATCACTTAGGTTTGGGGCATTAACCTGAGCCACTTCCTTCGATAGTGTTACACCGCTTTTTATATTATCTTGTTCTGCTTCCTTCGATACTATTACACCGTTTTTTATATTATCTTGTTCTACTTCCTTCGATACTATTACATTGTTTTTTATTTTATCTTGTTCTGCTTCTATCAACGCTATTAAATCAATATTTGTATTAGCTGTAGCCCTTGTTTCAGGAATTGTTATTTCCTCAAATTCTTCAACAATAAGCTTATTTTGAGTTTCAAGTGCAGTTTTTCTGATACCTTGAAGTTTTGAAATATCAATTTCAATTTTGGGTAAAGCCTTTTTCTTCTTATCTTCTAATAATTTATCTGTTTCCTTCTGAATTATATCCTGGTAAACCTTTGTGAGCTTGTCTACCTTAAGAGTAGATTTGAATTCGTATTTCTCTCTCATTAAGAAATCTATAGCTTTTAAAAGTTCACCTATAAGCTTGCTTTTTTCTTTAAAGAAGTAAAATCTTTCATAAGTCCACTTTCCATTTTTACATATATATTTGCAAATATCATTTATTTCATAAACGCAGTCTTTATGAATCTCACGGTTATAAAATACAGCCGAGTTAAACATCACATACTGATTGGTCATTATTTTCCCAAAAAACTTTTCATATATGCTGTTTTTACGCTTTTTATTATAATACTCTGTAAGCTCTGCAAAAACATTGTAAACCACATTTTTCACATCATCAGAATGTAATTTGTAAAATCTTGAATTCTCAAGATTATATGTTGATAAAGAATTAAGTGCAGAAAATACTTCATCTACATTATGAGATTTATGATTTATCAGTGTTAAAATTTTATTATCAAAATTAGTGTCTGAAAAATCATCAAGACAGGATTTTTCAAGACCATTATATATTACATAGTCTTTTAACCAAAGCTTGATATAATGGTTAATCTTAGGGTCAATATCCTTGTATGTCTGCCAGAAACTTTTAAGTGTATAAAAACCTTCCTCTGAAGAACTGACTCCGATTTGGTTTAAAAGTTCATAAATATAAACAAAGACAAAGGAAAGTGACGTTTTCTCTACTTTACCTCCACGAACCTTGGTTCGCCATGAAAAATACCCACGCAATTGTTGGTCAGTCATAGACTGATAGGTTGGATAATATCTCTGAAATTCACCATTATACTGGCAATCATCGGTAAAATCTTCCATGAACTTTCCTTGTTCATAAAAGATTTGCGCATCTGATTCATAAAAAACTGGATTGGTATTTACTAATTTCCTCATTTCTCTGTACTTTGGAGGTGTATAATTAGCCATTTGTGCTGCTGTTTTAAGTATAGGCTCATCCTGATATACTTTTGACACAGTATAATCATTATCTGTAAGCTTTTTATTTAATAATATTGTTTTTATCAGATTTTGAATATCAGCCATACGACACCACCTTTGCACCTATTATATCAAAGCAGTATAAACTTGACAATTTGATATCCCGTAAGGCGCTTCGCGTTTAAAACAAAAACGCTTGTGTTTTCTGTAGAAAACACAAGCGCCTAATATGGTGTGCCAATGGGGATTCGAACCCAAGACCTACGCCTTAGAAGGGCGTTGCTCTATCCAGCTGAGCTATTGGCACATATGGAGCGGGTAGTGGGAATCGAACCCACGCAATCAGCTTGGAAGGCTGATGTTCTACCATTGAACTACACCCGCATATAATACTTTATATATCAGCTTTACAAGACTTCGTCAGCTGACTTTTAATATTATACAGGCAACCTACCACTTTGTCAACCATTTTCTACAGCTTTTTTTACTTTTTTTTAATAATCTTTTTGCATCTTTTAATATCCAAATTAGACTTATTTTTTCCGACTTTTACATTTCACAATGCATCGATTTCATTTAATAAACTAAACGTAAAAAATATCAGTCTTTATGTTATCTTCCTCAAATTCCATAATTGCATATGACTCTGAACTACTGCTTCGAGATTCGCTAATACTTCCTGGGTTTACAATTAGAATATTTTTTTCATTATCAACAACTGCTATATGCGTATGTCCAAACAAAATTACCTCTGCATTCTCAATCTCAGCCTGTGATAAAATACGGTTATAATCCCACTTAACTGAATACCTATGACCATGAGTAATAAATATCTTCTTGCCCTCAATCTCAATAGTCTTTTCTGCAGAAACAGCTCCAACACCAAAATCGCAGTTTCCATAAACATATTCAAATTTAATATTTGGATATAATTGACTCAATTGCACTGCATCTTTGTAATAATCCCCAAGATGTATTATCATTTCAATTTCTGGATTTCTATCTATTGCTTTTTTTGCATTATAAATGTAACCGTGAGTGTCACTTATTACAAGCACTTTCATTATGTCATTCCCCCATAGAACCAAAACCGCTGTCTTTGTCTATCTGATGAATCTTTTAATTCTACAAATAACCCACGATTTTATCTGCCATCTTTTTCAAAGCCTTTGCTCGATGACTTATCTCGTTCTTAATATCAATTGATAATTCCGCCATAGTTTTTTCATATTGCTGCATATAGAAAAGTGGATCATAACCAAATCCATTGTCTCCTTTGCATTCAAAACCGATAAAGCCTTCACAAGTATCTCGAACAACAAAAGATCTTCCGTCAGGAAATGCAATTGCGATTGCACAAACAAATCTCGCTGTTCTCTGCTCAAAGGGTACATCCTTTAGCATATTTAAGAGCTTTTCATTTTTATCCATATCAGTCGCTTCAGGACCACCAAACCGAGCTGAATATATTCCTGGAGCGCCATTTAAGAAATCAACCTCAAGGCCTGAGTCATCAGCCATAACAATAGTATGTGATAACCTGCATATTTCCTTTGCCTTCTTCATTGAGTTCTCTTCAAAGGTAGTTCCATCTTCGTCAACATCGATATTTATACCCAAGTCGCTCATAGTTACAACATCAAAAGGTATATTTGACAAGACTTTTTTTATTTCTACAATCTTCCCCTTGTTCTTTGTAGCTACTACTAGCTTTTCCATTTATTATCTCCCTAAAAAATCATCTCAATTATTTTAAGACATCCTTTTGAAGCTGTATTAGTTCCTCTATACCTGATTGTGCCAAGTCTAATAGAACATCTAGTTGCTTTTTGCTAAAACTCTTTTTCTCTCCTGTTGCCTGAATTTCAATAAATTCACCTTTATCAGACATTATTACATTCATATCAACCTCTGCAGCACTATCCTCAACATAGCAAAGGTCAAGAATCTCTTCACCATTTACGACACCGACACTTGTTGCAGCTACAAAGCCAACAACTGGCATTCTTGAAATCAATCCATTATCTATTAATTTCTGACATGCATCAACTAGTGCAATATAACTTCCTGTAATAGAAGCAGTCCTAGTTCCGCCATCTGCCTGAATTACATCACAATCAATAGTAATTGTTCTCTCACCTAAGAGCTTAAGGTTAACTATTGTTCTGAGTGATCTACCTATCAAACGTTGAATTTCTTGACTTCTACCATTAAGCTTTAGCTTAGAAATATCTCTTGCATTTCTTACACCTGTTGCCCTAGGAAGCATAGCATATTCAGCTGTTACCCATCCCTCTCCGGATTCTTTCTTAAATGGAGGAATTCTTTCTTCTACTGAAGCAGTACATATTACCTTTGTGTCCCCTACCTCAATAAGAGCAGAACCCTCTGCATGCTTTATATAATTTCTTGTTATTTTTACTGGCCTGAGCTGTGAATTATTTCTTCCATCTTGTCTCAAGATAATGCCTCCATTAGTTCAAAATGACTTATAATAAATTTGCATTTAGCACCGTATACGGCGTTAGTGTGAAGTTCTCAAACTACTGACTGAAAAGCTAGTTATTATTAAAGTTAATAATAACTCAAATGCTCTAATAATTCATCTGCCTATTTAGATAAATATAGAGCATTTAAGTTAATAGTTTTGTATATAAATCCTAAATTTCTTTTGTTAATCCATAACCTGATTAAAAGTTGTTGGTAGATTTTTTGAGACTGCTACTTCGGTTCCTTCTGGCAAAGTAGTTTCTTTTCCATCTATCAATATTTTAACCCTCTGAATTCCTTTTAGCTGATTAATAGTATAATATATCTGATTTAACAGGCTATTCTCTTTTTCAGACCCACCATAATTACTAATCTGTGAAGAAAAATCAAGTATCGCTAAGCCATTCTGCCAGTCACAGGAAAGTAACTTTGTATCTTTGGGAAAGGAAGTAAAATACTTAGATTCAGTTGGTTGTTTGCTCAGTTCAGCAAACATCCCAATTGGTAGTTGGGTATCCTCTGTTTTTTCAATCTGCGTTGATACTGGTACTAAATAATTGAACTCATCGCTCCCATAAGTCATATAATATAGGTCACATTTTACATAACCTTCTTTGAGCTGCATTTCCTGTGCATTAATATAAGTATTATTTCTATTTCTTATTTCAGATAAATCAGTACCATTATTAAGTTTATTAATTGTCTTTCCGTCAACTCTTATACTAACATTTGAAATTGTTTTAAACCCTGTTAAGGTATAAACAATAGAAGAAACCGCCATTTGTTCATCTTTCTGGGTTGATATGTTCAAGAGTTCTTTAGAGAAGTCTATAATAGCATTTCCATTCTTAATACTCATACCTTTTATCTTTGTTCCCTGAGGCAATACAGGATAAAGTCCATAATAGTCCAACTGTTCTCTAGTAATTGCCTCATCCACTAAGCCATTTATAGCCGCTTTAGCCAAACCCTCTTGCTTCATAACTTTCCTTGTCACCGGGACAAGCAATCCTTCTTTATTTCTGTAATACAGTGTTACAAGAACACTATCTTTATTACCAGAGTTTGCAATTATACCTTTTCCCACGCCATTGTCTATAACATTTTCATTGCTTTCTATATCATCAGTAATACTACTTATTACTCCATTAGATATTGATGATGTATCATTTGTCGTGTTTGAATTTGACGATTCAGCAACTGTAGCATCTAAACTTCCAGATGTGTTTTCAGCAATAGAGGCATTTGCAACTGTACTCTCTTCATTCCCTACTTGTACTTCTGTTGGTATAATTGTTTCTGAATCATTTGTATCCTTCTGACCGATAAAAGAGCATCCTGTAGTCAGAAGCATAACTGCTAACACAATACTGACAACCCTTTTCATATATAGTCCTCCTCGTTTTAGTAAAAATTTCCATAAAACAATTATAGACTATATATTCATACTTTATTATTTCCCAAGAATTGTTCTCAATCAATCTGTGAATCAGAATCGGCGCCTTCATTCGTATCTAGCTTTATATCAGCGCTTGTATTGTTTTCTTGCTCAAGACTATTACTGTTATTACTTTCTTGCTCTAGATAACCTTCCTGCTCTATAGTCGTACTTGTGCTGCTCTCTGGCTCTTTAGCAGCACTTGCTTCTTTCTCTGACTTTATTTGCTCCAAGGCTGGAACAATTGCATCACATAAAGCTTGTGCCGTTTTTTGTTGATATGCTTCACTTTGTAAATTCTTTGCTTCATTTTTATTTGTTACAAACCCTATTTCGGCAAGCGCAGATGGCATTTTTGCGTACTTTAATACTACAAGTCCAGGTCTCGCAACAGTTTTCCTATTAACTGATTTAAGATTATTTATTAATAAATCTTGAATTAGTTTTGCAAATTTTTGCCCTGTAAAAGAAGTATCTCCAGCCTTTTCAGGAAAATATAAAGTTTCAGTTCCACTTACTTTATTATTATCAATACCATTATTGTGAATACTTAGAAATAGTGTTGCATTCAATGCATTTGCGATATATGGTCTGTCATATAGTCCTACAAAAGTGTCATCCTGACGAAGCATAAATGATTTAATATTCTTTGCCTTGAGCAGTGCTTCGAGCTTTAATGCGATAGCTAAGTTCACGTCTTTTTCTTTTACAGAGTTACCAACTGTACCTGGGTCTAACCCCCCATGTCCTGCGTCAATAACCACTAATTGCTCATCATCTTTTGCAGGTGTTAATAAATTTATTTCAGTCTGCTCTCGTTTTTCATTATAGGATGTATAAAATTTGAATTCCTTTTTAGTATGAAACACTATATTGGTATCACTAGTTTCCATATCTCTATTTATTTCAATATTATTTACTAAAGAGTCATTAATACTGATAGTTTCCTGTTGAAGACTTATCGGTGAGCTTGCGGGAATAGTAATGGTATATTTGTTGTTTTCCAAATCATAGGATTCAGTAAAGTGGTTTACTATCGTAGAACTAACACTAGCCAGATTAATGTTTTTCAAGGAAAAATAAACTCTATCAAAGTTATTTACATAAGACAATTCAGCATTTATTGGCTTCGTTATAGTAATTTTGCATCCACCCGTTAGCTTGTTTACAGAGAAATTTTCCATTCCTTGAAGATTTATTGTTACTCTAGTTAAATTGGGTTCTATAGCCGAAATATCTATACCACTTACAAGGCTCAAATTTGTTATAATTGGTTGGACTTTGTCAGTTTTAACATTTTTCAAATCAACAACTATTCTATTTGGGTTTGTTAGTCGATATGACTCAATGCCCTTAGGGTTGTTTACTTTTATTGTAATAATATCTTTGCCATTAGAAGTTTCACTGAGTACATCTTTGAGTGAACTAATTTGGGATATATTTATTGACTTAGCTTTATTGTCTATTGCTAAAGTAGTATCTTGAAGATTTTTGAAAAAATCAGTCGGCACAAGTAATCTATCATTAATCTTCTTTGCAGGTGCATTAAGCTTAATGATTTGTCCATTGAAATTTACTTTTGTGTCATTGTTTTTGAATTGCAGCTTAAATTCATTATATGTAATATCCATCAATTGAGTTTTACTGTTCCATATAACTGTTCCACCTAGCTGTTCAAACACAGCTCTCAATGGAACCATTGTTACATTATTAAAAACTATTCCTGGAAAGTCTGTATTAACTTCTTTGTTATCAATACTAATCTTATATGTAATTCCAGAATATTTTACTGTCTTACCATCATAACTTAATTTTAATGCTTGTGCTGCAAATACTGTATTTTGAGAAATTAGAATACAACAAAGCATTAAAATGAAAATCATTGTTTTTTTCACATTTACTTTTTTTATCATTTGTCACCCCGTAAAATTTACCTTTTAACGATGTCTACCACCGCTAATATCCTGCAAACAGCACTATTACCCAAGATACAATTTCTATTTACATTATACTATTTGTTTCCTGTAATAAAAGCAGATTATAACAATTTTAAAGTAAATGTAACCTTTTTGTAAAAATAATGGCAAAAAGTATCAAGAACGCATGTGCAGTATAAATATATCACGGTTGGATAAAAAATAAATAATTAAATTATAATGATTCCAAGGATTTGATTACTCCCTCACATAAAGCTTCTGCTACTTTTTGTTGGTATGATTGGTTACATAGATTCATTAACTCAGTAGCATTTGTTAAAAAACCTATCTCAGCGAGGCAAGCCGGCATTTTTGTGTACTTCAAAACAACAAGTCCTTTTCTTTCTACAGTTTTCCTATTAACTGAAGAAAGCTTACTGATTAATGAATCTTGAACAATCTTTGCAAACTCTTGTCCTGCAAAGGAAGTGTCTCCAGGCGTTTTAGGATTATATAGTGTCTCTGTTCCTCTTGTCTTACTATTATCAATAGCATTGTTGTGAATAGAGATAAAAAGTGATGCATTCAAAGAATTTGCAATATATGCTCTGTCATATAGTCCTACGAAAGTATCATCCTGACGAAGCATAAATGTTTTAATATTCTTTTCCTTAAGTAGAGTTTCCAATTTCAGTGCTATTGCTAAGTTTATATCCTTTTCATATACAGAATTACTAGTTGCTCCAGGGTCTATGTCCCCATGACCAGCGTCAATAACTACTAATTTTTCATTATCTTTTGCTGGTGTTAATAAATTAATTTCAGTCTGATTGAGTTTTTCATTATAAGATATATAAAATTTAAACTTTTTTTTCGTATTAAATACTATTTTAGTATTACTTGTTTCTTTGTCTTTATAAATTTCAATTGTACTTACCTGTGAATTGTTAATATTAAAAGTTTTATCAGCAAGACTTATGCCCGAGTCTGAAGGAATTATAATAGTATATTTGTTATTTTCAGTATCGTATTTCTCTGTAAAGTAGTTTGTTATTTTAGAACCAACACTGGCCAATTTAATTCCTTTTAATGAAAAATATACTCTGTCAAAGTTATCAACATAAGACAAATTAACATTTGTAGGTTTTATTATAGTAATTGGAGGTTCAACTGTTATTGCGGGTTCAGTAGTTACGTTACTATCTTCCTTGATTGGCTCTTGTGGTACTGATGTTTTGCTCTTACTAATATAGACCGTTCTAGCTGCCTCATTCCACTTTATATCAGCCCCAAACGCTTCAGCTATGTACCTTGCTGGCACAAAGGTTCTTCCATCCTTTAGTGTGGCAGTTGTGTCCATCTGCTTCGTTTCACCATCTATCACATATTCCTTTTTCCCAATATTGAGTACCAATATTTTGTCTTCTAAGGTAAACACAGCTTTTTGTTCTTTACTGTTCCAGGAGACTACTGCACCCAGTTCTTCACCAATAAACTTTGCTGGTGCTTGTGTTCGTCCATTTGAGTCAATAAATGGCTGTGCGTCTGGAAAATTAATTTTAGTTTCATTTACAATTATACTTATTTGTTGCTGTGCAGCAGATGTTACTGTTGAAAAAACTGTTATTACGCTTAAAATCATAATCAATGCTAGTACTAATTTTTTCATCTTTTGTTTTCCTCCTGAATCATCCGTGTCCCGGAAATCCTTTCCATGACTTTAGTTCAATGCTTTTGACCTCTTTGCATCCTATTATTTTACTTTAGTATACTATTTGTTTAAGGAATAAAAAGCTAATTACAGTAGTTTTAAAATAAGTGTAATATATTTGTAAGCTACTAGTAAGACTACGGTCTATCAATGGAAGTAAATGCAATACATTGTAATGCATTGGAAACAAATGTAACACTATAAAAGCCGTATACAATAGAAAACTCTATCTTATACGGCTTCGTTCATTTAATATGTTTTAACATGTAATATGTTTTAACATGTAATATGTTTTAACATGCTAAGACAATAACTCATACTTACTTGTGATTAACTGATAAAATGCACCCACAATACTTTTGGCGATATAGCTCCATTTCTTTTGCCATTTGTTGCCCTTGTCTGAAACCCGGTCTGAAATCCCTGTATGCAAAGTCTACTCCATACTTTCTTGCATAATTCTCACCAAGTTCTTTTATTAAATCATGTTTCTGATAAGGACTAACTAGAAGTGTTGTAGTAAAAGCATCATAGCCATTCTGGGCTGCAAATTCTGCTGCCTTCTCTAGCCTCAAACTATAGCATCTATTGCATCTTGCTTCCCCAATATCTTTCATACCTTCCCATTCGTCCTGTCTAAATTCATCATCGTATATAACTGGTATATTTGTTATTCTACTAAGTTTTTCAACATTCTCTTTCCTTCTAACATGTTCCTCTATCGGATGAATGTTTGGATTATAGAAAAAGCCCTGTATTTCAAAATTCTCTTTTAAAAGCTCCTGTATAGGGAATGTAGAGCAAGGGCCACAACACATGTGTAATAGTAGTTTCATTTTATTTTCACTCTTTCATAATTAATTTAGTTCGCAATTATTTTAGCTTGGAAATTCTATTCCAAAATGATCGTATGCATGCTTAGTCGTCATTCTACCTCTTGGCGTTTTATTAATAAAGCCAAGCTGTATTAGAAATGGCTCATATACGTCTTCTATCGTGCCTGGGTCCTCCCCTATTGAAGCCGCTAGAGTATCAAGGCCCACAGGACCGCCACTAAATTTATTTATTATGCTCAGTAGCATATTTCTATCCACACCATCTAAACCAATTTCATCAACCTCAAGTGCATCTAACGAATGTTTTGCAACCTTTAAGTCTATTTTGCCACTACCTATGACCTGTGCAAAATCACGCACTCTTTTTAAAAGTCTATTTGCAATTCTAGGTGTTCCTCTTGATCTCCTTGCAATTTCATAAGCACCATCTTCTTCAAGTTCTATCCCAAGTATTCCTGCTGAACGTTTTACAATCTGCTTTAATTCATCTGGGGTATACATCTCAAGTTTATTTATAACACCAAACCTATCTCTCAGAGGTGCAGTAAGAAGTCCCGCTCTTGTAGTTGCACCAATTAAGGTAAACTTGGGAAGGTCAAGCCTTATTGAACGAGCACTCGGTCCCTTACCGATAATTATATCCAAGGCATAGTCTTCCATCGCAGGATACAATATTTCTTCCACACTTCTATTAAGGCGATGGATTTCATCTATAAAAAGCACATCATGAGTACCCAGATTTGTAAGTATTGCAGCCAAATCACCTGCTTTTTCAATGGCCGGACCAGATGTTATTCTCAGGTTTACACCCATTTCAGACGAAATAATACTCGCCAGTGTAGTCTTTCCTAATCCTGGAGGTCCATAAAGCAAAACGTGGTCCAATGCCTCATTTCTTCTTTTGGCTGCCTCAATAAATACAGTCAGGTTGTTCTTTGCCTTAGATTGTCCGATATATTCTTCAAGTCTTTTGGGTCTCAAACTCACTTCATCAATATCATCGGAATGAGCCTCACAGTTTATCAGTCTTTCCTCTTCCATTTTGCCCTCCATGTCCTAAATGTGCCAAGCATACTAAATAGTTCAGTATACTTTAAAATGACAAAGCATCTTAATAAATCCATTAAACTTTAAAATAAATATGCTGATATGCACCTAAATCTAATTACTTTGAAAGTGACTTCAGCGCCTTCATTATTAGTTCCTCTACGCCCATCCCATCTGCATAAACACTACTAACTGAATTAGAGGCTTCAAAAGAACTGTACCCCAATACCATTAATGCGCTCACTGCCTCAGACAATGCAGTATCACTTCCAATTTCAACATTTATACTATTGCCTCCAAGATTGTTGGCTGTAAGCTGTTCTTTTGATATCTTATCCTTTAGCTCTAAAATAATTCTTTGAGCCATTTTAGAACCTATTCCCTGTGCCTTAGTCAACGACTTTGTATCTTGAGAAACTACTGCAAGGGCAAATCTTGATGGAGATAATGTGGAAATCATAGATATAGCTGCTTTAGGGCCTACTCCAGATACTGTTATAAGCATTTCAAACATGCCAAGCTCTTCCATCGTAAAAAATCCGTATAGAGCTACTAAATCTTCTCGAACATAGTAGTGAGTATATACTTTTACTTGTGAACCAATTTGTCCAATATCATTTATTGTTGATAATGCAGTAAAAATTCTATACCCTATCCCCCCTGCTTCAACAATCACACTGTCATTGCCTTTAGCTTCTAGCGTTCCTTTTATGTATGCAAACATTTTTTCACTCTCCATTTAATATGTATACTTAAAATTACCTATTAAAACTTGTTAGTATTAGCTATAGCAAATTAATCAATATCAACTTCGGATGCCGTCTAAAAATTATTATTACCAAGTATTGCTCCCATTCTAAGTGAGTTTCCATGGCAAATAGCAATTGCTAAAGCATCGGCTACATCATCAGGCTTTGGAATGGCACTTAAGTTCAAAATAACCTTTACCATTTGTTGTATTTGAGCTTTTTCTGCTCTGCCATACCCAACCACTGACTGTTTTACCTGCAAAGGAGTATACTCATATATATCAATGCCCGATTTTGCTGCTGCAAGTACCGCTACCCCTCTACCATGCCCAACATTAAGTGCAGTTTTAATATTTTTATTAAAAAATAATTCTTCTATAGAAATCGCATCTGGCTTATGTTTTTGTATTAATTTCTGTAAATCATCATAAAGTACCAAAAGCCTTTGAGAGAGTTTCATTGAAGCCTCTGTAGTAACTGCACCGTACTCTAAAACCGAAAATTTGTTCCCCTCATATTTTACAACACCATAGCCAGTAATTGCAAACCCTGGGTCAATCCCCATTATTATCACATTAACCTCCATGTTCCAAAAGCCAAAATAACCTTCATCAGTTTAGATGCACCAAACCAAGGATTTGGCTTATATGCCTTTTTAGCAAAAAATAAGTGTATAATTATTGAATTATATTGCATAATTATGCACATTGATATATAATATCTCTTATAACTTAATTACATTAGTACATGCTAATAAACCGATTTCTAAGATTCAGAGGTAAAACCTTCCTTTGAATTAAGAAATCGTATACCCGATGCCTACCACTGCTATGATAATGAAAGCATTGGTACGGCCCTGGATTAACGATTTCTAAGATTCAAAGGTAAAACCTTCCTTTGAATTAAGAAATCGTATATAATATATTTTAGCATACTTTTAAGGTGTTGTTTTTTTTAATTTAAATATTAGTTTTTAGGCTGAAGAAAATCAGCGGAAAGGGCGGTAAATATGAGTAAAGAAAAAGTTTTATTGGCTTATTCAGGTGGACTTGATACTTCAATAATTATTCCATGGTTGAAGGAAAACTATGATTACGAAGTAATTGCTATGGCTGGTGATGTAGGACAAGGCGCAGAACTCGAGCCATTACATGAAAAAGCAAAAAAGACAGGTGCTTCAAAGCTTTACATAGAGGATTTAAGAGAAGAGTTTATAACTGACTTTATATATCCTACATTAAAAGCTGGCGCAGTATATGAAGGAAAATATCTATTGGGTACTTCCTTTGCAAGGCCAATTATAGCAAAAAGAATGGTTGAAATTGCACTTAAGGAAGGCTGCACAGCTATTTGTCATGGTTGCACCGGAAAAGGTAATGATCAGGTTAGATTTGAATTAGCAGTTAAAGCCTTGGCTCCTCAGCTTAAGATAATCGCACCTTGGAGAATTTGGGACATTAAATCAAGAGAAGAAGAAATAGATTATGCGCAAGCAAGGAATATTCCTGTTCCTGTTACAAAGAAAGACAATTATAGCATGGATAAAAATCTATGGCACTTGAGTCACGAAGGTATGGATTTAGAAAACCCTTGGAATGAGCCACAATATGATAAAATATTACAACTCATGGTTTCACCTGAAAAGGCTCCTGACGTACCTACTTATGTTGAAATTTATTTTGAAAAAGGTATTCCAAAGAAAGTTAATGGCACCCCATACAGCCCAATAGAAATGATGGACGTACTAAATAAAGTTGCTGGTGAAAATGGAGTTGGTATAGCTGACATGGTTGAAAACAGGCTTGTTGGTATGAAGTCAAGAGGTGTGTATGAGACTCCTGGTGGAACAGTTCTTTATGCTGCTCACAGAGAATTAGAATTACTTTGCTTAGATAGAGACACAATTCACTACAAGGATATTATTGCTCAAAGATTTGCTGAGTTGGTATACTTTGGTCAATGGTTTACTCCTCTTCGTGAATCCTTATCAGCATTTGTTGATAAGACTCAGGAGACAGTTACTGGTACAGTTAGATTGAAGCTATATAAAGGTAATTGTATGCCAGCAGGAGCTAAATCTGAATATTCATTATATAGTGAAGAAATTGCTACCTTTGACAAAGATGAAGTTTATAACCAAAAGGATGCTGAAGGCTTTATTAATCTCTTTGGTCTTCCACTAAAGGTTAGAGCTCAAATGCTGCAAGGTAAGGATATTAAATAATTTAAATTAGTACAGTTCAAAGATTCAGTAGGTGCAAAGGCTTGTCCCTCTGAATCCTAGAGCTCTGCTTAATGGGACAATCCAAATTGGGCTGTCCCTTTATTGAATTAGAAATGGCTCTAATATTCTTTATACTAATTTACATTAAATACGACTTTCTATATTTTAAATGCTAAATATCATTAAGTATAGAATAAATAGTTTACAAAAAATATTCGTCGCGATAAGCGGCTCATGGAGGCTCTTATGAAACTTTGGGGCGGTAGATTTGAAAAAGGGACTGACAAGCTGGTAGATGATTTCAACTCTTCAATTAGGTTTGATTGTCGGATGTACAAGCAAGATATATTAGGAAGTGTTGCCCATGCAAATATGCTTGGCAAGTGTGGAATTATTTCAGTTGATGAGAGCGCCCTAATTCAGAATACTCTGAAAGAGATTTTAAACGATATTGAAGATGGAAAAATTGAGTTCGAAGTTGATGCAGAAGATATTCATATGAACATTGAAAAAACTCTTATCTCTAGAATTGGAGATACAGGAAAGAAACTGCATACAGGAAGAAGTAGAAATGATCAGGTAGCGCTTGATATTAGAATGTATCTTAAGGATGAAATTGCGGCTATAAGTGATATGATAATTTCTCTTGAAAATACTATAATAAAGATTTCAGAAGAAAATATCGATACCATTTTACCAGGATATACTCATTTGCAGAGAGCTCAGCCAATAACCTTTGCACATCATATGATGGCTTATTTTGAAATGTTAAAGCGTGATTTTGGACGCTTAAGTGATTGTTATTCTAGAATGAATATACTTCCACTTGGTTCAGGAGCTCTAGCTGGAACCACCTATCCACTTGACAGATATATGGTTGCAAAAGAGCTTGGTTTTAGTGATATTTCTCAAAATAGTCTTGATGGTGTAAGTGATAGAGATTTTGCAATTGAGTTAGTGTCATGCTTATCTATTCTTATGATGCATTTAAGTAGACTCAGCGAAGAAATTATTTTATGGTCGTCACATGAATTTGGGTTTGTTGAGCTTGATGATGCTTATAGTACAGGCAGTAGCATCATGCCTCAAAAGAAAAATCCAGATGTAGCTGAGCTCGCTCGTGGTAAAACAGGTCGAGTTTATGGTAGCTTAATGACATTATTGACTGTTATGAAGTCACTTCCTTTGGCTTATAATAAAGATATGCAGGAGGATAAGGAAGCATTATTTGATGCAATTGATACGGTTAAAATGTGCTTGCCTGTATTCTCTAACATGCTTGCTACTATGAAACTTCGTAAAGCTAATATGTATAAGGCAGCTCAAGGTGGATTCACAAATGCTACTGATATAGCAGATTACCTTGTAAAAAAGGGAATTCCTTTTAGAAGTGCTCATGAAATCATCGGTAAAATGGTTCTGTATTGTATTGATAAAAATAAAGCTATTGATGATATGAGTATGGAAGAGTTTAAAAGCTTTTCTGATAAGATTGAGGATGATGTATATACTGAAATCAGCTTAGAAAAGTGTGTTTCTGGTAGAAAGCTTCCAGGTGGCCCCGCTCAAGAAACTGAGCAAAAAGCAATTGATAATGCTAAAATGTTTATCAGTTCTTTAGGTTAATCTTTATAATAAATCTGTTTATAAAAAAGGGTTGCTGCGAGGTAAGTAAAAATATTGTACTTTCTTACCCCTCACCAACCCTTTTTTGCATTCATTTAGCTAATCTAATTCCACTTTTACTAGTTTGTATTTAAAAGTCTTTTAACCGGAAGACTTTGGATAAATATACAAAATGATATGTTCTCAGAATTCATTTCTATATTAATACCTGAAATCATGACTCCTTTTTGATATAATTGATTTTCTATATCTCTCTTTATGTTCTCCAGCAATTCCCTATTGTCACCAACTATTTTCTTGTGCCTCGAAAACATTACATTCCTCCGATTTATATATTAAGAACTCAATTAACCTTTGCTTTTTTTTCTAATGCCCTACCTAAGCTGAACCATGAATCCCTTAGTTTGAAACGCATTTCCTCATCAGGTGTCCTCTCAATAATATCGTTTAAATTCTTCCTAGCTTGAATGTAATCCCTGATATCAAATTCTTCTTTGGCTACAATTTCTTCTATTTGAGCTATCCACTCCTTGAGATGATCGCTGCCAACATATTCTGAAGTTACTTTTCTCTTGATGTGACCAACAACCTGCTTGATGGCCTTTCGCTTTACATCAGTATCCGTTTGCATCTTTTTAATCTGTTTTTGGCCCATGATTTTTTAACCTCTCCCTTTTATTTTTAATACAAACTATACAAATGCTTTTATACAAATATTTACATTAATTATACATTATTGCCAATCCTATTGCAATTAAATACTAATACACATCAACTTCTAATATTCCTAAAACTAAAAGGGACTATCTCGATATGATAAACTCCCTTGTAGTAGTTTACCTGCCTACTTTAAGGAGGAGTATATCAAAACTTGATAGTCCCTGTGCTATTTAAGGTTTGGTTTTTGGTCTTACTTTTTGGAACCTGTTTTAATAAGTTACTAATTGCTTACCATTTAGCTTTGCCATATCAACTTTTTGTTGTTTTGACTGAGGTACAGTAACTGTGTTAGCATTACCATCACTCACAAACTGTGAATTTCCTTTGCTTAATGCATCCAACCACCAAGAAAGATCACAATCCACCTTAGTTATGCCTGTAGATCTTACCCTAGGGAGAGCTAGTGGATTAAATTTAGAGGAAACAGGTGATGGTGCTGGACCAGCACCCACATGCATTATTGCGTTATGCTTATAATCAGTTCCTTCATAGTTTCCTTGGATAACATATTCCTTTAAATCCTTTGAGGCATTGCCAAAAGGAAGTGAAAATGAATTAAATGTATATCCTGGAACAAGCTCATTCATCAGCTTCTGATTACCGCCAACCTCTTCAAGCATACTTTGAACAGTTTTAACGCTAGGTAAGGATACATGTGTTTTTGTATGATTACCAATCTCAAAGCCCTTACCAATTAGATAATTAAGTCTATCTGACATTGTCCCGGACCCTTTGAAAGTTGTTTTCACACCAAGATTAACATAGAAGGTGCCCTGCAAACCGAAATCAGGGTGCTTTTGATTAAAGGCCTCCATTATTCCTACTGCAGACCTAGGATTTATAACAAGCTTTCCATCCTGCTCGATTAAGTTAAATTCACCCGCTGTGCCATCATCAAAAGTAAATACCATAGGTATATACCCTGCTGGTACATTAATATTATTATTCAACATATCTGTGAGACTTATCAATCTATATTTCTTTTCATATAAATCTGATAGTAACTTTTCAAATTCTGAGAATGTAGTGGTATATGCATTATCTCCCTTAGTTGGATATGTTTCAACAAAGTTATGAAACATGACAATCATAATCTGTCCACTCTCATCTGGCTTTACTTTATTATAATCAATAACAGCGACCTCAGCCTTTTGGGAATCCCCAGCGACTACTGTATTTTGTGAATCTAAAGCTACTTTAGTATTCTTACTAGTATCATTACTCTCATTACTATCCTGTATAGCTTGAGACTGACTTGAAGAATCACTCGAATTACTGCTTGCACTTTGAGTTGTATCTTTGTTTGAATATATATTATTAGTACAACCTGAAAATAAAATTATTGCAAAAACTAATAACAATGCTGAATATTTTTTCATTTTTTTCTCCAAAGTTTATTATCATTCACTAATATAATTAAGTAAATCTATTTTGTCCGATGTCTACCGCCTCTATACCCTTTTTAATAATGGCACTACAGCCATGGATATAGAAGACTTAGTTCAAATGGATTGTTCTGAACTTAGCACTTTCTAAGTATAAGTGCAACTAAGCTTCTGCCGTTGCCTGCGGCTCGGCACAAGCCAAGTTTTCTTTATCGCCCTTTTTTCGAGCTTGACAATACTTAGCTCATGCACAAAGAGCAGGAGGTTATATTGCCGTGAAGATTGCGATTACTAAGGCTTCATCTATTAGCTTTCATAATCTATTGCTACTGATGATTCTTTTGCTATCTTAATATACTCTAAAACCTTAACATGCGCTGGGTGCACCTGATATTCCTCCATATCCTTTAATGTATCAAACTTTGTGTATAATGCAACATCATAGGATCTCTCAGAATGTATAATATCAGTTCCTACTTCTATAAATTTTAATAAAGGAATCTGCCCTTGTAAGCTAAGTAATACCTCTTTCATTTTTTGTAAGCTTTCCTCACTTTTGTCCTTCAATCTAATTAATACAATATGCGTAAGCATTTAGTATCCCTCCATGATGATATTTATTTATTCAATCTAATTTTAACTTTGTTATAATGTATAGTCAAATACAAATTATGTTGACATAAGCAGATCTCTTAGCTTCAAGGGGAGGTTATTTTTCTCCCATTGAAGCTTAGAGATCGCAATCCAGGGTCGTACCGCTGCTTATATACGCAGGGATGTTAGCAGCGGTAGACATCGGATAAACAGAGTTCTTAGGTTCAATGGGAGTGATTTTCTCCCATTGAACCTAAGAACTAGTTATCCAGGGTCGTAGCGCCGCTTTTCTGTCGATTATTGAATCGGAAGATTAGCGGTGGTAGACATCGGATAAAGTTTAATTTATCAATCTAACACTTTATTGTAATACATTGATAAAATATTTGTTGATTTTTCCATTTCCGAGATGTATAATTATACAATGACATGTGTATTAATTCATGTCTTAACATTGCTTATTTCTATATTTTTGATAAATCCCTATTATTTTGGGAACTGACAATAGTCAGTTCCCAACTTTTTACCCTTATTTTGTTATATGTATACCGCCGTCAATACTCAGTTTCAATACGGACAGCAATACGTACTTATGTTTATCCGTAATAGATTTTATTTATTGCTTAGATAGCTATAAATACTCAAGAGTCCGTCAAGCCTTGTTATCTTACTTTTTGGATTAAAATTACCATTGCTGCCATTCATTGCTTTTAGACCGGAGGCTATGCAAACATATCCTATTAGATCCGGATTTATTTTATTGGTATCCTTAAAATTGGATTTGTATATACCCTTTATTTGAGCAACTTGCCCCAACTTAAGGAACATAACAAAATATTTTGCTGCTTCTTCTCTCGTTAAGGTTGATAATGGTGCTTTGTCACCCTCTGTTATAATACCTTGACCTATCAATGAATTATACATTTGTTCAACAGCTTTATCATCACTCAAGGTCTGATCAAAGAAATAAAGATTATTTAATTTAGCTAATATTAGGAAGTAATCCTTTTGAAGCAAGTTTTCTTTAGGCTTCAGTTCGTCTTCTTTATATCTAATAGACATCTGTGTGAGTATCTTAATCTGATTTTCAGCTTTTAGTCCCTTAATATCTGTATAATCAGAAATAGCATTTTGTTTATAAACATCTCCTGAACTGTTAAGAATATCGCCTGTTGTAGCACTAATTATATTTGGTTTACTGCTGTCAACAAAATATCCTAGAACAGCTTTTTCGGATTCAGTTGGCTTCTTAATATCTTTGCTATCATTGTATAAATAATCATTAATGTATTGAACACCATAACCAATATTATTAAATAGTATTTCATAAGCTTTATCCAAAGAAATTTTTGAATTAGAATCAACAAAATTTAGATTCCTAATCCAATTACTATCCATATTAGTAACATTGCCAGAAAGGTTATCATAACTAATATTTACATAATTACTTGGGCACTCCAAGCCATTTTCCATTCTTACATATCTGAATGTAAACGAATTTTGTGTTTTATCTTCATAAGAATTAGAATAAGTATCATCAAACTTAAGTTTTGCATAATTATTTGGAATCAGATCCTTTAGCATGTCATCACAAATAGCCTTCGCCTGCTCCTTAGTCTTTTGTGGTTTTGCACCTTCTACTGAAGGATAGTAAGTCCAGAAGTTCTGAATATCGCCACTTTTTGCTTCTATTGATACTGATATCTCTCTTGTCTGATTTGTATCTTTATTTATAACCTTTGAATAACTCAATGACCATATAAGTAAATCACTGCTATTCCAACCTTTACTTAGATATGCATCTGTTAACTCATATCCGCTGTCTAAATTAAAGAAGCTAATCCCACGTGCTTTCTTATCAGCATCCTCTTTTGACATCAAATTAGCCATACCTTTTACCGCACTAATTTCATCTGGTGTTAAGGCAACATTGGCATTTGCTCCAGAAGCCATCATCATCGTTGCCTTTTCATCCATTAACGAATAATATCTGCCATAATTAGTATATCCAGTTTCCACTTCACCAGTAACTGCATCAATATATTTATTTGAATCTTTTGGTATGTATGCTAAATATGTAACTGGCTTTTCGTTTTCTGTTTTTACCATATATACCAGCTTCAGTCCTAGCTTATCAATAAAAGCTTTCTTTGCTTTATCAATGCTAATAATCTTAGATGCATCTTCAAAAGATGTACCGCTTGTGAAATTACTATAGTAATTAGTTACCTTACCAGTATAGCTATTAACATTAACATGTAAATTGTTCATCTCATAATTAATACCATTTTTTTGTCGTGTATAGTAAAAATTATACTCTGAGTCTGAGGTATTCATATCGTTATTTTCTGTAAGCTTGTATTGCGGCAAAAGCTTTGGGTCAATATTATTAATAAACTTTTCTGCAATTTCACGTCCCTGCTCTTTTGAGTATTTAGGTATTTTTTTCTCATATGTTGTATACTCGTATGAATTATAATTCGTAATGATATTATTTTCATCAATTGATACATTTATGTACTTTTGCGTTTCCTCATTACTCCATCCGAGATTCCAAGAATTAACCCCATTACGATTATTGATGTTGTAAGTAAACTTCTTACAGTCATCAGGTATAACAATTTTCTCCTTTACTGCCTTAATTGCATTTTCTAGCCCCATATCAGTTGAAGCTGAGCCGCTTGCCATAACTGGTGTCATAAATGTGATTACCATTGCTACTGCAAGCATCATTGAAATAATTTTTTTCAAACCAATCACCCCTTGTTTTTATTAGATTACTCAAATTAGTAAATCTTGTCAATAAAGCATTAGACGATGTATTTTTAAATAAGTTCCATATTATTTATATTAATTTAAAGAAATGCTCGAAAGTAATATGTTTTTTTCTTGTAGACATCTCTATATTCACTCTTTATCTTCGATAGATGTCATACTATACACAATACACAAAAGGGGGGCTATTACAAAATTAATAGTTTTGTAATAACCCCTCTTAGCACTCGTATGTTCATTTTCACTTGACTCATATTCTTACTTATTTAGCTTTGGTATTTTTAATTCCTGGTCAACAAACAAATTCTCACTTTTCAAATTATTATATTTTACTATAACATCATACTTATTGAGATCGCCATAGTATTTCAAGCTTATAGAACTTAATGTATCTCCTGATTTAACTATATGTATATCATATTCACCACTTTTATTTGAATCACTGTCATTTTCATCTACTTCTTTCGTACTCTGTTTACTTGGCTCGGTTACATCTTCAGCATTTTGATTGTTTGAATCAGTCTCAGTTACTTCTTGACTGCTATCATCCGATTGAGCTGTAGAATCACTGGCCTCGTAATCCTCCGTTGTATTCTCAGCTACTGTGCTAATACTACTTTTTGTAACATCTGTACTTGAACTAGACTGAGAAGTATCAGTTGCTGATTTATCTGAACCAAATAAATTACTATTTTGTAAAATTAAATACCCCATAAATAAAACACCTGATATAACAATTATGCAAACAAAGCCAAGTATATAATTAACAATATTACTTTCTTTCTTTGCGTCTTTTTCATCATCGTCTTGTTCATTATCAAATGCAACATGACTTAGACTTCTACCGCTAGAAGCATATGAAATATTCTTAATTTCCTCTACTCTAATTACCATAATAGTAATACCATCATCTACGCCATTTTTTATAGCCTCTTGAAATAAAATGCTAGACATTTTTGAAGGTTCAAACCCAGAGTCAATCACAGCTTCTATCCTGTTTTTACTAACAGCATTTAACAAACCATCACTACAAAGAAGTAAGATATCGCCTTCCTCTAACTCAAAGCTTGGAGATACTTTAATTTTAGTTTTTGATTCTTCCTCTGCTAATTTTAGTATCTTTTCGGTATCATTGTATATATCCGGAGTAGTGGGAGATATTCCTAACATTCTAAGCTTTTGATTTTTTTTGCTATCATTTCTAGAAAAAACCTCTTTTTGCTCGCCTTGTCTATACAAAAATACGCCGTTATTACCAAGATTCATTAAGGCTGCTCTGTTATTATCAATAATTACTGATGAAAATCCAGTGAGTATTGATGAATTCTGATTTGCTATTATTGATTTACTGTAGACCAAATTACTAGAAAGTTGTACAGCATCATATATTTTTTCAGAAATAGTCTCTAATGAGAATTGCTGCATTTTAGCACTTTCATGGTATTTTTTTATTTCCTTAATGGCTGAAATACTATTTGCTTCTCCATATTCTAAACCTATGGAATCAGAAATAGCAAAAATATAGTTGTTGGAGGATTTCTCAAAAGAGCATTGAATACTCTCAGTATTGTGACAATTAGAGAAATTGCCATTGAAATAAAAATCATCTTTTTCTGAGTCTTTGCCCATACAACTTATTACTGTAGCACTCAGTTTAATGTTTCCATCCACAGTATTTCACCCCATATCGTATTTTAAAAATTCTTTAGTAAAGAAAACTTGTCTTGTAGCGAGCCATCAGCGATGGCAGAAGCTTAGAAGATCACAATCCAGAATCGTAACGCCACTTATTAAAAAGAGTATAGCGGCAGTAGACATCGGATAAGCGGCCACAAACCTATCATATGCAAACTAGTATAACATACTAAACAAAAAAACGAAAGGAATAATTTCCTTTCGTTTTTAAATTTTTACTATTTCTTTGATGAAGAAAATGCACTAATAATAGACTTAACAACAGAACTTGCAATATTTATTATACTAAGTACATTTTCTGCATTAAACGAAAATGAATCAATTGTTTCTGCAACAGTATCTTCAACTGTCGCTACCGCTGAAGTGGTCTTATCTAATGTTCCCTTCGCGCTTACAGCAAATTCATCTATACTTCTTACTGCTGATGGTAGTGCGGTAAGCGTCTTTTCTACACTTTCAGAGTTACTTTCAATTATCTTATTTACCTTATCCACGACCTTTAGGCAATTTTTTAAAAGAACAATTAAAAATACACCTATAACTACTGCAATGCAGAAAATTAAGAACCATGCAATTACACTAAGGTCTATTGTAACAGACATATGCAACTTCCTTTCATATCGAAAGCTTTTTATTTTGTTTCTTCATCTTCTTTACATTCGCAATCTTCTGAAGCAGAATCTTCATTACAGCAACAACCTTTATCTTTTTTTACTATTTCTTCAATTTTTTCTTTAGCAACATCTAGGCCATCTTTTATATTTTCAAGAGCCTGTTTTGTTGTATTCGATATATCTTCTCTAGTTTCTTTACCTGACTTTGGAGCCAACAGTACACCGGCAGCAACCCCCACTGCGGTACCTATTCCTGCACCTATAGCAACATTTTTTGCAGTTTGTTTTTTTGATGGTTTTTTCTTACGAAATAAATCTTTCAATTCCATTTTTTAGACCTCCTCACAGATTAATTTACTTAATACATTCTGGAAATTCTAATTTAAAACTTCCATAGAATACGTAGATATTATCATTATACGACGTTCACTTGGAAATTGATAGATATTTATGGTGCTTTATTTTATTAATTCTTTGCCCAGCTTCTCTAGCCAAATGCACGTAATCTTATACAGCCTTCTGCATTGTAGCTTCCAATGCTCTTGCGAGTTGGTCAGGACATGAAGTCCCTCTGCCTTGGCAATCAATACCTTTTAGTTTGCTTATTACTTCTTTTATAGACATTCCTTCAACGAGGCTACTTATAGCTCGAAGATTTCCATCACATCCTGAATTAAAAGTTACACGTTTAACTATACCATCTTCAATACTAATATTTATTTGTCTCGAGCAGGTTCCTCTAGTTTTAAAAACAATATTATCCATTATTAGCCCCCAATTTCTATTTGCACAGCTTTCAGTATTAAGTCGCATGCTACTACAGCTATATAAACAGTTACTAATCGTTTATATGAAATTTAGTATAAGTGAAAGCTAAATACCTGTCAATATTAGTGGATTTCTTGGATTTAATCTTCCTTCTATAAAGACTTAAATTTGATAGTCATGACCACACGTAGAACGTGTGGCATGCTCTTGCCCTATAAGGGCATGTTACTGGCTATGTCTAAAGACATATTGAATTGTCCGCCAACCGCGTGAATTCTACGGGCAGCCCCTTAAGGGGT
>JAEWAX010000020.1 GCA_023391425.1 Bacillota bacterium | reverse complement strand
TATATTGTATTTAGTTTTGCAACAGCCTTAAAGAATTTACATACTATTTTATGTACCTGTTACCTTTCAAACAAGTTAACAGCTCGCTCCATGTTTGATATAACATCTACATCAAATGCGGGATTCACAGGAAACATAAGTACGTCAATATTACCACTATTAACTGCATTCAAAGATACAGGAACTTTATGGCTACTCATACCGATATACCGAGCTTTACCCTGTTTTACTCTTACAAGTTTTATATTTTTTTATATTTAAATAAATATAGCGCATACAACTAATAATATTGTAACTAGTGAAAACCCGCATGTTTTCCAATATCTATAATAAGACGCCTCAATAATCCCATAGACTGAAAATGATATAGTAGTTAATAGTATAATATTTCTAGAATAACTATGTAGAACATAAGTTGATAACGCAACCCCGAAAAGGACAATTCCAAATACCAGCATACAAATAACCTTTACCTTGATTTTTTTATCAGATATATTTTTTGGTAATTCACCATGTTGTTTTCTTGCTAATACAAGTCCATTTTCTTTTGTTAAGTAAGTTATACTAGTTAAAATTTCTGTAAAACCCAAAGTTAATAAAAGTGCTCTAAAAATCTCTTGGCGCCAAGTCATATTAATCCTCCCTAGACAAATTGCTAATTATTTGGTTTAAAGCTTTATATAGTACTAGTGTTTCATTCTCATTTAGGCCTTTGAGGGCTTTGTTTGAAACTTCATTAGCCATTGTCTCAATGTCAGAAATCATTTCTTTTGCTGTAGCAGTCAAGTTCACTACGTATGCACGCCTATCATTATTATCAAAAGCTTTTTCTATGTAGTTCTTACCGCTAAGTCGTAGAATAACATCTCCAACTGTAGCTTTATCAGCTTTTAATTCATTTGATATCTGCGTTTGTGTTAATTGATTTTTAGTGTCAAGAAGCTTTAAAACCGACCATTGAGAAGTTGTAATACCGTACTTTTCTAAACATTTGTCCATTGACCTTTTACTTAACTTAGCACTTGTATTAAGCAAGTATCCTAATATTTCCTGTATCTCCATAATCCATCATCCTTTATTTTAGTATGTACACTTACTGTATGTACACTTACTATTATATGAATCTTAATATAAAATGTCAAATAAAACAAAAAATGAGGCTTATTGAGAATGTCATTCATTAAAATAAATTCATCCTTTAGCTAGTACTTGTATAAATTTTTTACGTAAAAATTTATACAAAATTTTATGTACTCTTTCAATTTTTTACATTATCAAGCTTGACAATCTAACAACTGTTATATATAATTTTCTCTAACAGTTGTTAGATAATTATCGAGGTGAATTATATTATGAATAAAGAAAAAGTAGACACAAAGCAACTTATTCTAGAAGTCTCACTAGATCTCTTTTCACAAAGAGGTTATAGCTCTGTATCAATACGTGATATCTGCGGTAAAGTAGGTATAAAAGAAAGCACTGTGTATTACCATTTCAAGAACAAGCAGGATATCTTTGATGTTCTATGCAAATCTTTTACAGATGTTACATATGCTATGCCCCGAGATTTCTCTTTACAAATGTCAAAGGTAACAATGGTTAAACCTGAAGAGTTTCTGCTTGTGTGCCAAAGCTTTCTAAACGACTATCTTATGAATGAGAAGGTAAACAAATTCATTCGTATGTTGATTATTGAGCAAAGTACTAATCCCCCAGCCGCATCGCTGTATCATAAAATACTTTTTGATGAAGCTCTTACTGGTCAAAAAGTTATTTTCGAGTGGCTTGTTAAAATCGGTTTTCTAAAAGATGTTGATGTTGAAGGAATGGTCATGGATTACTATGCACCAGTAGTTTTTATGTTTCACCGCTTTCTCGTATCAGAGCAAATCACTGAAGAAATCAAAGCAGAGGTAAATCAAAAACTAATAAATCATGTTCAGAACTTTTTAGTCAAATATAAAAAGGAGGAAAAATAAATGTCATATATAATCCAGACATCAGAATTAAGTAAGCGCTTTAAAAAATCAACAGTAGTAGATAAAGTAAATCTAAATGTGAAGAAAGGCGAGATTTACGGGTTCATCGGTCAAAATGGTGCAGGAAAGACAACAACAATTCGAATGATATTAAATTTAATTGGTCCGACTAACGGAACAGTAGAATTGTTTGGTGAAAAAGTAACTGACAAAAACCTTTACAAGCATTTACGGAAAATAGGTGCGATTATTGAAACACCTGGATTTTACACTAATCTTACCGGAAAAGAAAATTTGGATATTCATCGAATCATGATGGACATACCAAATAAATCAAGTATAGACCGTGCCTTAGAAATTGTTGGGCTATCTGATGAAAAAAACAAAAAAGTCGGGTATTACTCTTTGGGAATGAAGCAACGTCTTGGGTTAGCAAGAGCTTTATTACATGATCCTGAATTGCTGATTCTGGATGAACCCACGAACGGGCTAGATCCTCAGGGTATCGTTGAAATTCGTGATTTACTCTTGGGGTTAGCAAAGCAAGGAAAGACCATATTCATTTCCTCGCATATTTTAGCAGAGGTTGAAAAAATGGTTAGCACTATTGGTATTCTTCATAAAGGTGTTTTACTTGAGGAACTCAGCAGAGAAGAATTTCAAAAGAAATGCGAAATTTCTTTACTTTATAAAGTTAGTAACCCACAAAAAGCAGCTACTCTTGTAAAAGATCTTTTGAATATCCCAGACATTTCAGTTTTCGAAGATTGTATTTCATTTAAAACCACAGAGAGCGAAATAACTGGAAAAATTATAAATCATTTAGTACATAATGATATTGAAATTAAAGAAAGCAAAATTCTGCATCCTTCTCTTGAAGATTATTTCATTAAATTAATAGGGGGAGCTAATCATGACTAAATTACTGACGCTTGAATTTGTAAAGCTTAAAAGAACATTCCTCACTATATTACTTCCATTGTCGTTTGTGTCGCCAATAGTTTTGGTTTTAGTTCAGTATTGTAACAACCAGAATACATTACCTTTAGTTGTGACCAAAAACAGTGCTTTCATTCAAATGATTTCTTTTGCCTGTGTGGTAATATCAGGCTGTTATATTATTTCAAGAGAATATAAAAATAACTTACTTTCATATTTGGCAATCACAC
The DNA here is from genome assembly GCA_023391425.1 of Bacillota bacterium. Classification (GTDB taxonomy): domain Bacteria; phylum Bacillota; class Clostridia; order Acetivibrionales; family DSM-1351; genus Ruminiclostridium. The sequence continues at coordinate 1,216 of JAEWAX010000020.1, read as the reverse complement.
CAAAATCAATGAAACAGGTACTTTTGTGTAAGTACATCATATTACTAATAGAAACTACCCTCCTTCAACTTCTTATTTTTGTGTCTTTATTTATTATTAATACAATACTATCTGGTTTTGACATGCATATTGCGATTCAATACCTAACAGCCGGTATTTTGAGCTCGATAGTGCTATTTTGCCTTACCCCCTGCATTGTATATATTACTATGGTAATACGTAATTTTACATCTTCGGCCATGGTATTCCTTATTCTTTATATGCTTACTTATCCATTCTCATTTTTGAAATTCGGTGTTTTTTTACCCCACTTGCTGCCCATTACTTTAATCGGTAAATTCCTCGGAAATGAACGTTATGCCCAAATCAGCTACTGTTCAGGTATATTGATTTTAATTGTAGTATTTGTTTTATTTTTGTATTTAACAATAATTAAAATAGGGAAAAAGGAGTGAATAATATGCTGCGAATTATTGAAGCAGAAATAAAAAAACTGTATTCATCAAAAATGTGGTGGATTATTATTGTTGGCTCCACTTTACCCGGAGCTATTACATATCTATCTTTGTTAGAACAGGCAAATCTTTCATGGCAAGTATTTGTACATGTTGCAATGTTAATTTTCAATGTTCAGTCTTTGCTTACTTTTTCAGCCTTTGCAGCTTTTTTGTATGCCAGAGAGTATGAGTCCAATACACTAGAAGTTACATTGTGTTATCCATATCCAAAATACTTTTTTCTTACCGCAAAATTAGTAATTATGTTTTTAGTAATTGGAATTACTGTAATTTTATTTGCAATATCCACCTTTTGTTTAGGAGCGGATCTAGTTTCTCCCCCCTTACAAACCGATATGCTGTGGCAATATATAAAGATATTTCTTCAATTAATTATTATGCATTTTTTATTAATACCAGCAACTTTTTTAATGGCCATAATTTCTCACCTTGCAATATCCGGAGTAATTTGGGGAATTGTAAACATGTGTTTGTGCATGATGCTGTATAATACCAACTTTATACAATTCATTCCCCCCTGTGTTCCCTTTGTATTATCGGATCACTTATTAGGTATGGACGTTATGAAAATTTCTCCAAATTATACTATCCATTGGAGTATCCTAATTATCTATTTTGTACTATTGTTATCTATTAGTTATATCGTTAGTTCTAATGCAAGAAGGATAAATGAGAATTATTAACACAAGTCAAATACA
>JAEWAX010000168.1 GCA_023391425.1 Bacillota bacterium | reverse complement strand
GTACTATCGGGCCAACTGTGCCTTCGACAAACTCAGCTCCTGCGACAACATCAACATCTGGCACTCCAACGTTGCCATCGGCATCTGAAGATTTGTCACCATTACCAGATACAACTGATGATGTTTTACCATAACAGTTTTTAAATGCTTATGATTGAATTAAATGAATGTATGATCCAGTGTTATTGGATGTACCTGAAATAAAATGCGTTAGGTGATAATAATCCATCACCTAACGCATTTTTTCAACTTACTAGTTTCTATATAAACAATTCATAACTGCTTATAATATTACCGCCTTATTGTACACTCAAAATGGATTAAAAGCTTCTATTTTGTTATGTTTTTCAATAACATAGTAATCATGGCGGCAACTTCAGCTCTTGTTGCTTCAGCCTTAGGATCGAAGGTACTCTTGCTCTTTCCAGAGATAATGCCTACCTTTTGCATTATGGATACTGAAGCTTTTGCATATTCAGATATTGTACTGGCATCCGTAAAATTCACAGCTTCAACTGTACTTGCAAGAGAGTACTTCCCAACCTTCTCAATATAGTTGTTCAGCATAACTACCAGGTCTTGGCGTGAAATGTTTGCACATGGGTTAAATTTTCCATCTGTTCCAGCTGTAATACCGCTCTCAAGTGCCCATTGTGCAGCGCTGCTGAATGAATCTGTGATTTTTACATCAGAGAAAGTAGAAGTAGTGTATTTCGTAAGATTTGCTCCCGCTATATCAGCAAGAATCTGAACAAAATCTGCTCTTGTGATGCTAACTGATGGATTGAATTTACCACTTTCTGTTTCTGTCATAATATTTCTTGCTGCAACGAAATTCACATAGTCTACATACCAACAACCAGCCGATACATCCTTGAAGCTGATTTTTTGATATCCAACAGCATACTGGGAGAAATGACTGGTATTAAAGGTAATACTTCCTGTAGCTTCATCGTAGATACAATCCTTTATAACTTCAAGCTTACCTTGAGCATTAATGTAATAAATGATGATAGCACTCTTATCTTCGTTTGCTTTGAGAGTGTAAGGCACTACTACTTTAACGTTGCCGCCAAAGTTAGATATGGTTTTGCTACCGCTTGACACATTGAAGTTGAATACCGGATGGTCACCAATGGCTTTTTGCGTTTCAGGAGATAGAGCGGACGCATCCACCTTGTTAATTGTAATCTTTACATCCTCTGATGCAGCACCTGAAATAGCGGAGAGTGCTTTCTGATCAAAGGTTATTGCTGCAATAGGTGATATAATTGTAAGTCCATCTACCTTCTTTTCTGTAATTGAAGTCATAGCTGCTTTAGGTACGCTCAACTCGACTGCTTTTACATCCTTTGGCGCATCTATTTTGATTGCCACTTTTACTGCTCCAAGCCCTTGTTTGGCAGCATCCTCGATTGCGCTACTCACTACCTGATTGATTTTTTCGTTTGAAACACTAACTGATGCTTTTCCATAAATATTAGTTTTAGCCTCAAGCTTTAAAGTTGGACCAATAACAGTCACAGAGCCTGTGTTAGTTGTATTAGGGGTATTTCCACTAGTTCCACCGCTACCTGATCCGCCACCAGTTACGTTACCTGAATTAGGTATCTGTTCAAATTCTCCAGAAACAGTTACATTTGATGCTGGCATAATAAAGCTAGTGCCACTGATAGCTGTAGCTGCTCCTGTGGTGCCGTTAATGTACTTTAGTGACCCGGCTTTCAGACGTTTTCCGGTATCAGGTGTTACTGTTACATTAACCGTTGTACCTGCTACTGCAGATGTGGGAGCTACTGTAATACTTCCTCCACTAGTAGCTTGAACATTTACTGCATATACTACTTCCGGTATAATACTTTTGGCAAATTGTATATTATCCAAATACATTTTTCCAGCAAAATTACTATTTACATCTGCCACCACAAGAGTTATATCACGCAAAAGTGTGTCAGATTTAATTACCTTGTTATCATTGATCTTAGTTAAGTCAAAGTAACCCTTGAAGTGATAAAGTCCATCAGTAGTTTTGTCTATTTTATTAAGTGCCGTTAAATCAATATTAAAGTTGTCTGTTGCCTGCGCCCAATATCCAAGACTTGGTGGTGCTAGTGCCATGTTGATAGAGAGTGATCCCTGGGATGCACGTATAGGATTGAGATATAAATCAAAAGTTAAGAACTGATTATCACCGCGTGTTGTATTGATACCGCCCAACATTATACGAGGAGCGGATGCCCATCCATCTGTAGGTTTGACATCAGGATAAGCAACTTCCCAAGCTAATGCTTTAGATCCATTTACTTTCTCAACCTTTATTGCACTTTTAACACCTGAAGCAGCATCCCATGCCCAGCCTTGCCGAGTATCATTCTCAAAGTCAGAAGGAAGTGTAGCAGTTCCCAAAGGAGCATGTTCAATAACAACCACATTTTTTGTACGGGTTCCTGAAACTGAGATATTGTCCAAATAAACTTCGTCAGTTCCAGTCGCTCCAACAAATAAAATAATATTAGTCATTGTACTGTCTGCAGAATCAGTTGCTATTGCATCTAAGTTCGGGCAATCAGCTCTTGAAATGGTTACGACAGCTTTATATGTATTATCTGTTTGTAGTGTAAAAGCAGCTGGTGTCACTTGTATAGCACGTGTTGGGTTTGCCCAACTTTTTGTGGAGCTTTGTGGAATAGCCGCAATAGACACAGCTGATGCTGTTGTAACTATTACATCCATTGTCAGCTTTTCTGCCCCTAAAATATCAACTTTGTTAGCGGTACCATCTGCTGATAAACGGACATTGTCCCAGTAGCTGGCTTCAGATATTTTATTGCTGTTATTCATACCTGTTAGCTTCAATGCATTTTTTTGATTACTCACCGTGAAAATCGGCGATTTAATTGGACTGTCGCCATTAATACCGAAGCCTTGTGTTGTTCCGTCGTTAAAATTCCATACATTTGTTGTGAATTCTTCTTTTGTCCTATCAAAAGGTATATATGGTATTCCCTTAATACGAGCGCGGGCATATTCACCTGAAACACTTAATTCTTTTGTCGCCCACACCTGGTCGGCACCGGGGTCTAGGTCGGTAGCTGGTTGGCCTATATCTAAAGGTGTAAAGGCTCCTGAAGTTTCATTCTTGTTAGTCAAGGACCAGTTGCACCAACTGATATTGTGTGCATTTAAGAATTCCAGCCATTGATCTGCTTCAGTAAGGTAGGGTCCACCGTCACCACTTGCTTGACTTGTTCCCCATTCTGTAGCAAATACGGCAACACCATTCTCTAATGCATACCTCGCGTTACTCATTACATTTGTTCTATCGGTGCTGTCTGATGATACTGCATGCGTTCCAGTATAGAAATGTACTGAGTACATAGTGTTGCTATCAATGATAGGATTATCTGCAGCCAAGTCAGGACGTTGACTCCAGTTTGGGCTTCCAACTATAACTATGTTTTCATTTTTATTTTCACGTAGCATTTTAATTATTGGCTCTGCATAAGACTTTACGTCTTTCCAGCCAGTTGCATCATTTGGCATTCCGTTATCTGCATTGCCATTTGGCTCATTTACTAACTCATAAATAATATTTTTATTATTTGGATATTTTTGCGAAATCTGCTTAAAGAAGTCCAATGCACCTGAATACATCTTATCATTAGGGTTTCCTGGTGTAAGTACATGCCAATCTACTATAACATACATATCATTTTTTATTGCATAGTCTATTCCATCAGTAACTCTTTTCTTAATAGCATCTCTGTGTGCTTGATCTCCAGTTCCATATCCAGTTTCGCCCACATACATAGCAAGACGGATTACGTTACACCCCCAATCCTTTGAAAGTGCTGCAAAAGCATTGTTATTGATAATCTCTGGAAACCATTGTAATCCAGCAGTGCTCATGCCCCTTAATTGAATAGGATCTCCTTTTTGATTACACAGTGTTTTTTCACCGTTTACTGTGAGGAGTTGTAGTGCGCCACCATGACTTGGCTTTTCAGCAGCAGTGTTGAATACCAAATGGCTACCCTCAGGTTCCGCTGCTCCTACTACCTGAAGCGGAAGAGTTGACACTAATAGTATAAAAACCATTAGCAGAGAGAGAATGCGTTTAGTTCCGTTTTTTCTCACGTTTTTACCTCCTATAAAAATTTGTTAGTGTAAACTAGTTACACATTTATAAGTTTGAAACTGATTACTTGTCAACGATTCCAAAGCATCTCGATATAAAAATATATCTACTGCCTTTTGGCTAAATAATCGAGCTTCTAATTTCACCAAACCACTTGAAATTATGAACCTCGATTAAATGCCTTAGTACTTATATAATCAATTTACAACTTGTACAAATTAAAGAGTTACTATTGTGTAAAAAACTTTTGATGGTTGATTTAAGCCTATTTCATTTGTGCGATGTTTTCATAAAAATGATTAATGCTTAATATTTTCCATATAATTGAATTTTATGTTATATTCACCAATATGTCAATAATATTACATCGTTCTATATGAGAATATTAACGAAAATGAGAACGCTTCGAAATCAGCTGAAATTTATCCGATTATACATGAAGAAGATGACTTACCATTTGAGTATATTGCAAAGAGACCAATTCAAGAGTCCAAGAAGCTACTTATCAGCGGGACTATGTTAATTAAGGAAATCTGCAAATCCATCGGTTATAATGGTAACAGTTATTTTTATGCTTTATTAAATAAATATAAATCCATTACACCTCCAGCTTTCAGAGGTGCAACCAAAATATAAATTCGCAGTTAATACTCAATAATAGGTTTCTTCCTAGTTATCAAGTTAGTATCTAAAATCATATTACTATTTTCCTACAAAAACCGTACCAATATCTTGTCCATTAATAATATCCATAATCGTTTCTGGGTGACTGCCATTTGTCAATACCACATCCACTCCTGACTTGGTTGCAATCTTTGCAGCCTTTAGCTTTGTAACCATTCCACCCGTTCCCCTCTTAGTTCCAGCTCCATCTGCACAATGCTCTATCTCAGGTGTGATTTCTTTAATTACAGACAACATTTTAGAATTCGGATTCTTCCTTGGATCGGAGTCAAAAAAGCCATCAATATCAGATAATATTATTAATAAGTCCGCATTTGTTAGTTTTGCAACAATAGCAGATAATGTATCATTCTCACTAAAAGTATCCTTTTGCCCCACCTTTAACTCAACAATCGATACTGAGTCATTTTCATTTACAATGGGTACAATTCCCTTTTCAAGTAATGTTTCAAAGGTATTTACTACATTCTTACAACAGCTTTCATCGCTCATTATATCTCTAGTCAACAGAATTTGAGCAACTATATGCCCATACTCTGAAAATAATTTGCTGTACATATGCATTAGCTCACATTGTCCGACTGCGGCAACTGCTTGTTTTTCGCGTATTGTCTTTGGTCGCTCTGGTAGTTTCAGTTTATCTACTCCTACGCCAATAGCTCCAGAAGTAACAAGTATAACTTCTTTCCCCTGGTTGGATAAATCTGAAATAATTCTGGCTAACTTATCTATGCGAGTAAAATTAATTTTACCCGTATCATAGGTTAGTGTTGATGTACCCACCTTAATAACTATCCGATGCGCATCTTTTAAATGTTCTCTTTTGAAGTTCATTTTTAACCTCCATTTTTACACGGTATACCCGCATGAATTATCTCATTGTGCATACCGGATAAAATATATAATTATATTAATAACAAATTATGTACTTCTAAATATAATAGCAAATAAATATGCAATAATAAAGAAGTATATAATAATAAATTATTATATACTTCTTTTAATATTTTCTCTACAAGTGCTTAGATATCTTCACTAAACGATGACTTAGTCTTTGAACTAGCAAGAGTATCTTTTACATTCTCAAGCTTTCTTGCTACAAATTCACTTTCAAAAAGCGCGAATAATATAAGCCCTAAAATTGTTGATGCAATAGCGTCTAATATACTATGTTGCTTCACAAAAAGTGTAGACATGTATATTGTAACACATATGATTGCTGAAGAAATCTTTATCAGTAAACTCTTATAATGCTTGAACAAAAACAGTGTAATCAAAAGTGTGTCCAGCATATGAATACTTGGTAAGCAATTATACGGGTTATCATTGCCATAGATTATCGAAACAGCTTTTCCTAGTATATTGTTAGGTATTATTACCTCAGTACGAGGGACTGTTGAAGGATATATCACATAAACAATAAAACAAACTAACATACCAATAAGGATACTGTATAGCAATTTATAATATGTCTTATAATCAAAATAAGCCAACACTAGCAGCATTCCGAAGGTATACAAATACCAAAATATATAGGGTATAATAAACCACTCATTAAAAGGAATCAGCTTATCCAAAAAAATAGTTACGTCATGTGCACTTTTAGTAGTTTGATTAATCAAAAAGTAAATGCATTGTGCCATTGGAATTAATATCATAAAAAATACTCTATAAAAATAACCTGAGCGCCCATCACGTTTTAGTAAGTCTTTATTTATCAAATTTACACCCCTTAAATTGTTTTTTAACTAATACATTATTATACTCTAAAAAGTGTAAATTGTTTGTCATTTTCTAAAATTTATTCATGGTAATATCTTCATACCTTGACATAATAGTTATTCTTTAAATTAATAATAATATTTTCGTACTTTTGAAATAGAAAAGCCATATTTAAAAGTATCAATGCATATTTGAAGTCAAGTTTAATCCAATCGCACCTATTAATATAAAGCTTATAAATATTACTTTCCGTATATCAAAAGAGTCTTTAAAAAACAGAAAGCCTATAACCGTTATTAATACTATTCCCACACCTGACCAAATTGCATAAGCAGTTCCTATTTCTAATTTTCTTAAAGCTAATGTCAGCATACTTAAACTTAATAGATAGCAAAATAACATAATTATTGTATACTTTATATTTGCGAACCCCTGCGACATTTTCATGAGAGTCGTTCCGCATACTTCTAATACGATAGCTAAAGCTAAATAAACCCAACTCATTCTAACACCTCATTCCAAATTATTTCTTAATAAAGCTTTTATGAAAAACAAAGGATATATGATTAAATAGGAATTAAAAATCCACCAAAGTAAATCAAAGTCAAATCGTAAAGCCCAAAATGAAATGGCTTGTAATCCTGAACAAAAAGTTAGTACAAGTGAAATTAAACTGATTTTTTTCCACTTTCCATTTCCTTTATTGTATAGATATAGACTAAAAAGTCCTGTTGCTGAGACCATCAAATCCAAGGGTAAAAAGGACCAATTCCAAGCTACTAAAATAGGGTTTGTATAGTCATTAAATAGCATACTCTGTGGAATCAGATGAAATAAGGTAATTAGCCAATAAAGTATAAAACCTATATCTGTTACTAAAAATAATATTTTAAGCTTTTTCATTATATTATCATTCCTTTCACTGTGCTCAGCATATAAAAAATAATACTCTTTCAATCTTTTTAAATCTCGAATTTATTTTTTATAATTTTCAACTATTTTTAATAATAAATCATTAATCATGTTTATTTGTTCATTCGTTAATAAATCATTGAGTAGGTTAGATAAATTTGAATATAATTTATTATCTCCTTGAATAATTTTAATTCCTTTATCAGTAAGACCTATATAATAAACTCTCTTATCCTGTTGAGATTGAGTCTTGGTTACTAATTCATTTTTCTCAAGTCTTTTAGTCAAAGCTGATATTGCCGGTTTAGTTAAATTTAGCTTAGATGCTAATTCTCCTAATTTTGGTCTACCAAGCTGATATATTTCAGTAAGATAATAGTAATCATTCATATTAAAATTAATCATTTGTGTATCAGATAAAGTATCATTAATATTACTTATAGACTCTTTCCAAAAATAATTTGCAATAAAAGCAATGCTATCTTCAATCATCTTATCCTCCACCTAAACATAGTTAAACGAATTTAATTAAATATATTTAATTAAGTTGGTTTAACTATGTTATCATTTTTGTAAAACAATGTAAAGTAAAAGCTAAGCTGTTCAAAAAATCTTTTAATAAGAATTAACACCTTATTTCTGGCACATAAAAAACATGGAGCAAGATACAAGATTTCATCTGAATCCCGTATTTACTCCATGCTTTATTTACAAACCTTATTTACCAAGATGCAAATTACATTTGCATTATATGGCTTATAAAATTACTTTTTAGCACTTTCTTCAACTGCAACAGCAATCGCAACAGTAGCACCAACCATTGGGTTGTTACCCATTCCGATAAGACCCATCATTTCAACATGGGCAGGAACTGATGATGAACCAGCAAACTGAGCATCTCCGTGCATTCTACCCATTGAATCTGTCAAACCATATGAAGCAGGTCCTGCAGCAACATTATCTGGATGCAAGGTTCTTCCAGTTCCTCCACCTGAGGCAACTGAGAAGTATTTCTTTCCATTCTCTGTAGCCCACTTTTTATAAGTTCCTGCAACTAAGTGCTGGAATCTTGTTGGGTTAGTTGAGTTACCAGTGATAGAAACGTCAACCTTTTCCTCTTTCATGATTGCAACGCCTTCAAGAACGTCATTAGCACCATAACATTTAACTTTAGCCTTATCTCCATTCGAGTATGCTTTAGATCTAACAATCTTTAATGTATCAGTTGAAAAATCATAATCAGTTTCAACATATGTAAAACCATTAATTCTTGAAATAATGAAAGCAGCATCTTTTCCAAGTCCGTTTAATATAACCTGAAGTGGCTCTTTTCTAACTTTATTAGCTGTTTTTGCTATACCAATAGCACCTTCAGCAGCAGCAAAGGATTCATGTCCTGCAAGGAAAGCAAAACACTTAGTCTCTTCTTTTAATAACATTGCAGCAAGATTTCCATGTCCTAAACCAACTTTTCTTGAATCTGCAACAGAACCAGGAATACAGAAAGCCTGTAAGCCAAGTCCTATAGCTTCAGCAGCTTGTGATGCATTTTTTATTCCCTTTTTAAGTGCAATACCACATCCTAATGTATAAGCCCATACTGCATTTTCAAATGCGATTGGCTGTACTCCTCTAACGATACCGTCAACATCTATACCTTTTGATGTGCAAAGTTCTTTAACTTCCTCTAAGCTCTTAAAGCCATACTCAGCTAAACATTTATTTATTGTATCTATTCTTCTTTCATAACCTTCGAAATTAACCACTAGAATCACCTCTCTCTATTTTATTCTTTTCTTGGATCTATTGTTTTTACTGCTTCAGCATATCTTCCATATGTACCGATATTCTTCTCATAAGCTTCTTTTGGATCTACACCTTTTTTAATTGCTTCCATCATCTTACCAAGGTGTATAAACTTATAACCTATTACTTCACCATCAGCATCAAGTCCAATACTGAGAACATAGCCTTCAGCCATTTCTAAGTATCTTACACCCTTAGCTTTAGTTGAGAACATTGTACCAACCTGTGAACGTAAACCTTTACCAAGATCTTCAAGTCCTGCACCTATTACAAGGCCATCCTCTGAGAAAGCAGACTGTGTTCTACCATACACTAACTGTAAGAATATTTCTCTCATTGCAACATTGATAGCATCACAAACAAGGTCAGTATTCAAAGCTTCAAGCAATGTCTTTCCTGTTAATATTTCAGCAGCCATGGCAGCTGAATGAGTCATTCCGGAGCAACCTAATGTTTCAACTAAAGCTTCCTCTATAATACCATCTTTAATATTTAGAGTAAGCTTACAAGTTCCCTGCTGTGGAGCACACCACCCAATACCATGTGACAAACCAGAAATATCTTTGACTTCTTTAACTTTAACCCATTTACCTTCTTCAGGTATTGGAGCAGGACCATGATTTGGACCTTTTTTTACAACACACATATTTTCAACTTCATGTGAGTAATTCATTTGACTTCCCCCTTCACAAAACTATTTTAAATTTAATTTATCTCAGAATTACCGAGTTGAGGATATACCCCTCTATGTATTTCTGTTCTACTTAGTAAAACAAAAAGCTGGTATTGACGGATAGGTTAATTTTTGGATTCAGGAAGAGTACTTTTTACTCACACTGAGTCTTAGAAATCGTATAATCTATCTTCAAATACCAGCATATATTATATCATATTTATGCTATTTGTAAGTAGTATTTTGTTAAATAATACACAAAAATATATCGAATTTTGCATTGATTTTTTAGTGTCTTAGCACATTATTTCACTTTTAATTGCTTTCCGATGTTTCTTCCTATCTCAACACATTTGTCCAATTCTTCACTTGATGGCTTATATTTTAAACCCAGTGGCTCTTCACATATCGTTAACCCTGCTTCTCCAAGCTTTTCACTTATTATCTTGTGAGCTTCTCCACTCCAACCATATGATCCAAAACCAAATGCAAGCTTATTCTTCACCTTTAAGCCCTTTATTTCGTCCAATAATGAGGCCGTAGCTCTTAAAACCGTATTATTTACAGTACAGCTACCTAGTATTACCGCGTTTGACTTGAATATTTCAGTATTCAAGTCACTTCTATCTTTTGTTGCAGCGTTAAATATTCTATATTTCACACCTTCCTCTTCTAAACCTCTTGCTATCGCTTCAGCCATAGCCCTTGTAGAATGATACATAGTATCATAAATAATTGCAGCATAGCCCTCATTAAAGTCTGGATCTGACCATTCAAGGTATTTCTCTATTACCTGTGTGGGATTTGTTCTCCATATTACTCCATGGCTTGGGGCAATCATATCGAAATCTAAGTCTAATGCAATAATCTGCTCAATTTTCTTTTTTATTAAAGGTTTGAAAGGTCCCAATATATTTGCATAGTATTTTATTGCCTCTTGATAGATTTCACATTGGTCTGCTTCATCATTAAATATAGATGCTCCACAATAATGCTGTCCAAAAGCATCATTTGATATTACTAGCTTTGCTCCTTCTACATATTCGAGCATGCTATCTGGCCAGTGTATCATTTGCATTTCAACAAATTTGAGCTTATATTCTCCCAAATCTAATGAATCACCAGTTTTAACAATATTAAAGTTCCAATCCTTTTCAAAATGCTTTTTTATTAAGTCTGCTCCATTTTTTGTACAATATATTGGTGTATTTGGTATTTTTTCCATAAGAAGGCCTAAACTACCTCCATGGTCAGGTTCAATGTGATTGATAACAATTGCATCTATATTTGAAAGCCCAACAGTCTTTTCTAAATCAGCAACAAACTGCTCCTTATATGGATTCCATACCGTATCAACCAGTACAGTTTTCTTATCTTTAATTAAATATGAGTTATAAGAAGAACCTCTATGTGTAGAAAGCTCATGCCCATGGAATACACCAAGTCCCCAGTCTCTAATGCCGCACCAATAAATATTCTTTTTTATCTCAAGCATCTCATTACCATCCTTTCAACTAATACATTATTATAATCATACTTTTGCTTTATACCCTAATTCCTTGAATTTAAACATAGTAAATAAATTTGAGAATTAAATATATTGTACTTGATATATTCTATCACTATTAGTTAAAAAGTATAAGTTCAGATAAGATTTATTTACTTATTTTGTACCTATATTGTTCAATTTTTTTTGATAATTGTGTTAAATTTCAAACTTATTACAAACTTCGTACTAATCGTGGACAAATAGAATCAAAAAGAGGAATCGATTTTCATCGATTCCTCTTTTACTTTTCAAGTAACAAGTGCAACTAAGGCTTCTGCCAGTGCCAAAGCTTTGGCACAAGTCTAGTTCTCCTTACTACCATAATGCTAATATTATTCAATAACCTTTGAAACGTTACCAGCACCAACTGTTCTTCCACCTTCACGAATAGCGAACTTAAGTCCTTCAGCCATAGCGATAGGAGTGATTAACTTAACTTTCATTGTGATGTGGTCTCCAGGCATAACCATTTCAGTTCCTTCTGGAATCTCAATAACACCTGTAACGTCAGTAGTTCTGAAATAGAACTGTGGTCTGTAACCATTGAAGAATGGCTTATGTCTTCCACCTTCTGCTTGAGTTAAAACGTATACTTGACCTTCATAATAAGTGTGAGGTTTGATTGATCCTGGTTTAGCAAGAACTTGTCCTCTTTCGATATCAGTTCTCTGAATACCTCTTAAAAGAGCACCGATGTTATCACCAGCTTGTGCCTGATCAAGAAGTTTTCTAAACATTTCAACACCAGTTACAACAGTTTTTCTTGGAGCTTCCATCAAACCAACGATTTCAACTTCATCTCCAACTTTAACAACACCACTTTCAACTCTACCAGTAGCAACAGTACCACGACCTGTGATTGAGAAAACATCCTCTACAGGCATTAAGAAAGTCTTGTCAGTTGCTCTTTCAGGAGTTGGGATATATTTATCAACTTCATCCATAAGTTTAAGAATTGGAGCATATTCAGGAGCGTTAGGATCCTTTGAAGTACATTCCAATGCTACAAGTGCTGATCCTCTAACTATTGGAGTATCATCGCCTGGGAAGTCATATGAATTTAATAGTTCTCTAACTTCCATTTCAACTAATTCGATAAGTTCTTCATCATCAACCATATCACATTTGTTTAAGAATACTACTATATAAGGAACACCAACCTGTCCAGCAAGAAGAATATGTTCTCTTGTCTGAGGCATTGGGCCATCAGCAGCAGAAACAACTAGTATAGCTCCATCCATCTGAGCAGCACCAGTGATCATGTTCTTAACATAGTCGGCATGGCCTGGGCAGTCAACGTGAGCATAGTGTCTAGTCTCAGTCTCGTACTCAACGTGAGCTGTATTGATTGTGATACCTCTTTCTCTTTCCTCTGGAGCAGAGTCGATAGCACCGTAGTCTTTAACTTCTGCTCTTCCAAGAAAACTTAATACCTTAGTGATAGCAGCAGTTAGAGAAGTCTTACCATGGTCAACGTGACCAATTGTTCCAATATTTACGTGCGGTTTAGTTCTTTCGTATTTAGCCTTTGCCATTTTAAATTCCATCCTTTCATTAAAGCGCATTGCGCTACTTAATAGGTTTTTGGTTTATAAAGGGAAAGTAAATAATAAATCAGTTTTAAACTTCAAAATTGGGTTTTACTATTTACTTGTCCTTAACAAGAGCTTATGCTCTTGCGATTAACATTTGCTTATTCACCCTTACCAGCTAGAACCTTTTCCTGAATGCTCTTAGGCACTTCTTCGAAGTGACTTGTCTGCATTGAGAAAGTTCCTCTACCCTGTGTTGAAGAACGAAGTGCAGTAGCATATCCAAACATTTCAGATAGTGGTACTAATGCTCTGATATTCTGAGCTCCGCCACGTGCTTCCATACCTTCAATACGTCCTCTTCTTGAGTTAAGTCCACCCATAACGTCTCCCATGTATTCCTCAGGAACGCTAACGTCAACTTTCATTATAGGTTCAAGGAGAACTGGATTTGCTTTCCTACATCCATCCTTGAATGCCATTGAGCCGGCAATCTTAAATGCCATTTCTGATGAGTCAACTTCATGATATGATCCATCAACAAGAGTTATTTTAACGTCAACTACATTATATCCGCCAAGTACACCAGCTTTCATAGCTTCTTGTATACCTGCATCAATTGGAGGAATGAATTCCTTAGGAATAGCACCACCAACGATTTTGTTAACGAATTCGTAGCCTGCACCTGGTTCTCTTGGTTCAATATCGATAACACAATGTCCATATTGACCTTTACCACCAGACTGTCTTGCATATTTCATTTCAGATCTAACAGCTTTACGGATAGTCTCCTTGTAAGAAACTTGTGGATTACCAACATTAGCCTCAACCTTGAATTCTCTCATCATTCTATCAACGATGATATCAAGATGAAGTTCACCCATACCACCAATAATGGTTTGACCAGTTTCTTGATCAGTATGAACTCTAAATGTTGGATCTTCTTCTGCAAGTTTTGCTAATGCAATACCCATTTTTTCCTGTCCTGCTTTTGTCTTAGGTTCAATTGCAACCTCGATAACAGGCTCTGGGAATTCCATTGATTCAAGTATTACAGGACTGCTTTCATCACAAAGTGTATCACCTGTTGTTGTATCCTTAAGACCAACAGCAGCAGCAATATCTCCTGAATATACAATCTGTATCTCTTCTCTATGATTTGCATGCATTTGAAGAATTCTTCCGATTCTTTCTCTCTTATTCTTTGTAGAATTAAGAACATATGAACCTGAGTTCAATGTTCCTGAATAAACTCTAAAGAAACAGAGCTTACCAACATATGGGTCAGTCATAATCTTGAACGCAAGCGCCGAGAATGGACCCTCATCATCTGCTGGTCTTTCTATCTCATCTTCACCATCCATAGCTATACCCTTAATAGCAGGTACATCTACAGGTGATGGCATGAAGTCAACAACGGCATCAAGCATCTGTTGTACACCTTTGTTTTTATATGATGAACCACAAACTACGGGAACCATTTTCAATCCAATTGTTGCAGCTCTGATACCCGTCTTTATTTCCTCTTCAGTGAGTTCCTCACCTTCGAGATACTTCATCATCATTTCTTCATCTTGTTCAGCAACTGATTCTAATAATAAATTACGATACTTTTCAACAACATCTTTCATGTCGTCAGGGATAGCGATTTCTTCAATATCTTGACCTAAATCATCTTTGAAAATATGCGCTGTCATAGCAACCAAATCAACCATACCTTTGAAGTTTTCTTCACTACCTATTGGTAATTGAATTGGCACTGCATTACACTGTAATCTATCTTTCATCATAGCGATTACATTGTAAAAATCAGCTCCCATAATATCCATTTTATTTACATATGCCATACGTGGAACTCCATACTTATCAGCCTGTCTCCAAACTGTTTCAGACTGGGGTTCAACACCACCCTTAGCACAGAAAACTGTTACTGAACCATCGAGTACACGAAGAGATCTTTCAACCTCAACAGTGAAGTCAACGTGCCCCGGCGTGTCAATAATATTTATTCTGATACCTTTCCACTGTGCTGTAGTAGCAGCTGAAGTGATTGTTATTCCTCTCTCCTGCTCCTGCTCCATCCAGTCCATAGTAGCAGCACCTTCATGAACTTCGCCGATCTTATGAGTCTTACCTGTATAAAACAGTATACGCTCTGTTGTTGTAGTTTTACCTGCATCTATATGAGCCATTATACCTATGTTTCTTGTATGTTGTAAGTCAAATTGCCTGGGCATGATTACCCTCCTTTCACGATAGTCCAAATTGATTAATAACCAATTCTTCAATAATTGTAAATTGATACATATAAGCAAATCTCAATTTTACTAGAGAAGCTTATATTACCACCTATAATGAGCAAATGCTCTGTTAGCTTCAGCCATCTTATGAGTATCTTCTTTCTTCTTATAAGCTCCACCCATATTATTGATAGCATCTAGCAACTCACCTGCAAGTCTTTCCTTCATAGTACGCTCGCCTCTTTTGCGAGAGTAATCAACAAGCCATCTTAATCCTAAAGCTTGTCTTCTGTCAGGTCTAACTTCCATAGGAACTTGGTATGTTGCTCCACCAACTCTTCTTGCTTTTACTTCAAGTACTGGCATAATGTTTGCCATAGCTTCTTCAAAAACCTCTAGAGGCTCTCTACCAGTCTTCTCTTTAATGATATCGAAGGCATCATAGCATATTTGCTGTGATATACCTTTCTTTCCATCATACATTATATTGTTTATTAGTTTTGTAACTGTTTTGCTTCCGTATATTGGATCAGCTAAAACATCTCTTTTTGATATATGACCTTTTCTTGGCACTTTACTTCCCTCCTTTTATGATAACATTTTGAATGAGCATACTCACTCAATGTATCACAGGTACTCGTGGTTTAAACCGTCGTCAGTGCAAGTACATTAATATACCTTAATAGTTTAACAGACAATAGATCAATATTTAAAAACCTATCTTCTCTTATACAAAATATATATAATCACGTACTAAGCACCTAACATTTTAAATTGTCAGCACGCTGTGGTATTACTTTTTAGCGGCACCTGCCTTAGGACGCTTAGCTCCGTATTTTGAACGGCCCTGCATTCTCTTGGCAACTCCGGCAGTGTCAAGAGTACCTCTAATAATATGGTACCTTACACCAGGTAAGTCTTTAACTCTTCCACCTCTGATAAGAACAACACTATGCTCCTGTAGGTTATGACCTATTCCAGGAATATAAGCAGTTACTTCTATACCATTTGTAAGACGAACCCTTGCTACTTTACGTAGTGCTGAGTTTGGTTTTTTTGGTGTTGAAGTCTTTACAACAGTACAAACACCTCTCTTTTGAGGGCTATTAAGATCTGTTGCCTTTTTCTTCTTTGAGTTAAATCCCTTCTGGAGAGCTGGAGCAGTTGATTTCTTTTCGATAACCTCTCTGCCCTTTCTAACCAGCTGATTAAATGTTGGCATTAGTACACCTCCTTTCAAGGAAACTATTATATATTTTATATATATCCCCTACAAAAAAATATTAGGGAACAAATAAATATAAGCTATTTAATAAGCATGTCACTTATTTTAGGATACATGCAACGGCAGCTTCAACGTCAATACCACATGCCTTCCCCAGTAGTTTCATGGAGTCTACATATGTTATGGGTACATGCTGTTTTTCACAAAGCTCAATAATACTTTTTACCACTCTTTGCTCACAGTCCTTCGCAATGAGTACACTTGCAGCTAAACCACCTTCTACTGCCTTCGTTGATTGTTTTACTCCAACTGCTTTTTTATAGTGTTTAAGATCATCCAACAATTTACTTCCTCCAATTTACCATTAATCTCAGGTACAACGTTAGAGAACTTATCTTGTAATCGAAATATGCGCACAAAAAAAAGCACAAATTCAATGCACTGAACTATTTTATCACTCAATTACAGCTCTTGTCAAGCATACAGAATTTTCATTAATACCTAATATTATGGTTGTAATAGAGTTTGCTAGCTATAGCTTATGAATTACAGTCATCCAATAAAAAACTCAATCATATGATGATAAATTAAAGCGACCATATCAACATGGTCGCTTTAATTATCATCACATTAATAATCTTTTTAAGTTAATCATTCAATAACATTACTGATACTAATATCTTTATATCTACTCATACCAGTACCTGCTGGAATAAGTTTACCAATGATGACATTTTCCTTTAAACCAACCAGAGGATCAGTCTTACCCTTGATAGCAGCTTCTGTGAGAACTCTAGTTGTCTCTTGGAAGGATGCAGCTGATAAGAAGGAATCAGTAGCAAGTGAAGCCTTAGTAATACCTAGAAGAGTACGCTCTCCAGTAGCAGGTGCTAAACCAGCTTCAATAGCCTTTTCATTTTCTGATGCGAACTCAAGCATATCAACCAAACCACCTGGCAATAAGCTAGTATCACCACAATCCTCAATCTTAACTTTTCTCATCATCTGTCTAACAATTACTTCTATATGCTTATCGTTGATATCAACACCCTGCATTCTGTAAACTGTCTGAACTTGCTGTAAAAGATATTCCTGAACTCCCTTAAGGCCTTTAATTTTCAAGATATCATGAGGATTTACAGAACCCTCTGTTAATTCATCACCAGCTTCAACCACGTCATCATCAAAAACCTTAATTCTTGATCCATAAGGTATCAGATATGACTTAGTCTCTCCATCCTCAGCAGTTATGATAACCTCTCTCTTTTTCTTAGAGTCGGATAACTTAACTGTACCAGGTATTTCTGATATTATTGCAAGGCCCTTTGGTTTTCTCGCTTCAAAAAGTTCCTCTATACGAGGTAGACCTTGAGTAATATCATCACCGGCAACACCACCAGTATGGAAGGTTCTCATCGTGAGCTGTGTACCTGGTTCGCCGATTGACTGTGCTGCAATAATACCAACAGCTTCACCAACATTTACAGCATCACCACTTGCAAGGTTATGACCATAGCATTTAGCACAAACACCAACTTTAGATTCACATGTTAATACTGACCTAATCCTCATTTTCTTATAACCAGCTTTAACTATCCTATTGGCAATATGCTCATCCATAGCATCGTCCTTAGACACAATCAACTCGTTTGTATTAGGATCATATATGTCTTCAGTAGTATACCTACCAATAAGTCTTTCAGCTAATGGTTCAATTATTTCACTACCACTCTTAACATCCGTTATCTCGATACCCTTATTAGTACCACAATCCAATTCTCGAACAATAACATCCTGACTTACATCAACCAAACGTCTTGTTAGATAACCAGAGTCAGCTGTTCTAAGCGCTGTATCTGCTAAACCTTTTCTAGCTCCATGAGATGAAATAAAGAATTCCAAAACATTAAGTCCTTCACGGAAGTTTGACTTAATAGGTATCTCAATTGTTTTACCAGATGTATCAGCCATCAGACCTCTCATACCGGCCAGCTGTTTAATTTGGTTGATATTACCTCTCGCTCCTGACTGTGACATCATAAATACAGGATTGAATCTATCCAGGTTATCAATAAGAGCCTTAGTAATATTTTCAGATGTTTCAGTCCAAGTAGCTATTACAGAATTATATCTTTCTTCATCTGAAATAAGACCTCTCTTGAACTGTTTAACAATATTGTCTATTGTCCTTTCAGTCTCAGCCAGATATTGCTTCTTTATTTCAGGAACGACCATATCTGATACACTAATTGTAATAGCGCCTTTAGTTGAGAACTTAAAGCCCAACTCTTTTATTTTATCCAAGATAACAGCAGTCTTAGTAGTACCATGAACTCTAATACATTTGTCAATAATCTTACCAAGTTCTTTTTTGCCAACTATGAAGTTAATCTCAAGGTCAAAAAGCTTACTCTTATCGCTTCTGTCAACAAAACCTAAGTCTTGAGGAATAGCTTCGTTAAAAATAAGTCTTCCTGGTGTACAGGAAATAATCTTTTTCTGTTTAACTCCGTCAATCTCTCTCTCAATTCGAACCTGTATCTGAGCATGAAGTCCTAAAACACCTTCATTGTAAGCCATAAGAACTTCATCCATGTCACAGAATATCTTTCCATCTCCAGGCTCGTTTGGTTTTTCAATTGTCAAGTAATAGCTACCCAAAACCATATCCTGTGTAGGAACAGTTATTGGCTTGCCATCTTTTGGTGCTAGTAGGTTATTTGCTGATAACATCAAAAATCTAGCTTCTGACTGTGCTTCAGCTGACAATGGAACGTGAACAGCCATCTGGTCACCATCGAAGTCAGCATTATATGCTGAACATACTAGCGGGTGAAGCTTCAAGGCTCTACCTTCAACCAAAACAGGCTCAAATGCCTGTATACCAAGTCTATGAAGTGTAGGAGCACGGTTTAGTAATACTGGATGATCCTTAATTACTTCCTCTAATACATCCCATACTTCATTTCTAACTCTTTCAACCATTCTCTTTGCACTCTTTATATTGTGTGCTAAACCATCATTTACAAGCTTCTTCATAACAAATGGTTTAAACAATTCAAGTGCCATTTCCTTAGGTAAACCACATTGGAATATCTTAAGGTTTGGTCCAACAACAATAACTGAACGTCCAGAGTAGTCAACACGCTTACCCAACAAGTTCTGACGGAAACGTCCTTGCTTACCCTTGAGCATATCAGATAGTGATTTCAGAGGTCTATTTCCAGGTCCAGTAACAGGACGTCCTCTTCTACCATTATCAATCAAAGCATCAACTGCTTCTTGAAGCATACGTTTTTCGTTTCTAACAATTATATCTGGAGCCCCTAAATCTAGAAGCCTTTTTAATCTGTTATTTCTGTTAATAACCCTTCTATATAGGTCATTCAAATCTGAAGTAGCGAATCTACCTCCATCAAGCTGTACCATAGGCCTTAGCTCAGGAGGAATAACAGGTACAACATCTAGGATCATCCAATCAGGATGGTTTCCTGATAGTCTAAATGCTTCAACAACCTCAAGTCTCTTAACAGCTCTGATTCTCTTTTGACCAGTAGAATCTAACAATTCGTTTCTTAGTTCCTTCGAAAGACTCTCTAAATCCAATTCCAAAAGGAGCTCTTTTACTGCCTCAGCTCCCATAGCTGCCTTAAAACTAAGTCCAAACTTTTCAACACTATCTCTATATTCTTTCTCAGTTAGTACTTGCTTTTTTGACAATGGTGTCTGGCCTGGGTCAATAACAACATATGCCGCAAAATATAAAATCTTTTCTAGAGATCTTGGTGACATATCTAAAATTAAACCCATTCTACTTGGTATTCCTTTGAAATACCATATATGAGAAACTGGTGCAGCGAGTTCAATGTGACCCATTCTTTCTCTTCTTACCTTTGAGCGAGTAACTTCAACGCCACATCTATCGCAGACAATACCCTTGTATCTTATTCTTTTATACTTACCACAATGACACTCCCAATCCTTTTGAGGACCGAAAATTCTTTCACAGAATAAACCATCCCTTTCAGGCTTCAAAGTTCTATAATTTATTGTTTCAGGCTTTTTTACTTCGCCTTTTGACCATTCTCTGATCTTTTCTGGAGAAGCTAATCCTATTTTTATAGAATCAAAATTGTTCAGTTCAAACATAGCTTATCTCCCTCCCTTAAAAATCCTCATCGTCAAATTCTTCACTAAGATCATCGTCTGCAAATAAATCATCTGTGAGTTCTTCTTCGAGATTGTCGCCAGTACTGATACTACCTATGTCATCAAGGTCATCAATATCCAATTCATCATCAATAAGAACATCATCTTTTAACTCATCATCAAAATCATTTGTCAGAATTACTTCATCTTCTCTACCCTCAATGTTAACATTCAGATCTTCAATGTCATCTTCAACATACTCTTTTATAGCAATTTCGCCTGTCTCCTCTGAATAAACCTTAACATCTAGCGCAAGACTCTGAAGTTCTTTGATAAGAACCTTAAATGATTCAGGAATTCCAGGTTCAGGTATATTTTCACCCTTTACAATAGACTCATATGTCTTAACTCTACCTACAACATCATCTGATTTAACTGTCAGAATTTCTTGCAACGTATATGAAGCTCCATATGCTTCCAAAGCCCAAACTTCCATTTCTCCAAATCTCTGTCCACCAAACTGAGCTTTACCTCCTAGAGGCTGCTGAGTTACCAATGAGTATGGACCAGTAGAACGAGCATGAATTTTATCGTCAACTAGATGGGCAAGCTTCAAGTAATACATATACCCAACTGTTACTCTATTGTCAAATGGCATTCCTGTTCTTCCATCATAAAGAATAGTCTTACCATCAGGGTCTTTTCCGGCTTGAACCAATGTGTTTCTTATATCTTCTTCAGTTGCTCCATCAAAAACTGGTGTAGCAATCTTCCAGCCCAATGCTTTTGCTGCAAAGCCTAAATGCACTTCAAGCACCTGACCGATATTCATACGTGAAGGAACACCAAGAGGATTGAGTACTATCTCCAATGGAGTACCATCTGGTAGGAAAGGCATATCCTCTTCAGGTAATATTCTTGAAATAACACCCTTATTACCATGTCTTCCGGCCATTTTATCCCCAACAGAAATCTTTCTCTTTTGGGCGATATATGCTCTAACAAGTTGATTTACTCCTGGTGGTAGCTCATCGCCATTCTCACGAGTAAACACCTTGACGTCAACTATAATACCTGATTCACCATGAGGAACTCTAAGTGATGTATCACGAACCTCTCTTGCCTTTTCACCAAATATAGCTCTTAGCAAGCGTTCCTCAGCAGTAAGTTCTGTTTCTCCCTTAGGAGTAACCTTACCTACTAGAATATCTCCAGAGCGTACCTCAGCACCTATTCTGATAATTCCTCTTTCGTCCAGGTCCTTAAGTGCTTCCTCTCCGACATTTGGAATATCTCTAGTTATTTCTTCAGGCCCAAGCTTTGTATCTCTAGCTTCAGCCTCATATTCCTCAATATGAATAGATGTATAAACATCTTCTTTAACAAGTTTTTCATTGATAAGAATAGCATCCTCATAGTTATAACCTTCCCAAGTCATAAATCCTATAAGAATATTTCTTCCTAATGCAATTTCACCATTATCTGTAGATGGGCCATCAGCAAGAATATCACCCTTCTCAACAATTTCACCCTTTCTAACTATAGGTCTTTGGTTTATACAAGTCCCTTGGTTAGAACGCATATATTTGATAAGCTTATAAACATCCTTTTGGCCATTCTTTGTTTTAATTGTTATCTCACTTGCAGATACTTTATCTACAACTCCAGCATTTCTGGCAATTGTACATACGCCTGAATCTTTAGCCGCTTTGTACTCAATACCAGTACCTACAATTGGAGAATCTGCTTTTATAAGTGGTACCGCCTGACGTTGCATGTTTGAACCCATCAGGGCACGGTTAGCATCATCATTCTCAAGGAACGGAATCATCGCGGTTGCAACTGATACCATCTGTTTTGGAGAAACATCCATATAGTCTATCTTGGTGTTCTCAACTTCTAAGATTTCATCCATAAATCTTGCAATAATTTTTTTTGAAATGAATCTTCCGTTTTCATCCAAAGGTTCAGTTGCCTGAGCAACAATAAACGGATCTTCTATATCAGCAGTCAAATACTCAATCTTATCTGTAACTGTTCCTGTCTCTTTGTCAACTACTCTATATGGAGATTCAATAAATCCATATTCATTAACCCTTGCATAAGTACTCAGAGAACCTATCAATCCGATGTTAGGACCTTCAGGCGTCTCAATTGGGCACATACGTCCATAGTGAGAATGGTGAACGTCACGAACTTCAAATCCTGCTCTCTCTCTGCTCAAACCACCAGGTCCTAACGCACTAAGTCTTCTCTTATGAGTTAACTCAGCAAGAGGATTTGTTTGATCCATAAACTGTGACAACTGACTGCTACCAAAGAATTCCTTAATTGATGCAGCAACAGGTCTAATATTAATAAGAGCCTGAGGTGTAACCACATCAATATCTTGAATAGTCATTCTTTCTCTTACAACTCTTTCCATTCTAGATAAACCTATCCTGAATTGATTCTGCAACAACTCACCCACAGAACGCAACCTTCTGTTTCCTAAATGGTCAATATCGTCAGTTGTACCTATACCATAATCAAGGTTGATTATATAATTTATCGATGAAATAATGTCATCTATAGTAATATGTTTTGGTATTAAATCATTAATTCTTTCCTTAAGAGCTTTCTTAAGCTGATCTTTCTCAGAATTTTCTGCAAGTACTTCTTTCAAAACAGTATACTGAACCTTTTCAGTAATACCAATATCAGAAACATCAAAGTCAACAAACTCCTTGATATCAACTGTGTTGTTTCCGATTACTTTTATTGACTTGCCTTCAATTAGTAAATGTACAATATTTACTCCTGAGTTCTGTATCTCTTCGGCCTTTTTCCTATCAATTAACTCGCCTTCAAGTACAAGAATCTCACCTGTCTCAACTGAAATAATGTTTTCAGCAGCAACCTGACCATTAACTAGATTTGCTATAGAAAGTTTTTTATTAAACTTAAATCTACCAAATTTAGCAAGATCATATCTTTTTGCATCAAAAAATAAGCTATTAATAAGATTCTTCGCACTATCAACAGTAGGTGGTTCACCTGGTCTTAATCTCTTGTATATTTCAATTAAACCTTCTTCATGTGTTTTAGCATTATCCTTTTGGATAGTTGCTAAAATTCTTTCATCTTCACCTAGTAACTGTGTAATCTCATAATCAGTACCATATCCTAATGCTCTTAGAAGCACTGTAAGAGGCAACTTTCTAGTTCTATCAATTCTAACAGATAGAATATCATTAGAATCTGTTTCGTATTCAAGCCACGCGCCTCTATTAGGAATAACTGTATTCGAATACAACTTCTTACCTATACGGTCAAATTTCATTGAATAATAAATACCTGGTGATCTTACAAGTTGGCTTACAATTACACGCTCTGCGCCATTAATTATAAAGGTACCAGTGTCCGTCATTAGAGGGAAATCTCCCATAAAGATTTCTTGCTCTTTAACTTCTCCAGATTCCTTGTTAATTAATCTTACTTTCGCTTTTAGTGGAGCAGAGTATGTAGTGTCTCTCTCCTTACATTCTTCGACACTATACTTTGGTGCATCATCAAGTGAGTAATCCACAAAATCCAAGATTAAGTTTCCAGTGTAGTCCATTATAGGAGAAATATCTCTGAAAACTTCTCTTAGTCCGTCATCCAAAAACCATTGATATGAATTCTTCTGAACCTCTATCAGGTTTGGCATATCCAGTACGTCTCGTATTTTAGAAAAACTCATTCTTGTGTTTCTACCCAATTTTACGGGTTGTACCATATTTATATCACCTCATAAACTTATGACTTTTATTAGGAATATTTTAAAATCTCACATAATAGAACGAGACTTACATTCAGCGAAAGATTTTCTTGCTGAACGTTTCCGCTCCTTGCCATCCGTGGCACCGCGGTATTAGGCCATCCTTGGCCGTCAGTCAAGTCCATACTGGACTTAGCTGCCCTTTGCACCGGCAGGAGCTTAGGGCAGATTAGTTCAGTGATAGAATTGTATTATGTAAAATTGTAAATCAAACCAAGTATATAATTTAAATAAAAACATATAATAAAGCTATGCACACAGAACATTAAAATATTATTAACAATTATTGTCTTGATTATTCGCATATGCTATAATTATATATGCAAATAAACGTATTTCACAACATATTACCCAATTTTGGGCATGAAAACAGAATTTTAATGCAGTATATAATGATACCATAGTTTATACAGCTTGTCAAACATTTCAATGCATATATATGCATTTTTTTATTACATTTTTTAGGTCAAATTATACTCTCCTAAAGCATTAAATAATTAATATTATATCTCTATAAACAGATCAGAGAAAATAAATCCAATAATACTAACTTAAAAAAAGAGGCCACTCACTATCCTCGAGTAGCCTCTTTTTTATTAGGAATGCTAAATAATAACTTCCCATTTTGAAGGGGCTATTCTCTGCCAATACATCGTTGTCGTCAGTTGCAATAAAACAATTATTACTCCTTCCTCCGCCTTGTTTGTCAGAAAATCTCTCCCTTCAAAATCTGGTCTAATTATTTAACTATTCCTCATTAAAAATTATTTAATTTCAACTGTTGCTCCAACTTCTTTGAACTTAGCTTCCATTGATGCAGCTTCATCCTTTGATACATTTTCTTTTATTGTGCTAGGAGCTCCATCAACAAGATCCTTAGCTTCTTTTAGACCAAGACCAGTTGCTTCTCTAACAACCTTAATAACCTTAATCTTTTCTGCTCCAACGTCCTTTAATACTACGTTAAATTCAGTCTTTTCTTCAGCTGCTGCTGCAGCTGCTACAGGAGCTGCTGCTACTGCTACAGGTGCTGCTGCTGATACTCCAAATTCTTCTTCAAGAGCCTTTACTAATTCTGATAATTCTAATACTGTTAAATTCTTTACGTCCTCAATTAATTTTGTTACTTTTTCGCTAGCCATTGTATAATACCTCCAAATAATTTTTGTTTTAATATTTTTATTTTTCTTAATTAAATTAAGCGTTTGCCTTTTGTTCAGCAATAGCATTTAATGCTACAACTAAGCCTTTCAAGTTTGCATTCAATACATTTACAAAGCCAGAAATAGGAGCATTGAAGCCTCCCAAAACCTTCGCGATAAGAACCTCACGTGATGGCAATTCAGCAAGAGCTGTTATACCGTCAACATCAATAATCTTACCTTCAACAACACCAGCCTTAATTTCAAGCTTTTCAAACTTCTTAGCATATTCTGAAAGAACCTTTGCAGGTGCTACAGCATCAGTTGAACTGATAGCCATTGCAGTAGGTCCGTTTAAGAAACCTTCTAAAGCATCTAAGCCATTAGCTTTCATTGCAAGACTAGTTAATGTATTCTTAACTACCTTATATTCTACTCCAGCAGCTCTTAATGCATTTCTAAGTGCTGTATCCTGCTCAACAGTCAATCCTCTATAATCAGCCAATACAATTGATTGTGCAGACTTAACTTTATCAGATAACTCCTGAACTACTTGTTTCTTTTGTTCAAGTACCTTGTTACTAGGCAAAACATCCACCTCCTTTTTGGTTAATAGGAACAATCATTCCTTGTAATTTATTAAAATTTAAATAAAAAACCCTTTGCATGCACATAGACATACAAAGGGTGATTAACCATTATTAATTCAACCTCGGTAGGATGATTTTCATCGATTTACGCATCTAGTATTTAAAAATACCTTAGCTCCTACTGTCTATGGCGTACTATTCAATTGACATACTATATGATAATACTAAACAATCAATTTGTAAAGTACCATTTTCTAGTATTCATTCAGCTATAACTTTTTTATTAGTCAATAACCTTCAATGGGTTTACCTTTATACCAGGTCCCATAGTTGAAGTTACTACTACGCTCTTCAAGTATTGACCCTTTGAAGCTGAAGGTTTAGCCTTTACAACTGCACCAAGAAGTGTATGGAAGTTGTCCATAAGCTTCTCTGTACCAAAGGAAGCCTTTCCTATTGGGCAGTGAATAATATTTGTCTTATCAAGTCTATACTCAATTTTACCAGCTTTGATATCAGCGATAGCTTTAGCTACGTCCATTGATACAGTACCTGCTTTTGGATTTGGCATAAGTCCTTTAGGTCCTAATACCTTACCAAGTCTACCAACAACACCCATCATATCTGGGGTTGCAACAACTACGTCATATTCAAACCAGTTTTCGTTCTGAATCTTTGTTACTAGCTCTTCAGCACCAACAAATTCAGCACCAGCTTGTTCTGCTTCTTTTGCTTTGTCTCCCTTTGCAAATACCAACACTCTAACCTTTTTACCGGTTCCATGAGGAAGTACTACTGCACCTCTAACCTGTTGGTCTGCATGTCTGGAGTCAACACCAAGCTTTATATGAACTTCGATAGTCTCATCAAACTTTGCTTTGGCAGTTTTTTGAGTAAGCTCAAGAGCCTCTGAAGGTTCATGAAGCTTTAATCTATCAACAAGTTTTGAGCTCTCTTGATATTTCTTTCCTCTAAACATACGTCACACTCCTTAAGTGGTTAATTATTGTCGGAAACTTTCGTTTCCTCCCACGAACTGTACTGATGCACAACATACATCTCTACAATACTAGTCAATTACTACAATACCCATGCTACGAGCTGTACCAGCAATCATTCTTGCTGCTGCGTCTACACTTGCTGCATTTAAGTCGGGCATTTTCTGCTCTGCTATCTTACGAACTTCTTCCTTTGTTATCTTTGCAACTTTTTCCTTGTTTGGCTTACCAGAGCCGCTTTCAAGCTTGCATGCTTTTTTCAAAAGAACAGCTGCTGGAGGAGTCTTTGTGATAAAGGAGAACGATCTATCAGCATAGATAGTTATTACAACTGGGATAATAAGTCCCGCATCTTTTGCTGTTCTTTCGTTAAATTCCTTACAAAAACCCATAATGTTAACGCCGTGCTGTCCTAAAGCTGGTCCAACCGGTGGAGCCGGAGTTGCTTTCCCCGCAGGAATCTGAAGTTTTACGTAACCTGCAATTTTCTTTGCCATT
>JAEWAX010000167.1 GCA_023391425.1 Bacillota bacterium | reverse complement strand
TGTCAAAAATGTTGAATATAATGTTCCTGAACTGAAATAAAGGAATGATTTGCACAAAACACCAAAACTATTGTAAAATATTGTTGTTAACATAGTCGAGGTGTAATTATGGAGTTATTTGTTCGTGCATGCAGCTTTTACCCAGAAATAGGGAAAGAGATTCCTATTGCTTATAATCCATGCGAGAAATTCGATGGAATATATGGATTAAATGAGAGATTGAAGGTTATTCTAGTTCAAAAGGGAACAGGCATACTTAGTATAGACAATAACAAAATTTCGATAGTAGCCCCCGTAGCTCTTTGCATAAATGAAAAAGAGACTGTACATCTAGTTAATAGCGTTAGATGGGAGGCTCGGGCTTTTTATTTCCACCCTCAATATATCAACAATAGTTTTACTTTTGAAAAAATCCGAGGGAGGAAGGAAGACCTTGTAATAACCGAAAGACAAGATTCATTTTTATTGGATCCGTTTATTGAAAGAAATGAAAGATATTTAGGTCAGTTTAATATTGACGTCACATTGATGCATTATGCTTCAGACCTTTTCGATTCAGTTAAGAAGGAAATTGAAGAGCAGTCTCATCGGTTCTGGTCATGTCGTGCGAGGTCGTATTTCATAGAGCTTCTTTTCATTCTGGCCAGTGCTTACAGGTCGCCTGAGGAAAAGAGTTCTGACATTTTTAATAACTCATCGGAGATGGTGGATCAAATCATACTTTATCTTAATTCAAATTATGCAAAGAAAGTAACAATACCAGAACTATGTTTATTATTTAATACTAATAAAACAACAATCCAGGAGCAATTTCAAAATGCCACAGGGCAATCCATAATGGCCTATTTAATATCTTTGCGTGTAAAATTAGCAACTTTAATGCTCAAGGATACCGGGTTAACAATTTCAGAAATAGTTGAACGCTTAGGCTTTAGTGATAATGCTCATTTCAATAAAATGTTCAAGAAGTTAACTGGATACTCCCCCAATGAGTATCGTAAACAATTTACGTGGATAGGAAAATAGAAAACAGTTTTTGCTTATGTAATAGCATCAACGTAAAATATAAAACGAGGTATTTAGATTTAGAAAAGAAAGAAGATAACCTTGTATAAAATACTTAAAATCACATATTTAATGACACGAAAAGTGAGGTTTTTAATCGCTAAACTTATTATACTTAGTGTAGCATTTAATCTTATACTATATTAAAATTAAGGAGCGGTTAAAATGAGTTTAGAATTTAGAGTTGAAAAAATGAATGCTTTTCGTGTTGTTGGTGTTGTAGTTCACACAACTATGGAGAACAATTCTTGTATAACAGAAGTTCCTTCGCTATGGGGCGAAGTAATTCAGCAGGGAAAGATTAACGAGATTGCAGCATTGTCGAATCAAGCTCCTTTTGGGTTAATAGGTATCAATTCCTATAATACAGATCTTGTTAATCCTAAAATGTTCGATTATTACATTGCCAGTTCCACAGACAAGCCTGTACCAGAAGGTATGGTTGAGTATATGGTGCCGGAGGCTACATGGGCAGTTTTTCCTTGTAAGCGTACTGAAGTTGCAGCCGTTGAGGTTCGCATTGTTAACGAATGGCAACTTACTTCTGGCTATGAAGTGCTTAATAAGGGTTATGAAACAGGAGAGATGAAATCACAGGCCCCTGATATGGAAGTGCATGGTCAAGATGAAACTGCTGAAGTTTGGGTGGCTGTGAGAAAAAAATAAATACCGGGAAGGTGATAGGAAGAATGAATTGGTTGGAGGGGTTTAATCAAGTAATTGAATACATTGAAAGTCATTTGGAGGATGAAATTGATTATGAAAAGATAGCGAATATATTTGGATACTCTGTGTATCATGTTCAGCGGCTTTTCGCAATGGTAGCCGGAGTACCGTTTTCAGAATATATACGTAACAGAAAACTTTCTATGGCTGCTATGGAGCTTCAGAGCAGTGAATGTAAAGTGATAGACATTGCTCTTAAGTATGGATATAGCTCACCGAATTCGTTCAATAAGGCGTTCAAGGTATTTCATGGAGTGGCTCCTAGTGATGTGAAAAAAGAGGGAATCACGATTAAAGCCTATCCACCTCTTTGTTTTGAGCTCACTATTAAGGGAGCGCAAGCAATGGAATATCGTTTGGTAAGGAAAAACGAATTTCGCATTGTTGGAATCAAACAACATACAACCTTAGAAAATGGTGAGTGTTATCGAAACACACCGTTGTTCTGGAGAAACCTAATACAAACAGGTGGGCAAAACAATATACTGGCTCTCATGAATCAAGAACCATATGGTCTTTTAGGTGTGAGTAATTACTCCCCAGATTTTAGTTCTGGTGAGTTTGATTATTTTATTGCATGTTCAACAGATAAACCCGCACCGGAAGGAATGGTGGAATTTATCGTTCCTAAATCAACTTGGGCAGTATTTACCTCCGGTGCTAAAGAGGCTGATGTAATTCAAAAGTTTGAACAACGCATAGTAATGGAATGGCTGCCCACAAGTGGATATGAATTTGCTAAAGCTCCCGATATAGAAGCCTATGATGAAGAGGGAAGAGCAGATATTTGGATTCCTGTTATAAAGAAATAATGCATCTGGATGATTACTATTGTGTCATAAGGCTACTTGGTATTTTCTAATCCATACGAAGCTGATAAACCAATTTTTCTTTTAGTCCAACACAAATAAAGTAAGGCATTCTACGCAAAATTCGCGTTAGAGTGCCTTGTTCGTTTTTGTGGCTTATTCATTTCCAATATCTAAAGTTAGATGAGAAATTAGCTGTGTAAAATATTTTGTCATAGGTTTTTTTGTGTGCCTTTTGGGAAGTATATGCATATGTAAAAAAATAAGTAAAGTAGACTGGTATGAAGTAAAAATACATCTACCTAATATACACATAAGTATAAGGAGGGACATATGAGACAGAGACGTTGGATGAATGCAAAAGTAGCTATTACTAGAAATAACAATGAAGCAGCAGCGATAAAGGAAGCAATTGACCTGTTGCAGGTTACAACAGCAATAAATAACAACGATGTAGTTGTAATAACACCTAATTGGGTAAAAAATCAAAAACCTAATTCAGCAACAGTTGTAGGGCCCGAGAGTTTAAGACAAATTATCAGACTTATAAAGAATAAAAAGCCTAAAAGATTAATAGTGGCAACAGGCTCAGCAGATGGAGAAACAAAGGATGTAATGAATGCAGTAGGCTTTGGAAGTGTAATCAGTGATGAGGGAATCGAATTCATCGATTTGAATTATGGTCCATTTAATAGAATTAATCTTAATCATTCTATTGTAAAATCAACAAATATTAATACTTTATTAAATGAAGTCACGATACTTATTTCTTTTACTCAGCTAAAATATCATGAAGAGGCTACAATGTCAGCTGCTATAAAAAATATTGCACTTGGTTGGCCGCCAGCTGAGGAACATGGGCACCCAAAAAAGAACTGTGGTATACATGATGAGCTTCACGGCTTTATATCAGCAATGGCAGAACAAATCCCTATTGATTTATCTATTGTAAGTGCAAGCCCGGCTATGATAGGTACAGGACCTTCAAAAGGTATTGCACGACATACTGGTCTTGTAATCGCAGGATGTGACCCAGTTGCCACCGATACAGTGGCTGCCAGACTCTTGGGATTCAGACCACAGGGAATAAGATATTTATTTGAGTGCAGCAACAAAAAAATAGGGGAGAGTGATATTCAAAAAATTAGTATAGCTGGAATACCCCTTGTTGAGGCAGAAAATGTATTCAGTCAAGCGGCTTATGGTGATGGTCTGGCAGTAGATCAAGCCTAATACAAACTTCAACCAATATAAACAATAAGGTGAAATATGTGATAATTTAATTATTCATATATTGTGAGTAACTCGAGGAGGTTATTTATGAAAAGTATAATACCAAGTATTTCTGTTGAAAATTGCAAAGAAGCAATTGAATATTATAAGGCTACTTTTGGTGGCGAAATAAAGATGGTAAAGATAGCAGATAATAATGAAATGTTCAAAGGTCATGAAGGAAAAATAATGCATTCTGAATTGCATATTAGCGAAAACTGCATTATGTATTTCACTGATATCTTTGGAGATAAGCCTCAAGCTGGCAATGTACAGTTAGTTCTAGAGATGGATTCTCAGTCTCAGATTGAACAGGTATATTCTGAGCTGAGTAAAGCGGGAAAGATTAAATTTGAACTCCAGAAAACTTTCTGGGGAGCATTCCATGCTGTATTAACAGATAAATATGAAGTGAGTTGGGGATTAAATTATACACCAAAAGAATAGGCCAATAAAATTTATAGGCTAGAATAATTAGGCGAGGAGATTTAATTCTAATTAAAACATCTAAGCACAGATTTCGTGGCTTCAAGCGAAAATATCTATAGGTAAAACAAAAGAATGGTAGATGTATTCTTTAAAATTAGCAATTCTCAAAGGGATTCATCTACCATTTCTATGACCATAATATTCTTGCAACGAAAATTCACTTACTACTTAAATTCTTTAGCTAATGCCTCAAATGCTGGCAGTGAATTCTGAATAGTTTTCAAACTGCAACAGTATGCAAGTCTGAAATAACCTGGACATCCAAACCCAGAACCTGGAACAATGAGAAGATTATATTTCAAAGCCCTGTTCTTAAACTCTACATCATCTGGAATTAAAGCCTTAGGGAACAGGTAGAAGGCTCCGTCTGGCTTAACACATTCATAACCAAATTTGATAAGGTTATTATATAGTAAGTCTCTTCTCTCTTTGTAGATATTTGTATCAACTGATGAATCAATTGTTTTTGCAACTATTTTTTGGAACAATGCAGGTGCATTTACAAAGCCTAATACCCTATTACAATATATAAGACCACCCATTAGTGTATCAATGTCTTCAGCATCTGGATTTGTGGCAATATATCCCATACGTTCTCCTGGCAGAGAAAGTGATTTACTAAAGCAATCAATCATAATTGCATTTTTATAAATTGTTAAAATATTTGGTACCTTTACATCGTAAGCTAGCTTTCTATATGGCTCATCAGAGATGATATATATTGTGTGCCCATACTCTTTGCCC
This sequence comes from Bacillota bacterium, assembly GCA_023391425.1. Taxonomy (GTDB): domain Bacteria; phylum Bacillota; class Clostridia; order Acetivibrionales; family DSM-1351; genus Ruminiclostridium. Next base: position 5,673 of record JAEWAX010000167.1, on the reverse strand, counting down.
TTTTCCTCTATAACCTTCGTAATACTCTTTAAAATAGCTTCACCATATACAACACCGGTTGGATTGTTTGGAGTATTAATCAGAACTGCTTTTGTATTAGGGGTAATGCTTGCTTTCAAAAGCTCAGGATCAGGCAAAAATGTTTTGTGATCAGTATCAATTATTACAATCTTTCCACCATGATTATCAATATAAAAGGTATATTCTACAAAAAATGGAGCAAATACAATAACTTCTTCTCCTGGATTTAAAAGAGTCTTCAAAACCACATTCAAAGCTCCGCCTGCACCAACTGTCATGACAACATTATCAGAACTTAATTTTAAGCCAGTTTCTTTATTAATTTTTTGTGCTATGGTTTCTCTTACCTCTGGATAACCTGCATTGTTCATGTATGCATGCATTCCTAGCTCTTTAGAATTCGCAAGTTCACGAAGTGCTACTTTAACTTCAACTGGAGGCTCTGGGTCAGGATTACCCAAAGAGAAATCATATACGTTGTCTGCTCCATATATTTGCCGTAATTTTGCGCCTTCTTCAAACATAGCTCTTATCATAGATGAATTAGCTAATTTGTTACATATTTTTTCTGAAATCATAATACATTTTCCTCCTTGTATTTATAATAAAATATAATAATTATCTTTGTGGTGTCAATAAGTCTTTTCCGTCTACTGTCTAACCCAGCTAATATTTTCACTTCTATAGTTGTGAGATTAAGGACCTGTGTGACGATTTCTAGTGTTTTAGAAGCTTAGAAATGTGTTTATCGAGCTTTTATTGTAATTACTTTTTCTTCATCAGGTGTAACGTTTATGGTTTTAAAACTCTCATATATAACCATTCCCGGTTTTGCTCCACTAGGCTTTTTCACATTTTTTACAATGGTATAGTCAACAGGTACATTATAAGACATTTTTGCACTACTGTGGTATGCTGCTAAAATTGCAGCCTCCAGTAGTGTAGAGTCTGGTACGTCTTGACGTTCAGTCTTTATAATTACATGTGAACCAGGAATATTTTTAGTATGAAACCACAAATCATATGCTCCAGCAGTTTTTAATGTTAACAAGTCATTTTGCTTATTATTTTTTCCAACTAAGATTTTAAATCCATCGCTAGAAACAAATTCTAAAGGTGAGGATGGCTTATCCAACTTCTTTTTGGCATTTCTAACAGAAGATTTTATATAGCCTTGGTCAATTAACTCCTGTCTGATTTCATCAATTTCCTGCTTTGAGCTGCAGTTGTCAAGCATGGTCTTAACGCTCTCCAAGTATTGCAGTTCTGAAAGAGTATCCTGAAGCTGTTGTGTAACATTCAAGTGTGTACTTTTAGCCTTAGAATATTGTTTGAAATACCTTTGAGCATTATCTTGAGCTGATCTATATTCATTTAATGGTATATCTAAATATTCTTCCTTTTCACTATAATAATTGAGCACTCTTACAGACTTTGCACCGCTTGGGATACAGTAGATATTTGCTGTAATCAACTCACCAAAAAGCTTTAGTTTCTCTCTATCTGCAACATCTCTAAGCTTGTCAGTAAAAATAGAAATTTTTTTCTCACAACGATCAATACCATTCTTTATGACCTTTACTACATCACCTTTTTTTTGGCCAAGTCTTTCATTCGTATCTCTACGAGAATAGTAATCATCAAGTGCAACCGAAAGAAGGTCATACTGCTGAACAAATGGTGTCTGTGTTGGTTTAAAACAGTAGAAATCAATTGGTCGTAGAAAGTTTTTATCCTCATAAATAATGCAAGGTTCAAAAGCATTATTATTTATTTTATCTAAATAATTACTCAAGGCTGAAATAATATTTACCTTGTCAGTATTTAGAAGTTCAGGTAATGGAGTTTTTGGAGAAATTCCTGCGTTGACACAAATATCTCTGCAAGTATAGGGGCTAAACCCCTTAATTGTATTTAACAGTAATCCCTCAATATGCTTTGCGTCAGTTTCGACATTATTTACTAAATTAGAAGGTGAAACTTTTTCAGGCAATTGCTTGTTTTGAGCAGGAGGGAGAGTGTATTGCCTTGCAGGCATAACCTCTCTAACACTACTGATATCATTGTCTATATGCTTTACAGCATCTATTATTTTGTCTTCACTATTAAGTAGGATGATATTACTATGTTTACCCATTATCTCTACAACGAGCCTTTTCACAGATAAATCACCAAGTTCATTAACAGATTCAATATTTATCGATATAACTCTTTCATAATCATGAAAGCTTATTTCAATCAGCTTTCCACCAGCAACATGCTTTCTCATGAGCATACAAAACACTGGTGGTGTTTTTGGGTTTTCTTTTTGTGCAGAAGTTATATGGAGGCGAGGATAACTAGCATTTGCACTAGCTACAAGCCGATAATTCTGACCTTTTGAGCGAACTAATAAAACTATTTCATCGCTTTCTGGTTGAAAAACCTTTTCAACTCTTCCACCTGAAAGCAATAAGTTTAATTCATTTACAATACATTTCGTGACTATTCCATCAAATGGCATTTTATTCAAACTCCTATTTCTTTAAAACATAGCTTGTACAAAAATTATTCTAAACTTTTAGCAATGAAAATAAACAGAGCTATCTAGTTTTAATGGCAGCTTTTGTATTTGTGATGCTTTAAAAATAATTACTATTTAATTAAATGCAAATAGTGTTGTATTAATTATAACATTTTAGCTATTAACAGCCTAGATAATTAATAAATAAGTTTACTCTTCTATTTCAGAATCACTTGCTTCAACTGGTAAACAGAAGCTTTGCTTGTCAGTACTTAGTACCATACTTGTTTCAATCTTGTGTACACCAGGAAAAGACAAAAGTGTATCAATTAAAAAGTCACGGCAATCAGCAAGATTACGAGATACTATTTTTACCAGGTAATCCCAACTTCCGCTAATGTTATGGCATTCTAATATCTGAGGTGTCTCTTGAATCTTGGACAGGAAAGCATTTGTAATATCCCTATTATGAGGTGACAGGGTTATAAAAGTAAATGCTATAACCTCGTAACCTAACATTTTTTCATCTATAATTGTAGCAAATTTTTTAATTACCCCAATTTCTTTAAGGCGTTTTGTACGGCTTAAGCAGGCAGAAGGGGACAGACCTACTTTTTCTGATAAGTCTTTATTTGATATTACAGGGTCAGCTTGTAATATATCAATTATGTGTTTATCAAGCTCATCAAATATCAAAGGCATATTCTACACTCCAATCGACACTTATTTTATAACTGGAAAGTTGAAAACACATTTCCATAGCTGCTTATTGTATAATTTAAAACATAAATGTTGAGCTTATTGATATCCTTTTTATGGAAATAATAAGCCGAATGATTCGGAACATGCTCAGTAAAATCATATTTTAACGTATACTGTTTTGCATTATACTAAGAATACAAAATGGTATATTAAATTGTCAAGATACTTTAGAATTATATTTCTAAAGTATACACCTTACTTTTATGGATTCTCTAAAAAGGGGCTGATGCAAAACTATAACGGATACAATATATCTCAAAAATTCTGTTTAATAGTACTTCCGTAGTATTTAAACAGAATTTTTTCTAGTATATTGTATTTAGTTTTACATCTGCCCCTTTTATTTAAAGTCTTTCTTATAAAGCGACATCTTCAGTTTTAACGGTTTTAGCCTTCTTGAATCCACCCTTTTTTGAATATGCTATTGCGCCTATGATTATAACTGCACAAACTGCTAGAGCAGTAATCATACCAGGATCTGTACTCTTATACTGTACGAGAATAGGTGCGGCAAGAAGTGAAACAAGGTTTATAACCTTAATCATTGGATTAAGTGCAGGACCGGCAGTATCCTTTAATGGATCACCAACAGTGTCGCCAACGACAGCTGCCTTATGGCAATCTGAGCCTTTTCCACCATATGCACCATCTTCAATAGTTTTCTTTGCATTATCCCAAGCTCCACCAGAGGTTGCCATAAATACTGCTAGTAGCTGACCAGAAACAATAACTCCGCCAAGTAATCCACCTAATGCTTCAACACCTAATAATATGCCTACCATTAATGGAGCAACAACAGATATTATTGCTAAAGGTAATAATTCTCTTTGAGCAGCAACTGTACATATATCAACTGCTTGTTGATAATCTGGTTTAACTTTACCTTCAAGCAAACCCGGTATTTTGAATTGTCTGCGAACTTCATTAACAATTAGAGAGGCCGCTCTGGTTACCGCGTTAATAATAAGAGAAGAGAATAACCAAGGAATACAAGCGCCAATTAACATCCCAACAAATACAGTTGGACTTGAAATTCTAATACCCGTATCGAAAATTGTTGTAGTAGTTCCCATACCATCTTGAATCTTTGAAATATCTGTTAAGAAGGAACCAAATAAAGAAACAGCTGCTATTACGGCTGAACCAATAGCAACACCCTTTGTAATTGCTTTTGTAGTGTTACCTGTTGCATCCAGGTCATCTAGAACCTTTCTAGAATTTGAATCTAGACCTGCAAGTTCAGCAATTCCATTCGCATTATCAGCAATTGGACCGAATGAATCCATAGCCACATTGTTGCCGGTAAGAGTTAGCATACCGATACCAGTCATCGCAACGCCATAAAGTATGTAATGAACATCTTGTCCCCAATAGATGAGAATTGAACTCATAATTGTTACAGCTATTACTAGAGTCTGCCAAACTGCACTTTCATAACCTTCTGCTATTCCACGTAGAATTAAAGTTGCTGAACCGGTTTTTGAAGCACCTGCAATGTCCTTTACTGGTCTACGCTTTGTATCTGTAAAATGTTTGGTAACCTCATCTAATGCTAAAGCAAGTAAAATACCAACTGCTACTGAAAGGAAGGCTCTCCATTCATTCATATAAAATGCAGCTAATAAAGCAAATGAGCCCAAACTAATAGCTGCTGATGTATAAAATCCTTTGTTTATTGAGTTAAGAGGATTGCTTTTTTGGGAACCCTTAACTAAGTATGTACCAATTATTGATGAAAGAACACCAATACCTCTAACTAGTAGAGGGAATATAATCCATTTCAATTCGCCAGTTGCTGCATATAATGAAAGACCAAGTATCAATCCAGAAACAATTGTAACCTCATAGGATTCAAATATATCTGCTGCCATTCCAGCACAGTCACCGACATTGTCACCTACTAAATCCGCTATAACAGCAGCATTTCTTGGGTCATCCTCAGGTATTCCAGCCTCAACTTTTCCTACCAAGTCGGCGCCCACATCAGCCGCTTTTGTATATATACCGCCACCAACTCTCATGAACAAAGCCAACAACGTGCCACCAAAACCAAATCCTAAAAGTGCATCAGGAGCCGCAACCCCTAATCCTATAAAAATAGCAGTTCCACCAAGTAGTCCTAAACCATCAGTAAGCATACCTGTAATTGTTCCTGTACGATAAGCAATTTTTAGAGCCTCAGAGGAACTTCTCCTCGAAGCAGATGCAACACGAACATTACCTTCAACAGCCATTCTCATTCCAAATTGTCCAACTAAAAGAGAGAAGCAAGCGCCCATAATAAAGGCAACTGCTCGAGCTAAACCAATAATTAGCTTTACTGTATCCTTACTTAGACTAGAAAATCTTTCCATTGCCTCTTCACTTGGAGGTACAATGTAAACGGA
>JAEWAX010000166.1 GCA_023391425.1 Bacillota bacterium | reverse complement strand
ATCATTATATTTATCCGAAATATCAGTTTTTATTATATCAGTTTTCACGCTCAATTTCAGATTAAATTGTTTTGTAGCTACATTCTCCAATTCAGTATATGAACTTAAAGGTAAATAATAGTCAACGTATTTAGGGCTTTCCTCTGAAGACTTTACAACGTTTGTCGAATTGTCTTTTGATTCGTCTGTTGAATTTTGTGTTGAATTTTCGACTTCACTATTAATTGTAACAGGTTTTAACTCAATTGCATTGAAATCCTTCATAATTTCTCTTAAGTCTTCAATTTCCATATCTGCAGAAGATACTTTTAAATTTAATTCAGCATAATTTAAGAAGTATTGATTGGTGTCAGTTTGATTTTTTGAATTTAAAGTATAGCAAGAAGCATCTATCCCTTGTTTCTTCTCACACTCCTTGTTACTTGAACTAGCGGTTTCCTTATCTTGACATTTACTAGCCTGTTGGTTATTGTTTTCTTCTTCATTTGAAACTGATTTATTGAAGGTTACAGTCACATCAGGGTTTTGAGCTACAGGTTTGCTTGGAGCTGTAGGCATACTTTCAGTTCGTGTACCAGCTGCTTTTGATGAAGTACTTCCAGCAATGGTATTATTTTGCGAAGTACTGTTAGCCACAGTATTATTTGATGAAGCATTGTTTGACATAGTTCCATTTGATGAAGAGCTGTCAGCCAATGAATTACTTTGTGAAGTACTGTTAGCCTTATCTTTAGGGATTATTGCACTTTTATTTTCACTACTTCCGTATTCACTATTATCAGCACTAGATGTTTCGACTTGTAATGCATCATTAGCCATACTAGTAGTGTCTAATGAACCCCTATGTGGGAATGAATTATATGCTAGTAATGAAACAATAAGAACAGCTGCCGTAGATAAACTTGCAATAAACCTTTTGTTATGCACAAAGGTCCAAATTTTATTCTCACCTTTATCTCCACCTGCTTCCAATAGTCGTTCATGGAGGGATGCTGAAAAATTATCTGGAAGCTGGATATCTTGATTTTCTCTACATACATCAGCAACATATGAGGCTTCATTAAGTTTAGAAGAACACTGGTTGCATTCATAAATATGTTTTAAAAATTCTGTTTTAACTTTATCATCAAGTAATTCATCTAAATATAGTGAAATATACTTATCTATTTGTTTGCAATAATTCATTGTTACCCCTCCTCCAATACTATTTGACGTAATCAGTAAATAAATGTTCCTTATCTTTGCACAATAAATTTCTCAGTTCAGATCTAGCTCGACTGATTCTCGATTTAACTGTCCCTACAGGAGCTTTAATGATTTCTGCTATTTCATCATAACTAAGCCCATTAAAATCTCTGAGTACAACCATTATTCTATTTTTTTCATTCATTTGTGATAGCGCGTCTCTAATAGCTTTCCTTTGAGCATTAATTTCTGCAACTTTCTCAGGTTCAGGATTATCTGAAATCAGCCTATCTTTCATCTTAATATCATCATAGATATTTTGTTCTAAAGAAAGATTTTGTTTATTTCTATTTTTTCTTAAATAATCAAGACACACATTGGTAGCAATACGATAAAGCCATGTAGAAATAGAACAATTACCTTTAAAATCTTTTATATATCTAAATGCTTTAATAAATGTCTCCTGAGCCTGCTCACTTGCATCTTCAGGATTATTCAGCATTCTATAGCAAATATTATAGGTCTTTGTATAGTAGCTACTGGTAAGTGTCTCAAATGCCTGAATATCTCCATTTTGCGCTTTTATAAGTAAACTATTTTCATTGTCTAATACCATACTTTTTTGATCCTACTTTCCTGTAATAGGTCCAAATCCATACCATTTTTCTTAAGTATTATATCATAATATGGTTAGAGTTAAATGTTACAGAGAAATTAATATTTTCGTATACAATCTACAATTTTCCCGAAATATTTTTTTACATTTTTTTATCTTATATAGGAGGTTTTTACTTTGATTTGTCGAATTATTAATTTGTCGAATTACTTAATTGTAGAATTTAACTAAATATTAGAAGGAGTTTCTTATGATTAGTACTATCCTTGTAACTGACGATAATGCTCTAGACAATGCAATATTAAGAAATTATCTCTACAAAGAACATGTTAACATTATTTCTGCACTAAATGGTAGAGAAGCTCTAGATATGATAGAAAGTAGAAATATAGATATCATTATTTTAGATTTAGAAATGCCTGTTCTAGATGGTTTTGGATTCTTGGATGAATTTTCTAAAACCGCTTTTTACAAAGAAATACCTATTATAATAGCTTCAGCCACCGGAATGGATGTAATAGAAAAAGTATTTTCGTATGACATATTTGATTTTATTCTTAAACCACTTACACAAACAAACAAGATAATATTAATTAATAAAATCCGGAAGGCATTAGAATTTAGGAAAATGTATTTAGAGTTAAAGTCTGTTAAAAAATAGTTTTTCATAAAATGTATGTAGAGTAACACAATCACCTGGATAGCTTATAGTAACTTTTCCTTCTCTGGCTAAAAGTGGTCCCATTAGAATTATTGAAGACCTCATTTCTGTAGCTAGATTTTCAGGTACTATGGTAGAGGATATCGTTGATGAATCTATGATAGCAACATTATCTTCTACCTTTACTTTACAACCTATTCTTCTTAGAATATCTAAGATAACTTCTACATCTTTAAACATCGGGCAATTTTTTATAATATTCTCTCCCCCGTTTAAGATAGTAGCAGCTAGTATTGGCAATACAGAATTTTTCGCACCCTCGATTCCAATTTCACCTCTTAATTTCTTACCTCCAGTGACTATTATTTTGCTCATAATAGAATACACCTCCGTCACCTTGGGACATTGTTGATATTTGTAATTTCACTTTCTTTCCCTCCCTGTAATAATTAAAGATTAGTCTTATATGAAGCTATATATTGTCATTTATAAAAGTAAGAAAACAAAGTAATTATATATTTTAAGAAAGTTAGTATTGTATCCCTGCATTATTATTTTATGCTTATGTTATTAAAGTGTTACTCAACTTTGATTGTTGATTATTTACTATTCAACGCTAACTAAGAGTTGTTGCACTTGTATCTGTCTTGTTTTACAACAACTCCAATTAGTTAGCTATTTTTACACTATGCCATTTGTGATTCTATATTTTTAACCTTTTGCTGTGCCATTGTTATTTCCTGTTGGTTAGCATTTTGAACAGGATACCATCCTTTTTGAGTCATCATATCAAAAACTTGCTTTTGACCATCAAAAGTTTTTGTGAGAATGCTTTCAGCATCGCTTCTGAGCATTGGGCAAGCACTTTCTAGTATTAGATTAGTTAATGAAGATGCAGCTAACTTGTGTTCATTTAATATTGATGCCATTATTTCTTTATCAGTTAGATTTGCCAAAATATCGCCTCCTATTATTGTCCTGCAGTATTTACATGCTTCATCAAAAGTTGTAAATCGTTCTTTTCTTCACTTGCCAATTGATTACATAAATTTTTTACCTGGCTATCAGCTGCTAGCTGTGCACAACCCTGTAAATATTTTATGTTACTCTCACACATGCTAATATTATCTTGTATTAGCATTAGTTCTTTACTTGTAAGTGGCATACTAGTCCTCCTTCGTAAATCTTTTGATTATTCATTTAACAATTAATTAATTGAAAATTGAACTATCTTATTTTTAACAAATTAATATTAAATATTCTTATGATTTTCTGTAAACAATAAATATTGTTCTACTTAAATTAGTTTATATTATCTTTAATTGCTTAAATAAGATTAAATAAGCTTATTACTACAACTAACTTTTCCAGGTGTTTTATTGAATTTGTTGAATTGTTATTTTAAATATGCTAATGTTAATGATTAAGTGTACTTATATTAATAAAAATAAGTAGGTGTATTCAATGCAGAAAGATATAATTAAAAATAAAGGAAGGCATATTTTAGATATAGCCCCCTCAAAGTTACTCGTTTTAAGTTTCGCTATTTTAATATTGACTGGCGCAGTACTTTTATCTATGCCATTTTCATCTAGATCTGGTCAATGGACTCCATTTATTGATTCGCTCTTCACGTCTACTTCAGCCTCCTGTATAACAGGCTTAGTCGTATATGATACCTATACATATTGGTCTATAGCTGGACAAATCATAATTTTATCCCTAATTCAAATAGGTGCTTTAGGTATTATCACCTTAGCTACTTTCTTTTCCATTTTACTCAGAAAAAAAGTGGGTTTAAAAGGAATGATTCTGGCTCAGGAATCCATAAACTTTTTTAGCTATACAGATGTACTTAGACTTATAAGAAAAATTGTGACAGTAACATTTTTAATTGAATTAATTGGAGCATTATTACTCTCCTCAAGTTTTGTACCTAAATTCGGTGCAATAGGTTTTTATATGGGAATTTTCCATTCAATTTCGGCATTTTGTAATGCTGGCTTTGATATTACAAGTGCAGTTGTAGATGGCACTTTTATTAGTATGACACCATTTAATAACAGTCCTATAGTAATTTATACAATATCTCTATTAATTATCATTGGTGGACTAGGATTTTCTGTATGGAAAGACCTTTATGAATATAAAAAGAACAAACAGCTAATGTTTCATTCAAAGCTAGTACTTTTTATTACTGCAATACTCCTTTTATCTGGTACTATACTATTCTTTTTAACGGAATTCAACAACCCTAAAACCATGGGTCAACTAAGTTTACCAGAAAAGATAAATGCATCCTTCTTTCAATCAACATCAGCGAGAACAGCAGGCTTTAACTCAATTAACCTAAATGATATGAAGGAGATTTCGAAAGTATTTACAGTTTTCCTAATGTTTGTAGGTGCTGCTCCAGGTTCAACTGGAGGTGGGGTTAAGGTAACAACTATGGGTGTATTAATCATAGCTATTATTTCATATATTCGAGGTTCTGAAGAAATTGTTTTATTCAAGAGAAAAATACATCAATTAACTGTAAATAAAGCTTTGTCCATAATAGGACTTAGTGCAATGCTCATCATGTTAATAACAACAATTATTGTTTCTATGCAAACAAATTTCCACCTCTTGGATATATTATATGAGACAACCTCTGCTTTTGGTACCGTAGGTCTTTCACTTGGTGCTACAACTTCACTTAATCATGTCAGCAAGTTACTAATTATTTTAACTATGTTTCTTGGAAGAGTTGGTCCACTATCATTTGCAGTAGCTCTCACATTAAAATCTTCTAAAAGAACATCTGAATTGGTATATCCTGAGGCAAAAATTCTTGTTGGGTAAGGTAAAACAGTTTTATATTAAAAAAATAGCTCCATATTTTTTAAGGCTAAAAATATTCCCTTCAAAAATATGAAGCTATTAGTTTTTCCTCAATTCTTATATGATACATTATCCAACCTGTGATTGGCAATGTTTCGTTCAACAAAAAATGATCAATTATACTAACTTGATTCTTACAAAATTCTTTTTACCTTTTTGTAACATCATCTGAGAATCAACCAAATCTTTTGTTCCTACAACATAGTCAAAACTATTAACCTTATTATCATTTAATATTACTCCACCTTGTTGAACTGTCCTACGTGCCTCACTTTTTGATGGTACCAAGCCCGCAAGCAATAATAATTCAGTGATTTTAATCCCTGCTTCTAGTTCAGATGAGCTAATCTCAATAAATGGAATGTTTTCTGACTTTCCTTTACCTGCAAAAATCGCTTCAGCTGCTTCTTTTGCCTTCAGGGCCTCATTCTCACCATGTACTATCTTTGTTACTTCAAAAGCGAGTATTGCCTTAGCTTCATTTATTTCTGAATCTTTAAGTGAGCCTAATCGCTTAACCTCTTCAATAGGCAGGAAAGTCAACAATGCCAAGCATTTCTCGACATCGTTATCACTAACATTTCTCCAGTACTGGTAAAAATCATATGGAGAAGTCTTTTCGGGATCTAGCCACACAGCGCCATTTTCAGTTTTACCCATTTTCTTACCTTCACTTGTAGTAAGAAGTGTAAATGTCATACCATAAACGCTTTTGCCCTCGGACTTTCTAACAAGATCAAGTCCACCAAGTATATTAGACCATTGATCATCTCCACCTAGTTGCATTTGGCAGTCATACTTTTTATTAAGCACAAGGAAATCATAGCTTTGCATTAGCATATAATTAAATTCCAGAAAGGTTAAACCCTTTTCCATTCTGCTTTTGAAGCATTCGGCAGTTAACATCCTATTAACAGAGAAATGTACACCAACTTCTCTTAAAAATTCAACATAATTTAAATTCAAGAGCCAATCGGAATTGTCAACCATTATTGCTTTGTCATCAGAAAAATCTATAAATTTTGATATCTGAGTTTTAAAACTATTAGCATTATGCTCAACAATTTCTCTTGTCATCATTTTTCGCATATCATTTTTTCCAGTTGGGTCCCCAACCATTGCAGTTCCCCCACCAATCAATACAATAGGTTTATGACCAGCTTGCTGCATATGAGCCATGACCATTAACTGTAGAAAATGCCCCACATGCAAACTATCTGCTGTCGGATCAAACCCAATATAAAAAGTCACCTTTTTTTCACTTAATAACTTCTTAATCTCTTCTTCGTGTGTAATCTGCGCTATAAAACCTCTCTCTTGTAAAACATCAAAAACATTCTTCACTTTATTTCACTCCTAATATACAATTTTTGAATATAAATTTCCTTTATAACGCCTTGGTTCAAAAGTAAATTTTTCGGCTGTAGAAAAATTTACTTACCTCAGCGGCGTTTCAACGAGGCGGGAGATATGCTCGCCGCCTGAAAACCGAAGCGGTACCCGCCACTTGTAGTGAGGGATATCTTACGCCTCGTTATAAAAAAATAAAACCCTTTGTCCTAGCATAAGGACGAAGAGTTCGTGGTACCACCTTAATTCACACTCAAAGTTCTTTGATAATATTTAAAATCAAATATTTCATA
>JAEWAX010000129.1 GCA_023391425.1 Bacillota bacterium | reverse complement strand
GCATTAGACTATCTATTAAAGCATTCAATAAATGCAGAAGTCCTGCTAGAAGTGCTGAATACTGCAAAAGAGAAGCTACTTGAGGAACACTCTGAACACAACCAAAAAGACATATTTGAGAAGCAGTTAAATGAAAGTAGATCAGTGCTAAGACAGAAATTTATAAGACAGTTAGTACAAGGAGCTATAAGTGAAAAAGCTGAAATTAAGCAAAAGATTGTAGATTTAAAGCTTGATATTGAAACAAAAAGCATTTCCATTATATTATTTGAAGTAGATGATTATAATATTATTTGCGAAAAGTTCTCACCTAAAGAAATAATTAAATTAACATCTTCAGTAGAAGATATTTCTGCTGAAATATTAAAGGGAACTGTAAAAGCGGTGGTCTCGCATCTTGAGGCTGGTAAATTTATAATAATATTTTCCTTCGGCAATATGAGAAGTGACCTGTATATTTATAATCTTATAGTTACTACAATTAATAGGATAAAAGCTAGTATAAAAAGGTACTTGAATATAACTGCATGTTTTAGTTACAGTAGAATATTTAATGATATTATAGATACAAATAAGTATTATAAAGAAGCAGAAAATATGCTACAAGACAGATTTTTTAAAGGTAAGGACAAGATAATAAATGAGTCCTCGGGAAGCTTTACAAATGAATACCTTAATTTGGATGTAAATGAGGAGAAAAGCATCATTGCGGCGTTAAAGACGCAAGATTATGGCAAAATAGTAGACTGTCTGAATATGGTGTTTGCAAGGTTGGTTGATAAAAAGCTTAGCTATAATTCAATTCAAATGATATGCGCTGAGCTTATTAATATTGTAAATAGAGTTGCTCGTGAAACAGGGATAGACATAAAAAGAGTATATAACGATAGTGAAATACCGTATGCTAGTATGAAAAAGCTTGAAACATTAATAGAAATGAGGGAGTGGATACTTAAGTCATACGAAAAGTTAGCTAGCCTTATGGCCGAAGCTAAGTTTAATCACAACTATTCTGAATATACTAAAAAAGCTATTGGGTATATGCAAAAGAATTATAAAAACAATATATCGTTAAATGAGGTTGCGGAGTATATAGGGTTGAACAGTTCATATCTTAGCAGGGTTTTTAAAGAAGATTGTGGAATGGGGTTTGTAGAATATTTAAATAGTATACGAGTAGAGTATGCAAAGCAGATAATTGAGACTGGAAGCTTAAAGCTAAAAGATATAGTAAAAGAAGTAGGTTTCAATAATTACACATATTTTTTTAAAGTATTCAAAGATGTCTTGAATATGACTCCACTTGAGTATGAAAAAATGTGCAGAAACAAATGATTTATCAAACTTTGTGGTCGCTACGCGACTAAAGGAGGCTCCATATGTTTACTAATATCAGTGATGATCTAAAAAAAATAGTTTTGGCTGGAATCGGTGCAGTTGCAACAACAGCTGAGAAATCTAAGCAAGTCCTTGATGAATTAGTAAAAAAAGGTGAAATGACTGTTGAGCAAGGAAAAGTTCTAAATGAAGAGCTAAAAAGAAATGTTGAAACCAAGGTTAAGAATGAATCAACTACGACTGCATCAAATACGAACAAACCAACTATGAGCGCATCATCCATTGCTAATCAACTTGACAAAATGAGTAAGGAAGATATAGCTGCTATAAAGGCTAAACTTGCTGAATTGGAGAGGAAAGCTGATGATGGAGAAACAGGCGAATAGTTCTGACAATAGTAAGAATAGACTTCGTGAAATAGTTGGCGTATTGGTAAAAAACGAGGTTGTTAAAGGCATTACACCTGAAAAACTCAGGAAAATCATTGAGGACTTGGGTCCTACTTTTGTTAAGCTTGGGCAAGTTATGTCCATGCGCAAGGAGATACTTCCAGATGAGTATTGTAAGGAACTTGAAAAACTTCGAGCTGACGTTAGACCAATGGACTTTGAGGAAGTAAAAAAAGTTATTGAGGACGAGTATGGAACAGGATTAAATGAGGTTTTCGAAGTTATTGACAAGGCTCCGCTAGGCTCGGCCTCCATTGCTCAAGCACATTTCGCAGTACTAAAAAGTGGAGAGAAAGTCGTTATTAAAGTACAGCGTCCTGGCATTAAAGATATTATGGCTAGAGATATATCTTTACTAAGAAAAGCGTCAAAAATTCTAAAAATTGCTGTTAATACCGGGAATGCCTTAGATTTTGGTATGATTATTGATGAAATGTGGGCAGTAACATGTCAAGAAATGGATTTTTTAATTGAGGCCCGCCACGCAGATGAGTTTTTTGACTATAATCGTGATGTTGTTTATGCAACTTGCCCGAAAATTGAACATAAATTTACTACTTCAAAAGTACTTGTGATGGAGTATATTGATGGAATCCAGATAGATGATACTGAGCAACTTATTTCAAGGGGATATGATTTAACTGAGATTGGTTTAAAACTAGCTGACAATTATATAAAGCAAATTATTGATGACGCATTTTTTCATGCAGATCCGCATCCCGGAAATATCCGGATACGAGAAGGCGAAATTGTTTGGATTGATTTAGGAATGATGGGTCGGCTGTCAAATAGAGATAAGCTGTTATTTAAAAATGCTGTTAAAGCTATTGCGGAGAATAATATTGATGATATAAAGAATATAATACTAACACTCGGTAATCACAAGGGTAGGATCAATCATGCAAGACTTTACTCTGACATTGATGATATGTTATCAAAATATGGCAGTATGAGCATTGGACAGATGGATTTAGGAATTATAATGGAAGAGTTTCTCATGCTTGCAAATAACCACGGTATTTCATTGCCAAAAGGCATGAGTATGCTAAGTCGTGGAATAATAACAATAGAGGGCGTTTTGGGTAAGCTTTCGCCTGAAACAAATATCATTCAAGTTATGGCAAACCGCATGTCTCAAGAGATATGGAATGACATGGATTGGTCGCAGGAACTTAAAAGGGTACAAAAAACGCTATATGGCTCAGCACGTAAGGCAATAGATATACCCGCACAGCTCTCAGATGTTCTTAAAATGACTATAAAAGGTCAGACAAAAGTAAATATAGAACTCACTGGCTCAGATGAGCCACTTTCTGCCATAGACAAAATGGTCAATAAATTAATCATTTGCATCATTAACGCTGCTTTACTTATAGGCTCTAGTCTGATATGTACTACAGATATGAAATTGAAAATTTTTGGAATACCGTTATTAGGAGTGCTTGGGTATGCAACAGCTCTTTTTCTTGGAGGATGGTTGATATGGGATATAAGAAAGAAAAAATCAAGATAGATGCGAAAAAAGAATAGTTAATATAGTTCCTAATTTACTTTTAGTAGGGATTTAAAAGGAGATATATGCAAATACTTGTGGATGCAGATGCATGTCCGGTCAAAGAAATAATTGTGAGGATTGCAAAAAAATATAGTATTCCTGTTACAATGTTAATTGATACAAGTCATGAGCTTTACGATGGCTATAGTACTATTATTACTGTAGATAAGGCCAGAGATAGCGTAGATATAGCGCTTATAAATCTTGTAAAGCGTGAAGATATAATAGTTACACAAGATTATGGGGTTGCTGCGATGGGTTTGGGAAAAGGTGCAAAGGTGTTAAATCAAAATGGATTAATCTATTCTGACAATAACATAGATAGGTTGCTATTTGAAAGACACATAGGGCAAAAGGTCCGCAGGGCAGGGGGCAGAACGGGTAGTATTAAAAAACGTTCTAAGGATAATGATGAAGATTTTGAAAAAGCATTATTAAAATTGCTTGGAGTATGAAACTCAGAAAAAGATACAGTATCTGGCACATTTTAAGCAAATTGAATAATGCCATATATACTAGCATAAAGTGAGTATAATAATGTTAACGAACAATTTTTATTACTATTTGTGCCACAGTGACATAAGAATAATGGAGGTTATGATGAACGAAATAAAAATTGGAAAATACAGACACTTCAAGGGCAATGAATACAGGGTTCTTTACATAGCTAGGCACAGCGAAACTTTAGAAGAAATGGTTGTATACCAAGCTCTCTATGGAGAAATGGGAATATGGGTAAGGCCTGCGCAAATGTGGAATGAAATAATCGAAAAAGATGGATTGAGCTTTAGAAGATTTGAGTATATTTCAGAATAATTTACACCACTATAAAAATTTTGATACTATTTCGTATTAGAAAAGCCATGTTTAAGTGCAAATTAGTATAAATAAGATTAGAATAGTTTTGTCGGTTTAAGATTAGGGGGTAGATATATAATGGATAAAAGTAAAACAGCTATACTTGAAAAAAGGATAAGCAAGGTAACACGAAATCTAGAGAAGAATAATATGCAGGTGCATTATGTTGAGAGAAAAGCAGACATAGTGAGTAAGGTATCAGAGCTATTGAAGGATGGAGACACTGTTGCAGTTGGTGGTTCTTATACTTTATCTGAAAGTGGCATACTAGAACTATTAAGAAGTGGAAAATATAATTTTTTAGATAGATATAAGGAAGGCTTGTCCAAGGAGGATGTTGAAAAAGTATTTATTGATTCATTTTCAGCGGATGCCTATATCTGCAGCTCAAATGCAATAACAGAAAATGGCGAGTTATATAACGTAGACGGAAATTCTAATAGAGTTGCTGCCATATGCTATGGACCAAAGTCTGTAATAATGATAGTTGGATATAATAAGATTGTCAGAACTCTCGATGATGCTATAAAACGTGTTAAATCAATTGCAGCACCTGCTAATAGTACAAGATTATCCTGCGAAACCTATTGTAAAGAGAAAGGTGAGTGTGTATCCTTCTTAAACGATGCTACTGATATGGCAAGTGGTTGTAATAGCCCTGCTAGAATATGCTGCAATTATGTTGTTTCTGCATATCAACGCAAAAAGGACAGGATAAAAATAGTAATTGTGGGAGAAGAATTGGGGTATTAATAGACTAAGACGCGGCCAATGGTTAGTGGAAGCAGAACTTAACTGACCAAATTTAGAAGTGGAGAATGAGCAATGATTGTATCAACACTAAGACTAAAGCTTTATGCTCCTACATGTCATTCTTTAAAAGAAAAACGTATGATTGTCAAAAGCTTATTACAAAGGACTCGCAATAAATTTAATGTATCAATTGCTGAGATAGAGGAGCAGGATTATCATCAAACTATAGTAATTGGAATAGCTTGCGTATCATCTAGTAGGGTTCAGGCAAATACTGTCCTAGATGAGGTAATGCGCTTTGTGGAAGATAGTACTGAAGCCGAGATTACAGACTTTTTATTTGAAGATAGGTAAGTTGTAAAAGAGTGATAGGTAGTATAAATACTAAATTAATAACTATTAAAAAACACAGGGTTTTAGATAAAGACCAAGGTCATGAGAGGTTTCACCTCTCATGACCTTGGTCCTTATAGGGGAGTGCAATATAGTATGCTAACTCAATTAATTTACTAAAGTATAACTTATTTGTCTTCAGTAAAGGTAAGCTTTACAGTAACATCTTTTCCATTCCTTGATACTACAGCGTTAACAGTATCACCTGCTTTATGCAATTTCTTGATAGCATCTATATCAGCCATTGTCTCGATTTTTTTGCCATCCAGTTTTATTAGAACATCACCCTTTAAAATTCCGGCTTTTTCAGCAGCACCACCAGGTGAGACTTCAACAATGTACACGCCTACAGGTATCCCATACATACTAGATACTTCCTCTGAAACCTCTTGGGCTGATATTCCAACTAATGGTTTACCTTTTACATAACCATAATTTTTTAATTGTTCAATTATAGGCTTAGCTGTATTTATTGGAATTGCGAAGCCTAGACCTTCTACACCTGTAATAGATATTTTTGCAGAGTTTATACCAATAACCTGTCCTTTTGAATTTAATAAAGCACCACCACTATTACCAGGGTTTATAGCTGCATCTGTCTGAATCAGATTCATTGTAACATCCCCAGTATCCAATCGCCTATTTAATGCACTAATTACACCTGAGGTCACAGAACCAGCAAACTCCATTCCAAGAGGATTACCTATGGCAACAGCTAGATCTCCGACCTCAATTGCAGATGAATCACCGAGTTCTGCAACTGGTAGGCCAGTCAAGTCAATTTTTATAAGAGCCAAATCATTGTCACTATCTCCGCCAATAAATTTAGCCTTTGCTTCTCTTTTATCAGGCAAATACACAGTCAGTGTAGTATTTTTTATATTGCTATTTGGATCAGCATATTGAACAACATGGTAGTTTGTCATTATATATCCATCTTTACTAATTATAATACCTGAGCCTTCAGAATCTGAAGAGGAAGGGCTACTACCCCAAAAGCTTGATTGTCTGGTGCTCTTCACTTGCATTTTGATACCAACAATAGAGGGACCTACCTTTTTTGCTATCTCAGGTACAGTCAAATTACTGGAATTAGTAGATACTAGATTTGTTCCAGTTACAGAGGATGTCGTAGACGCAACTTTTGTGGCTGATTGCTGAGTATTTTTTGAAACTTGAGCAACAGTAGCCTGTACATTACCTAATTGTTTTGAGAAGCTGGTATACATTGCTCCACCTACGATAAAGCTGGTAACGACCGAGGTTACTAATACAAGCGACATATATGTTAAAAATTTGTGCTTTTTCTTTTCTGGTTTAGCAATGTTTTCTTTGTAATAGTGTTGGTCCTGATACTGATACTGCTCCTTATATTGTGGTTCTGAATTACTTTCAAAATTGAAATTATTTTGGAATTGATTATCCCAATCGTCATTATTATACATATTAAATCCTCCAATCTGTAAAATTAATTTTAATTACCTTATGGTATTATGATACAGAGAAATTATGTACAATTTATAAAGAAAAAGTTAATAAATTGTTATAAATTTTATAACAAATTGTTAACAAGTGGTAAGATAAAAATTATCTAAGCTTTATCTATAATTATTATTGATGCTAGAACAAGGGATGTTTAGGTATATCAAGACTAAATATATTAGTGAGTAAAATTATTGACTAATATTATGCTTTTTAACTTATGTAAATGATATTTTTATGGGGCTGTTCAAAATAAGACAGCCCCATTTATACTTATTATTGGACTTTCAAGGAACTTTCTTCACTTCTCCGGTTTGTGGGCAATATCTTTCGTTTACAAATGCAAAATCACAAGGGATTTTTTCACTAAAAATTTCAAATAAAGATTTGCTAGCGTTTGCATCCACATCAACAAGTACATGTTCCTCTAAAATAGCAATAACCTTGCCATAACCAATCAGCTTATCATCTCGAGTTATAGCTATCAAGTCATCTTGCACGATAAATGCCTTTCGTTCACACTGAATTATCATAGAGCCTCCTATGCGTCAAGTTTCGTGAATTGTTACATTTGACACAATTTTTGAAAACTCACTTTCATTATTATATGAATATCACTAGAGCGTAGAAAGACTGTTTTAAGTACGAAAGTGGCTTTATTATTTATACCCTATAATTATGGCATTTATACAATTAAATAAGTAAAAAAAGGATAACGTTTGTTAATACAATTCTCAAAGTGTAAAAAAAAATACATCAAGTAAAGCATGCTTTTAGCCGAAAAGTTATACATAAGGATATAATGATTATCTAAGGAGGGATAAGAGTATGATAAATGGAGTGAATAATAATCAAGCCGTTACTCAAAAATATGAGGTCTCAAGGAAACAGGAGAATATAAAAAGTACCAGCAAGGCTCAGGCTAAGTCTCAAGAGGCAGCAGCGGTGCTGGAACTGGGAAAGATGGATAATGCGGCTGCAACCTACAGCAAGTCTGTGGTATCTGTAACACAAACAACATCTGTAACGCAGACGTCATCTGTAATACAGACATCACCTGTAATGCAGGCAGCATCCGTGACTCAGACAACATCTGTTACATTGTCAACTGAACGATCTGATGAGACTGAGAAAACTAGCAAATTTAATGCTGAAGAGATAAACAGATTATGGGCTGAGGCCAACAAAGCAACTCAAAACTTGAGAGATATGGTTGAACAACTGCTCAAAAGCCAGGGAAAATCTTTCAAGGATGTACTATCCGGTAAAGAAGAATTAATCGTCGATGAAAAGACAAGGGCTGCTGCACAGCAGGCAATATCAGAAGATGGAGAATGTGGCGTAAAGGCTGTTAGTGACAGAATAGTTGCTTTTGCAAAGGCTATTTCCAATGACAATCCAGAGATGTATAACAAACTCATGAGTGCTATAGATGAGGGCTTTGCACAAGCTGAGAAAGCACTAGGAGGCGAATTGCCAGACATTTGTAAAAAGACCCGTGAAGAAGTATGCAGAAAGATGGAAGAATGGAAATCAGGGGAGGTTGAAGTAAGCTAATTTGGCATCAATTCAATACGGAAAGCTTTGTGTGAACCAGGCCTCATAAATATTTTGAAATATGTCATTCCATCACTAGTAATCCTATTAACATCGGTATACATTTGATGCTTATTTGCAGCAATTGGATATAGAGAGGCATTTTCATTGTGAACAATAAATGTTACTTCTGCGTCTGTTTCCCTAAAGGATTCAACTATAAACGTATTATTGTCATATGTGAATAATCCAATCTGTGAAGGTGCCTCTATATAAATTGGCATATCAATTGATGCGGTTTTTCTAATCATATTAAGTACTCCCTCCGTAACTGTATTATATGAAAAAAAGAACCGTAATTCTAGCCAAACGTTGCTATATATTAGCACAATATTGCTTTTTTAAAACGTGATGGAGAGCAGCCCTTTACCTGCTTAAAAACACGGTTGAAGGTTTTAATACTATTAAAACCTGAATTGAAGGCTATTTCTGATATAGAGTCAGAGGTATTTATAAGCATGTTTACCGCTTTTGATACCTTATAGTTGTTTAAATATTGAATAAAGGTCATACCAGTAGTATCTTTGAAGAATCGAGTAAAATGGAACATACTAAAGTTTGCATATTTCGAAACCTCAGCTAATGTAATTTCTTCTCTAAAGTTGCTATCTATATATTTCGTAACCTGTTCAAGAATTTCTAACTTTTTGAGTTGTTTAGTTTTTTTGGCAGAGCATATTTTCTCATTCGGAACATATCGGATAATACCAGCAGCGAGGTCATAAAGTCTTGCACCAACGATAAATTCAAAGCCTGCTTTCTTCTTTTGCATTTCTTGTTGAATACTTAAAATTTGTTTTTCAAAAAAATTGTGAACAGAAAATTCAGAGCAGTCCATATTACTTTTATAGGGAATAAATGGGTCAACAATCTTTATTCCAGATATAAAGTTTGATAGTTCTTTGAACATGAAGGGCTCGAAGTCAACAATTATCCTATCACATTTTTGGGGCTGCATTAAAAAATAATGCACTTCACCCATTCCTACTATAAAGATATCCCTGTTATGTAATGTGTATACTACATTGTTTTCACCAATCTTAAGCTCATCACCCAATACATAAACTAACTCAATTCTTTCGTGCCAGTGGGGAGGATACTCTTGGGCATCTGTATTAAAAATATGTATCGGGAAGTGTCCCCCATTAGTAGAGCTGCTTATTTGATGATGTGCTTCCATTGTGTTTCTCCTTATATCTTAAGTATAACAATCCAAGGTATAGCCTATTTTACTGACACTTATTTGAGTGAGAGCATTAGAGGCTATTTTTATTTCAATCGGTTACTTTTAGTAACATAATAGCACAAAATACTTGAGATATAAACAGAGTTCTTAGGTTCCGAGGGAGTTGGGTTTACTCCCGCGGAATCTTAGAAATCGTTATCCAGGGTCGTAGCACCGCTTATTCTGGCGCATATTAATGCATGCGAATTAGCGGTGGTAGACATCGGGCAAACAAAGTTCTAAGGTACAGAGGGAATATCACTGCTATAGATGGGAAAAAGAGAATTATATATGGGCACAAAAATGTGAAGTAACCATATTATATAGTAATGGTATGAGATATACCTTGAATAAGCAGAGTTCTTGAACTGGAGAGCCTTTTAGAGACAATTAATCTTAGATATTAAACAATTATACTTAATTTTAGAAACAGGGAGGGGCAAATTTTGTATAATGTAAATCGGTTTAACCAATCTAATAATAATATAAAAAATATTGTTGCAAGTGCTTATGGTGATGTCAATGGAGATAATATGCCAGAGCATGTATATCTTACTGGTACTAGAATGCCAAATAGCGGATTTATAAGAGATATTACGTTAAATATCAGGGATGGCAAAACAGGCTTTAAGCAAAGCATCAGACTTGCATCAGATGCAGGGTACAGCCCAGGCATATTTTTAGGGGATTTTACAGGTGATAAAATAAATGACATACTCATTAGCATAGCCTCAGGTGGCAGTGGGGGTATTATGTTTTACTATTTGTTTTCTGATATAAGCAATCAAATTAAGCTGCTATTTGATTATGAGGATTACAATAATAAATACAGCTATAAAGTAGTATTTATGAATTTCTATCAAGTCCTGGTGAAAAACGTTGAATTGGGAACAGAATACATAATTGATATAACTTACAAGGATGCGGAATATTTAAATGAAATATATACACCAAACGGGGAGCTGAAAGCCCCTATTGAGGGCTGGGTTGATCCCCTAAGTGGATTGTATCCTATTGATTTTGATGGCAATGGAATCTATGAATTATTAGGATACCAAAGAATTTCAGGTCGGTATCATGCCGATTCCTTGGGATATGTACAAAGTGTTCTTAAATGGAATGGAAAGAAGTTCTACTTGATGGACCAATATGTAGCAATCTTTGGAAGCAGCCCTGAATAAGCACATTGAAATAATCCTCATTGAAATAATTTTTATATGGAAGTACTATTTTAGCAATTGTACCTGAGAAAAAAGTATTTACATTACCATTATAATATATCTGCTTATATAGTCGGAATAATAAATTAAACATATTTTAATTTTATTATATTTAGATAATAAAGCAGCCAAAAGCCCACTGACTTGTTCCGCGGGCTTTTAGGGTAAGCATCAATTAATATTTTTACTATATGTATTTGTGATGCAGCGTACCATTTGTGAAAAAACTGCTTAATCTATTATTACAAGTCTCTTGTAAGGATATAACTAATTGCTGATTCATGTAGGTTATGAAGAATGGTTTTTTTATCACTTTCAAAATTATCAAGAGTCATCAACGCACGTATATATGCTCCTACAACTGGCTCATATTTTGCATTTATAATAGATGTATTCGGAGCAAAAATTTTGACACATTCTGATATTTTTTCTGTTAAAAGGTTATTTTTGCCTTTTAGCACACTTCCTGAAAGAACGACATCAGTATCAATACCAAGCATGTTGTACTTATTTAAGCCTGCATACACATATTGACTTATATCCTTAGCAAATTCAACTATAAGTTTGTTCGCTACCTCATCATGCCTGGAAATGTCAATAATCTGAGGGATAAGATACCTAATATTTGAACGAAACTCTTCATCAGTAGAATAAAGATATAAAAGTTCATCAACGGTATTATTCCTTGCGTAATTACAGAATAATTGTGTTAGCTTTGTGCTACTGCAAAGTCTAATATCAGATAAAAAGACTAGCTGTATAGCCCTCCTAGCCAAAGCACTTCCACCCTGGTCCTCAGCCCTTATATAGTCGCCTAATACAGCCTCATCACCGCGGGGACCCTTTACAGCTACATTCAGTCCAGTTCCTGCACACATTACTATACCTGAGGTTTTTGTAGTTCCACCGTACATTGCTATGATTGAATCGTTGTATATTTTTATATTATGTACTCCGGTAGCATCGAAAAGCACCGATTTAAGTATAGGGTAATCTTCTGGCCAGTCCATACCTGTCATTCCAGCTACCAAAAGACCTATATCCCTAGAATATATCTCCAGCTTGGACATTGCCATATCAGATGCTTCTCTAACAGCAGCAGTGGCAGTAGCAACTCCATCTTTGTGATGATAGGCGCCTCTACTCTTACCATATCCAAGTATATTTCCATACATATCAGAGACAACAACCTCTGTCTTAGTGCCTCCTTGATCAATTCCCATGATATACTTCAAAAAAATTCCTCCAAACTGATAATAAAAACATCGATAATAAGTTTGAAACTGGTGTTAATAAGATTTAATACTTAATAAAAAGGTTAACAAACGTAGAAATTATCACTTCTTTCTCATTTTATTTTCTCAAGGACAAATTATTTTGATGAATATCGGTCAATGAGTTAAAGTGTGTATCGATTCACACGGCATCTTCATTTATAACACTATACAAATTACATGTCAACAAGAAAATTGTATAAAAGGGAATAAAATGTATCAAATTTGCATCGAATTCATATATAAGTTTAAAAGTAATAGAGTTGACATCACTGATATATATAGTATAATAGAGGATGTGTATCGATTTACATTTTATTTTACTTATATACGGCTGGGAGATGTAACTATGACTAATATATCTGAAATCGCTTCAAAGGCTAATGTTTCGAGAACACTTGTCTCCAGGGTACTTAACAACAAGACTGGTGTAAGTGATAAAAAAAGAAGAGAGATATTATCTGTAATAGAGGAACTTAATTACAAACCAAATGCTTTGGCTCGTTCACTTGTGACGCAAAAAACACAGACTATCGGTATTATTATGGATCAACTGTGTGATTCATACTTTTTTGATTTAATCCAAGGACTTCAAGATACAGGTGAAAAGTTGGGATATAACATTATTTTTTGCAGTGGGCGTGGCAACGAGGAAATAAAGCAAAAATATTTTGACTTTTTCCTACAAGGAAGGACTGATGGAGTAATTGCCTATGGCAGTTATCTGAAAGATCAAAAGGTCATTGATAATATTGTTTCCAGCAATGCCTGCTTTGTTTTAATTGAAGGTACTTTTCCACACACGGCGATAAATAACGTTCAGGTGGATAACTATTTAGGTGCTTACAAGGCTACTGAGCATCTCATTAAAGTCGGCTACAAAAAAATAAGGCATTTTTCAGGTGATATGAATTATAAGGTTTCACTTGATCGTTTTAACGGTTTTATTAAGGCCATGCAGGATTATTCAATTCCATTGAGCACCCACGATATAATAAACGCTGATTTCTTTGAGCAATCAGGGTATGACCAGATGCAGAAAATAATCTTAAGCGGTGATATTCCAGACGCAATCTTCTTCGGATCTGATAAAACTGCATTTGGTGCCATTAAAGCAATGTACGAAAACGGATTAAAAACTCCTGAAGATATAGCGATTATAGGTTTTGATGACGATAAGCCAAAAGACGATGATATTAAATATCCCAAGCTAACTACATTGAGGCAGCCGCTATATAAAATAGGAGTTGAAAGTATTAATCTTCTGGTAGAGGCAATTAACAATCCAGAGATGAAACCTAAAATCAAGGTGTTTGAACCTGAGCTTATTATACGTGAAACCTGTAAATAAGCAGAACTTTAGTAAGTTTTTATAATCAAGGTCCATTTAACCACTGAAAGTGGGTCTTTTGTTAATATATTTTTATGTCGGTGGAGAAATGAGGCTTTATATGTCAAATAAATATTTAAAAGTTGCTACAATAGGTGGTGGATCAAGTTATACTCCAGAATTGATTGAAGGATTTATAAATAGACACAATGAATTACCAGTTAAAGATATCTACCTTGTGGATATCCAAGAAAGTTTGGAAAAGCTCGAAATAGCTGCTGCTTTGGGGCGACGGATGGTAAAAAGGGCTGGTGTCGACATTAATATACATACCACTCTTGATAGGCAAGAAGCTCTCGACGGCGCCGATTTTGTTACGACACAGTTTAGAGCTGGACTTATGGATGCTCGCATAAGGGATGAGAAAATTCCTTTAAGATATGATGTAATCGGCCAAGAGACGACTGGCCCAGGTGGATTTGCTAACGCGCTACGTACAATACCTGTAATTCTTGATATTTGTAAGGATATGGAAAAGTTATGTCCTAACGCTTGGCTTATTAATTTTACCAATCCTTCTGGCATTGTTACCGAAACAATTCTAAACCATAGCTCAGTAAAAGCTATTGGACTGTGTAATGTACCAATTGGTATGCAGAGTACAGTTGCTGAATTATTTAATGTACCCATGGAGGACGTATTCATAGACTATATTGGTATAAATCATCTTGCTTGGGGAAGCAAAGTTATTGTTAAAGGTTGCGATGTAACTGCTGAATTAATTGATAAGTTGTGTGTCGAAACTACTGAAAGTCTTAAAAATATTCCTAATATAAATGTAAGTCCTAGATTCCTTAGATCTCTTGGTATGTTTATGGTGGACTATCTTAAATACTACTATATGACTGCAGAAATGCTGGAGGAATGCAAGAAGCATGCAAAGACCGAAGGTACTCGAGGTGAAGTTGTAAAGGAGGTTGAGAAAGAGTTATTCGAGATTTATAAAAATCTGGAACTTGATACAAAACCAAAACAGCTTGAGGAACGAGGGGGTGCACATTATTCTGATGCAGCCTGCTCCCTTATCAATTCGATTTATAATAACAAGGGCGACATCCAGATTGTCAACGTTCTAAATAACGGATCAATTAAAGATCTTCCAGATGATACAGTCATTGAAAGAAATTGCATTATCGATGGTCAGGGAGCACACCCCTTAAATATTGGAAATGCTCCCTTAAAAATAAGGGGTCTTCTTCAGGTTGTAAAAAACTATGAGCAATTGACTATCGATGCTGCAGTAAACGGGAATTACGATTCAGCATTGCAGGCACTGACAGTTCATCCTCTTGTCCCTTCTTCAGATATTGCGATAAAGTTACTTGATGACATATTGAAAGAAAACAAGGAATACCTTCCTCAGTTTAAATAATTTATAATTATTATAACAAATATAACAGATTGTGAAACATTATACGATACTAATAAATAATGTTTCGCAAAAGATAAGCTAGTATCAAGGCTTTCAAAGGTTTTTTAATCTATGTAGCTATCAAAGGCCGTCTATAATTAAGTCTGAGAAAAACTATACAATTTTATTTGATTTTAAATAAAAAAAATTTAATATTTTTCACATATACATATTAGCTATATTACTATAAAATTTATATTGTGAAAACAAACCATTCTGGCTGGTGGATTAATTCCACTAGCTAGTCTTAATATATTCCTTCTGAAAATTCTATCCTTGTGTTGAAGTTTAACATAGGGATTTTTTATTTTAAAAAATGAATGTAAGTAAAGAAATAAAAGAAAATAAAAAGAGGTTAAAAAGGGTTAAGAAAGAAAGGTTAAAAAAGAAATTAAAATAAGATAAAATTTCCTATTGACACAGTGAGCCTTCTTTTGTATAATGTAAAAGCACGTTACAGAACGGGCAAAATAAATGGCGGCGTGGCTCAGTTGGCTAGAGCATTCGGTTCATACCCGACAGGTCGTAGGTTCAAATCCCACCGCCGCTACCAATATTTAAGCGATAGTTTCTATCGCTTTTTTATGGCCCGTTGGTCAAGCGGTTAAGACACCGCCCTTTCACGGCGATAACAGGGGTTCGATTCCCCTACGGGTCACCATTTGGGAGCTTAGCTCAGCTGGGAGAGCATCTGCCTTACAAGCAGAGGGTCATAGGTTCGAGCCCTATAGTTCCCACCAAAAAAGATTGCATTTTACAATGCAATCTTTTTTTTATGGGTTCGCCCAGCTAAAATATAAAATTGTTTAACAAAATATTATTTTGCAATACAAGTAATAGAATAAATTTGCAAAACACAGAGAGTACATTCATGGCTAGAGGAGATGGACAAGAACTGACTCAGACCATGTTAACAGATGGTTTGACTTTTGTTATTAGGTTAGGTAAAATTTATTTAATAAAAAGGCACTAGCACTAATTATTTTTATGTGAATGTCAGGGCTAATGGAGGATGTAAATGTTTATAGATAAAAAGAGTCCTATTCCAGCATATTTTCAGCTAAAGACAATTTTGCTAGATAAAATCAATTCTGGAGAATATCCTGCTGGAAGTATTATTCCATCTGAAAGAGAACTTTCAGAAAAGCTAGGTATAAGCCGTATGACTGTCCGTCAGGCAATTAATCTGCTGTCTTCCGAGAAATTTCTTATACGTGAAAAGGGAAAGGGCACTTTTGTAAATGAGATTAAGTTTGAACAAAGGAATATAATGAGTTTTTCACAAACAGTAACGCAACAGGGAATGCTTCCTTCAACTAGAGTTCTAGAGTTGACAGAAGAAGTCGACTGCTTTGATATTAAAGAATATCTTAATTTGGATTCTGATCAAAAGGTATTTAGGATTAAAAGGCTTAGACTTGCGGATGAAACTCCTATTGCAGTGGAAGAAGTGTTTATTCCTGAAAAGCTATGCCCTAATATAAATAAACTGGATTTGACAAAATCTTTATACAATCTTTTAAAAACTGAATACTCAATAGATATTAGCTATATTGATAATAAAATAGAGGCTGTAAAAGCTGATAAGGGAAATCGTGAGTTACTTATGATTTATGCGGGTGTACCTGTACTCGAAATTTCAGGTATAAGCTATACAAAAGAAGGTAAGAAGCTTTTCTATGAACGGGATGTATATCGCGCTGACAAGTATAACTATAGCGTGCGTATTTTTATGAGTCATGATTAGACACTCACAAGTCAATTACGGAAGTACTTATTTATAAAAAAATATTTACTAACTGTTGATTTATTATATAAGGTAAAGTAAAATATAGGTATAGTGGTATATACAACTATACCTATATTTTACTTAAGATACAACTAAACTATTTAGGAAAAAATTTAATTAGAGGTGAAAACTTATATGGTTAAGATGTGGGAAGAAATATTAGAGCAAGCTGCGGTTTTGAAGAGAACAGTCGAAACAAATAAGGCAGTTATTGACGAGCTCATTAAAGATTTAGAACACAGGGACATTTCTACAGTTATTATAGCTGCAAGAGGTACATCAGATCACGCAGCAGTATACACAAAATATGCAATTGAAACTTTAATAGGTATCCCAGTTTCATTGGCAGCACCATCTGTATTTACAATGTATAATAAACATATAAATATGGAGAATTGCTTTGTCATTGGTATTTCACAATCAGGAAAGGCTGCTGATGCTATCGAAGTGGTAAGAGCAGCAGCAAAACAAGGAGCAGTCACTATGAGTGTAACAAACTTTGTTGATTCACCACTTGCTCTAGCATCAAAATATCATTTTTTCTGTGATACAGGGGTTGAAAAAAGTGTAGCTGCAACGAAGACATTTACTTCTACAATATTTCTTCTAATAAACTTCATTGCAAAATGGTCTCAAAATGAGGAACTGTTGAAAGAACTAAATCAGGTACCTGATATTATGAAGTGTGTGTTTAAGCAAGCTGATAATATTAAAGAAGTAGTAAAAAAGTATAGATTTATGAAGGAATGTTTTGTATTGGCTAGAGGAATAAATTATTCAATTGCCCTAGAGACAGCTCTCAAAATCCAGGAAACTACATATGTGCGTGCAAAAGCATTTGCAACATCTGACTTCCACCATGGACCCTTTGCTATGATAGAGAGGGATATGCCTGTAGTTGTATATGCACCTGATGGGCCTTCTTCAAAGGATATTTTAGAAATGATAAATAAACTTAAGGACAGTGAAGCAGATATACTAATTATCTCCAATAACAATGAATTGTTGGAGCTAGGAGATAGTAGGATTGAAATCCCAAAAAACTGCAGTGACTATGTATCACCACTATTTAATGTTGTCATTGCACAGATGTTTGCATGTGAGTTGTCCTTGCTAAAGGGGTTAAATCCAGATAGTCCAAGAGGATTAAACAAGGTTACTATTACTAGATAAACTATTGTATTAAAGAAGTCTGCGCAGTATGTTTCTTACAAAGGCGCCTTTCACTTATCACGTATCAATGCTTCTGAAACCTTTTCCAATAGTTTCAGAGGTATTACTTATGGTAATAAAGGCAGAATGGTCGATACCCCGTATAAAGGTACGAAGTTTTATTGCCTGTCTTCGGCTTAAAACAGTGGTAATTACTTCTTCTGGTTTATGCGTGTAAGCGCCTTCTGCCTTATAAACTGTAGCACCTCTATGAAGCTGCGAAACGATGTAATTTTCAATTTCTTTAGGTTTTGAACTGATTATTACCAGCTGCTTGCTGACATTCAAGCCCTCTATCATAAGATCAATCATGAAGGACTTGATAATTAGTCCCAAAACGGAATACATGCCAATCTTTATGCCAAATACTACTCCAGCTCCTGCTGCAATAAGAGAATCTGTTAAAAGTAAGGTTTTTCCTATATTGAGGCTTGTATGTTTACTAAGTATTTTGGCTACAATGTCGGTACCTCCTGTCGATGCGTTGAGATTAAATACAATTGCTGAACCGATGGCAGGCAAAATAATAGAGTAAATAAGTTCAAGCAATTTATCATCAGTAAGAGGGCTCTTTAACGGAAAAATCCTTTGAAGAGCCCATACTATACCTGAAAGTGCAAAGCTAGAGTAGAAGGTTTTCGACCCAAAGTCCGTACCTAGAAAGAAAAATCCTATTATGATTAGAATTATATTAATTATAAGCATCATTGGTCCAACATCAATATTAGGGAAAAAACTGCTCACTATTATCGCTACGCCACTTACTCCTCCAGTTGCAAAGTTATTTGGTATTTTGAAAAGAAAAATACCGATACCAACTAGAAGCAGACCAAGATTAATTAGTAAGAAATCCCTAACCTGTTTTCTCATATGTGCTGCAACTCCTTTAAATACAATATTTACGTATCTTAATACTAAGTGTATACGCTCAAAAGGCGGTCTGTACTCTATCATGCTATAGAACTTTGATTAATATGTTTTCCAGAATATTAATATATATCCCACTGAGTAGGTTGTAAAAATAAAAAACATTTCGACAGAGTATATCAAAATACTTAGAATCCGTAGCTATATGTTGGATTTAATCAAGCTTGAAACACTTAAATTCATGTTATAGCTGTAAAGCTTTTTAGGGATAACTGTCTAAACAAGGTTATTTCCTAAATACTAAAAGTGACAAATATTTCCACGCCTCTGATTTATAATCATTCTGCATGAACGATGTAGCAAACAGATGATAAGAATACAGGGGGTTACTAAGGATGAAAACAGAAACACTTCCATATAAGCATATTGGGGGGTATAATGCAACAGAAAAGAAGAAAGAAAATAGTTCAAAAGTATCAGCTATACTGGATTATTTGAATAAAACAAATCTTATTATTCTACCAGCGGCTTTTTTGTTGGGAAGAATATCATTACTCGGTGGCCTAATGCCATTTGGTATTGCCTTATATGCAGCTACGCTGGGGATTAATGTAAATAGAGTATTTATATCCATCGCAATACTTGCAGGAATGCTTTCCTCAGGTGCAACTATACAACTGTACACCGTGGTCACAGCTATGCTTCTATTTAATGCCATAAATATTCCTTTTAAAAAGAGTGCAGGTTCGCCACTAAGGGTGGGAATTATCGCATTTGCTGGCGTTTTAATACCGGAGATGGTACTTACCTATTTTCAGGGCTTCTTATTATATGACATTCTTAAAGCACTTCTAAATGGATTTATTATATTTGCACTTGTTTTTGTATTTAGAAACGTACTTGAGGTACTTGGAAGCCCAACAAAGAGGTATAGCCTAACAAATGAAGAGATTTTAAGTATAGCTATTGCATGTGCCTTAACAGTTGGTGGTCTTGGTACATGGACTATCTTTAGCATAAGTCCTAAAAATGTCTTATGTATCATAATTATTCTTATTTTTAGTTACAGAACAGGTGCAGGAAATGGTGCAGCGATTGGTGTAATTGTAGGAACTCTAATAAGTATATCCTCCAATTCATCCCCCATTATTATTGCATCTTATGCCTTCTGTGGATTACTTTCGGGAATTTTAAGAAATATGGGGAAGATAGGTTGTTGTTTAGGAGTGCTAATGGGAAATGCGATATTAACCTTCTATACTAATGGCTCGACAGAGGTGCTTATTTATTTATATGAAATTGTTATATCAATTGCAATATTCATGGTGATTCCTGCAAAAGTAATGGATGTGATAGTAACTAAGTTCGATAAAGGTTTATTAGCAAAAGGAGATAAAAAGGGATATAACACTAGAATCAGAGATATAACAGTAGATAAATTGAACAGGTTTTCGAATGCATTTGGTGAAATGGCAAAAACCTTTGATGAGATTTCTGAAACGAAAACCATCACTGAGAAACACGATATTACAGCAATCTTTGATAGAGTGGCCGATAAGGTATGCAAGGATTGCAGTTTATGTTCCCATTGCTGGGAACAAAACTTCTATAATACTTATCAAATTATGTTCAAGATAGTTGAAAAGCTTGATAGTAAAGGCTGGATTGAGCAAGATGATATTCCTCAATACTTTATAGAAAGATGTGCGAGAGTTGATGATTTTGTAAAAGCTGTAAACAATGTTTTTGAGTTATTCAAGGTGGACATGGTTTGGAGAAACAGGGTTGGTGAAAGCAGAGGTCTAGTTTCACAACAATTAAGAAGTATGTCAAAAATAATTTCAAATTTAGCTAACGAATTAAATTCTGATATTTGCTTTAAAGAGGATGTAGAAAATCAAATAATTCTAGAATTGTCAAAATCAGGTATAAGAAATGCAGAGGCTATTGTATATGAAAATAAATATGACAAATATGAAATAACCTTATCCTATAAAGGTTGTGGTGGTAAAAGAAGCTGTATCGGAAGCATTGAAAAAGTAGTTTCAGAGGTGGTTGGTCGTAAGATGTTAAAGGAAGGCAGCGAGTGTGGTCTGAATCCCAAAACAAATATATGTACAATCAAGCTTGTTGAGGAAGAGACTTTTAAAGTTATTACTGGTGTGTCAAGGATATCAAAAAACGAGAAATATGTATCGGGAGATAACTATACCTTTATAAATACAGGTGATGGTAAATATATTTCAGCTTTGAGCGACGGGATGGGAACAGGCCACAAGGCATGTATACAAAGCAAGGCAACAATCAGTCTAATCGAACAGTTCATGGAGTCTGGTTTTGATAAGGACACAACAGTTAAGCTTATTAACTCAATATTGGTACTTAGATCAAATGACGATTCTTTTGCGACTATTGATATGTCGGTGGTGGATTTATACGAAGGGGAAGTTGAGTTCGTTAAAGTAGGTGCGGCGCCAACTTTCATTAAAAGGAATGATTTCGTTGAAATTATTAGAACTGCGTCGTTACCAGCAGGTATATTAAGTGATGTTGAGATAGAGTTGATACATAAGAAGGTAGGTAATGGAGACTTTATTATAATGCTTTCGGATGGAATTATTGATTCATTCCAGAATACAGATGACAGTGTCAAAACAGTGCAAAACATCCTACAAGGAATGACAAGTAAGAACCCACAAAGCATAGCTGATGACTTATTAGAAGAGGCATTACGTAACTGTCAGAATAAAGGTCCGGTTGATGATATGATGGTCATGGTTTCAAAGGTGTGGAAATATAAGTAATATACATTTTGTTTTAGCATAAGTGTATAAAATTACTAAACTTTCATAAACTACTGATAAATGTTCTTCTTGGAGGATACTATGTTTTATGGAAAATCGAAAAGAGTAATTGTAATAAGGGATATCCATTCAAATTTATTTGAGGAGGCTATTTTAGTTTTGAAAGAGGAAAAAGAGCAAGAGCAAGATAAAGGTAAGATATCAAATTTTGATAAGAGTAGAAATAGTAGTAATGATTTTATTCTGAAGGAGGCAGAGTTAATCATTAACAATTATATAAAAGATAACAAGGGGAAATTTACTCCACCAAAGAAAGAAGAACCAACTAAAAATTCGAAGTTCATGAAAAATTTAATAATAAACTCAGCTCTGATTGGAAGTGTTGTAGCGGTGACTTTTCTCTTAATAAAGTTGTTTTAATATTATTTGCGCTATTGATTTTCCTTCGCTAAATATATATATTATTATATAATAGTTCTTAAAATCAGTAGGAGGCTACTCCTTCTGGAATTTTTGATATAAGATAATGCATTTTTGTGCTAAGGAGCAAATAATGAAATTGAAATCCAGTAAAGTTATAGATTTTTTCTTGCTAAAAAAAGATTTTTATTCTAAGCTGACTGACAAAAGTATGTGGCTTTATATAGGCATAGCTTTTGTTGGTGTACGTGATGCTGTTTTTGCGATACTAGGTATGAATTCTAATAATACAGAAGTCAATAACAAAATACTATTTAACTTTAAAACAATAGGAATATTACTTGTAACCGCATTAATAATAGGACTTATCGATGTAATCAGCTTTTCATATCCTGCTTTTGATGTTATTAAGTATTTTAAAAAGCGAAATGATAGTAATTCCATGGCTATGGGAATGCTATATTCTAGCCTTTTAACAAAGGTTATAAAGGTCTATATCGTAGTTAATCTCATTGTCACACCTTTGGATTTATTGGGCTATTTTATGGGTAACTTGGCTGTATCTTATGAATCCATATTATTAGCGTACATATCATTAGTTCTTAGCATTATAGGCTATTTTTGGTTCAATGGTGCAATTACGCGCGGGTTGTGCGTCCTATTCAAATTGCCAAACAGCGTACGTGGCATTGTATTTGTACTTGTATTCCTCTGGAATGCTTTGCTAAGCTCGGCTATTGGATTTTTAATTAACCAAGTATTGGTAAGATTGTAATAATATTAAGACATGAAAAAGCACCTCTAATATTAGATTTTTGTAACTAACATTTGAGGTGCAGGGTCAAAAACTGTTGTTTTAAAAATTCTTTGCTTTTCCTGTTGCCGAAGTTATAGCTTTTTCAATAATAGAGTCAACATCGTTTCCAATGATATCCAAGCCTTCTGCTGATATAGTTGTAAAATCAGTTATTCCCAAGAAGCCAAGTAATGTTCTTAAATATCTATCACCCATTTCAAAAGATGCAGCAGGTTCAGCGTTATATACACCACCTCTTGACGTAATGTTAACTACCTTTTTGCCGATACATAAGCCTACTGGGCCTGTTGCGGTATACTTAAATGTAATCCCGGTTACAGTAATATAGTCAATATAAGCTTTAAGGATAGCGGGAATACTTAAGTTCCAGAAGGGTTCTGCAATTACATACTTATCTGCCTCTAAAAATTGATATGCATACTTTAATATTGGGTGGTCTTTGCCTGTTCCTGCTTCAGGTACATGCAAAGCTTCGAGTTCTCCTTTGGGGAGAAAATTTATACCTTCATTGTACAAATCCAATGTAATAATTTCGTCTTGGGGGTGGGATTCCTTATATGTTTCAATAAAGGAATCAGAAATCTTGAATGTTCTTGAGGTTCCTTCTTTTTTCGCGTTTGCTTTGATGTATAATACTTTACTCATGTTTTTTTCCTCTCTTAATATTTACAATGTTTAATAAGTTAATAATATTATTATTGGTAAATATATTTTTTATACTCATAGAAATATGCTATTTTGGTAAAGGAATAATTCCTATATTGGACATGATGCATGGTTTTGCTGTTGATTAGTTAAAAGAGGATGGTATTAAGCAATAACAATGCAATTTACTTGACGAATTGGACTACAAAATATAAAATTTAACGAATAATGGTAATGTTGCTTAGAAAAGAATGGAAGGTGATATACTTGGAAAAACAAATATTTGCAATTGGTTCAGGTATCCACATATCCTCTTTAACCAAAGAAGATATGTACAAGCTCACTCCTTTTTTTAAAGGATGGAACGAAACACTTATATGGTCATGCCTACAAGGCTATATGGGAAATGCTTGGGTAGATGATATTAGTAATCCCCAATCAGCGCAGATAATAACAGGCGATTTCTGTTTTTTTGCAGGCATTCCAAATTCTGAACTAGTAAAAAATATTCCTGGATGTTTTCCTTCACAGTGTATTTTAATGATACCTCAGAATGACGAATGGGGAAATCTGATTGAGCAGGAATACAAAAATAAATGTGACAAGTTTATGCGATATGCAATTAAAAAAGAACCTAATGTATTTGATATAGGAAAATTGCAATCGAATATTGGAAAGCTTCCTTCTAAATATAATATTAGGAAAATAGATAAAGAAATCTACAGTAGGGTTAAGCTAGAACAATGGTCAAAGGATTTTTGCTCACAATTTTCAAACTTTAATGAATATGAGAAATTGGGGCTCGGATTTGTTATAACACATAATGGGGATATTGTCTGTGGTGCGTCTTCCTATACAGTATATGATAGGGGGATAGAAATTGAAATAGATACAAGAGAGGATTATCGCAGAAAAGGACTGGCACTTGTCTGTGCTTCAAAATTGATACTTGAATGCTTGGATAGAGAGCTTTATCCGAGCTGGGATGCAGCAAATAGAGGGTCGGTTGCTTTAGCAGAAAAGCTGGGCTATCATTTTGAAAAAGAGTATGTTACGTACGCCATTACTGATTTTAAGTAGGATGAAAGTTAGTCCATATACAGCCTTTATGGCACAACTAGCCTAAAACTAGATTAGTTGTTGTAATCAGTAGATAAGCAAGCTACAAAAAGTACTTTACAGAGGATGTAACAGAATGTATGGGTGGGGCATATTGTAAATAATTAATTATTAGGCTATAATATTAAAATAATGTCTCGGTAGTCTAATGGATAAGACAGTGGTTTCCGGTACCACTGATACGGGTTCGATTCCTGTCCGGGGCACCAAAAAAATAGCGGTTTTCAGGAGGATATCCTTGAAAACCGCTATTTTTTATTGGATTCTAGTACCGTTATTGCAGAGTGAATTTATGGCGTATTTGTATTTGAGGCTGAAACTGTAGTTTTGCCTATAGTTTCAGCTGTAGCGTTAGCTGTAATTTTAACTTTAGGCAGTGATGCAGTTGTTAATTCACTTCCCTGATTTGTTGCAGAGGCTGCAGTTGTCGGAAAGATTGCTGTTATATTAGTGACCGGAATGAAAACAGGGGTATTGCCATCTGTATCAGATAGCACAATAACGTCATATTCATTTTTATATACAATTCCTGTTGCTTCAACGATAGCTCCTAAATACATTAGAACCTCTGTAGAAACAGGCAAATATTCATAATAAGCTGTAATTAAGTCAGTATCACATCCAGCAGGGAATTTTGGTGGTTTAAGGTATGAGATTGCAGGATTGTACACTGTGGCATCACCGGTATAGATAGCTGTTATAGTATTTAGAGGAATTACTTCTTGTTGTCCATTATCCATTAGAATGAAAAGCGCTCCATATGTTCCCTCTTGTGATGAAAATAGCCGATATGGAGTCCCTGTTATTCCTGAAGCCTTAAAGCCATTTGTATAAACGGTCATGATATTTGTTGGATACATTAAAATCAGTTGCTCAATAATATGTGCTAACTGAGCATAGCTAAAGCATATGGCAGTATTTTCTTCAGGTGTAGTGGGAAATGTTAAGGTTAGCTTAGGAAAGTATGGTTCGTAAACGATATTATTAGTGCCAAACTCAACCTCAGTAGTACCATCGGAATTTGTAAGAGCTATACCGTTGTTTGCGTAAGTGCCGTCTAACCATTCATTAACAAGTGATGTTACATCTATTTGTACAATAGAATATAAATCAGATGTTTCAATATTAATTTGTGATGGTGTTGCAGTAAAAGAGGGACGTGTATTATAGGTTACAGTATCTTTATTAAATGGGGCAGTTACTCGGCTAACAACAACTGGACTTGGCTCTGTATCACTTTTCACAACTACAGCTAACTCGAGCACAGCGCTGTCAACTGCGCTTATAGATAATGATGGCAAAGATATTTGCAGAAGGCTAATGCAATTATGAAAATTTGGGTCTGTACCTGTAAAAAGCAAAGGATAAAATGAAAAATTATTATCTGGTAGTGCAGAGGATACAAAAGTAGTATTAGGTATATTCAGAGTTATGGTGGGCATTTATTCATTTCTTTTTTCTATTTTATTGTTATGATTAAAAACATATACCGTTACATAATATGTTTCTTTTAGCATTATGTTGTTGTTTTGAGAAAATGACTTATTGAAAACACTATTTTCTATATGTGAACTATTTTAGATTTGTACTTCAGATTTACATAATAAAAAAGCCTTTAGGAAATTTTATTAGTCTGTCCTACTGCAGTTTTTGACTGAAATCAAAATATTCTGATATAATAAATTTATTATAAAAATTATTGAAACTAATGAGGATTTCACTTTGAAAATAGGAAATGTAGAATTAAAAAATAGAGTTTTTTTAGCACCAATGGCTGGAGTCACTGACATGCCTTTCCGAGTGTTGTGTAAGGAACAGGGCTGCGGACTGGTATACACTGAAATGGTTAGTGCAAAAGGAATGCACTATGATGACGAGAAAAGTACAAAGCTAACGCTTTTAGATGAACGAGAAAAGCCAGGCGCAGTACAGATATTTGGTTCTGATCCAGAAATAATGGCAGAGGTAGCAGCAAAACTAAATAAATCTGATGCTAGTATTATAGATATTAACATGGGCTGCCCTGCACCTAAGATAACTA
Source organism: Bacillota bacterium (assembly GCA_023391425.1). GTDB lineage: Bacteria > Bacillota > Clostridia > Acetivibrionales > DSM-1351 > Ruminiclostridium. The sequence continues at coordinate 46,948 of JAEWAX010000129.1, read as the reverse complement.
AGAACGGTGAAGGCAGCGCTTTGATGAAGAGCCCAGAACTGGTGGCTAAAATAGTCAGGGCTGTTGTCGATGCTTCTCAAAAGCCTGTCACTGTAAAAATACGCAAAGGCTGGGATGATGTCAGTGTCAATGCTGTGAAAATCGCTCAGCTTGCACAAGAAAATGGTGCAAGTGCTATCGCTGTTCATGGTAGAACCCGGGAGCAATATTACAGTGGGAAAGCTGATTGGGACATTATAAGGCAAGTAAAGCAGGCTGTTTCAATTCCTGTAATAGGTAATGGCGATGTAGTTGGGCCAAGAGAAGCAAAACGCCTAATGGAAGAAACAGGTTGTGATGCAATAATGATAGGTCGGGGTGCTCAGGGAAACCCATGGATTTTTAATCAAATAAATAAATATCTTGAAGATGGTGTAATCGTTTCTGCTCCGACACCGGAAGCAAAAATACAAACAATTATTCGCCACATGAATATGCTGATAGAGTATAAGGGAGAAAGAACAGGTATATTTGAGATGAGGTCACATATTGCTTGGTATATTAAAGGCTTTAGAGATGCCTCATATACTAAACAGAAGATTTTTATGCTGACAGATAAGGATGAAATTATCGATCTCCTTCAGAACTTTCTACTTCGTCAGTAATTATTTCTTCTATTCCAAGAACTATTTGCTGTGCACATTTTTTTTGGAAGCTGGCATCAGTTAATAGTTGTAAATCTTTTTTATTTGAAATAAAACCTATTTCTAACAGGATAGCGGGCATTTCTGTATGGCGTAGAACATATAGGTTGGGGCGCTGCATTATGTTTCTATTTCTCATGCCGATATTGTCAATCTTTGATTGCATAATTTCAGCAATTTTCTTGCCATTAGGGGAGTAAGGGTTATACGTTGTCAGAATTCCGCTTTGGGAAGAATTGGTGAAAGAATTATTATGGATACTTACAAATAATTTGCAAGATTTTTCATTTGCTACTTTTACCCTATCCTCAAGGCTTACAAATGTATCATCATTTCTAATCATATAATAGTCAATATTCTTTTCTTTAAGTGATTTTTCTACCTCCAAGGATATAGCTAAAGTAATGTCTTTCTCATTTGTCGAGCCATTGCCAGCACCAGGTTCCCGACCACCATGACCAGCATCAATTACTACAATAGGAGATTTTTCAGTAGGCTCAGAAGAAGAGTATTCGGAAGCGATGGGGTTAGTAGAGTTAGCAAAGTTATCTAATATCGAGAGGCTGTTTTTTTTCAAAGATAATAGAACTAGCATTAAAATAATTGCAGTAGAGAGTATAGCTATTATAATTATAAGACTTCTTTTGCTTAACTTATTCATAAGAATCTCCATAATGTAATGCTAATATAATGTTATTTTATAATAACATAAAGAAAAGGCTTTAGAAACAGAAATTTCTAAAGCCTTTTGTAAAAAGCTATTAATCAATAACTCTTCTTGCACCAATATAATGGCTAGCATAATAGGTACTATTTAAGCTAGATATGGTTACTCCTTTGGATGAACTAGCGTGTATAAAGTTTCCATCCCCTATATAGAAGCCTAAATGTGATGCTCCTGCCTTATAGGTTGTAAAGAATACTAAATCACCAACACGCAGATTACTTTTTGACACGATTGTTCCAACTGTATACTGCTCAGCAGCAGTTCTTGGAACACTAATGCCATTTTCACCTAATACATACTGCGTGAAACCTGAACAGTCAAAACCACTTGGAGTAGTTCCACCCCATACATAAGGAACACCCATAAAGCTTTTCGCGGTACTAATCACAGCACTTGCCTTTGAACTTGATACTGTTGATATAGTTGCTGTGCTTCTACTTGTAGTTGACGCAGTAGTTGTTTTTGTAGAAGTTGCTGTTCTTACTGGTCTAGCAGCTACTTTACTTACAGTTGTAGTTGCTTTAGTTGTTACTTTAATGGCTGAATTGCTAGTGCTTTTACTAGCAGTTGATTTGGTTCTAGTACTAGTTCTTTTAGCTGTACTTTCACCTCTTGATGCAAGGTCTTTAACTTTTGCTGCCTCTGATATTACTATTTTCTCGTCTTGAGGATATGTCACTGTGCCGTCGGTATTGAGTAATTTCTGTCTTGCCGATGATACTTTTTCCAAGTTCAATTGTTGCCACTCGGTTGTAGAATGTACGGTATTGCTGCTATTAACATTGGATTGTTTAGATATTGGAGCCATTGCTATAAAGAATATTGATAATGCTAAACAACTTGATAACAGTTTTTTATTCATATTGCCCTCCAGTAGCCCTTCTATGCCATAAAAAATTACTTGGCATCTAAAAAATAAGAATATTTTTATAGGGTTATTTTTGACAGTCAAAGTAGGCCTTAGGCCAATGTGCTATGTGTTAAATCTAGCTACTATGCCATCATATCTGAGAGCTTTGCGCAAAGCTACTGTTAGGTTTATTATAAAGCAAAATCGCAGATAGGGGCAACCTGTAATATATGGCAAGATACTGGAAACATAGAGACATAAATGGTTACACAGTTTAATAATAATAGTAAAGGAACTTATTTAGATACTATTGAAAAACGATATTTGAGATTAGAAATACATAATTTTGAGGTGAAAAATGACCAAAAAAACATTTATTACTGGTGCAATTATATTAATGATTGCAGGCTTTATTTCAAGGATAGTAGGATTTATATATAGAATCTACCTTTCAAACCTGATTGGAGCAGAAGGTATAGGCTTATATCAGCTTACTGTACCAATATACTCCTTGATTATTTTAACCTTAACCTCTGGAGTATCAATAGCAGTATCAAAAATGATTGCTGAAGAATCAGCAAAAGGCCATAATATCAATATAAAAAGGATTTCAAAAATAGGATTGATAGTAGTACTTGTAACTAGTGCAACTATTTCAGCTTTTTTATATGCTAACATAAACTTTATTGTAAATACATTGTTAAAGGACAGTAGAACATATTTTTCGGTATTAATAATGATTCCCTGCATACCTTTTATAGCGGCAGCTTCAGCATATAAAGGATATTTTTATGGAATACAGGAGGTTACTCCAACAGCAGTATCTCAAATAGTTGAGCAATTAGTCAAGATAGGGATAGTTATGGCACTAGCTTCGCAATTCCTAAAAGCAGGACTTCAATATGCATGCGCATTAGCTACTTTAGCTATGGCACTTGGAGAAATGTCAAATTTGCTTGTATTAGCTGTATACTATAGATATAAAAAATACATTCATATCATTCCAATTTCAAAAAAGGGTTTACTTAGAAAAAGGAAGTTGTTCAGTACCATTCTGAAATGTGCAGTCCCTATTTCTTTCAACAGGTTCATAATATCTATTATGATGGCAGTGGAAGTAATACTTATTCCACAACGGCTATTAGTGGGAGGCCTAAATTACATACAATGTATGGAGGAGTACGGGAAACTAATGGGAATGGCAATGCCACTGATATTTTTCCCTGCACTGGTTACAACATCACTTGCAACCACATTAGTTCCAGCAATTTCCGAGTCGCTTTCATTAAAGAATTTTAGTAGAGTGAATTATAGAATCTCAAAGGCAATCCAGATTACAATGGTACTAGGATTCATATTTATGGCACTTTTTGCTTGCTATCCAGATAAAATAGCAGATATGATTTATCCTAGACAAAATGTTGGTAATACATTATTTTTATTATCTTTCACCTGCATATTCCTGTATTTGCAGCAAATTCTGACAGGCGTTATGAATGGCTTGGGCAAGCAAGGGCTTCTTCTGATAAACTCAATAGTGGGTTCGATTATTAGAATCTCATGTGTTTATTTTCTTATTCCAAAGTATGGTATACCTGCATATATAATTAGTATGGTAATCAGCACTTTAATTGTGTGTATACTAAATTTCATAACCATAGAACGAAATACCGGTATGGTATTAGACCTAAGACATTGGGTGCTCTTACCCTTGGCTGTAACGTTAATCTTGTTTCTTTCTAGTAAATACATATATAGTTTTTTCAATTTTATGAAGCTTTACACTCCAGTGCAAACACTTTTAGCATTAGTAGCATATATTATAATAGCTTTATTTCTAATGGCATTAGTAGGTGTAATTGATTGGAGAGAAATTCTTCAACTCTTAGGACTTAAAAACAGAAAGGTGAGAAAATTTAAGAAAGAGTGAGAAAATGTACTATAGAATAAGCAAATTAATTTTTATTCAATGGAAAGGTCAAGGAAAGTCAAAATCAAATATTGATAAACAAAAATGAGTAGGCTATAATATAGTCAAGGTCAAAGAAAGTCAAAAACAAATAAACAAATTAAAATAATTTAAAATTTTACGGAGGTGTTTTATATGTTTGGAATAGTACCATTTAGAAACAACAAAATTCAAGAAAGAGGAAGCCTTTTTGATTTAGACAACATGTTTAATGACTTCTTTAGCGATTCTTTCATGGGGCTTGCAAGTACAAATGCGATAAAAGCAGATATTAAAGAAAATGAAAAGGAATTTATTATCGATGCTGAAATTCCTGGAGCTAACAAGGAAGACATCAAATTAGATTTAAAAGATGATAGGTTAACAATTTCAATTCAAAAGTCTGAAGAAGTAAAGGAAGAGAAAGAAAATTACATTAGGAGAGAAAGAAGGTTTGGAGCATCTAGCAGAAGCTTCTATGTTGAAAATGTAAAAAATGAGGATGTAACTGCAAAGTATGAAAATGGAATTCTAACAATTATTTTGCCAAAGAGTGAGACAAAGAAAACTAATAGTAGAATAGATATTCAATAATTAAAATTCTAGCTCAACTATCCAATATTGCAACAAAATATTGGGTAGTTGAGCTATTTAAATATATCTATTTATGACTCTCTATATACCAGTTTATTATTTTTCTTGCAATACTCACTTCAGTAGGTAACTCAGGGAGGTTATCTACCCCAAACCATCCTGCTTTAGCAATTTCTACACCATCAACAGCTATCTCGCCACTTTCGTATTCTGCGGTGAAACCTATCATCAGAGAATTAGGGAATGGCCACGGCTGACTTCCAAAGTATTTTATATTCTTAACTTTTAAGCCAACCTCCTCCATTATCTCTCGCTGTACGCCTTGCTCAAGGGTTTCGCCAGGTTCCAAGAATCCTGCGACAAGACTGTGCATATCCCCTTTGAAGGCTGTTGCATGTGCTAAAAGTATTTTATCTTCCTTGAAAATCGCAGTTATTACTGCAGGGCAAATGCGAGGATAGCTTATAAAACCACATTTAGGACATATTTTTGCACGTTCACCAGGTTGTTCCTGTGTTGGGGAGCCACATCTACCGCAAAACTGATGTGTTTGATCCCAACTGACTATTTGAAATGCTTTGCCTGCTAAAAGAAATAAGTCCTCATCTAAAAGTCCAAATAGTGACCTTAAATCAATGAAATCCATTCCTTCAGGAGCCTTAGTTTCTGGTAAAATTTCTGCGCTGTAGCATGGACATCCCTGTAACATGCCAAGATATTGTGATCTAACAGGGGAAATCTTTAGCTCTTGCAAACTATTTGTAAACGGGATGCTATAATTATTATTTTCAACCTGAACCAACATTTTATTAACACAAAAAGCAAGCCAATAAACCTTACCAGCTATTTCAGCTTTAGGGGTAACTGCTGGCTCATAATGCTTGTAAATACCTTCATTATACATAATCAAAATCTACCTTTTCTATATTATAAATAAAAACATTCCTACAATTTTTACTTATCAATTATATTTATAAGCTTCAAAAAAACACTTCTAAACTAATAGCCTAATAATTTTTTTATATGTAGAAACTTTTTTCTAGTTAATATTATAACAATTACATTATTAAAGACAAGGTATAAGTAGAAAATTACTATGTTCCAAGAGGAAATATAAAAATATGAAAGTTTTATTGATTAATAGTAGGTAATATTTTAAGGCAATATGTGTTAAAATAAAGAAATTGGATAATTTATTCAACTCTGATATCCATAATGTGTCCATGGACGAGATATTTAAATAGTACAGAATACATAACGTAAAATGATATAGGCATTCTTGGTACTAAGAATAAAATATTAAGGAAGTGTTATATGAAAAAAGCAAATTTCAAAAGTATTATTTTTTATGTAATAGTTATAGGAGCCATTGTTTTGCTGGGGTTAATTACTTTAATTAGCACTTTCAGTTCAGGCACATCTGGAATTAGGATGCCTTTTTATACAGGCTTTGCCTACTTGCTCTTAGCAGCTCTAGCTATATTGCTATTCTACAAAATAAATATACTTTCAAAAATTAATACTAAGGTTTTTCTTATATTGTTGATAATTATTGCACTGGTTCCACGACTGGTATGGATATATTTTGTTCAGACACAGCCATTTTCAGATTTTCTCCACTTAAATAACTATGGTATAAATGCTAGCAAAGGAGACTTCAAAGGTTTCGCTGATTTTTATGCTTGCTTTCCTTTTAAAATGGGGTTTGGTATGGTCTTGGCCGGTTTATACTCTCTATTTGGCACAGGCTTGATAGTGGCAAAGCTTTTCAATGTGGCTCTTTCTATAATCCTTGTTCTTCTCCTTTATTCAGGTGGGAGAATGCTGTATAGCGAAAAAGCAGGAAGAATAGCTTCATTACTGCTTGCACTTTGGCCAACACAAATAATGTATACCTCAGTTATTGCTTCAGAACACTTGTTTATGGTACTATTCACTGCTGCAGTACTTATGATATTAAGATTTATAAAGAAATATACTTATAAAAACTATGAATTCTGGAGTGGAAATTTTATTTTGATTGGAATAGGAATACTTGCAGCTTGTGCCCAGTTGGTTCGGCCGATGGCAATGCTTTTATTACCTGTATTTGCAGTATTTATATTAATATATAAAAGGTATAGGGCGAATACAATCGCTAGCGTTGTACTTGGTATAAAATCTATAGCATTATTTGTAATCTGCTATTTCGCATTAATTAATCTAGTGAATATTCCTATTCAAAATGCCACAGGAATAGACGTGACAAGGTCTGACGCTGGTTTTAACCTGATGATTGGCACTAATGCAAAGTATAATGGAGCTTGGAATGCAGACGACTTTGGAATAATTGCAAAGAACAATTATGACTTTGATAAAGTTCATAATGAGGCAAAACAAATAGCTATAGAGAGATTAAAGGGTGACCCAAAGAAGTTAATGAATTTAGTCATAAACAAATATAAAATAATGTGGGACAATGAAAACTATGGCTACTACTGGAGTACTGTATCTGCTGGAAATTCAGCAGCAGAAACAATAATTAAATCTCATCCAAGGGTTTTTTATGGGGTTTCACAGGCTTTCTATATTTTAGTTATACTTATGGCAATTTGCGCATGTTTGTATACTCTGAGAGCAAAAAGGTATGACGCACTGATTATACTAATGATTTTTGGGGGAATATTACTATCCTACACTTTACTTGAAGTACAGTCTAGATATCATATGCCAGTAGTGCCATTGTTGATATTGTTTGGAGCAAGCTTTCTACCAGGCACTAAAAGGTATGAGGTGTAACTAAGTTTTAATTTGTGATAATATTCTAATGATTAAAAACAATGAAATTCCACCTAGTATAACGAAAAAGATTACTGTTCCAATCAATTGCCCTATTGGAATAGTTAAGCCCATATTGACTGCAGAAATAGCTTGTAATATTACCATAATACCAATACAAATTAACACATACAATAATAAAGGTGCAATTTTATAGCCAAGCTCTCTTTTCTTTAACAGCCACACTCCACATAAAATAAGCATTGGGCAGGATATACAAAAATCTAATGTATAAGTGGCTTCTGAGGTTTGTATCCCTACAACAGAGCTAAAGTTTCCTGATATAATAGCAGGAACAAGCATAGAAAGCCAGACAGTTGCGGTAGCTATGCCTGAGATTATTAAAAATACAGCAGTTCCAGTTAACCGTTTTTGCTTTAATTTAATTGGAATAATAGGTTTTGCTAATAGGTCTTGTAATGACATAATAGAAGCATAAAGTGATGCACCAAGACAGACTACATTTACTAAATAAAGTTGGTCTATAGAACCAAAAGCTAAACAAACTGAAGAGTAGCATAGCAATAGTAAGGTTGCTGTGCGTATCAATTCAACACGGTCCGATTTTGTTTTTCTAATAGTTAATATAATTAGTAGAACAGCTCCAATAATTATAATTAAACTTGCTCCAAACCTGTTTGAAACATCAAGAATAGAGTTGTATGCGTAAATACCATCCCCGTATAGTTGAATGAAATCTCCATATCTATTTTTAACCATGAAACGGTCTCCGCCAGAAGTATAGAAAAAGCCTACCAGAGCAGAAATCAATAGGCTAATACCCGTTATGTAACACAAGATATTTTTTGTTTTATTTCTTAGAATCATATTCATATTTTTACCTCGTTATTTTCAATGTTTGAAATGGTAGCAAAAAGTGCATTAAATACTCTTATTACTGTATCAAGATCCTCTTCGCCTATTGCTGTAAATATCCTATCAACAATTATTTCTGAGTCGTTTTTATGATCATTAAAATATTGATAGCTTTTATCTGTAAGAGAAACTTTTAATGCTCTACCATCTGTAGCCGATTTTTCAACTGCCACAAATCCCTTGTTTTCTAAAGGCAGCAACATCTTTTTTACATTTTGTCTTGTGGTTCCAGTAAAATCAGAAATTTCTCTAACCGTAGGCTCCTTATTTTCCATCTTTGACATCATAATAATTAAAAACCACTGTTTTAACGTAAAGTCAGTAAACAGCTTATCCCCAAAAATCTGAAGCTTATTTGCAAGCAATAGAATGCTCCCAAAAATAAATTGTTCTTTTTCTACTCTATTCATATTCACCCCCATATGCAATATATTGCCTTTATTATATGCAACAAGTTGCATATTGTCAATAATATAGTGATTTTTGTAGAGCATTAAATATTTTTTATTGTATGGACAAATTTGGAAGTAGTGTGTTATGCTATACATAGATAAACGATGTATAGCATATGGAGGTATTTTAGTGAAGATTGATAAGGAATTATTGAAGGGAAGTACGACTATGCTTATTCTGAAGCTTCTTGACAGTGGTGATATGTATGGCTATCAGATGACTAAGGAGTTGGAAAGCAGATCAGATAATACATTTACTCTTAAAGAAGGAACTCTATATCCGATTTTGCACTCATTAGAAAGCGATCAAATGATAGAAGCATACTGGGAAGATACAGAATCTGCGCGCAAGAGAAAATACTATAGAATTACAAAGAATGGTAAAAAACTCTTATCCGAGAAGCAAAAAGAATGGGATAAATATGCAGCTGGGGTAAGAAAGGTGTTAGGGGGTGCAGCAGTTGAACAAATCTGCTACTGATTTTATTGACACCGTATTAGCTCAAATAAAATATAAAAAGGTACATAATACAATAGCTGAGGAATTGAACAGCCATATTAATGAGCTTGCTGAGGACTATATGACAGAAGGGATTAAAGAGGAAGAGGCATTTTGCAAGGCAGTGTCTCAGATGGGAAATCCTACTGAAATAGGCAGGAGGCTTCATAAAACACATAAGCCAAAACCTGAATGGTCTATCATGCTTCTACTGGGAGCTATAGTAGGGTATGGACTTTACATAATTTCAATATATTCATCCGTGTATTTGGATTCAGAGTCTTTTTACAATCAAGTATTTTTTGCGGCAGTAGGAATTTGTGTGCTTGTATTTTGTTACTTTTTTGATTACACAAGGCTTGAGAGGTACTCTCTGCCAGTATACTTTTTAACATGTGTGCTTCTCCTTTTATCAATATTTTTTGGTATAAATAGAATTGGAGGAGCTTATATTCTAATCCTTGGATTTAGGTTTACACTATCTTTGATGACAATACCGATTTTATTGGTATGTTATGCAGGCTTAATAAAAAAGTGGTGTGATGGGGACATAAAAAACATGCTAAAATTAATTTCTGCTTCTGTACTCCCACTATTTTTAATACTCTTAGAACCATCTTTTTTGAATATGTTAATCACCGGAACAGGCATTTTTGCAATGCTTACCTTTAGTATTTACAGTAGTAATTATAAAGGAAAAAAGAGAATAACATTACTAATTATTTATGGTAGTATGTGTGTGGCAATAGTTTTGCTTATCAGTTGCTTATTTGGTAGTCCATATATTTTTATAGAGAGATTGACAGCATTTGTGAATCCCCAGATAGACCCACAAGGCTTTGGGTATACCAATATTGTACTTGACAAGATTCTTTCTTCATCAAAGCTTATAGGTAACAGCACGAGCTTAGACACATATGGAAGTGGAAATAGTCCTTATCATTTACCATGTTCAAGCACGGAATTTATATTTACATTTGTTGTAGGGCAGTTAGGTTGGATTTTTGGGTTGCTTTTAATAACACTTTTATGCTTGAGCATTTTCAGACTTTTTGCTGCCTCAAGCAAAATCACACATGAATATGGCAAATATTTATCCGTTGGTATCTGCTGCGTGTTTTCAATTCAAATCATATTAAATGTTCTCATGAACTTTGGATTATGCCCGATTCTTGGTGTTTCATTGCCATTTTTCTCTTATGGTGGAGCAAGCTATTTACTAAACATGACTTTACTAGGTCTATTCCTTGGAATTTACAGGAGGAAGGATATATTAAACCCAAAGAGTAAAGTTGACTAGTAAATACTATCAGGGGTCATCTGTAGGAGAACTAAGAGTCGAGAGTTGTTGGAAAATACCCCTATATATGTTAAGGCGTATATAGTTGAAATAGGTAACACTGCTAATATATAATAGAGTAGTATTTATCATGATATAATGTATAATTACGTACATCGTTGCTAGTTCGCAAAACAAGTACTACCAAAGAAAACTGAAACATTAACGTTATAACTGTTTATATACAGACTAATATAAAATAAGTAAAAAGGAGTCCAAATGATAAACATAACTGAAAAACATAACTGTACTGGATGCCATGCTTGTGCAAATATCTGTCCTCAACAGTGTATTGTGATGGAGAGTGATAGCGAAGGATTCCTGTACCCAAAAGTTGATTTGAAAAGCTGTGTGGATTGTGGAATTTGTGAAAAAGCGTGCCCTGTACTTCATAAGGAAGCAATAGAGAATGATCCACAGGCTTATGCCTGTTATAATAGAGATGTACTAGTTCGTTCAGAGAGCTCTTCAGGTGGTATATTTACATTACTTGCAGAGCAGATAATTAGTGCTGGAGGCGTGGTTTTTGGCGTTGGTTTAGATAAAGATTTATCAGCATTTCACAGCTACGCGGAGACTAAAGAACAGCTGAGTGATTTTCGTGGCTCGAAATATATTCAGAGTAAAATAGGAGAAACTTATAAAAAGGCGAAAGACTTTTTAAAACAAGATCGTAGGGTGTTATTTACAGGTACACCATGCCAAATAGCAGGATTGAAATCCTACTTGCAGCAAGATTATGATAATCTGTTCTGTATTGATATTATATGCCATGGAGTACCATCTCCAAAAGTGTGGCATAAATATGTTTCATACCATGAAAACCGTGTAGGTGCAAAGGCACAGAGTGCCAATTTCAGACATAAAAATAAGGGCTGGAAGAGATTTTCAATGTCATTATTATTTAGTAATGGTACGCAGCATATAGAAACCCTTGATAAGGATTTATTTATGCAGGCTTTTCTAAAAGATACCTGTTTGCGGCCTTCATGCCATAAATGCAATTTTAAATCATTACACAGACAGAGTGACATTACTCTTGCAGATTTTTGGGGTGTACAAAATGTATTGCCAGAGCTGGATGATGATAGGGGCACTTCACTTCTTTTGATCAATAGTGCTAAAGGCAAAGCAATGTTTGATAGAATAGAGGACTCGATTTCATTTGAGAAGGTTGATATAAATAAAGCGGTGTCTTATAACCCAGCTGTTATAAAATCAGCAGGACAAAACCCAAAGCGAGAAAAGTTTTTTGATGAGGTGGATATACTTTCTTTTGATAAATTAGTAAATAAATACTGCTCTGATAGTATAGCAGTGAAAACTAAAATGAAAGCCAAATCGATAGTAATTGCAGTGTTGAAAAGTACGCAATTGTTGGATGTGGCAAAAAAAGTTATCAATCGTTCAGCTTAAGAACTCTGTTTATACGGGCAGTAATGCCCGTAATCCTTACATTCCAAATTTCTGTTATTTGTAAAAAAGCAACTGAAGCAGCTACATTTATTTATTCCTAAGTAAAACAAAAGGTAAAGTCCTTTTACTTAGACTTTACCTTTTGGGGTACATTTTTTTTATATTTTTTAAGGCTACTAAGTTAAAACCTATCAACAAAACAAATATGCCTACAGAATTAAATACTCTATTTCTTTGCCTCAATGATACTTGTCAGCACATTTCTTGGACCTTTCTTAACATACCCAAGATATACACAAACAGCAGATATTGTCCAGAAATATGTTGTAACGGAAGGAGCATCAAAGTTGTTAAGTACAATATTAGTGAACAGAATACCTATTAAAGCTCCAAAGCCACTCTGAATGATTCCCTTAGACACCTTATCCTCAGCTCTTTGAATTGCTCTAAGTGGCCAAATTACTCCATTATATAATGCAATCAAGAAAGCAACTAGACCGAATATACCCATTTCTACAGCAGCCTTTAAATAATAGTTATCTACATAGAAGGAACCCCTCATATTGTAAGTTGTGGCTACTGCACCACCAAACCTTCCAAAACCAACCCCAAAGAGTATGTTAGTAAAAAACATATTCAAGGCTTTTGACCATTTTACAAACCTTCCGCCTGTTAAAGTGCTTACGATATATGCTGGATCCAGAAGGTAATCGATTCTGCGCTGAACAGTCGGGACAAGGGTATAAGCGAGAACAGCCACAACTACTAAAGCAATAATTAACTTATATCTTTTGCTGAGAAGTGCATAAATAATTATTGCTAAGCCAACTGCTATCCAGGAAGAACGTGAACCTGTGAGCAATAAGCAGATTCCCATTAATCCAGTGGCAAAAGCATACAGAAGCTTCTGCAATAAATCTTTTTCTGAAAACACTAAGGATATTGCAAGAGGAATCAGCATTACTAATAAACACCCAAGAACATTTGGGTTTCCTACAATCGAAAAAACTCTAGGACCAGATGTAGCTTCCACTTTATCCGTCCAATATGCAGGGGTCTCAACCTTAGCAATATATTGGTATATACCGAAAACTGACATAAACATGCCTGTATAAATCATTATCTTAACTAAATTCTTTGCGCCATCCTCACTTCGTAGAAGCTTGACAACGATAAAGAAAAACATTAAATATTCTATATCCGCTCTTAGTCCATCAAAGCCCAGTTTATCAAAGGAGCCTAGAACAAATAATATTATAGCTACAAAAAAGAATAATATCATTCCGAAATCAACAGGAGTCCAATTAAAGGAAAAATCTCTCCTATCAACTATCCATCTGTAAAACCAAACTCCCATGCAGAAAATAATTAAAAGCTCATCCCATACTGAAACTATAGAACCAATATCGGTTTTAACAGCTACGTAATACAGAATGGGATAAAGACCCACAAGATAAACAGCTCTCTCAAAATTGCGCAGAATTAATATGGCAGCTAGTAAACCAACAATTCCAACTGCCACTAGCTTTGGTAAGAAAAAGCTAGCTGCACATAGTACAATGGCCAAAATAATATAGAACACAACCTTGTAGTATTTGCCAAAACATTTTTCACCGAATGCTCTAGTATTAATAATAATCTTACTAAGAAAACTTGTCTTATATGCTCTAGCAAAGGCTGAATTAATATAGCTTGCAAGTGCATCAAGTTTGTTTCCACAAAAAGCCAGAAATCTATATGCCATTGAAAAGGCATATTTAGGTGCCCTGGTAGCGTAATTGTGTATAGCCTTATAGGATGAACTACTTTGATTCCAGCTTGATATCGTTTTTACACATTTGTTTATAAAGCTTTCGTTATATGCATTACTAAATAATTCATATACATATATCAGGAATCGATAAAGCAGACTATTTGATACATATCTCCACACTATGTGATTCCCCCTATTTAAACTCTATAGCTTCAATAGTTCCTTGTGATTCAAAGGTACGAGTTTTTAATGTAAAATTTTTGCCTACGCAAATTTCCTGAGTGCCTAACTTTATTATTTCATTACCAGCGCTAGTTTTCATTGTGAATTTAACTGTAAGCTGTTTTCTCTTTGGATCAGGTGAATATACCTGCTGACCGTCAGCATTGGTACCTGGGACTTGCAACACCTCATAAGAAATAGATTTTATATATGCGCCTTCAGGTTTAAGTAAAGATATAAGTTGATCCTTTTCTTTTAAAGCTTTTATTTGTTCATCGTTCCTTACTGAACTTTTGAAAGTTACCGTCAAATTTTGCTCAGCATTACTACTTGTAATGGGACCAACATCTTTACCTATTGATTTTAATACAAATACAGAACCAATTAGCAAGATTAGAATTATTATACTTAAATCAATGATATTAATTAGTCCGAATAATTTACCTTTTTCATTTAGAATCTTCATATTTACTACTCTCCTTAATTTTTATTTTACATAAAAAACTATACACATCAATATTATACTAAAATGTCTATTTTTAAAATAGAAAATTTTAAAGTATGATATTTTTCGATTACAACTTTAAGAACTCTGCTTACCAGATATCTAAGCTTCTGAGTGAGTAGAAATTCCCCTAAACCTAAGAACTCTGTTTATATCCATATTTATATCGTATTAAAAGCTTTTTTGCTAATAACTTCAAACCAGTAGATGAAAGACTTAACCTATAATCATAAACCATTTGTAATGGTAGCTTTACGAAGAAATCCTCTTCGATTTTATTACCAGTACAAAGCTTCTGGTAAAGGCAATATATAGCTACACTAGGTAACTTATAGTAGTTTATCGCATTTTCAATTTCCTGTTTGTTATATGCGATGGGGGACTGAGCGGTTTGTATCCATTTAACAAAGTCTTTCCATAACTCTATTTCTAGCAGCCTATCTGGAGAGGCTGAGAGTTGGTTCGCTCTTTGCCTATAAAGTGCAAGGGTTCCTTTCACACAACAGAACTCACATTTATACAATAACCTGTAGAAAAAGTCCATATCTTCAGCCCAATTGAGACCTGATCTAAAACTGATAGAGTTATTGATTACGACAGACCTTTTTACAACAACAGTACTTGTCCAAACAGAGACCTTTTCTTTTATAACCTCTAGCAATATTTTACCTTCAAAGTAGCGTTCAGGAAAGGTTTTTCCCATAACATCGTCGCAAAAATACTGGTATCCGCAATAACAAGCATCCATATTGGTAGAAATAATTCTATTCATTTGCTTTTGAAGTTTCTCAGGTAACCATATATCATCACTATCTAAAAATGCCAAATATTCACCTGTTGAATGTTCAATCGCATTATTTCTAGCAGCAGAGACGCCTTGGTTTGATTGAAAAACATACTTAATTCTCGAATCTTTTAGCATTAGTGCCTGAACAATTTCTGCCCCAGCATCTGTACTTCCATCATCAACAATAATAACTTCGAGATTGTCATAAGTTTGAGTTAGTACACTTTTAATAGTCTTCTCTATATAATTTTTTGTATTATACATTGGTATTATTACTGAAATTAGTGGCGAACTGCCCATTTAACCTCCTCCTATTTAGAAACAACTAAATTGATAAACTGAGTTCTTGGCCTGAGGTGGAGTTTCTACTCCATCTGAAGTTTACAAATCGGTATCCTTCAAATTGGCTATATTACTTAGTTGTTCGTTATATTTTGGTTTTAAGTTTAGCATTACATTTTTATACTGTCAATCTTCTACAGATGGCTCAACGCGTCTTCTTGACACTTTATCAAGTATAAGTGCAACTAAGCTTATGACTTCGCCCTTGGCTCGTCACAAGCTAAGTTTTCTTTACACCTTTCAAGTATAAGTGCGACTAAGCTTCTGCCTTCGTTTTTGACTCGGCACAAGCTAAGTCTTCTTTACATACTCGGCAGCTTTATATGCATTGCTAATATATCCCGGCATAAAATCACTCAAGTGCTTCCTAATATCAGTTTCCTCAGATACTAGAGAATCATACGCATTTATCAACTGGTTTTCTTGTTCTAATTTTTGAACGGGTAAAATGTACTTGTCTTCGCTGCCGAATATATCTTTAGCAATGCCTCTAGCTTTTACTGAATATCCAATTACCAATGTAGGCACACCAGTGGAATAGGCAGCGATTGTTGCATGTGTACGAGCACCTATGAACAATTTACATCGTGAAATGAACCCCTTTAATTCCATACAATTGTAAGTATCACCGATGAGTATAACCCTTCCGGTATTTTTGAACAAGTCAAATAGCTTGCTTAGAGGAATCATATCATTATCATGATCCCAGAGAACATGCGGTATTAGTGCAACCTGAGAGTCTGTTGTATCTAAAATATGTTGTATTAGCTTTGTATAGCTCTTAAAAACAATACCTTCACTAGTTTCACTTTTCATAATAAGAGGACTTACATTTATACCAATAGTATTGCCTGAAATAAAACCCTTTGGCAATTCTGACAACTTTGTATCTAGTGTAAAGGCTGGGTCAGGTAAAAGAATGGAATTGGTTAGACCATTATCAAGGAAGGCCTGATGAGTTATACTTTCTCTTGCAATAATAAGACTATATTTTTTTAAATCCTCTAACATTTCCTTATTAATTAAATTAGGGTCTACAGAACAGCCCCAAAATACCGTTTTACTCCCTTTTTTTGCAGCCTGGTCGTTTGTGTAATAAATCCATCTAGGTATACCGTAACAGTAGTTGTCTCCACCAATTGAAAGACATAAGGTATCCTTATCAATTGAATCAATAATTTGTTTTTGTGAGAAAGAAAAAAGCATATTTTGATTAAGACCTAGTTTCCTTAAGCCGGCATCAATCAATCTGACGGGGTGCATGCCCTCATATCGCTTATAGTTTATAAAATTCAAATCAAAATCAGGAGATAAGAAATCTTGGTCTTCTTGTTGTCTAAAAGTAGCTAATGATACTTTTATATTATTAAAATTTAGTATTTTTAGTGTAGACCTTACAATTGCCTCACAACCGTGATTTCTACTCCCTGCGTGGGCATAAAGTAATAGGTGATTCATAAGTATAGCCTCCCTATAGGTAATAATTAATTATACCCTTGCACAACAAGCATTACAAGGCAATAACTTAAACTAAATAAACAGAGTTCTTGACTTCAGGTGGAGTTTTTTCTCCATCTGAAGCTAAAAACTCTTTTTTAAGGGCTCTAGTGTCGCTTATCCTCCACTTATATATGTAGGGGTATTATCCACAGTAGACATCGGATAAAAAAGTATTATTACACAGGCGATTATTCCGATATACATTTAGAATGATTTTTTGAACTAACTGGTAATAGTAGTGTATAATTTATATATTATGGCTTTTTCCAAATAAAATTGGATGTTAATTGATGACATCAGTCAGATGGAGGATAAATGTGGAATATATTTAACAGAAAAAAGAAGATACATGAGCTGGACATAAAGGTTCTGTTTAAAAATGACATATCTCTTCTTATTTTAGATGAAAGATGGAACGGATTATTTAATAACATTGTTAAAACGGATAAAATTATAGATTATGAAAATAAAATAAAAGAGTTATTAAAAGAACAATCTAGATTAATTACAGAGTCAAAAGAGATTGCAATCACAAAGAAAGAATCCATGGACAACATTATAAATCTGACCACGGAGGCATTTGATAATAATAATGAGGAAGCACATTCAAAAATGCAGGAATGTGAGAAAACAATTGTATCAATTAATAAAAGAGTTAAAGAAATAGAGGAAAGGCTCTTAGATATTCCTAAGGAGTTAAGACAGGCAAATCTAGAACTCTTGGAACAGACTGTAAAACTGGTGTATTTTTCAATAAAAGAAAACCAACTAAAAGTGGTAGAATTGGATAAGGAAATCGCTCAGACAAAAGAACAGCTTAAAAAGTTGATTGATGAAAGAGGACTTTTGGCTCAGGATGACACCAACACATATTCATATTTCCATGATTTGCTAGGTGGAGATGAATTGCAAAAACTTGACGAAATATATTTTAATAATAAATAACCTTGGAGGCATATCGTGAAGGCTGTAACAGGAACTGATATGGGTAAGCTTGATAAATTTTCAATTGATAAAGTAGGGATTCCTGGAATAGTATTAATGGAGAATGCTGCTTTAAAAATAGTTAAGCACGTCAAATTATATTTGGAACAAGGGCAGCTTGTGGGAAGCAATGTTTTGATAGTAGCAGGAAAGGGCAACAATGCAGGAGATGCTTTTGCTGTTGCAAGGCACTTAATTACAGGTGGAAACAGAGTGAAACTTTATTGTCTCTTTGACAAAGAATGTATTGCTGGAGATGCAAGGATTAATTTTGATATTCTGCAACACATGGGTGCTATTATTGAGTTCTTGCAAAATGACTCAGAACTAGATGGCTTGAGTTCTGATATAAAGAATGCCCAAATAGTTATAGATGGCATATTTGGTACAGGTTTTAGAGGACAGGTGCAAGACCACATTGCAAAAATAATAGATATCATAAATGAAAATTCTAAGTATACGATAGCTATTGATATTGCTTCAGGCATAGAAGCTGCTACAGGTAGAGTAGCAGATACTTGTGTGCAGGCTAATAAGACTGTTACGTTTGAGCTTCCCAAAATCGGGCAGTTGATTTATCCAGGTGCTCAGTATACCGGACAGTTGGTTGTTGAAAGTATTGGTATGCCGAGGCAGGCAATTGAAAGTATTGAGATATGTACTAATCTAACTGACAGTGACTTTGTAAAAACTGTTATTCCAAAGAGAAAAGCTGAGTTTAATAAGGGGAGTTGTGGTAAAGTAGTAGTTGTTACTGGGTCTTTAGGTATGGCTGGATCTGGTTGCATAGCTGCAAAAGCAAGTCTCCGGACAGGTTCAGGTTTGGTATATATCGCTGGACCTTCAAGTCTAATTAATATATATCAAAGCGTTGTACCTGAGGCTGTAGCTATCAATTTAGAGGACAACAATGGTATTGTCAGTGAGGAAAGCACTGACACCATATTAGACATACTGGGGAAATGCAATGTAGCAGCTTTTGGACCAGGTCTATCATCTAATAATAGTATATATAATATACTAAGTAATATCGCTGAGAATGCAAGTATCCCAGTAGTCTTAGATGCCGATGCACTCAATGTACTTGCTAAAAACACAGATATTTTCAGTAAATTTCAAAAGGATGTAGTTATAACACCTCATCCAGGAGAAATGTCAAGACTGACAGGACTTGATGTAAGCTACATTCAACAAAATAGAATAGAGGTAGCAAAAAAATATGCCAGTCTATGGGGTGTTGTAGTTGTGCTTAAGGGAGCTCGTACAATAATTGCAAATAAGAGTGGAGAGCTGTATATAAATCCAAATGGAAATGCGGGTATGGCTACTGCTGGGAGTGGTGATGCCTTGACAGGTATTATAGCTTCGCTTATAGGTCAGGGTGCAGATGCTTATGAAGCGGCTGTAGCAGGAACATATCTCCATGGCTTAGCAGGAGATATGGCAGCAGTATCAAAGGGAGAATATGGCTTAAATGCTATGGATATAGTAGAAAATGTACCTTATGCAATTATTAATACTGTTTATAAATGATATAATAAAAAACATACTGAAAAAAATTTAGATTATCAAATAAAAATTATATTGATAATATTTTATTAATTAATATGTTTTCAAAAAATATAATTTGGATATACTAGAAACAGAGGGTATATTACACATATTTAGAGAACTTACAGAGATAAAATTTTGGGGGCAGAATTTGAAATGGATTATAAACTAAACAGAGCATGGGCTGAGATTAACTTAGATAACATTGCTCATAATATTCGTGAGATTAGAAGATTTACAAACAAGAGTGCAGAAATAATGGGGGTAGTTAAGGCTGATGCATATGGACATGGAGTTATGGAGGTTGCTAAGACACTCCTGGACAATGGTGCTACTAGGCTTGCAGTTTCAATGCTGGATGAGGCAATTCAGCTGCGTAGAAATGGGATAAGTGCACCAATACTTATTCTCGGTTATACCGATCCAATTAGAGCGAGCGAAATAATTGAGAATGATGTGACACAATCTGTTTATAGCCATGAGTTAGCACAGGCATTGTCGGATGAAGCAGTAAAGCAGGGCAAGAAGGTAAAAATTCATATAAAGATTGATACAGGTATGTCAAGAATAGGATTTTTGCCAGGTTACAGTGCAGTCAAGAATGTTATTGAGATAAACCATCTGCCAAATATAATTATTGAAGGACTGTTTACACATTTTGCCACTGCAGATGAGAAGGATCGAGAGTATACATTGACTCAATTTGAACGATTTATGAGTATATGCAGTGAGCTTCAGAGAATCGGAATACATATCCCAGTTAAGCATTGCACAAACAGCGGAGGTATTATTGAATATCCTGAGATGCATCTTGATATGGTTCGCCCGGGTATAATATTATATGGTATGTACCCATCTGAAGATGTCGACAAGACGAAAATTGATTTAAAACCTGCAATGACTCTAAAAGCAAATGTAATATTAGTTAAAGATGTGGAGAAGAATACTTCTATAAGCTATGGAAGAATTTTTACTACACATCGTCCCTCAAGAATCGCTACTATCCCTATTGGGTATGCTGATGGGTATTCTAGGATGTTGAGCAATAAGGGAAAGGTGCTTATACATGGACAATATGCACCGGTAGTTGGAAGAATATGTATGGATCAATGTATGGTAGATGTTACAGACTTAAATTGTGATGTTGAAGTTGGTGATGAGGTGGTGCTTATTGGTGCACAAGGAGATAATATAATAACTGCTGAGGATGTTGCACAGTCAATAGGTATGATAAATTATGAATTAGTATGCAACGTGGGGAAGCGAATACCAAGAGCTTTTATTCAGGATGGTAAAAT
The DNA here is from genome assembly GCA_023391425.1 of Bacillota bacterium. Lineage (GTDB taxonomy): Bacteria > Bacillota > Clostridia > Acetivibrionales > DSM-1351 > Ruminiclostridium. The sequence goes on along the minus strand of JAEWAX010000129.1, from coordinate 25,805 downwards.
TTCCAAAATTCTGAACTACCTGATATAAGCGACTTGCAGGGTTTGAGTAACATAAATTTAATTTGACCCTGTATTCGTTTAAGTTTATAATATTTTTATACATGTACTGATGTTTATGTATTGTTTGAAGTTCAGATGGAGTAAAAACACCAACTGAAACCAAGAACTATGTTTATCTTTTGGGATCAGATAAATATAGTATTATTACATGGCTTATTAGAGGGTGGGGGTTATAAATTGGGTCAATATAAAAAGATATTGATTAGTATTCCTGACAATTTACTTGAGGAATTAGATAACATGGTTTCCAATGAGAAAACCAATAGGAGTATGCTGGTTCGGGAAGCGATGAATCTCTATATAAGGGAAAAGCACAAGATTGAATTGAGGGATAAAATGAGGATTGGCTATGAGGAAATGGCTGTAATAAATTTGGGGTTAGCTGAGGATTGCCTTGAAGCTGATAATCAACAGCAGTGCAGATATGAGGAAAGGCTTAGGGAGATGGAGGAAACGTGGTAATAAAAAGAGGAGATATTTATTATGCAGATCTGAGCCCAGTAATTGGCTCAGAACAGGGCGGTGTTCGACCTGTTCTAATTATTCAGAATGATGTTGGAAACAAATATAGTCCTACTGTAATTGCTGCTGCAATTACTTCTCAGATCAATAAAGCGAAGCTGCCAACTCATATAGAAATAGGTGCTTTAGAATATGGTCTTGCAAAGGATTCTGTTATTTTGCTTGAACAAATAAGGACCATTGATAAAAAACGTCTAAGAGAGAAAATCGGACATTTAGATGACGAATTAATGATAAAAGTAAATAATGCCTTAGAAGTAAGCTTCGGGCTTTCCGAATGATAGATAATTTTTTACAAAGGGGAATGTTTGATGAAAATATTACTGAGTAAAATAGAAAAGAAGCATGTCATTATTATAGGTATTATAATATGTGTTTTAGTATTATTAAAGTTTGCTCCAGTTGTTAAAGCCCAAACAGACAGTGGCCCGAAAATATATGACACGACTTACATAGATGCTAAGGAAATTGAAATAAAGAACTTAATACAGAGTTCTAACGAAGAACTAAAAAAACAAATTGCAGGTATGTCTGCACAAACAGAGCTTGAAAAGAAATTAACTGATACACAAAATGAATTAGCTACTGTAAAGGATAGCATGGTGTTTAAAATTATTAAGCTTCCTGCAGGTAAAACCTTGATAGGTGGCGCAAGCACAGAAATTATTGTTAGAAATAAAAATAGAGTTACCGCATATGTTTCAAGTACTGCAACTGGGGGATTATCAAACTTAATCTCTGGAAAAGATATTCCAAATGGTGTCATTATTCCAGACAATCAGCTTCTTTTAGTTCCAAAAGCTGATGGAAGAGGAATCATTGCTAAAGCTGATGCTGACATTATGATTAAAGGCATTTATACTATAAAGTAGGATTTGTCAAGCAAAAGTTTGTTTTAAACTTTACAAGAATAATGTAATAACATTAATACAAATATTAAGAAAAAGAAGCTAAATGACGATAACATAGTTGAGCTTCTTTTTTTGTATAATAAAATTAAGCAAGAAAAAGGAATAAATAATTAAAATGAAAAAAAATTCTACCCCACTAACTAAACGTCAAAAAAGAATAGATATACTGATTAGACTTTCAATCATTCTAGTAATAGTACTTGTTATATTCTTTTTTGCCATAAAACCTATGATAAATAAGGATTATTATTTTGAAGTTGGTGAAGATTATACTTTTAGTAATTTGGGTTCTATGTCTGATAATAACAGTTATGATGTTGCTATAATTGGTGATGGACTAGATGGGATTAGTGCTGCTATTGGCTCTGCAAGGGTAGGTGCCAAAACACTATTGGTTTGTTCGTCAAAGGATTTGGGCGACGAGATTAAAAAAACATACAATGTAAACTGGTCACAAGATACTTCTCCTACTGGAACTCATGTCAGTGCTGATATATTTAAAGAGATTACACATAATGCAGGGGAAGGCTATAATATAGAAAATTATGTTAAAGCAATAAATAAAATGGTAGCAGATGAGAAAAATCTAACAGTATTTTATGATGCTGAGATTACAAATGTAGCATACGAAAAGGAAAAAGTAACTGGCATAAATTTAAAAGTAGGACAAGACGAAAAAAATATTAAATCAAAAAGATATATTGATGCAACAAAGAATGGTGATATATTACGAAAGTGCAATGTGTCATATAGTTTAGGCTATAGCGATATTGGAATAGAAGGTCTATACCCACCAGTTAAGCTTGGTTTTATGGCTACAGGCGTAGATTATAAACTACTTGAGGAAATGATAAAGAACCAAGGGACAATGGTAAATAGTCTTATCAAAAGTTATAAAACTGGTGACAGAGACATTTCAATTGAAGGCTTAAACATAACAGACCAGGGCGATTCAAGGGTTATCGTTCAAAGTGTAACAGTGGGCAATGTTGATTTAAGCGATAAAAAACAGGTGGAGGCTGAATATAAAAAAGCGTCCAAGGTATGCGTTGATTTCTACAATTATTTAAAGCTGAATATTGATCAATTTAAAAATGCTAGTGATGTGAAAGTTGCAGATGAGTTTTATATGCCTTCACCTTATCACTTCAAAGGCAGTTATTCTCTTACACTGACAGATGTTCTTGTTGGTAAGAGATTTAGTGACAGAATTAGTACTGCATCTAGACCAGTTACATTGACATTAAGTGATGGTAATGGATATTTACTTTGTAACCCAAAGATTTTTTATATGCCATTGCGATCATTGATACCACAAGGACTTGACAATGTTTTAATGACTGGGGATAAAGCATCCTGTTCATCATTAGTACAAACTGCAATAAGTTCAAATTCTAGCATTATTGGTACAGGGTATGCAGCAGGTATTATAGCGGCCTATAGTATTTCTAAAAATATGGAACTCCCTGTAATCGCAGAAGATAATAATCTTGATGTCCAATTAGAAGTAGAGAGAATCTTAAGAAAACTTGGAGTATATATGTCAGATATAAAAGAAGAGTTCTCTAGTTTGACAGATAATTGGAGCTACCCATATATCGAAAAACTCAATAACTTAGGCCTATTAAGTGCAGGAATTACAAATGATTTTAGACTTGAAAAAGATGCTAAAAGTGAGGATTTTGCTTATATTATACTCAATGGAGTACCAAGAACTTCAAAAAGTGCATATAACTATAGTTTTGATGTTAGAATAAGACAGCATATAACAAGTGAACCACTGACAAAGGAATTATTTGCAAAGATTTTATTTGAGATGGATGGACAGACAAGTGTAACTCAGAATTATTATTCTGAGGCATGCAAACAAGGCTTAATTGATGAGACACTACAACTAAAGCTTAAAAATAAAAAAGTATTACAATACCCTGAAGTATACTACGCATCTGTTCAATTAATAGAAAAGATAACAGGTAAAAAGATAAAATAGTGTTTGTTGATATAAGTTTGTATGGAAGTACTATTATATCTTTGAACTATATTGTATCCGATATGGTTCTGTGAAAGTCTCTCCTTACTTCTTTACTTTTACTAAACCAATTCGGACTATTAGAACATACAGAATGAATTTTGGTAGGCGAAGCATTCTTTTGAAACGGCGAGGTTCTCTGTATAGTCTGTATAACCACTCTAGGCCATGATTTCTGAAAAAGTCCGGTGCCAACTTTACATTTCCAGCTAAAACATCTAGAGTTCCTCCAACACCCAAACAGGCTTTAACTTTAAGCTTATCTTTGTTGGAATCAATCCATAACTCTTGTTTTGGGGCTCCTAAGCATACAAAAAGTACATCTGCTCCAGATTTATTAATTTGATTTATTATTTCTTCTTCATCGTCTGCTGTAAAATAACCATTTCTAGTTCCTACAACTTGAGCATCTGGATAGTCGCAAATAATGTTTGCATGTGCCTTTTCAGCTATTCCTGGACCACCACCAAAAAGAAAGAACTTAATTGGTTTTTTAGTGGAGGCGGCAAGTAGGTTTTTTGCTAAATCAAACCCTGAAACCTTTTGGGTTACCTCTTTACCTAGAATTTTAGAGGCTAAAACAACTCCAGCACCATCAGCTACAAGCATATCAGCATTATTCAACACTTTTTTTAGGTCTTTATTTGTTATACCATCCATCATTATTTCAGCATTAGGCGTATATATTGAATGATTTTCACTGGAAGAGATAAAATCATAAACTCTCTCAACAGCTTGATCCATAGTTATGTCATCTATATTTATTCCTGCAATACTTACTAGTTTTCTCATATAACCTCCATGGCCAGATAACGGCGTTAAATAGAGTTCTTAGATTTAAATTGAGTTTCAATACACTTCTACAGTTTAGATTATACATTTTTATTTGTCAATAATGGCAGACCTTGAGATTGAATGAGAAATAAATGTTTATATAATAATAAAAGACATATATTAATTAATATATGTTTTATTTATTTGCTTTTTTTATATAATAAGACTGGGGGTTGATATATATTGAAATTCAAGAAATTACTTATTTTTTTAAAGGTATACATTTTAATAACAATCGGGGCAGGAATTACTGCATTGGCTATAAACATGTTCCTTGTTCCTTACAAGATAGCACCGGGTGGATTGAGCGGATTAGCTACAGTACTATTCTATTTAAGTAATGAAAAATTACCAATTGGAATCACTATGCTTGTAATAAATGTACCGCTGTTTTTATTAGGTTTCAAGTATATAGGTAAAAGATTCTTCATTAGAACAATTTATGGAACAATAATTCTTTCTGTTATCATTGACATTACCGAAACCTACATGGCGAACTTTGCAAATAATTTGCTGGTTACTGGAGGGTCAGCTGGGTCAGCACCTGACATTTTGCTTTATAGCATAATTGGTGGATTTTTAAGTGGCATTGGATTAGGTATTGTATTAAAGATGGACGCTACTACTGGGGGGACTGAACTAGCAGCTAAGCTTCTAAATAAGCCGTTGAAAAACATGACACTAGGTCAGATACTATTATGGATAGACGCTGCGATAATACTATTCGCTATTATCGCTTTCAATAGTGTATTAATTGGACTATATTCCTTTGTTAGTTTATTTATTACGACAAAAGTAATTGATGCAATGGTGGCAGGCCTGGATTACTCGAGAGCTATACTTATAATATCAGAAAAGCAGGATGAAATTTCAAAGAGACTATTGGTTGAATTGGATAGAGGAGTAACAGAACTTAAAGGGAGGGGTGTTTATTCAGGAAAAGACAAAAATGTGCTTCTATGTGTGGTAGCAAGAACACAAATACAGCAGCTTAAAGAGATTGTACAGGATATAGATAAGAATGCATTTATGATTTTAGCGGATGTCAAGGAAGTGCTAGGGGAAGGTTTTACGCGTGCTCCTGAGAAGTAATTGTCAATATATATCTGAATTATCTTGTTGCTGCCTACTCAAATACTATTTTTTAGCTCACAAATTTAATACTCTAATAGGCAAATAGTATAAATATATAATGCCATTTCATATTTAAAATATAGGAATACCATATTTTAGATGCAAATTAGCATAAGAATTGTATTATAATTTGGAATACACTATGTTATTATTATGCTAGAGAATGATAGTATACGAAAGAGGAGGGCTTGTTTTGAAAAAAAACATGTTGGATTTAGACTATATAATTAACGCAAATAATTATAGAAATATTCAAGATTCAATTGCAGAAGCAACAGATATGGCTATTATAACAGTTGATTACAAAGGCAAGCCAATTACAAAGCATAGTAGATGTACTGAACTATGTAAAGCTGTCAGAGCACATCCTGAATATTCAAAAATTTGTGAAAAATGCGATTCGAGAGGTGGCTTAGAGGCTACACGCCTAAACCAACCCTATATTTATCTATGTCATATTGGAATAGTTGATTTTGCAATACCTATAGCTGTAGATGGACAATACTTAGGTGCGGTAATGGGTGGACAAGTTCTCGTTGAAAATGATAGCGAGAAGGAATCACTAGAAAAAATAACCAGTACAAAAACAAATATCTCAGATATTATTAGTGAAGATGACCTTGCTAGCTTATATAGTAAGCTTCATGTAATGAAACTTCAGAAAATAAAGGCTATTGCTACGATGATATATAATATTTGTAACTACATTGTAGAAGAAGCAGTATTAAAAATAAATCTGAATGATGAAAATATATCACCGGAAAATGGGATAGAATTAAAAAATTCTAATACCGATAATATAGCAGTAAATACGATAACTGATAGAAGTGATAGCCATAATGAGCAAAAGGATTCACTTGGTATTAGAGGTCAAAATCTAAACATAATATTACGTCCTGCTTTAGAATATATAGAGAAAAACTATGCTCTTAATATAAGCTTAGATAGCATGGCTAGCCTATGTAATATTAGCTCCAGCTATTTTAGTAAGCTTTTTAACAGAGTAATGGAAGACAACTTTGCAAACTATATTAATAAAATACGTATTAAACATGCTAAAGAAAGACTCAAAAAATCTAATGCACCTATTACTAATATTGCTCTTGATTTAGGTTTTGAGGATAGCGGATATTTTCTTAAGGTGTTCAAGAAAATTGAAGGAGTTACACCTTCTGCATATAGAAACAGCTAACTCATTAGTCAGTCAACATAAGCTCATTGATAATATTAGTTAAGCATTTTAGACAACTCAAGCAAAAAATATTAAAGCATTTTAGTTAATTCGCACAAAAAATAGTGCTGAAAATTACTATCATAGCTTAAATTTACTATTGATTTTTTCTAAAAAACTCTCTTTTTTACAATAATAATGCCATAAAGTGCAAGTTATAAACAACCCCATAAATTATAATTGAACTAGAATTAGTCAATAATAATAATTAAAGGAGTTGTTAAATATGAAAAAAATAATGATTTCACCATCAAAATATGTACAGGGAGAAGACGAACTGTATAATCTAGGAACCTATGTAAATGAGTTTTCAAACAGAGCATTGCTTGTAGCATCTAAGGTAGACCAGGAAAGGGTACAGAATTATCTTGATAAAACAATAGAAAAGGACTCAGTTGTTTTAGTTTATGGAGAATTTGGTGAGGAATGTACCAAGGCCGAAATTGATAGAATGAGAAAGCTTGCTGCAGAAAATAATTGCGGAGTATTTATTGGTCTCGGCGGCGGAAAAGCACTAGATACTGCAAAAGCTGCATCTTTTCTTTCAAAACTGCCAGTAATCATTGTCCCAACAATTGCATCAACAGATGCACCAACAAGTAAACTTGCTATTGTATATAATGAAAAACACGAATTCGTAGAATATTTCCACTTACAAAAAAATCCTGATCTTGTTTTAGTAGATACAGGTATAATAGCTAAAGCACCTGCAAGATTTCTCGTTGCTGGTATGGGCGATGCGCTATCAACATTCTTTGAGGCAAGAGCATGTATCAGATCCGGTGCTAACAATATGCCAGGAGGCAAAAGTACAAAGGCCGCATTTGCTTTGGCAACAACTTGCTTCGAAACCTTGATGGAGGATTCCTTAAAGGCAAAGGCAGCATGTGAAATGAGGGTTGTAACACAGGCTCTTGAGAATATTGTAGAAGCAAACATTCTTCTAAGTGGACTTGGATTTGAAAGTAGTGGCTTAGCAGCTGCTCATGCAATACATGATGGACTTACTGTTCTTGAAGATACACATCATCATATGCATGGTGAGAAGGTAGCCTTTGGTACAATTGTACACCTTGTGCTAGAGAATTCACCAGAGGAAGAGCTGACAAATATTATAGAATATTGTAAAGCCCTTGGATTACCAACTTGTCTTAAAGACCTTGGAATAGTAGAAGTTACAGAAGAAAAGATAATGAAGGTAGCAATTGCGGCAACAGCTCCTGAAGAGACTATACACAATATGCCTTTCCCAGTAACGGCTAAAGATGTATACGCTGCAATACTTACAGCAGATAAGTTGGGTCGATAGGAGGTTCTATATGAAAAAGATAGTAAATGATGTGGAAAACGTAGTAATTGAAATGTGTGAGGGAATAGTAAAGGCTCATCCTCAATTAGCGTTTAATAAAAAATATAAGATTATTAAGAGAAAAGAGATAAACAAGCAAAAGGTTACCCTTATAAGTGGTGGAGGAAGTGGCCATGAGCCAGCTCATGCAGGCTTTGTGGGTGAGGGTATGCTAGATGCCGCAGTTTGTGGGGATGTATTTGCATCGCCTTCAACAATTCAAGTTTATAATGCATTACTTGAAACTCAGTCAGAAAAGGGTACTCTATTGATTATAAAAAACTATTCTGGCGATTGCATGAACTTTGATGCAGCAGCTGAAATGGCTGAAGATGATGATATTGTTGTTGAAAAAGTATATGTAAATGATGATGTTGCAGTAAAGGACAGTTTGTACACTGTAGGTAGAAGAGGTGTGGCCGGTACTGTATTTGTGCACAAAATAGCAGGTGCTGCTGCTGAGCAAGGTTTGGATCTGCAACAAGTGAAGCAGATTGCGCAGAAGGTTATTGCAAATGTGCGTACTATTGGTTTTGCACTTACATCTTGTACTGTTCCTGCAAAGGGAACACCAACCTTTACTTTAAAGGAAGATGAAATAGAATTTGGAGTTGGTATTCATGGAGAGCCTGGAATTGCGCGTGAGAAGATGGTTCCAGCTGATGAACTAGCTAACAAAATGGTGGATTTGATAACAGAGGATATCCCATTTAATGCTGGTGATGAGGTTGCATTGCTGGTAAATGGATTAGGTGGCACGCCACTACAGGAATTGTATTTGCTTAATAATTCTGTTTCTAATGCTTTAGACAATAAAAATATTAAGATTTACAGAACTTTTGTAGGAAATTATATGACCGCAATTGATATGGCGGGTGCTTCTGTTACATTGCTAAAACTTGATGAAGAACTAAAAAAATATTTGGATGCATCAGTTAATACACCAGCTCTAAAAATTTAATTTTCTCGAAGGGATTGTAAAGACATGTTAAATTTAAACAATATAATTAGCCTTGTTGAAGATATGACAGAAGTAATTATAAAGAATGAAGTTTATTTCTGTGAACTCGACTCTGTTGCAGGTGATGGGGATTTCGGAATGTCAGTTGCTAAGGGCTTTAAGCAGCTGAAAAATGAGTGGGAGGATATCCCTAAAAATGATATTGGAGAATTCTTGAAAGGCTGCAGTATGGTAATTACTGAATATTGTGGTGGTGCTTCTGGACCAATATGGGGTTCTGCATTTAGAAGTGCTTCAAAGTATGCTGCTGGCAAGAGTGAACTTAATCTCTCTGAATTTGCAGCAATGATGCAAAGCGCAGTAGAAGGTATTCAAAAAAGAGGTGGTGCAAAGCTTGGAGATAAAACCTTATTGGATGCCCTTATTCCAACGGTAGAGTCTCTGAAGGAGAGCGCTCAAAATGGTGAGGATATGTTGGTGGCAATGCGTAAAGGAGCAGAGGCAGCTGTTGCAGGTGCTGAAAAAACAAAACAAATGGTAGCTACAAAGGGCAGAGCAAGCTATGTGGGAGAGAGAAGCATGAATTTCCCTGACGCAGGAGCAGCTGCAATTGGTATTATTTTTACTGAAATTACAAAGGATTTAAAACTATAGAAAATATTGTTTAGTGTTTATCAGAGTTCTAAGCTTTCAGATGGAGTATAAACTTCACTCGAAGCATAGAACTCTGTTTATTTACTAAATGTGATTTACACAAACTAAATATATTTGAAAATTGAGGCTGTCTTATAATGATGTTTTACTTCACTATAAGGCAGTTTTATTATAATCAATTAATTAAAGCTTTTAAAAAATAAGTATTGACACTGACTTTTTGCTGCAATATAATTAGAATATAAAGTGGATTTATAGTAAATATGACGTAAATATTGTGATTTTAATTAGCAATCAATTAAAGAGGTTAATTAAATAGCAATATATAACATTTATCTAGAGGTTCTAATTGAAAGGGGAATTTTTTATGGAAAATCAATTTGACTTTTTTATGCCAACTAAGGTTTGTTTTGAGGCTGGAATATCCAAAAAGATTGATAAGTATATAAAAGGTGAAAATATCTTAATTATATCAGATCCTTTTTTATATCAATCAGGAGTTGCTAAACAAATCGGAGATAGTATGAGTGGGAAAAAAGTAGCTTACTTTAGTGAGGTTGAACCTAACCCATCATGCGAAAGTGTTGATAAAGCAGCTGAAGTTGCCAGAAGTATAAATGCAGACTGTGTAATAGGTTTGGGTGGTGGAAGTGCGCTTGATGTATCAAAAATAGTTTCCTGTCTAGTAACTAACGAAGGTAGCATCTACGATTATTATAGCGGTGGAAGCAAGACTCTAACCAAAAGACAAACTACTTTGATATGCATTCCTACAACAGCAGGCACAGGAAGTGAAGTGACAAATGTAGGAGTATTTACTAATAAAAAAGCTGGAATAAAAATGCCAATGGTTACAAATGAATTTTGGCCAGATTATTCAGTAATCGATAGTGAATTAACGTATACACTTCCAGCAGCAGTTACAGCATCAACGGGTATGGATGCTTTCTGTCACGCTATAGAAGCGTATTGGAATAAAGCGTCTCAACCCATATGTGATATGCTCGCTATGGGAGCGATGAAGCTAATTCTTGAAAATATTAGAACGGCTTATAGCCAACCATCAAATAAGGATGCCAGAGCAGCTATGATTAAGGCCAGCCTGATTGCAGGAATAGCCTTTAGTCAGACAAGAACAACTGGTATACATGCACTAAGTTTTCCCTTAACAACAGAATTTGGCGCAAATCATGGAACTGCATGTTCAATAACTCTTCCAGCTTTTATTAAAATCAGTGGTGAGCAGGCGAAGGACAAAATGCAGGAATTAATCAAATTTCTAGGATTTCAAAGTATATATGAGTTTGCTTATGGAATAGAAGAATTAATGGAGAGTATGAAAATGCCGATCAGATTGCATGAGATTGGTGTGAAAGAAGCTGATTTAGAACATATTACCGAAGTAGGTCTTGGAGCGGCAATTATTCAATTAACTCCAGCAGTTATGAATAAAGAAACTGTTTACAAATTATTAAAATCAATTCTTTAAATAGCATTTTACGGACACTATTTTATGCTAATGGAGGAAAAAATGAAAAGTAAAATAGAACTACTCGAGAAAAAAGCTAATGAAATTCGCAAATTAACAATTCAAACGATTGGCAAGCTTGGAACTGGGCATATAGGTGGTGCGTTATCAATTTGTGAAGTTTTGTCTACATTATATTTTGAAGTAATGAATGTGGATGCTAAGGATTCCAAAATGGAAGGTAGAGATAGACTGGTTTTGTCAAAAGGGCATGGTGGACCAGCTTTGTATTCTACCCTAGCTCTGAAAGGATTCATTCCAGTAGAAGAATTAGATACTTTAAATAGACCAAATACAAACCTACCAAGCCATTGTGACATGAGGCTTACAAATGGAATTGATATGTCAACAGGTTCTTTAGGACAGGGCTTTTCAGCTGCAACTGGAATGGCAATGGCCGCAAAGATGGATAAAAAAAGCTTATATGTATATGCCATAATCGGTGATGGTGAAAGCCAAGAAGGACAAATCTGGGAAGCTGCAATGTTTGCTGGCGGTAGGAAACTTGATAACCTGATTGCTTTTACTGATTATAATAAAATGCAGCTTGATGGACTGATTGAAGAAGTAAATGGCCTAGAACCACTTAATAAGAAGTGGGAAGCCTTTGGTTGGGATGTACAATCCATCGATGGACATGATATTAAGCAAATATTATATGCAATTGACAATGCGAAGAAAATAAAGGGTAAGCCAAGTATGATAATACTAAATACTATCAAGGGAAAAGGCGGAAACTTCTGTGAGAATATGGTGGCATCACATAACATGATTATTTCTGAGGAAACTTGGAAAGCTGCTATAGCTATATTGGAAGAAAGGGAGGATGCATAAAGATGGTACTTGAAGATAGATGGCTAAGAGAAACATATGTTGATTTATTGATCGAATATGCAAAAAAAGATGATAGATTAGTTATTGTAGAAGCTGACCTTATGAAAGCCGCAGGTACTACACGTTTTGGCATTGAGTTCCCAGAAAGAACTGTGAACGTTGGTGTTCAAGAAGCGAATATGATTGGTGTGGCAGCTGGAATGTCAGCTATGGGCAAGATTCCATTTACGCATACCTTTACTCCCTTTGCTACAAGGCGTGTATGTGACCAGGTTACTTTATCAGTAGCATATGCAGGGCTGAACGTAAAAATGATGGGTAGTGATCCAGGTGTGACAGCAGAGCTAAACGGTGGTACCCATATGAGTATGGAAGATGTAGCTATTATGCGAAACATTCCTAACATGATAATTTATGAACCTGTAGATAGTGCTCAATTGAAAAAAGCATTTCCGCAAATTTTAGAGCACTATGGTCCTGTTTATATAAGGCTGTTAAGAAGAAATGCAGTACAGGTATTTGATGATAATTGTGAATTTAAGCTTGGTAAAGGTGTCGTTTTAAAATCAGGTAAGGATATAACTATTTTAGCAAGCGGAATTATGGTAGCTGAGGCATTAAAGGCTGAAAAAGCATTATCAGAAATAGGAATTGATGCAGAAATAATTAATATACACACAATTAAGCCTTTGGATGAAGAACTTGTTTTACAAAGTGCGAGAAAGACAGGCGCTATAGTAGTTGCTGAGAATCATTCTATAATAAATGGTCTTGGCAGTGCAGTGGCTGAATGCCTAAGTGAAAACTATCCAGTACCATTGCAAAGAGTAGGGGTCAAGGATCATTTCGGTGAAGTAGGTTTCACAGAATTCTTAAAGGGAAAGTATGGTTTGATAGATAAGGAAATCATACTTGCAGCACAAAAAGCCATTTCTATGAAAAGATAATCGGAGGATTTTAAAATGAAGAAAATAATAATAGGTTCTGATAAATCAGGTTTTGCTTTAAAGGAAACAATAAAAGCTCACTTAGTGGAGACTGGATACGAAATTGTTGATAGCGGTACAACCGATGTAAATGTACCAAAGCCTTATTTCGAAGTAGCATCAGCAGTAGCAAAAAGAGTATCTGAGGGCGAGTTTGAGAAAGCTATTTTGATTTGCGGAACAGGCATGGGGATGTCTATTGTTGCCAATAAGTATAAAGGTGTATATGCAGCGGTATGTGAAAATACCTATGCTGCAGAAAAAGCTAGAGCAATTAATGACGCTAATATTTTAACCATGGGTGGTTGGATTACGGCAGAATTCGTTGGTTGTACAATGGTTGATACCTTCTTAAACACTGAATTTACTCAAAACTTAGAAGACTGGCGCGCAAAGAATTTACAAAACGCAAGAATTCAAGTTAAAAATATTGAAGAACAAATTTATAACAAATAAACAATAAATCGGAGGAGACAAAACTATGAAATATTTTTTAGACAGTGCAAAATTAGATGAAATCAAGTATGCATATGAAAATTATTGCATTGATGGAGTTACTACAAATCCAAGACATATCAAAATGAGTGGGAAACCATTTATGCAAGTGGTTAAAGATATTGCTGCATGGCTTAAGGAAACTGGAATTGAAGGGCCTGATAAATTCCCTGTATCCTTTGAAATCAATCCTCACCTTGATAAGTGGCAAGAAATTGTAGAAGCTGGCAAAGAAGTATCCTCATATTCTCCAAACTATGTAATTAAAGTTCCATGTACTGAACAAGGCTTAATAGCTGCAAAGAAGCTCGAAGAAATTGGAATCAGAACCAATGTTACTTTGGTATTCTCACCTTCACAAGCAATACCTGTTGGGAAACTTGGGGCTAAGTTTGTCTCACCTTTTGTAGGCTGGAAAGAAAATAGTGGAGACGATGCCTTTGGTTATATTTCAGATATTGTAAAGATATACAGAAATTATGGGATGAAGACAGAAATTATTGTTGCAGCAGTCAGAAACGGAAAACAATTGGGGGACTATGCTTCAATTGGTGCAGATATTGTAACTTGTGGACTAGATGTATACAAGGCAAGCTTCGAACATCCATTTACAACTTATGGCCTTGGTGTATTCAGAGATGCATGGGATGGGACAGCTAAATAATAATAGCAATAGGGGGAAAAAATTATGCTACAAAAAATAAAATTAGGCGTGGTTTGCTTAACTAGGACCACTTATGAATATAAAACAGCTCAAGAAATGTATTACGAGACAATAAAAGATTTAAAAAAGCTTCCCAATATTGATTTTACTTTCGTTGAGGAATGTGTAATTGAGGTAAGTGACGCAGAAGCGGCAGCTGAAAAATTGCTAGCTGCAAATGTTGATGGAGTAGTTATAATTAGCGGAACTTTCCATTTGGGTCATCTGGCTTTGGTATTTGCTAAATATATAAAGAAACCATTCCTATTATGGGCATATAATGAGCTTCCATATGATGGAGGAAAAATTCGTTTGAATGCTGTTTGTGGTTTAAATTTAAATGCTTCTAACCTGTATAAAACAGGTAAAGATGACTATTCTTGCACAATTGGTGACAAAATTGATGAAAAGTGGATAGCAGCTTTAAGAATTAAAGTAGCACTTGAAAATGCAAAAGTTGGGATTGTTGGCTATCGGGCACATGGTTTCTTCAATGTTGGTGTTGATGATATGGATTTATACAAAAAAACAGGTATTTTAGTAGATCATTATGAAATCGCTGATATGTATTCACAACCTGTCACAGATGAAGAAATCGAAGCAGAAGAAAAAGAAGTAAGAAAATTATTTATATGCCGAGATGTAAATGATACACAAGTTAAGAATGTTGCAAGGCTTTGTGTAAGCGCTTCTAAATTCATTGAAAAAAATAGTCTTACAGCAGTAGCAGTTAGATGCTGGCCAGAATTTGCAGCAAACTATGGGATTTCTCCTTGTGCATCTATGTCTATTCTACAATCAAGGGGTATGATCTTAGCTTGTGAAGGTGATCTTGAAGGCGCATTATCTATGTTGGCAGGAGCAGCTATCGGTGCTGAAACTCCATTCTTAGCAGACCTTTCACAAGTTGATTTAGCTGAAGACTACGCTCTTATGTGGCACTGTGGTGTTGCACCTGCTAATCTCTGGGATGGTAAGAGCGAGAGAACGCTTGATACTTATTTTGCTGGAGGTAAAGGTGTTACAGCGGGATTTGTTATGAAAGAGGGGCATGTAAATCTTCTAAGATTTGATACTGCTAGGGGTAAGACAAGAATGTTCCTTGCGGCTGGTGAATCTATAGAAATGAAGAAACAACTATGTGGAACTTATACAAAGGTTAAATTTGAGCAAAACATTACAGAATTACTAAATACAGTTACCGAAACCGGTGTTGCTCACCATTTAGCTATGCTTTATGGGGAGTATAGAGAGGTATTGAAGCTAGCAGCTAAAATGATGAACTATGAAGTTATAGAGTAAATTTCAATATTATTAATTATTGGGGGTATAAAAATGAGTACTTTTAAAGGCAAATTACATGAAACTGCTGTTAAATTTCCTAATACGCATATTTGGATGGATTCTTGCGGAGAAGTTGAGTTGGACTATGCACTAGAAAGAGGAAGTGTAGGAGCAACAAGCAATCCGTCAATTGTAGGAGCTGTTATAAAACAGGAGCTGCCAAAATGGGAAGGTCGTTTGAAGGAGATGTTGGCAGAAAGGAAAGATGCCACTGAAGAGGATATCACTTGGGCTCTGATTAACGAAATTGGTAAAGAGAGATCTCAGAAATTGCTTCCAATATTTAATGAATCTAAAGGCCTAAAAGGTAGATTGTCAATTCAAACAAGTCCTAAGTATTTTAGAGATACAAAGAAAATGATAGAGCATGCTACAGTTCTAAATAGTTTGGGGAAAAATATGCAAGTGAAAATGCCAGCTTCTGAAGCGGGTATTAGGGCGATGGAAGAAGCGACCTATAATGGAATTAGTATAAACGCAACAGTTTCGTTTACTGTAGCTCAAGCAGTAGCGGTTGCTGAAGCTGTTGAAAGAGGATTAAAAAGGAGAGAGGCAGAAGGACTTCCTATTGATACAATGTCTCCTATTTGTACTATCATGATAGGTAGAACTGACGACTGGATGAAAAAATATGTAGATAGCCAAAATATAGTTGTTGATCCTGAATGCCTAGAGTGGGCAGGTGTAGCTGTAATAAAAGAAGCTTACAGAATCTATAAGGAGAGAGGATATAAGACAAGATTATTATCTGCTGCTTATAGAAATCATCATCATTGGTCACAACTTATAGGCGGAGACCTTTCAATGACCATTCCATATAATTGGCATCAAAAAATTAATGGGTGTGACATTGAGGTAAAGAATAGAATCGGTGAACCTGTTAAAGAAGAATATATGAAGGAATTAAGAAAAATAAGTGAGTTTGCAAAATCCTTTGATGAAAAGGGTATGGAGCCGAGTGAATTCGAAAAGTATGGCGGCTTTAGAGCAACCATATCTGGATTTATATCTGGATATGATGACTTATTAAAATTAATAAGAGGTTATATGATTTAATGAAAATACGACAAACTGCTCCTTTAATACTTTTATCGGTTATATGGGGATGTTATTATGTAGCTAGTCAAAAGGCTATATCGGGAATGTCTGTATTTACGGTAGGAATTGTAATTAGATTTATCACTATGGTTTTATTGACCATTATAATGATTAAAAAAGATGAATTTAAGTTACTGTTCCGTACGAAAGGCGTTCTTCCAAGATTGTTGTTGATAGGCCTTCTGGGGTATTTACTTGATCTTACTGCATTTATAGGACTTAGTCTTTCTCATGCAGGCAGTGGAACTGCTTTATTGAAATGCGATATTATTTTTGTAAGTTTGATTTCCGTTTTTATTTACAAAGAAAAATTCACAAAGTTAGATTGGACTTATACAATACTAATGCTGTTTGGCGTATTATTAGTAATGGGAATTGACCTGAGTAAATTTAGAATAGGAAATAAGGGCGACATATTCTTTATTTTAAGTGCACTTTTTGTATCTATTAATGCATTTGTTATTAAAAGTGTTCAACTGGATAAAAAAAATCCGGTGGCTGATAATGTAGTTGCGTATTATAATAATTTTATTACAATGATTTTATTTTTTGTATCTGCGTTGGTAATGGGTACATTAGGGCAGTTTAAGTTATTATCAGAAAACAAGGCGCTTTTAGTAGCTGCATTAGCAGCTGGTTTAGGACAGACATTGATTTACATTGTGTACTATTATAACTTGAGACGCTTTCCAGTGTGGATTGTTAAGGTTTTTTTGTTACTGATGCCAATAGTAGCAAATGTATTAGCTTTTCTCCTATTTGGAGACGTAATGGTAATGAGTCAATATATAGGCATAGCAATTGTTCTGGCAGGCGCATTTGGAATATTATTAGAACAAAAGAAAAAGGCTCATAGTTAATCTCTGCCAATCTAAAAGGTTTGATTAATAAGATGTGATTTATAAAAGCTTCCTCGCTACGTTTGATATTAGTAGTGAGGAAGCTTTTTTGTTTTGTTTAGTAACTGTAATGAGGCTGTTAAGAAACTAAGTTTTCTTTAGAAGCAATCCATTGATATAAGTTTGTTCAGAAGTACTATTTAAACATAATATTTGAGCCTATTGTATCCGTTATGGTTTTGCAATAGTTCATTTGTTTTAGAAGTTATACTATATAGTGCCACCGTTTTCAAAGAAGTAGTTAATGATTGTTGAAGCTGGACCTAGTGACTCTAGTTGTAAATTGAAATGGCTGTAGGTTACCTTTTCAAAACCTGAGAAACGAGATAAATGTAAATGAAGACTTCTTCGAAACTTATCATTTTCAAAAAGTTCACCATATAGTATTACCATCTTAGGATCAAATAAGCACATGGCATTTTTAATTGATATAGAAAGATAATAAATGGATCTGTCGATAATGCCCTCAATCGCTCTTTCGGAGTTTTCGTATGCTTTAATAATATAGGGAATGCTAATATTATCAGTTTTACCCTCTGTTAGTTCATAGAGTAATGGAGTTGTTTTCTCAGACATTATATCAGTCGCATTCCTTATGATAGAGTCATAGCCTGCAATTGTTTCTAGACACCCTTGATTACCACAAACGCAGAAAACTCCATTTGGATCTGAGATGGTATGACCAAGTTGAATTGCATTGAAATCATATACGCTTAGAGTATCTTGGTACGACAGTCTTGCAGCACCAACGCCAGGACCGTATTTAATGAAAAGCATATTATCAGGATGCTCTAAATGTGTAAAGAAACTTTCGCCATGGGCAAGTGAACAGATATTATTTGTTAATATTATTGGTAAATGTAATTTTGAATTTAAATATTCAACAACATTTACGTTTTGCTCCCATAGCCCGAAGGAATTAACACTAATTCCATTTCGGGAGTTTACAATACCTTTGACGCTCACACCAACTCCCAGTAGAACTTTTGTTCTGGTAACATCATAATTTTTTAGATGCTGCTGTAATATTGTACAAACCTTATCCAATATTGCTGAGGATTTTTTATTGCAATCGGCTGTATAAACAGTGTCTTCAAAAATGACATTATTTTGTAAATCTATACATACTATCTGGAATTTATGCATGCTAATATAGATTCCGACTGAAACAAATTTGTGACTATTAATTTGCAATATAACTTCTTTGCGTCCTTTACGGTTATTATTTTGTTCTAATGATGATTCAACTAGAATACCTTCATTAATTAGATCGGTGGTAATTAAAGTAATAGCTGCAGGTGTTAGGTTGAGTTTGTTTGCTATTTCTTTTCGTGAAATGCCACCTGTACGGTAAATTAAGTTCAAAATGGAACTTCTATTCTTTTTTTTGACGGCTATCATATTTATTCCATTGCCTTGGGCATTCATAAATTATCACTTCATTTCTTATTTATATTTTATCTCAATATTTTCGCCAGTAATTCCAACTAAAGCTCCTTTTGACGCTGGGATACTATCCTTATGGGCTATTAGCCATTTGTTTTGCATCCATAGAAGTTTGTCCTCATCATTGTGTGGTGTATGAGGTGTTGAAAGTGGTTGGTTAGTGCCATCAGTAAGAACGATTATACTTTTAAAGCCTAAGTCAGATACTTTACATGGAGCAAAATGCAGAGTTGTGCTATATAATTCTATTGCAGTATTGCTTGGAACGTAAAATATTTGTGTACTTGAACTTGAAAAATTATTGTTATCTATTTTTCTTACATCTCCTAATATCAATACAAGGTCGGTAACAGCGACGTCTATTTCAGAACATTTATGGTACTCCAGTGCATTTAACTTGTTACTATTACCATTACAATATCCAATTTGAATTGGCATGTTTCCATAAAATATATTGCTTAAGTCTTCTGATAAGGTAGTTTGCATTAATTCTTCGTCAGATGCAACATAAACATTGCCTGATTCTGGAATGCTTCTGTTTTGCATAATTGCAGTACCCTCAGAGAAATTGTACCCGCAGATTATTTTCCCGTAGTTTGAAAAGCATTCATCAAATATACTGTTTATTTCTAATCCAGGATTACATTGTCTTAAATGATTTAACATTAGTATCTCCTCTTAATATAGTATAGTAAATGTAAAAAAACGTAAAGTATTTATAAATAAAGATTTATTGCGGGTAGATAAATAAAACTAATTAATTATAAGCGTTAATAAATAATTTAATTAGCAGTAATTGACCTATAATATAAGAATAACACAGCAATAATGATAGCACAATATTCTATTTGATGA
Organism: Bacillota bacterium; assembly: GCA_023391425.1. GTDB lineage: Bacteria > Bacillota > Clostridia > Acetivibrionales > DSM-1351 > Ruminiclostridium. Next base: position 5,933 of record JAEWAX010000129.1, on the reverse strand, counting down.
ATATAATTAACTTTGTTTAATAATATTATATAATAAATACATAAAATTATCAGAAGGCAAACAAAAAGAATCAAAAATGATCAAATAACGAGAGCACACTATATGAAATAGTATTCGAATAGGCTTTGATGATAAATATGGCTAAATACAAGGCTAAAATAATTAAAATAGTTAAACAAAAAAATACATATAATGCATATTACATTTTTACAAAAAAATAAGAAAACTTCTTTACTTTATTGTTAATATATAATATAATTTGCTTAGCAAGTGAGCTGTTTTTGGTAAACATGTATAAACAAATAGTCATAAGCAGTCTGATTATGAATATGTGGTTACAACGTTGCCGATCAAGATTTATTTTTTTTGACAATTAAATTAAAAGATTTAATCAAATTGTCAAGTATGCTGAACTTAAGCAGCATATAAGCGAAAGCCAATTGTTAAAATCCAAACAGATTGGTTAAACTAATGGTGAATTTAAAGGAGAGAGGGAAAATTTATGAGGAAAATTTTTAATCGCATTGTTGCCCTAGTAATGATTTTTACTTTGTTCACAGCCGTTTTTGCTGGATGTGGAAAGTCTGAAACAACGACAAAGGATTCCAAAACAAGCACTGCAACAGAAACTTCAACTAGCACAGAAAAAATCAAAATTACCTTCCCAACTATCTGGGCTGGAACAGATGGAAAAGCTAAAGTATTTGGTCAAATGGTTGATTCTTTTAATAAAGAAAACAAATCAAATGCTGAAGTAAAAATAGAAGCTTATACTGATTATGATGCTTATGAGGATAAAATCAGAGCTACAATTTCTACAGGAGCTGCACCAGATCTCTTTACCTTTAAATCCTACGCAGACATGGAGTTATACTCTAAATCAGGCAAGTTAATGGATTTGACTTCTTATTTAAGTGATAATACTTGGTCACAAAACTTTACTGATGGAGTAATAAAAGCTGCACAGTATGAGGGAAAAAACTATAGCTTGCCATATGAAAATGGTGTTATGGCTATTATGTTCAATAAGAAACTATTAAGTTCAGCTGGAATTAATACAGTTCCTAAAACTTATGAGGAGTTATGGACAGCTGCCGAAGCGCTAAAAGCTAAGGGCATTTTCCCAACTACTCAGATGACAAATAAAAATGCATGGACTTCAATGTTATGGTATTCTTATGCACTTGCAGCAACAGGAGGAAAGGATGTATATTCTAAAGGTTTAGATGATCCTGCATTCCTAGAAGCAGCAAAGATTATGCAAAAGATGTTTGCATACACTTCACCTGATGCAGTTGGAGCAGATGCAACTGTTGTAAATGGTCACTTCTTTAATGAGAGAGCAGCAACTTATACTAATGGTTCATGGATTTTATCAAGAATCAAAAAAGAAGGTGCAGCAGGTCTATATGACAATATAGAAATTAGTGCTGGTCTTGGATATAATGGCGGCCAACCAGGCGCATATGTTAACTCTGTTCAGGCTTATATAGCAGCTGGAAAACAAGCTGACCCAAAGAAAGAAGCAGCTATAGTTGAGTTCTTAAAATATATCACTGATCCAGCAAGAGTAACAGAATTATCTAATTCATCGGGATCAATATTTACAGTTAAGGCAAATGCAGCAGATATATCAGACAAACTCCAAGCAGCTATAATCAAGCAAAGTGCTGAAGCTCCGTTTACAATAGGTACGTTCGAAGCTTCTATGCCAACAAAAGTTGCAGCAGCATTCCCAGCAGCTTTAGAATCTCTTGTACTTGGAGAGTATACACCAGAACAATTTGTTAAAGCATTGAAGGATGCTAAGTAATTAGTAAATAAAATAAACATGTGTACAATTTGGCAGGCTTTATAGCCTGCCAAATTAAAAAAACCAGAAAAGCTGGTTGGAATAATGGAGGCAGAATAAATGGAAGTTAAAAGAGAAGACATATTAAAAATCTGCATCTTTATATTGCCAGGGCTCGCGCTCTTTACCCTATTTTTTGTTATACCTGTCGGCTATGTAGGAATTACGAGCCTATTTCATTGGGATGGTATAACAGCACCAGTATTCGGTGGATTATATAATTATCAAGATATTTTCGGTGATAAAGTATTCTGGCGGAGTGTTAAGAATAACATTGTTTGGGCGTTAGTTGCAGGTGGTATTCAGGTACCTCTAGCTTTACTGATGGCTTTAATTCTATCAAAGAAACCAAGAGGATGGAAATTTTTTAGAACAGTGTATTTTCTACCGCAAGTTATTTCGGGTATTGCGCTGGCAATGTTATGGTCTGCAATGTACAATAGTGAGTTTGGTTTAATTAATGGTTTATTAAAAGCGGTTGGTCTTGGAGAATATGCGAGAAATTGGCTTGGAACAATTGATACGGCATTTCCGAGCATGTTGATTTATTGGGTATTTTATATAGGTTATTATATGGTGATTATGCTTGCTGATATAACTAACATTGATGAAAGTTATTATGAAGCAGCGCAGATTGACGGAGCAGATGGAATCAGGCAGCACATTCATATTACAATTCCTTTGATTAGAGGTTCATTTCAAACTTGTGTTACACTAGCGATGATTTTCGGATTGAGAACCTTTGAGCAGGTGTATCTGTTGACAAACGGTGGACCAGCTAATAGAACTTCGGTGCTGGTACTCTATTTATACAATCAGATGAAGACCAATAATTATGGTGGAGCTAATGCATCGAGTGTTATGCTTGTTTTAACAGGTGCTTGTGTTATTTTAATTATTCGTGGAGTATTTGCTAGAATGAATAAGGAGTAAAGGAGGAAGAAATATGTCAGCGACTACAATTAAAGGTAACTCAAAAGAAAAAACATCAATAAAGGATATACTGATATCTATTTTTAAATGGATACTAATTATATTTTTTACAGTATACACACTATTTCCATTAATATGGTTATTTATTACATCACTAAAGACCAATGCAGAATATTTCAATAATCCATTTTCCTTACCGGCTGTACCTCAATTTCAAAATTATGTGAATGCGTTTACACAGGCCAATTTAGGGCGAATGATTTCTAATTCTGTTATCGTAGCAATTACAGCAACAGCAATCAATGTAATGATTGCAGCAATGTTATCATACTGTATTTCACGTTTCAAATTTAAAGGTAGAGAAACAATTTTTACATTTTTTTCAGTAGGTGTATTGGTTCCCCTAAATGCATTAATGGTTCCATACTTTACTATATTCAGTAAAATTGGTCTTTTAGATTCACTTGGAGCATTAATTATTCTTTACGCTGCGATTGGTTTACCTATTTCTACTTTCATTATAAGAGGATTTATGGCAAGCTTTCCTGGTGAGATTGAAGAAGCTGCATATATTGACGGTTGTGGATTTTATGGGAGATTTTTCAAAATGGTTTTGCCACTAACCAAAACAGGTCTTGTAACTGCAGCAACCTTTGAATTTATCACCTGTTGGAATGAGTTTGTATATGCAAACTTACTTACTTCCTCACCATTAACAAAAACTATCCAGATAGGTATTAGATATTTTACTAACCAATTTACAACAGACTATGTATCAATGTATGCAGCAATAATTATCAGTATTGCTCCTAGTATTATTGGATATATGTTATTCCAGAAACAAGTTATTTCAGGTTTGACAAGTGGAGCAGTAAAGGGTTAATTTATTTACGAAAAATTTAGTAAAAGGGTCTTAATAGAGCTATTTTACTGAGTAATTAACATCTTTGTGCTTACAAATGCAAGGAGGATAAGAAATGGAACTAATATTGCTTGAAAAAGGATTTAAGCTCGCACATCAAAATCAAGATATCATTACTCATACCAATGACAATCCATTTGTCTATGTTGGGTATGGAGAAGAAACTATAGATATGTATCGTGGGAATTTTAAAATTGATGATTATATTGTCGAGAGATACCCACTAAAGAATGTTTCTATTGAAGAAAAAAATGGAAAGTTTTTGTTGAATTTTGAAAATATTATAAAGGCTACTATTAAACTGGCCAATGATTTATTTATAATAGATTTTGAAAAATTAAATGATAAAGTCAATAGGTTTTGGGTAAGAATTTCTTCAGATGAACAAGAAAAATGCTATGGATGTGGAGAACAGATGTCCTATTTTAATCTGAGAGGGAGAAATTTTCCTCTATGGACCTCTGAACCAGGTGTGGGAAGAGATAAGACTACCTATTTAACATGGAAATCAGATGTGGAGAATAAAGCAGGTGGAGATTATTATAATACAAATTATCCTCAACCAACTTTTGTATCTAGCAAGCACTACTATCTCCATGTTGACTCTACTGCTTACGCTGATTTTAATTTTAAAAATAATGAGTACCATGAGTTGCAAATATGGGAAGTACCAAAGCAGATTAGAATTGAAGCAGCTCCTACTTATATAGAATTATTAGAAAAGCTGACAAGCTTTTTTGGAAGACAACTGGAACTGCCGGATTGGGTATATAATGGTGCAATTTTGGGCTTACAAGGTGGGACAGACCGTTCATTTTCATTAGTTGAGCGTTCTTTGAGAAATGGAATTAAAATTTCAGGAGTTTGGTGTCAGGATTGGGCAGGAAAAAGAGTAACTTCCTTCGGTAAACGGCTCAATTGGAATTGGAAATGGAATAGTGAAATGTATCCTGAGCTTCCTGAAAAGATAAAAGAATATAGAGAAAGAAATATACGTTTCCTTGCATATAACAATCCATACCTTGTAATGGAAGGGGATTTATATAAGGAAGGAAAACAAAAAGGCTACTTTGCAACTACAGTGGATGGAAATGAGTATTTAGTTGATTTCGGAGAATTCTACTGTGGAGTAGTAGATTTCACCAATCCAGAAGCATATGAATGGTTTAAGAATTTAATCAAGAAATATTTAATTGAGTTTGGAATTGATGGCTGGATGGCTGACTTTGGAGAATATTTGCCAACTGATTTAAAGCTTTATAATGGCGAATCTGCAATGATTGAGCATAACCATTGGCCAGTACTGTGGGCAAAATGTAATTATGAAGCTTTAGTAGAAACCGGCAAACTAGGTGAAATTGTTTATTTTATGAGAGCTGGAGGAGCAGGAAGCCAAAAGTATTGTACGTTATTGTGGGCTGGAGACCAAAGTGTAGATTTTACAATTCATGATGGTCTTGTATCAGTAATCTGTGGGGCTCTTAGTGCGGGAATGAGCGGCTGTGGTTTACATCATAGTGATATCGGAGGCTATACCTCCTTGTTTAATAATTGTCGGACAAAAGAAGTTTTTTTAAGGTGGGCTGAAATGGCAGCCTTTACACCAGTTATGAGAACTCATGAAGGAAATAGACCAGAGGAGAATTTTCAGTATTATGATGATGCTGATACCATGGAACAGTTCGGAAGATTAACGGATGTTTATACCATGCTTGCTCCATATATAAAAAGCTTAGTTAAAACTAATGCTGATGTAGGACTTCCTGTACAAAGACCATTGTTTATTCATTATGAAGATGATAGCAAGGCATACGATATCCAAACTGAATACTTATTTGGAGAAGATATGCTAGTTGCTCCAGTGTATTTACCAGATATAGAGGAATGGGAGGTATACCTTCCTAAGGATAAATGGGTTCATTTGTGGACAGGGGAAGAGTATCAAGGTGGTATAGTAAAAGTAAAAGCACCAATAGGCTATACACCAGTCTTCTATAAAAAGAATTCTGAGTTCTGCCCTGTATTTGAAGAAATTCAAGTGAAGTATGGAATGTAGAAAAGAATAAATAAAACAGAATTATCAATGATAGGGGCTGTTGCAAAACTAAATTAGTTTTGTAGCAGCTCCTTTGCTATCTGAAAATGTAAAATGCGGGTCCCGAAGGGCCCGCAAGTGTTGTATAATTTAATTTGTGAAAAAACTTATCCAACATAAAAATTATACCG
>JAEWAX010000045.1 GCA_023391425.1 Bacillota bacterium | reverse complement strand
GAGAGAAGCAAGCGCCCATAATAAAGGCAACTGCTCGAGCTAAACCAATAATTAGCTTTACTGTATCCTTACTTAGACTAGAAAATCTTTCCATTGCCTCTTCACTTGGAGGTACAATGTAAACGGAAAAAAATAGTAGAACGGTGAGTACTGCAATAAGAGGAACAATTGATTTCAATTGACGGTGTAAATATGCATCAGCTCCACCTTTAATTGAACCCCAAATTTCCTGCATTTTTTCGCTTCCTTTATCATGTTTCAATATTTGACGGCGAAGCATTAAGGCATAACCTAGCCCTAAAAATGCAATTAAAAGTACACACCAAATTCCTACAGTCTCAAATGTTGTCGCACCACTAAGACTTAACATTTTAAACACATCCTTTCATTAAGATTTACTTGAATTAAAGGTAAAATTTTGGCTTTACATAATTAATTCTATACAACTGTAAATAATCCTTTTTTTGAATTATATTCATTATAATTTTAAATAGACTTTATAATTGAAATATACGTTTATGCCAAACATATATTTCAATTATAATTTATTTGTTGAAATTAACTAAAAAACAGATAGGCCTACTACTTAAAGGGTCTTACCTCTCTTAATTTTTATTAATTCTACATTTTAAGCACAAATTAGTTGTAATATAATCAAATTCTATGCAAAACATAAAAAAATTTACAAATATATCTATAAATTGGATTTTATATTTACTTTTATATAAATTAATGGTAATATTATGCAGAAAGATTTATCTTACGAATGAAAAGAATGGTGATAAAATGAAAAATAAAAATATTGTACTTAATAAAGAAGTAGAGCATCTAAAAAAGGAGCTCTATGATTTATTAGAAAATGAACCTTGGGCAAAACATGATATTTTAAAAATAAGTAAAAGATTAGATAGCTTGATTTTAAAGTTCTACGATTGTGATTAATTAGAATTATAGATTTCATTACATTCATTTATTAAGTTTTCCACAACATCTATGTCAATAGTGTCTTTAATAGCGTCAAGGTTATTTATGATATAATTGATTTTATTAATTGTATGATTTTTAAAATCAATTATTTCAATTTCTTTTGATTTATATTTTGTTAATAATAGTGAAATTATTAAAATTGAGCATTTAATTATTTCGCTTTTAATTTTCTCTTGATATGAGTAGTTCATTTCCATTTCTCCAATTCTTATAGTTATATATAAAAAATACAATGGAATTAAATGTATGTCAAATATTTCCTAAAAATTAATTTTTATTATCTAATTTATTTTGATATAATTCAATAAATGATAATTTTTATTGGAATTTTGTAAGTTTAAACAAAATGAAGGTGAATTAAAATGTTAGATATAAATATAATAGATGATTACTTCGTTATAAAAAATATTAATAGAGATAGTATTAAAAACATTTACTCAATATATAAAAATACATGTGATTTTAAATATGCAACAGGTTTTTTTTATTCAGTAGAGTATAACCAGTTTTCACAACACATTACTCAGTTCATAACAAGAAAAAATGTTTTTTTTTGTGACATATATTTAGTTTCTACAGGAGAAACTATCGGCTTAGTAAAAGGTTTGGTAGTAGATAAGGATAAAATTGTATGGATAAATTCTTTAATTATAAATAAACAATATCAGAAAAAAGGATATGGCAAAAGAGTAATGGAGCTATTGGAAGACTATTTAAAGCAAAAATGTAATATTGAAAAGAATTATCTTTCAGTATATAAAACTAATGTTGCCGGAATAAATTTCTGGTACAAATGTGGCTACAGCAATTGTGATTATTTATCTAAAATGGCATCAGAAAAATCTAATAATTCAATTCAATTCATGTGGAAGATATTATAATCTTTAGTGTAAAAAACTATAATTGTTATACATATTACAAAAATATTACCAAAAAGTTGCTGTTTTGTTGCGAAAAGTTTGACAAACTGTTACAAAATGAATATAATAATAAAGTATTATAAAAAGCTGAATCCTCGTTAAGAGGTACGGAGGAACCAGAAATTTGGGGTGAGTCTACGAAAGTAGTAGGGAGGTCCTATTGCCCGAGCCCGACAGCTAACTTCGGAAGCGCTACTATAGGAGGAGCTAATGGCAGGTAAGATTAACAAGATACTTGTAGCATGTATTTTCGCGTTTTCTCTTGTCCTTGTTTGCTCAGTTGCGATGGCTGCTACCCAGCCAGGACAGATTGTGGGAACAAAAGTAAACATTAGAACTTCGCCAGATACTTCTTCAAGTGTAATCACAAAGTTATCTAACTCAAAGGTTTCAATTATTGATTACTCTAGTGATTGGTACAAGATTTCATTTAATGGAAAAACAGGATGGGTTAACAGTGACTACATAAAAGTTTTGTCCACAAATGGAAAGATTAATGCTGATGGTGTTAATTTCAGATCAAGTGCTAATACTACCAGTGATATAATTGATTCTCTAAGTAAGGGAACGAGTGTTGTGATTCTTGATACTCGCTCAGGCTGGCACAAGGTAAAGGTGGGTTCGAAGGTAGGGTATGTTGCTACTAAATTTGTTTCTACCACTAATACCACAGTAAAATCATCTCGTTCTACGACAGCAGAAACTATTGATGTTTCTGACGATTCTATTTCTGATGATTCTGCTATTAACAATGTAATAGCATATGCAAAGAAATATGTTGGAGTTCGATATGTTTCTGGCGGGAAGGGCCCAAAAGGCTTTGACTGTTCAGGGTTTGTAGGTTATGTTTATAAGCATTTTGGAGTAAAACTCAATAGCTCTGCTGCTAGTATGTATTCAAATGGTACAAAAGTATCAAAAAGTTCACTACAGGCTGGTGATATTTTGTTTTTTGATGCATCGTCTAGGAGGGCAGCTGGTTCTATTGACCATGTTGGTATTTATTTGGGTGGTGACCGCTTTATTCATGCATCGTCTTCGAATAGACAGGTTATTATTCAATCTTTATCAGAATACCAAGGAACCTATCTCGGAGCAAAAAGAGTAATGTAATTTTTTAATAGAACGTGAAACCAATTATAATCAGTTGTTTCACGTTCTATAATATTTTTTATTCTCTGTTTTTAAATATCCCTCTAGCGAGTATATTTCTTCTAACACATCTCAATTAAAATAGTATACATAATAATACTATTTATAATGTATTGTAATACTAATTTTTAACAAATCAGTCTAAAGGATTTAGTCTTTTTTTAAAAATCAAATTTCTGTAAATTAAAATTAATAAGTATTTTTTTAATTTGAAATTATAAAAATAAAAATACAACTAAGTATGTTTCTAAAAAAATTCTTGAAAAAAGATTCTTGATTAAAAAGATTCTTAAAAAAAGATTCTTAAAAAAAGATTCTTAAATAAAAAGATTCTTAAATAAAAAAATTCTTAAATAAAAAAATTCTTAATTATAAATTGAATAGATTTAAACCAAAAAGGATGATTTACTTGGAAAACCTTCTTCTAGAGATTAAGAGACCACTCTGTTTTTTATGTGTATCTTTTATTATCGGCATATTACTCTGTAATATAATTGGTATATCATTTATTCTAGTCTTTATTGCTTTGTATTTAATAGCTATTATACTTTTATTCAGTAAAATTAAAAAAATTATTGTAGTTGCTTTTGTTTCAATTGCTTTCTTTACTTTTGGGAGTGTTATCTTTAATAATGCTCAGAAAACGTATACATTAACATTCCAAGAATTCTGCAATAAGACAGTAACAATAGAGGGATATGTAGATAGTGAAATAGAAAATAAAGATGGAAAAGTGAAATTTTTTGTTAAAACCAATAAAGTTGGAAATGAAAAAAGCTATAAAAAGGTTAGCGGTAGATTAATTGTAAACATAATATCAAATGCTGATAATACAATAAAATGTAAATCAATAGGCTATAGAACAAAAGTTTCCTTTCAAGCTAGTATTGAAAAACCTAAAGCAGCCACTAATCCTGGGGGATTTGATTATAAGCGCTATTTGGCTTCTATAGGAGTATCAGGAACAGTCTATTTGAAAGATATTTCTGACATGAATATAATAGGAGTTCAAAGTGGGGGATGGCTTCATAAACTGGGCTTTAAAATTAAAAAATCTGTTTTAAATATTGTTGAATACTGTTTGAATAAAAACCAAGCTGGTCTTCTTTCAGGAATGATTATTGGATATAAGGATGGTCTTGATGAGAATGCATTCACTGCATTTAGTAAAGCTGGGTTAACTCACATAATGGTTGCGTCCGGAATGAATGTTGCTTTTATTATTTTACCATTGACATATATATTTAAAAAAATACGAATAGGCAATTTAGCTTCATGCATAACAACAATATTGGTACTCATTCTCTTTGTTTTCATTACTGGATTTTCGGCATCAGTAGTCCGGGCTGTTATAATGGGAATTTTGATATTGCTTGGCAAAATAATTATGCGAGAAAGTGACATATTTACTAGTATTTCAGCTGCTGCTATTATTCTATTAACTTTAAATCCTTATACAATATTTGATATAGGCTTTCAACTTTCCTTTTGCGCAACAATTTCTCTAGTTATGTTTTATCCAAAGTTAAAAATTCTTATTGATCATAAGTATATACCCAATATTGTATCAGATACTCTTGCGGCAACAATTGCAGCGCAAATAGGGGTGGTTCCAATAACACTATACTATTTTAATAGTTTTTCTACTATTTCCATATTGTCGAATCTTTTAGTTGTTCCTTTAGTACAAATAATCTCTATTATCGGCTTTATAATGGTATTCGTGGGAATTGTCAATATAAATGCTGCTGTCCTTATTGGCTATGTTAACAACTCATTTTTATCATTTGTACTTTTTGTAACAGAATATACATCAAAGATTCCTTATGCATCATTAAAGCTGCCAACACCCTCTTTAGTATTGATAATACTTTATTACTTAGCCATACTGTATATTTTCAAGGGTAGGGAATTCTTAAAAAGTAAGAAAGAATTTAAATATGTGAAATACCTTTTCATAGTATCTATATTTGTATTAATTGTAGTTAAAAACATAGTTCCTAAACCATTAGAAATAACTTTTTTAGATGTTGGACAAGGTGACAGTGCTTTTATAAGAACTGCTCATGGTACTAAGATACTCATAGATGGGGGTGGAAGAGCAGCAGGCTCAAAATCTACATTTGATGTAGGCCAATCTGTTGTGGTACCATATATTTTAGACCAAGGCACCAAAAAGTTAGATATTGTAATTGCTACTCATGGACATTCTGACCACACTGAAGGCTTAGAATCAATCCTTCAAGAGATGAGAGTTGGCATGGTTATTTTACCTGATACGAATGGAGAAGGTTTTGAAAAAATAATTGAGATTTGTCGTGAAAAGGGAATTGCTATTGTTGAATGTAAAAAAGGAGATATAATAAGACTAGATAGGGATACGGTATTTGACGTACTTAGCCCATTGCAATTTGAGCAGGACTCTTTAGCACAACAGTCTTTGAATGACAGCTCATTAGTGTTAAAATTAATATACAAGAATGTCAAAGTTTTATTTACTGGAGATAGTGAAATTCCAGTAGAGCAGCGAATGCTTGGGGAAGGAATAGATTTAAGCTCGGATATATTGAAGGTGGGGCATCATGGTTCGTATGGCGCTACTAGCGAGGAATTTGCTAATAAAGTAAAGCCTAACTATGCAATTATTTCAGTAGGAAAAAATAACTTTGGACACCCCTCTCAATTTGTTGTGGACAGGCTTGAGGAGAGAGGTATAATTCTTTTAAGAACTGATGAGAGAGGCGCAGTTATGGCGACTAGCTACGGTTATGATATAAGTGTTAGAACAATGCTTACGAAATAAGGCTATAGTTTTAATTTAAACTTACCCAGTTGGAATATATTAATTTAAACAGTGATAGTAGATGTTTCCGATAAAAGGCTCATATAAATTATTTGTTAAATTTGTTAGCGATAGAACAGGATTTTTGCCGTCAAAATGGTAGGATGCCATTTTGAGCAGCAACCCGAGCCATGCATGGCGAGTTTGTGCGACGGTAAAGAAAACTTGGCTTGTGCCAAGCCTATGGCGCCGGCAGAAGCCTAGTTGCACTTATACTTCTCTAAAGTGCAAAAATTTTGTGATGAGCTGATACAAATTTTAAAATAATTTCTCTAAGCATTCTTAGGGGAAACATCTACTGTCACTGTGATTGGGAATGATTTAACTGTAAAAGCTTTAGAAATAAACTTTAAGAGGAAGATTTTATGAGCTTAGAGATTTTAAAAAAACAGATTAAGGAAAACACATTGCAAAATGTTTATCTATTTTATGGGGCTGAAGAGTACTTAATTAAATATTATATAAATGTAATTACAAAATTAATTGTGAATGAGGAAAATAGTGAGCTTAACTACATTTTTTTTGAGGGGAAGACATATGTAGATACAATTATTGCCAACTGTGAAACACTGCCTATTTTTAGTGACAAAAAGTTAGTTATCGCCAAGAATTCTGGTCTGCTTAAGTCAAAGAAGGGTGATGCAGCTGATACTGGTTCAGATAAAAAATCTACTAAGGACAAGCTTTCTGAGTATGTGGAAAACATACCGCCTTATACCTGTTTGATTTTAGTGGAAACAGAGATTGATAAAAGACTAAAATTAATAAATGCCATTAAAAAGTATGGACTTATTGTAGAACTTGATTTCCAGAAACCAGCAGATTTAGTAAAATGGGTTGTTAAGGTGTTTAAAAGCTATAACAAAAGCATTGAACAAATGCCTGCTTCTTATTTGGTTGAAAATAGTGAATATTCAATGACTGAATTACTCAACGAGATTGACAAAATAGTTAATTATGTTGGTGATAAGCCACAAATAACAATAAATGATATTGAGAGTGTATGTAATAAGTCAATAAAAAGCAGAATATTTGACCTAACTGATGCTGTTTCCGAGGGAAATATATCTAAAGCTTTAAATTTGTTAAATGATATGGCGGCACTAAAGGAGCCTATGCAGAAAGTCTTATTTATGATTATAAGACAGATTAGGATGGTGTACAGAATAAAGCTATTGAGACAGAAGGGCATGAGAGATGACGCTGTGGCAAAGCAGATGGGACTTACACCTTTTGTTGCATCAAAGGTTATGAGTATTAGTAGAAATCTAGATATAAATGTCCTTGAAAAAGCTATGTATTATAGCTTAGAGCTAGATGAATCAATAAAGACAGGAAAGATAACAGATAGAATAGCTATAGAGCTTTTAATTGCTTCTATGGGTTGAGGAACAATTGTTTCCTAGTGTCTAGTGTATAATTGTTCCTAATTGTAAATACGGGGGTCAGAAAATTGGAAAAGTGGATTTTGAAGAATCCTAAGAACGACTTTAAAAAAATGTCCCAATCCTTGGGCGTTAGTGAGCTTATTTGTAGAGTACTTGTAAATAGAGGTATTTTAGAAAATGATATAGCACAGCGATTTATAAATCCCAGCTTAGATGCATTATACGATGGCAGAAGCATGAAGGATTTAGAAAAGGGTGTCTCAATAATCAAAAACAAAATTGTAACAAATAAAAGGATACGTATAATTGGAGACTATGATGTTGATGGAGTTATAAGTACTTTTATACTATATAAAGCTTTGACCAGGTGTGGTGCTAAGGTTGACTATGTCATACCTCATAGAATATTTGATGGATATGGGATAAATAATAACATAATTGAAAAAGCAAATGAGGAGGGCATAGATACTATAATTACATGTGATAATGGTATTTCAGCCCTTGAACAAATTAAATACGCAAAAGAATTAGGCATTACAGTAATTATAACAGACCATCACGACGTCCCTTTCATTGAAGATGCTGACTCTAATAGAATACCTTTAATACCTGAGGCTGATGCAATAATTGATATGAAGCAGGCTGATTGCCAATATCCATTTAAATTATTGTGTGGCGCTGGAGTTGCATACAAATTTATTCAGGTTCTATACCACGAAATGGATATTCCTAAGAAAGAAGAAGAGGCGTTCTATGAATTTCTTGCTATAGCTACAGTTTGCGATGTCGTTGATTTATCTGGAGAGAATAGGATATTTGTAAAAAATGGTCTATCGGTTATAGGAAAAAGCGCAAATATAGGTTTAAATGCACTTATGGAGCAAACAGGAATTTTAGGAAAAGAGATAGGTGTTTATCATCTTGGATTTATTATTGGCCCTTGCATAAATGCATCTGGAAGGCTTGATTGTGCTATAAAGGGCTTGGAGCTCCTACTTTGCGAGGATAGAGAAGAAGCAGTACGTATGGCTCAGGAACTTCATAGCCTAAACACAGAAAGAAAGAATATGACTTTATTAGGAGTTGAGGAAGCTGTTGCAACTATTGAAAACAGCGATTTGAAGAAGGACAAAGTACTAGTGGTATACAGACCTCATATTCATGAAAGTATAGCTGGAATAATAGCTGGAAAAATTAGAGAAAAATACAATGTTCCAACTTTTATTTTGACAGATAGCGAAGATGTGGTAAAGGGGTCAGGCAGATCTATAGAATTGTACAATATGTTTGAGGAATTACAGAAATGCAAGCAACTCTTGACAAGGTTTGGTGGGCACCCAATGGCAGCTGGCTTTAGCCTTGAACGTGATAATGTAGAAACATTAAGAAAACAGCTAAATGAGCTAGTAATGTTAACTGAAGATGATTTAATTCCAAAAGTTTATATTGATGCAGTGACACCTATCGATACAATTAACCTTACACTTGCTGAAGAACTAATGATACTTGAACCATACGGGAAAGGGAATTCTAAGCCGCTTTTTGCAGACAAGAATATATCAGTAAGTCGAGCTACAGTTTTAGGTGCCAATAGGAATGTGTTAAAGGTAAGGTTGCTTTCCAACAATAAAAAATATGTAGATTGTATTTATTTCGGAAATATTCAAGATTTTGATGAATACATAGTGGAAAAATTCGGAGAGCAAGAACTAAGTAAGATGTATAATGGACTAACTAATAATATTAAGCTGGATATGATTTTCCATATTGACGTGAACGAATATAATGGGAATAGAAGCGTGCAGCTTATAATGCAGTATTATAGGTGAATTTAAAATAGCTTTAATTTAAGATTGATTGGCTGATACTATTGAGATGGCATAATCCTCTTTTTTGGTCAGAACTGAAAGAGAATGAATCTGGATATTTACATAAGTTAGCTGTATCTATAGAATACAGTGGAAAAGGGTATGGTATAAAACTTATACACTCTGCAAAAAATTAGGCTAATTTATTTAATACTAATAATACAATACAAGAACCCACAGGTAAAGAGACTGTGGGTTCTTGTATTGTATCAAAATTAATCCTATTTACCCACAATGTTTATGGAAAGAGACTATAATTAATAAATTCTAAGGAAAATTTGTTTGATATTAGTTAATTCTCAATTGTAAGTGCTTTATTAAATATTTACATACATAAAATGCGAGTAACTACCTTTTAGTAAACTGATCGATATTTTTTATTATTGTTTCTCAAAAACACTATTGACAGTGATTGGAAAAAGTTGTATTATTGATGTGACTTAAAAAATAATTTAAGTCACATAACAATAAAAAGGGGAGTTACATAATGGCACGAAGTTTTACTGAACAAGAAAAAATAAATATAAGAGAAAAACTAGTTGTAGAGTGTGAGAAAAGCTGGGCAAAATTCGGCTATAAAAAGACTAATTTAGACGATTTATGTGCAAAAGCCGGAATATCAAAGGGGGCATTTTACTTATTTTTCGAGTCAAAGGAAGCGCTTTTTTGCGATACTTTATGCGTAGTGCAAGATAGACTTTATTGTCTTGCAGAGGAAATAATGCATAAAAATCAAAACAGAGTCGGTATGGCCCAGGCACTTAAAGCAATATACCGTGAATATAACAAAAATAGTTTCATCTGTAACGCAAATAGTACCGACTTTATAAGCTTTACCAACAAGCTGTCACCAGAGCAACTCAATAAAATTGCTCAAAATAGTATTGAGGGTGGAGTTATACTACTTAACAAGCCATATTTAAAGCTTTTGATAGAAAGGGACAAGGCAGTCTCCGTAATTTCTGCAATGTTGTTAGCTATTTCATTAAAAGATGAGTTACCCTGCAACCACATTGAGGTCTTTGATTTTATGATTGACAATCTGATAGAAAAAATTTTTGAGTAGGAGGAGTGATAATCTTGGGTAATGCGATAGAAATTAGTGGACTTAAAAAAGCCTTTGACAACTTGGAGGTAATTAAAGGCTGCGATATGTCAGTTTCAAAGGGCATAATTTACGGATTCTTAGGTGCAAATGGTGCAGGAAAAACGACAGTTTTCAAAATGCTTACGGGGCTAATAAAGAAAGATATTGGCATTATTAAAGTCTTAGGACTAAATATTGAAACCCATCGTGATGAGATTTTAAAAAGTATTGGCTCATCTATTGAAACCCCTGTATTTTATGAGCATCTAAGTGCAGAGGAAAATTTAGAAATTCATCTTGGATATATGAATGTTAAGGGTGACATACCAAAAGTTCTTAAAATGGTTGGGCTTACTGGCATAGATAACCGCCCTGTATCTAAATTTTCATTAGGTATGAGGGCTCGGCTTGCTATCGCCAGAGCCATTATTCACAATCCTAAAGTTTTAATTTTAGATGAGCCTACAAATGGTCTAGACCCACAGGGTATCCATGAAATGCGAGATTTGTTTACACGACTCACACAGGAATATGGTATGACAATATTGCTTTCAAGCCATATTCTAGGTGAGGTAGCACATATTGCAGACACGGTTGGAATTATAGCAAACGGCATTGTAGTAAGACAGGCTGATATATCAGACATAAAAACACAGTATCCAAATGGCTTAGAAGATTACTATTTTGAGGTAACGGGAGGTATGAATGTAAATGGAAAGGTTAATTAAATTGGAGATTAAACGTAATAAGCTAAACACTTATTTTCATGCAAGTGTGATTATATGTGTTATTATGACAGGATTTATTTACTTCATAGCAACTATTGCAAGAGTAGAAAACAATGCAGATTTCTTGCAGTATGAAAATATCTTTAAATTGAACTCTGCGCTTACTTTGATTATATTTTGCATTTTTTCGGCAGTAATGTATTCGAAGTTTGTAATTGAGGATTATAGCCGAGGAAGAGCGATATTGTTATTTTCTTATCCCATATCAAGGCGTAAAATCCTTCTTGCAAAGCTGATTTTGGTAATAACCGTTACATTATCATCGTTGCTTGTATGCACTTTTATTCCCATAACGGTCTTTTTTATCAGCGAGAGGATATCGCCCATTTTAAATGGCAATATCACTTTGGTATTGATATTAGCACATCTTTTAAATGTTGGAATTTATGCTGTGGCGATTGTTTCAATTGGTTTAATCGCTTTAGGAATAGGCTTTATAAAAAAATCCATTTCGACAACTATTGTTTCTTCAATTCTGCTTGCTTCGATAATAGGTAATATTGTCACTGGTATTGGGATAAGTACTCCCGCGTTAGTTGTAGTAACTCTACTCGTAGTAACAGGTTTTGCTACAGTTAAAATACTTTCTACTAAAGTTAATGAAATGGAGGTATGACTAAATGTTAACTGGAATTATTATAGGTCTTGTTTTAGGGGCTATTTTACTGATAATTGGTGGTATAGAACTTATACTTGCCAGAAAACAAAACAGAAAAAGCAAGTGGGGCATTTATGTTATGATGGCTGGAATATTGGCTCTTATTACAGCTTCCTCAAATACTTTAAAATTTTTATATTAGAGGTGAAAATTACGTTTAATAAAAACTTTAATCTAATGATAATCGGACAGATTGTTTCGCTTTTTGGTGCGGGAATATTAAAATTTGCACTATCCCTTTATGTACTGGACATTACAGGTAGAGCAGAAATTTTTGCATCTATTCTTGCGATATCTACACTGCCCATTATATTCTTTTCTCCTATCGGTGGTGCTGTAGCGGATAAATTCAGTAAGCAAAAGTTAATGGTAATATTTGATTTACTAAGCAGTGGTACAGTATTAATTCTAGGAATTCTTCTGTTTAGTGGTAATTCATCGGTTATATTTATTGGGTTGATTATGACAATACTTTCGGTTATAAGCACCATGTATCAACCAGCTGTACAGTCGGCTATTCCCTCTATGGTGGGACAAGAAGAACTTATG
The DNA here is from genome assembly GCA_023391425.1 of Bacillota bacterium. Classification (GTDB taxonomy): domain Bacteria; phylum Bacillota; class Clostridia; order Acetivibrionales; family DSM-1351; genus Ruminiclostridium. The sequence goes on along the minus strand of JAEWAX010000045.1, from coordinate 10,279 downwards.
AAGGCAAATGGCATAGTATCGGGAGTTGCTTCCCTTAACGCAATCGTTGGACCGATTTTAGGTGGTTTGATTTACAGCAATTTTAGTATTATCAGCATTGTCACAGTAAGTGGTATTAGTTTTTTTATGGCGGCTGTTCTGGAAATGTTTATTTATATTCCTTTTGTAAAGCCAGTAGAATATGGACATGCACTAAAAATGATCACCTCCGATATTAAGTGTGGTGTAAAATATATAGTAAGGGAAAATCCATTTGTTCTAAAAGCAATTGCTATGGCATGTGGGCTTAACCTGTTTTTAACTCCAATGTTTATGGTTGGTATTCCATATTTGGTTAAAATTACAATAGGAGCAAGCAGTAGCGTATTTGGCTTTGTGCAAGGTATTACTTCAGTGAGCGCAATTCTTGCGGGGCTTGGTATTGGTGTGATTGGGCAAAGGCTATCCGTGCAAAATATACATAAATGGGTTTTTATATGCGCAATATTCTTTATCCCAATGGGTTTCTCTGTTTTTCCTCTTGTTATTGGTATAGGAAAAGTGGAGTCGATTGTCTTGCTCACACTAAGTGGAACGGTAATCTTATTTATCACAACAATACTATCAATTTTTATCATGACATCAGTACAAAAAGAAACCCCAAATGAATTTTTAGGCAAGGTAATGTCTATTATATTTGCAGGTGCTACGATGGCTATACCAATAGGGCAGCTTATTTATGGCGTATTGCTTGACACTCTTGGGCAAAAGGTATATGTGATGGTATTTATTGTAGGAATAGCAACATATGTTATGGGTGTTGCAACCTATTATCTAATGCGTTCACCTAAACTGGTTAATATAGAATCAAAAGATAGGAGATTTTAAAGGTAATAACCACATGAAATCGTTATGAAAGAGGACTATATAAACAGAAAGACAGAGAAGGGGGATGTAATCAGGTAAATCTGATACATCCCCCAAGTGTACAGGGATTAAAACTATAGAGAGGGATAGGTAGAATTAATGATGCAGATTGTTTACTGATATTTACTTACTACACCGCCTCATCCTTTAGAACTTCTACAATTGCAGTTTTACTGATTTTTTTACCTCCCAAGGTATATGCAAGCAAAATTGAAAGCAATATGACGATACCAAAAATAATAATAGGTAGTATAGGCATATATGGTACAAATTCACTAAAATAAATCATTTTGATCTTAAGGAATAATCCAATAAGCAGGATATTTACTGGAATACTCAGCAGTATAGGTATCAGGCCAAAGAATAATGCCTCCATAGTGAGCATTCTCCTTATTCCTTTAGGCTGCAAACCAACTGACCTAAGTATGGCAAATTCCTTCTGACGTTGTTTCAGATTCCCTGATACAGTAGAAAACACATTGGAAATTCCAATCAGAGCAAGGAATCCAGAAATAAACAGTACTATGACTCTTGTTATCAACATAGCAGACGCATTTACTTTGCGAACTTCAAGTACATTCCATATATAATAGTCGCCTGAGCCGTACCATTTGTTGCATATAGCTTCCATTTTATCTGCTACTGACTGTATTTGATCATCAGACTGCACTACAGCAACAGCAGAGATGTTTTGTGCATTCGTTTTACGTTTCTCAATAGAGAAGTTGTTAACAATTTTCAGATATGTACTTCTTGGCATAATCTGCACAAGTGAAAATTTCTTATTTGATGTATTAAGCGAAGGGAGTGTTTGATTGGTTAAATAGCCAACCTCTGTTTGAAAACTATATTTACTGGTATCCTCTTCAAATACCTTTTCTTCACAGTTCAGTTTGTCTCCTACGTTTAGATTCAAGAATTTAATACGTATATCGTTACGTCGGTCACTATTGATGTCGTCACGTTGTTCATTTATGACAATAGTTTTAGGTGATTTCGCATTATAGAAAAGCGATGGGTCGGTACCTATTTGCTTGCAGTAGCTATTAAAGCTTTCATCATCTAGCGCAATCAAAAATGTTATAATACGAAATTTGTTTTCCTGTTGGTATACTTCATATTTACCAGAATTAGCAACTCGGTTAAGTCCACCAATTGAGAGAAGTTCATCAGATTGCATATCAGATATAAGCCATAAGCCAGCAGAAATACTACTAATAAAGCAAATATTCTTTAGACCTTTAATTGAGCGGATACTCTTCTCAAATTCTGGCTTAGTTAAATTCCCGTCCATTGTGTTTATCATAAGGTCCCTTTTGCCTGCGTTTTTATCCGAATTAAATATATTGTTATCAGCATCAACTATAGCCATAAAATTTAAAAATGTGGATAACAATAAAAAAGATATTGTAAGTGAAAGCGACGCCGTACGGTATGACTTTCTGCGTGCATAAAGAGCGTTCTTAGCAAGCTCTCCTTCCAGACCGAAAGCTTTCTCAATAAGCCTATGCTTTCTGATTTTCTTAATCTTTATATCACCGCCCTGTCTTATAGCTTCAATAGGGGAGAGTCTTGTAATTTTCCTTGCTGGAATAACTGCCGAAAGCCATACTGTTAATAGTGCAAATATAATTGAAGGGAGTATAGCAGGTAAACCAAATGTAAAAATGAGGTCATATTCTCGCGCTGTATCCATATTATTAAGTGCATAAAACAGCACGTAATCAAAGAGCCAACCGATAAATAAACCCAACGGTATTGGAATCATTGATAGAATCAGCGATTCAAAGGTTACCGAATGACGTATCTGTTTTGGAGAGGCACCTATGCTTTGCAGCATACCAAGCTGTTTTAGTCTGGCATTTGCTGACATTGCAAAGGCATTATTGATTATAAGTGTAAATAAAGCAACTACTAATATGCTAAAGAAAATAAACATCAGAGGTGTTTGAAGTTGAGAGAATTTAATATCCTTTATTTTCTCTGATGGAAATATAAAATATTTTGACAGCAGGTCATCATTGGTTTTGACATTATAGTTTCCATATTCATCAGGCTTATAACCCACTGATTTAGCAATTTGTATAATATCTTTATAGGTGGTTCTTGGGTTTTTGAAGTGCATATAGACCGTAAGGTCATCGTCAGGTTTTATGCTTGACTCATTCATGTATCCATAGCCTATATAGCCTGGAATAGTTGAGTCTGTAGCAACATCCATCTTTCCTACTATTATATATGTACGTTTCATTGTTGAAACAAAAATCTCATCTTTTTTTTGAATTTCAATCGGGTCCAGAGTCTCTTTATTTAATGTACGGTTTCCAACAGGAAAGCTGATGCTATCACCGATTTTTAAATCAGGGTGGGTTACAAAATACTGTTTGGATATTGCAAGCTCATTTTCTGACTTCGGAACTTGGCCCTCTATAATCATATCGTGTTCAGACATATAATTCCAGTAGTTTGCTGTCAGATGGCGCGTTATCAGATACTGACGACGTGAATCCTCTATTTTTGCAGTCTCCCAAGGCCCTTTTATCATTACTGACTCTACATTTGGGTGTTTCGTTACATATTTAAGCTTACTTCCTGGTGTAATATCAAATAGCTCAGCGTGCCAATCTCCATTTCTTATGATGGTCAGGCGGATTTCATCGGTATACATGGTATATAAGAAACCACAAAGAGCTGAAAGCAGGATGGTGGCAATCAGTATCGCTATCATTATTGTAATACTGCTTTTTTTATTGTGTCGTATGTAATCAAGAGTATATTCCTTCAGTATGTTCATCTTTTCACCACCTCATCGGAAATAATTCCTCCGTCCTCTATTGTTATAATACGATTGGCCTCCAAAGCTATTTTTTCATCATGTGTAATTAGAAGTATGGTCTGTTTATAGCGATTATTTGATAGTTTTAGTAATTCTACTGTTTCCTCAGAGTTTTTACGGTCAAGATTTCCTGTTGGTTCATCAGCCAGAAGAATAGCAGGGCGATAAATCAATGCTCTCGCAATTGCAACTCTCTGCTGCTGACCGCCAGAAAGCTGTCCTGGAAGATGGTTGAGACGGTCTGTAAGCCCAAGTGTTGTCACAATTTCTGAAAAACGTTCTTCGTCAGGCTTCCTGCCATCTAAAAGCATAGGCAGAAGAATATTTTTTTGCACATTCAGAGTAGGTATCAGATTATAGAATTGGTAGATTAGGCCTACCTTGCGACGGCGAAACACAGATAGCTGTTCCTCATTCAGAGTGGCAATATCTGTATCCTCAATTAGAATTTTGCCCTCAGAAGGACGATCTACGCCTCCTAAAAGGTGTAGTAATGTGGATTTGCCTGATCCTGATGCACCAACAATGGCGATAAATTCACCTTTTTGCACCGAAATATTTATAAGGTTAAGCGCTGTTATCATAGTAGCACCCGAGCCATATGTTTTAGTTAAGTTTTCACATCTTAATAGTTCCATAATAACCTCTTTCTGCTTCTAAAGCTAATCCTGTAGAAGATAGTATATTTTGATTTTTCATAATAGCTTTTCTACAGTTATCATAATATCAGCGTTAAATGACATTACAGTGACAAAAAATAAAATTGAAAGTATATGATTTAGCTTCAATTATGCATGGGAAAGTTTAAGATAAACGACTAAATAGCTATATTTCTAAGTTGGTTTTGAAATTATCCAAAACTATTTGTAAAACTTAACTATAAATTTAGCTCCACCCTCGGAAGCATTTTCTGCCCGAATAGTTCCGTTTTGTTTACTTATGATTGATTTCGCTAATGCTAGGCCAATGCCCACACTATCTTTCGAAGCATTTTTTCCTTTGTAAAAACGCTCGAAAATGTGCGACAGGTCATCCTTGTCAAAGCCTTTTCCGTTGTCTTGTACAATTATTTCAGTATATAGTGGATTCTGTGAATAACAAATTGAAATTACTTCACCATTAGGTGTATGCTCACTGCAGTTTTTTATGAGGTTTAAAAATGCTTCGGCTGTCCATGCAGCATCACCCAAGAAGTCAATGTTAGGTTCAGATTGAATCAATAGTTGCTGCCTTTTTTGATTAATTATATCTTCCATGGGCTCGGAGGCACATGTCAGCATAGCATAGACATCAACACTTTCTTTCTCTAGTTCAAATGTACCTGCATCCAGTTTTGACAGTGTCAACAAAGAAGAAACCAGTGATTCCAGACGTACAAGCTGGCGATTAAGTTTTTCTATATAGATAGCATCTTCTTCATTGAGACTTTCTGATAATAGCTGTGTCATAAGTGACATAGAAGTAATAGGTGTTTTAAGCTGATGAGAAATGTCTGCTAAATTGTCAGCCAGTGACTGCCGTTCTAAGAGGGCATTTTCTCGAGATTCTCGCAACTCTGTGACAGTTTTGTAGATTTCATCCTCAAGAAAGGAGAAATTATCCTCTTTACGTACCAGAATAGTATCCCTTCCCAAATTAATCGATTCTAGATAAGTGGTTAGTTCGGCAATGCGGGATTTTTGTTTTTTGAATAACAAAAACCATACAAATGAAAATAGTATGGCTAATATAAGGAAAAGAATCAAACTAGTACATAGCATTTTAAATATATTCCGATTCCAAAATGTATTTAGTGAATAATTGTATTTTTCAAGTACAGCCTTACCATTGATAAAATCATCAGAACCAGATTCTTTAAGCGCATGCACGAATGCATCCTCCAGCTGAGAATTTGTTGAGAATGCACCAACTAGCTGAGATATGCTTTGATACTCTTGCTGCGAAATAACCTTTGCAGATAATATCCCAATTACAATTCCAAGGATAGCAAATGAAGAGAATAGGATACAAAGCCATTTTAAAGTTTCTTTTCTGCTCATAGGACATCCTCCATTCTATAGCCAATACCCCGTATGGTTTTTATACATTGAGAATTGTTAAGCTTTTCCCTAAGACGCTTCATCGTGACGGTTAAGGTATTATCATTTACAAAATTGCCATCTGTGTCCCAAAGCTTGTCCAACAGCTGTGTACGGGTTAATGTTTGGTCTTTGTTTTCTAGTAGTATAGTTAATAAACGGAATTCTCCTGCGGTAAGGCTAAGTTCCTGTCCTTTGCATAATGCCTTGGTCTTGGTTTTGTCTAAAACAATCTCACCACAGGTAAGCACAGATTGATTGATGTCTTTTGTCCGCCTAAGCACAGCATTTATGCGGGATAGAAGTACAGTAATCTGAAAAGGCTTTATTATATAATCATCAGCACCAATATCAAGCCCTTTAACAATATCTTTTTCATCATCACGCACAGTTAAGAAGATTAAGGGTATTTCACTAATATTTTTTATGTAATGACAAAATGCATCTCCAGTTCCATCAGGAAGATTCCAATCTAAAATAATTAACGAAATACTATCGGAAAACTTTTGTCTTGCTTCAGTCAAACACGAACAGCAAATAGGTAGAAATCCATTCTTCTTTAGAGCTGTCTGCAAACCAAATAAAATGGTTTCGTCATCTTCAATAATTAGTATCTGTTTCAATATTATAACCCCTCTTTTGCTTCAAAAATATTAATAATTTAGCATATTATCATCTAAATAGTCACTTGTCAGCATATTTACTATATTTTAACATAAAACACTAACTTATCTAAACAGAATGATTGTTTGGAGTGAAGAAAACGCCTATTGTGTTTACTGTGATTCCATATGAAATACTTGCTTAATTAAGTTAAAATTCAAATTACTTGTAAGTCTCAAAATATTTCATTATAATATTATATATCTTATAAAACGGATTATTGAAGAGGGGTAAAGTGATGGATTTAAAAACAAAACTTAGGCACGTTATAGACTTCCCAAAAGAGGGAATTGATTTTATTGATATTACCACAGTATTGCAAGATCCAGAGGCGTTTAAAACGTGTATGGATTCTTTCAAAGAGCTTGCTGATCAGTTGGAAGACTTCGATATAATTGTTGGCTCTGAGTCAAGAGGATTTATTTTTGGAGCCCCTCTTGCTTATAAAATGGGAAAAGGGTTTGTTCCAATAAGAAAAAAGGGCAAGCTACCTTACAAGACAATTAGGGCCGAATATGATCTAGAATATGGAAAAGATATTTTAGAAATGCATCAGGATGCAATAAAACCTGGACAGAGGGTATTAATAGTAGATGATCTTCTTGCAACAGGTGGAACTACTGGGGCAAATATAGAATTAGTTGAGCAGCTTGGAGGAAAAGTAGTAGGGCTAATATATTTTATTGAGCTTTCATTCTTAAATGGTAGGGATAAGCTTAAGGGTTATAAAGTGGACTCAATTGTAAGATTTTAGCAAATTGCATATAATATGTACTTAGGGAGGTCGCTTTGATAGATAGCTTTTCATTGCTTGTTGAAAAAGTAAAAAAATACGATCCTAATGGTAATTTTGAATTACTTGAAAAAGCATATTTTGTTTCTAAAACAGCGCATGAGGGTCAGCAAAGAAATTCTGGTGAGCCATATATAATTCATCCAGTTGAGGTAGCAATTATTTTAGCTGATATGGAATTGGACTTAACTGCGCTTGTTGCAGCACTTCTCCATGATACTATTGAGGATACAACATGTACATATGAAGAGTTAAAAATTCAGTTTGGAGTTGAGGTTGCAGACCTTGTAGATGGAGTAACAAAACTAGGTAAAATTCCATTTACATCTAAGCAGGAGCAGCAGGTAGAGAATCTGCGAAAAATGTTTTTGGCTATGGCTAAGGATATTAGAGTTATTATGATAAAGCTTGCAGATAGGCTTCATAATATGAGAACCCTGAAATATATGACTGAGGGCAAACAAATTGAAAAGGCAACAGAGACATTGGAAATCTATGCACCTTTAGCTCATCGACTTGGTATTTCAAAAATAAAATGGGAACTTGAAGATTTATGCCTAAGATACTTAGATCCAAAGGGATATTATGATCTAGTTGAGAAAATTGCATTTAAGAGAAAGCAAAGAGAAGCTTATATATCAGAAATAGTTCAAACCTTAAAAGAGAAAACTGATGAACTAGGCTTAGAAAATGTGCAAATAGATGGAAGACCAAAGCACTTTTACAGTATTTACAGAAAAATGGTAAGTCAGAATAAGACGCTGGACCAAATATATGACTTATTCGCATTTCGTATAATTGTAAATTCAGTTAAGGACTGTTATGCCTTGCTAGGACTAGTACATGAACTGTACAAGCCTATGCCTGGAAGATTTAAAGACTATATTGCAATGCCTAAACCAAATATGTACCAATCTCTTCATACAACCTTGATAGGCCCTGAAGGACAACCCTTTGAGGTTCAAATAAGAACTTGGGATATGCATAGGGTAGCTGAGGTTGGTATTGCTGCTCATTGGAAATACAAAGAAGGCATAAATGATGGAAAAGATTCCGATAATAAATTTGCTTGGTTAAGGCAGCTTTTAGAATGGCAGAAAGATACCCGAGATGAAAATGAGTTCATGGAAACCCTCAAGATCGACTTGTTTACAGATGAGGTTTTTGTATTTTCACCAAAGGGTGATGTAATAAATCTTCCTGTTGATTCTACACCTGTTGACTTCGCTTACTATATTCATAGTGCTATTGGTAATAAGATGATAGGTGCTAAAGTCAATGGTAAGATGGTTCCCATTGATTACAAGCTAAGAAATGGCGATATTATTGATATCTTGACTTCTTCTACAATACATGGACCTAGTAGAGATTGGCTCAAAATAGTTAAGAGCAGTCAAGCTAGAAATAAAATAAATCAATGGTTTAAAAAGGAAAAGAGAGAAGAAAATATCATCAGGGGCAAGGAAATGATTGAGAGGGAGCTCAAAAAACAGGGGCTTAACTATGCTCAATTATTTAAACCAGATTGGATTGAACTCGTACTTCGAAAATATAATTTTACATCTTTAGATGATTTATATGCAGGTATTGGCTACGGTGCAATGACAACAAATAAAGTGTTGACTAAGCTAAAGGAAGAGTTCAAGAAGACTTTAAAGCCTGAAGAAATTGAACAAATCCTCGAGACTATTGCACAGACCAAAAACGAGAAAAAGAAAAAGCATGTTCCTGAGAGTGGTATCGTTGTTAAAGGAATTGATAATTGTCTTGTAAGGCTGTCAAGATGTTGCAATCCTGTTCCTGGTGATGAAATTATTGGTTATATTACTCGTGGAAGAGGAGTTTCTGTTCATCGTAGTGACTGCACAAATGTAACAGCTGGCTTTGAAGAAGAAGGTAGACTAATAGATGTAAGATGGTACTCAACAATTGATGTCGCTTACAAAGCTGATATAACAATAATGGCTAATGATAGAACTTCGCTACTGCTTGATGTAACAAACAGCATTGCTGAGCTAAAAATACCTATTAAGGCTTTAAACGCAAGAACTACAAAAGAGCAGATAACTGTGATAAACCTTACACTAGAAATAACAAATACAGAACAATTAGAAAAAATCATTAAGAAGTTGAAAAAGATTGATAGTGTATTTGATGTAACAAGAAATAAGCAATAGTATAATTTTAAATTGCATATGATTTATAATTTTCCTTTATAATGTTTTTTAATATTTTTAAATTATCGTTAGGAATAATGCTAATAATTATAATCGCCTCTGGGAGGATTGAAATGCGGGCTGTTGTTCAAAGGGTTAAAAAATCTAAAGTAGCAGTTGATGAGAAGGTTGTAGGAGAAATTAATAAGGGCCTTATGGTATTATTAGGAGTGGGGCAAGAGGATACTAACTCTGATATAGACTACCTCGTTGAAAAGATTATTAATCTGCGTATTTTTGAAGACGAGGCTGGAAAAATGAATGAATGTTTGCTAGATATAGGAGGAGAAATGCTGGTGGTTTCTCAATTTACCCTATATGGCGACTGCAGGAAGGGAAGAAGACCTAGTTTTGATAAAGCGGCCAGGCCAGAAAATGCAAAAACGCTCTATAATACTTTTGTAGATAAATGCAAAGAATTTGGTATAGTTACAAAAACCGGAATCTTTCAAGCTGAGATGCTTGTAGACATTAGTAATGATGGACCAGTTACAATTTTATTGGATAGTAAAAAGGAGTTTTAACAGTATGATTATTAAACCTATTACTGGTGGTATGTTTGATTCTGTTTCTTATTTAGTTGGTGATGAAGGTAAAGCAATATTAATAGATGCTGGGGTTAAAAGTGAAAAGGTTATTTCAGCAGCACAACAGATGAATTTGAATATTGAAAAAATAATACTTACTCATGGGCATATTGACCATGTTATTGAGATAGATAAAATTGTAGAACTTACAAATGCAAAAGTATATATTCACATTGATGATGAAATGTCCTTAAATGATG
>JAEWAX010000057.1 GCA_023391425.1 Bacillota bacterium | reverse complement strand
TATCAAGGCTTAAAAGAAAGTATGGCTCCACTCTAGAAGAGGTTTTAGAATTTTTTGAAAAGTCTAAAAATGAATATAATGAGCTTTTACAAAGTGAAAGTCTTATAGAAGATTTAAATAAGCAACTCTCTATAGTTATTAATAAAATGACTAACAGCGCAAAAGTACTTCATTTAGAAAGACAAAAGGCTGCATTACTTCTTGAAAGAAACATCACAGATGAGCTAGAAAATCTCGAAATGAAAAATTCGAGATTTAAAGTTAATCTTATATTAAGTGAAGATCAAAAGAATTTTACAAAAAACGGTTTAAATACTGCTGAATTCCTGATTTCTAGTAATATTGGAGAACCTTTAAAGCCACTAAGCAAGATTGCTTCAGGTGGAGAAATGTCTAGAATAATGCTGGCAATAAAGACTATTCTAGCGAATGTAGATGCCATTCCAACGCTAATATTTGATGAAATTGATACGGGTATTAGTGGAAAGGCAGCGCAGAAAGTTGGAGAAAGACTATCTTACATATCTAAAAATCATCAAGTGCTATGTGTTACGCATCTGTCTCAGTTGGCCTGCATGGCAGACAATCATTTATTCATCGAAAAAAATTCTAATGGTGAAAACACCTTTACAACAGTCAGATATCTCGATAGAAAAGGTAGAATTGAAGAAGTAGCTAGAATAATTGGCGGTTCAGACATTACATCTCTTGCGATTAAGCATGCAGAAGAATTAATTACTGGTGCTGAAAAATTCAAAAATAACAATTAAAAATTTACTTTCATGTTTTATTTTACTTGAATAATAAAAATCCATAAAGGTTAACTTATGATTATGATTTTAGTCACGCTTTATAATAAAAAAAGCGTGACTTTGTAAAGTTTACATATAATCGGCTAAAAACCGTTTATATAGTCATATATTAGCAAAAAGCAAGCAGCAGAAAAATAAGGTATTTTATTTATCGGGGGAGTGATTAAATGCACTACTTAAAATCCAATAAAAAAAAGCTGTTTGTATTATTATTTGTATGTGTTTGTGTAATTACACTAAGTTATTTACAAGCATTTTCAGTAATACCTGAAAAACTAACACTTTTGGAAGGAGAAGAGTATATTTACAATTTTAAAAGTTTATATCTTGTAAATATAAAAGCAGATAATAACGATGTACTAAAACTAAATAATATGGATATAAACACGAGTGGAAATTATTTAAAATTAATATCACCTCTCGCATTTAAAACTCAGAAAAAAGGAACAGTAAACCTAAATTTTAAAGCTTTTGGTCTAATTCCTTTAAAGACAATGCAGGTCGATATTATTCCAAGTAAAAAGCTGGTAGCATGTGGTAATACTGTTGGTGTAAAAATAAAAATGGAAGGTATCTTAGTAATTGGAGTTAGTGAAGTTGATTCCTTTTCAGGAGAAAGATTGGCTCCAGCCAAAGATGGAGGAATAAAGTCAGGAGATACTATATTTGAGATTAACGGTAAAAAACTAGAAGACATCAATGATATGATTAAACAAATTGATAAAAGTAAGGGAGATAGGCTGGAAATAAAATATAAACGGGGAAATTCCATTTATATCACTACAATTAATCCAATAGAAGGAGTAAATGATAGGAAATTTCATATTGGATTATGGGTAAGAAATAGTACAGCGGGGATAGGTACTATGACATTTTATGATCCTGAATCACACATCTTTGGGGCTTTAGGACATGGTATAACAGATATTGATACAGGTGTTCTGATGCCTGTTAATAGTGGAGAGGTACTTGAATCAAATATAATTGCAATAAAAAAAGGAACACAAGGATCACCGGGAGAGTTAAAAGGTATTTTCATGGAGAATAAAGCTCCAATGGGAAACATTTATAAAAATGACCAATGCGGTATTTATGGAGAAATGCTTAGCGAGAATAATGTATTTAAAAATAGGCTATACCCTATAGGTATTAGAGGACAAGTGAAAGTAGGTCCTGCTACCATTTTATCAAATATTGACAGCAACAATATTGAAGAATTCAATATATATATTGAAAAGGTAGCGAGACAATCTTTTAGTGGTCCAAAGGGAATGGTAATTAAAGTTACAGATAAAAGATTATTAGAATCCACTGGTGGAATTGTACAAGGAATGTCAGGAAGTCCTATAATACAAAATGGTAAATTAATTGGTGCTGTAACACATGTTTTAGTTAATGATCCAACTAGAGGGTATGGAATATTTATTGAATGGATGCTAAAGGATATAAACCAAAATGCCGCTTTACAAATGAATGAATTGAAAATCGGATAAAATATAAATAATTAAGCATTATTTTATTACTCTTTTGGGCAATAATATAATGTTTTTTTCTTTATAATATTTGAGAAATATGGTAAATATTGGGCCGTGCGCGGTTTATTTTGTTTTTTTAAAATTTTTTTCTTAGGCAATTAGTGAAAAAACTTGTAATTATGTCGAGTTCAAAATATAATAGATGCATGACATAAATTGGTAAAATAAATACGTAGGGGGTTGTTATTTTGAGTAGTAAGAAAATTGAAGTGCTTATTGCAGACGATAATCGGGAATTCGGAGATATCTTGTGCGAATACTTATCAAATCAGAATGATATCGAGGTTGTAGGTCTAGCAAGAGATGGTTTAGAAGCAGTTGATCTAATACTTCAAAATGCTCCAGACATTGCAATACTAGATATTATAATGCCTCATCTTGATGGATTAGGGGTATTAGAAAAAATCGCATCATCAAATTTAGAGAAAAAGCCACTGTTTATTGTTTTGTCAGCAGTTGGACAAGACAAGATTACACAACGTGCGCTTGCACTTGGAGCAGAATATTACATAGTTAAGCCTTTTGATATGGATGTTTTAGTAAATAGGATAAGACAATTAAAAGACAATACATATTTGACACCTGCTTCAACAACATCTATATCTTCAGCAATTTCAACAACATCTCATAAGAATGATTTCTTTAGTGAAAAGAGACCGGCTCACATCAATAATACCTCAAGAAGCTTGGAGGTAGAAGTAACTAATATAATGCATGAAATAGGAGTTCCTGCACATATAAAAGGTTACCAGTATTTAAGGGATGCTATTATGATGGTTGTTAAGGATTTAGATGTAATTAATTCAATAACTAAGCTATTATATCCAAGTATTGCAAAGGATTATAACACTACTCCTAGCAGAGTAGAGAGGGCAATTCGACATGCAATTGAGGTAGCATGGAGCAGAGGTCAGGTAGAAGCAATAGACGCTCTGTTTGGCTATACAGTGAACATTGGAAAAGGTAAGCCAACAAATTCAGAATTTATAGCGATGATAGCTGATAAATTAAGATTAGAATTGAAGGTTGGATAAGAGGCTTTACAAGCGGGTTTCAAAAATTTTCATACCAACAAACTGTATGAAAGTACATGCGAAAACCTTCTTCTAATCCAACAAACTATATTAATTTAAACCTATAAACCTTTTTATTTATTGGTATGTGATACCTATAAATAAGGAGGTTTTTTTATGCTTAAGTTACAGCAGTTCTCAAAACAAATTGATGAGTTTATGTTGTATTGTGAGACAAAGGGATTATCAAAGAAAACTATGATTTCCTATGAACAGACATTAAGGTTGTTTGCTAGGTACATTTCTGATACCTATAAGGTTGAGGATGGCAAAGCAGTTACAGAACCAATGTTAAGGCAATATGTAAAGTCATTGCAGGAGAGAGGAAAGTACACCGTTGTCAGTGACAATAACTCTAAGAGGTACAATTTTCCAGACAACAGAAGAGATTTGGGGAAGAGAATTTCAAACTCAACAATCAACAATTACATCAGAAACCTTAAGGTGTTCTTCGCCTTTTTGAAAGAACACAAGTATACCAAAGGAAATGTTGCAGAAAAAGTTAAGCAAATTAAAATTTCTAGAAAGGCAAAGGATTTTTTATCTGATAATGATTTTGTTAGCTTACTTAAGAACATAGACACAAGCAAATTTCACGAATATAGAGACTATACCATCATACAATTAATTTTTGATACTGGAATGAGACTAGGAGAATGCTTAATGATTACAATGGATGATATTGATATTAATAATAGGACTATCCTGTTGCAAGCAGAAAATACGAAAGGCAAGAAAGATAGGTATGTGTACTTTTCACAATACATGCAGAAAGAAGTGAGAAGATGGATTCAGTATAAGGACAGATATAAAGACAGTGATTACTTATTTTGCACAATTAAAGGCACTTTAATGAACGTAGGTGTGTTTGAAGCAAATTTCAAAAACTATGTAAAGAGAATAGGGCTAAATGAGGCACATCCTCATCAATTAAGAAATAATTTCGCTAAAAGGTTCTTGATGTCTGGCGGTGACATTTTTACACTAAGCAAAATATTGGGGCATAGCAGTGTGACTGTAACAGAAAAAGCCTATCTTGATTTGAATGATGATGACATTCGACAAAACTATCAAAAGTTTTCACCACTAAGCAATCTGAAGAGGACTAGGTAACTCGTATAAGCAATTCTAAGCAGTCTAACTGATTGCAATAACTAACAAGTACCAATGGAGAAGCAATGGATTATAAACAAAAATATAAGCATTTAACTATATAGGAAATAAGGATTAATGTAGCAGTTAGGAGAGTTGGCTATGGCAGAGAAAATAGAAAGGAAATTAGCCATCGGCATTGCCTGCAAACTTTTTTACACTGACAAGGAAAGTTCCTAGACACCATTAAAAACGATGGTTGATGATTGTAGTGATAGATTATGACATGGAGGTTTATTTGAATGAATGATGATGCTGGAATTGGATTGATAATAAAAATAATGTTCAATATTTTCAAAGTAGTATTTATATGTGCTTTAATCACAGGAACTCTGGCAGCTATGACCAATAAGAATCTGCGAAGAATAAACAAAAAATGAAATTGTTGATGGAACAGGCTTGAAATTCACCTCAAAATAATTTTAATAGCTACTTAGAAGTACTACCAATATAAGAATGCTTGATTACACTCTTACATACAGTGCCTTATGCTTGACAGGAGTAAGGCACTGCATATTAAGTGTTTAGAATTACTGATAATCCATGTAATATTCACTAGGAATATCATCACCAATATATGCCTTAACAACACAAAAATCCAGAAGTCTATCTGGGTTTATAAGAAATGGAATAATATTTTCAAATTTAATCAAAACATAGCCTTGATTAGCATTTCCTTTATGCTTGAAGCGTGCTTTTAGTCTGCCTATTCTGCATTCAGTTGTAATGTATTCCTTCAATGCAAAGAAATCTATATAAAGTATAAATACAGGTATATATTGTTTAGCTTCTTCATCCCAATCTAAGACATTATAAATCCATACAGATGCTTCTGATTCTAAAATATTTCCTTTCTTTTTAGGGTAATTATCCCATACTTCAAAAAACAAGTTGTCAGTATAACCAGCATTTTTACAACTTTTACACTCAAATTTTATGCCTGTATTGTTATCAAGCAAATCATATTTCGGATGCTCACTACTATCTGAATCAATAATTTCAAAATTTTTATACAATAGACTTTGTTTATTATAGAGTTCAATAGAATCTCCAAGAATATTTTCTGGTGCATAGTATTTTTTTGTTGTGTTTATCATTTGAACACTCTCCTTTAGAAATTTTAGAAATTAATTATTGTGTTAATACATTGTAGGTAGGAATTTTGGGTATAATATAACAGTTCCAAAATCTTTTGAGGTGGGAAAATGGGGCATAATATAAACATATTATAAACTGTTATATTATAGCCAATTTTCACACCTTGATTGATTTGTAGTTACTAATCAATGCAATGGGATTCATTTCAGATGGCTTCTGAACAGTTCTATAACTGTTTATCTCATAGCCTTCATATCCATTTTTACTAGTATGTTTTCGACCAGTTTTTAGAGTCTTTTCTTTACCAGAATACTTTATGATTAAATTCGACTGAACCAGATAGCTAATAAACTTATCAATGGTATCAGTCTTTTTTATTCCTGTTAGTTCGATTAAGCTACTGCCATCAATCTGCTTGCTTCTGTATCTGTTAAACTGACAGTACTTTGCAATTATTGAATATATGTATAACCCAGATGCACCGAGTTCTGGTTGAAACATACATATCAGAATTGCCATGATTGGTATTTTAAAGAAATTTCCACTATTATCAGATGTATAGCTTGCTTTTCTGCTTTCAAACTTTTTATCTGGTGTAACTGAATAATCTATTGCAGTGATAGTCTCTATCAAGCCTGCTTGTTCTAGGACACCATTTTTTTTGGTTAAATAATTAAGTTCCTTACTATCTTCTCTATAACCACAAGCAGACTTTATTTCTCGAATGGTCATATTTTCATGGCATATATCAGAAAGCTTAGATAGTACATAAACCATGAATGCAACTGCTTTATGATTACCCGTATTCTTACCTTGTATTGGCAAATCACTGATTCTGCTATGTATATCATTGGGTATGCATAAGTACCCTCTAATACATTCTTGACTAGCATACAAGTACATGTTAGACCATTTCTTTCTGAACATATCCCATTTAAGCCGTAATTCATTATTGCTGTTATTGCCATTTGTAATTTCTGCGTTTGAACCCATAGAATTATCCCCCAATGTCTGTATAGTTTTTCATTGCATTGCATAATGTATCAGTTTCACTGACATACTTATTAATCCGATGGAGAACGAATATTTGCCCTAATTAATAAAAATATGTTTTGACATTCTTCCTAAGTCTTTTATTCGTAAGAAAAGAAATTTCATACTTAACGTTTGACAGGGATATCAATAGGTACTAGTCGAGAAATTAATGCTTTTCAACAACACTCCAACATTGATGCTACTGCAAAGCAAAAGGAAGCTAACTACTTGCATATGTAAGTATGAACTTATACCCGTTTATCCAGTGAGACAGTTATCATCCTCAGAGGTCGTGTAGTTAATCTGACGGTAGATTTACTAAAATATTGTAACCTATCTGCTACTTTTACTCCTGCTGATAGAGACACCTTCAGTAGTGTAGGTTTACAATTTAGTAAACCTACATTTAACTAGATGTGAATTACATGCATAGCATGGCTTTTAAGTATTAGTAACTAATCATAATTGAGATTTTGTAAGTTGCTTCTTCATATTAGTACCTACTTTTGATTTTATAAGCATTAAAAAGGAGAAGTAATTAGCCTCTCCGATTGAATACCGTAGTAGGCTGAAATAATTCCAACCTTTTACATAGAAAGCATCACATTATGCACGCTTATATTTTTTACATATTACATCTGTGCATCTGAATGATTGTTTGCATTTGTGTATGCATTTGGCACACTTAGGAAAGTACTTTGTCCTCCCATCTTCTGTTAGAAAGAAAGCCAGTTCTGCTTTTTGTTTTTCATTTAACCTCATGTATCTCACCTACCCTTACCCCATAAAATCGGGGATTATAAATTTTTTGATTATCCCTTAATACCTGTTCATACCAAGCATTACAGCATGCTTGACTGATTTCATATTTCGTTTACAACACCCTGTTTGCTATGGAGATGTATAATTACATTCCACAACAAAAACAGAGGCTTAAAATGCCGTACAACTCAGTGTTTATGCCTGTTTTTAGCATAAAAAAGGATGAGATTATTCATCCCACCCTTAAGTGCCTTGATAAATGAAACTTCTTACTTTCCTAGCAAACTACCTCTTAAAATCTTGTTATTTCTATCAACTGCAACATCATATTTTCTATTGCACTGAGGACAATATAATGTACTTGTAATGTTTCTTATAGCATCCAAACATGAGTTGCCTACAGCATGACCGTTTTTATCGATTGGTCGGATACATGTCAAAACATTAGAGAGTTGCAGTTCACTTTTGCAATCACAAATTGGTTTTTTATATTTCATACTAAATCACATCCTCTCATTGAGTAATTTGCTATAAACTCTTGCAGTTTCTTAGCATTCTCTGTACTTAAATTCTTCTTGCCATGTCTGAAGTAGCAAAGCATAGCAGGACTAATACCAATTTTTTTCGCAATATGTTTGGCTATAATGCCGTTTTCTTTGATAAAATCATTCACTTGCTGTCTTAATGTTTCTTTCATTCAAATCATCCCTTTTTTAGTTTAGTTTTTATTAACATAAGGTCAAAATAAAAAACAGTACCCGTTTTGGATACTGTTGCTTATCAATTAACCTTTTCATTGTATATGCGGTTAGTAGGGGTATTTTGCAACCCACTACAAAAGTATAAAATAATATTAATTTTGGAATAGAATTTACAAATCATTCCCCAGCCCTTGCAAGTAATTCTATAGTTTCTTTACCATATCCACATTTAACCATATCTTTAAAAACCTCTATAAAAGGTTTGTCACCGAAAATGTCCACTATCTCATACACATGACCTCTATGTTTAAATAACCTACATTGGACTTTTTCGCTGGTGAACAGGATTCTATTTTCTTTATCTTTCATGGTTTTCTTTATCTCGTTTAATTCTTCCTTGGTTATGTCTATTATATTGCATATCTTTTCCATTTGACCTCCTATGCTTGCTACACTAAAGATGAATTAATATACAGCGGTTCCCGCCGTTTTGGTTTATTCTGGAGTATTATTCTGTCTATGTCATTCGTGTAATATGATATCCTCAAGCACTTTCTTAGGGTCTTGAGTACCAGATTCCATCCATGCAATGAAGTATCTTTTAGCTTTGTATTTTTTATAAATTTCGTTGATTTGTGCATCTGTATTAGCATCTTAAACACAATCCTTTATTACATATACCATCATAGCTTTTTTATCGTGACGTATATTTATTCTAAGGAACAATGCGGATTGTTTACATAAATTATAACACAAGCCAAGCAGATACAAAAATTTCCCATGAAATTTTCATAATAAGCCAGCAATATTTAATTGGGTTCGTAAAAAGTTTTGTATACCGTCAATGCTGTTGCTGATTCTGTACCTAATCATAAATTGCTTTAATATTCTGTTAAGTTTGGTAATGGTATCAGCTTCGTCAACTTCACTCATGGCATTAACCTTATTTGTTATTATCTACCGTCTTAACAAGTACATGCAATCATACTATATTTCACTGGATTTTAAAATTACCATTTATAACAAATCAAATTCTTTGTCGAATCACTATTGAAATCGTTTTTTAAAAAGTTAATTGACTTGTTCGTGAGAAAATAATTTGTCAATGTACTATTTACATAGGTGTTAATTGCTTCAATAGTTTTCTGACGTTGTTCTTCTGTCATATTGTTTAGTTTATCTATGATAGAATTTATTTCATCCTGTGAAGGCATATCAATTCCTAATGCTTCGTAGCTGATATTACTGTCATATAGCATTAGTTCTTCAATTAGTAGTATTTTACTTTCTCTTCGTTCTCGTATTTTTCTTAAACGTTCAATCTCCTCTTTTGATGTTTCATTTTCGGAGTATTCTTTCAGAAAAAGAACTCTTTTGTTTATTTCTGCCAAGTTGTTATTAATTTTATAAGAATTAATTTCTAATGCACTTGCTAAATATTCATTCATTTTTTTATCTCCTTTTCATGTGGTAGTAATTGTATTTAAAATCTATGTAAACGCCTGTAAGGCTGTAATTATCATGGTATAAGAAGGGTTTTGCAAAGTTCACTCTCCAATAGCTTCACATAGTATTAGTAGGTTAGGATACTCTTTCGCAACCACTCCCATTTAAGAAATATACGAATTATGTAAATTATAAGAATTAATTTATAATTTTCTATGGTTTTCATTCCAACTTATGAACACTTTGTTCATATATATCGGTTAATATATTCTAGTAAATCGCTTAATTAAAAAAGTTTTTTATTTACGGACACAAGGGTTTCAGAGGAATATCAAAAAAGTTTTCAAAATAGGGGCAAAAATCCTGTAGCCATCGGATTAATATATTGTGGTCGGTCGGGGGAATATTATATAGAGTATGTTATAGAGTATCCCTTATCACACAAGAGTATATTAATTCATATTAAAAGAGTAGTACTGATGGGATGCTTATATAGTCCTTTACCTAAAGAAATACAATGTTATGGAGTTAATTATAACAATCTAGAAATCATTCAAGCATTAAATAATATTGACCTTACTGACAAGCAAAGGAAAGTATTGAACCTGTACATAGAAGGCTATACAGAAATTGATATGGGTATAACTATGAATACAAGTCATCAAGACCAGCACAAGCTAGTCATAAAGATTAGCAATAAACTTATTAAGTATTTGATAGGGGAATAGATGTGATTCAGTGAAGCGACAGAATCATACATTTTAATAGAATCCATATTTTTATAAGCCTTGCTAGCATCTGCCAACTGTTTTTAATCTTTTCATGATGGTAGTATTGACCAGACAATGTAATCTAGGAAAGATTGGTTATATAAGCATCATGCTTTGAGAGTGTTAAAAGAAGTACTGTTCAGGACACATACGGATTAATTCTCGTTGCTTAGCAATACAGAAGAGTCCTTGGAAACACTATATTAAGCAGACTTCCACATGTTCATATCCGATGTAATGGTAATCAAAAACAAACGGACAAAGTTATAGAAGGTTGTTTATAAGCCAACCTTATTCGTGATTATCAAATCACTGATTGAATTCCAGTTTTTATAGAATGTTTTTCGATAATGTATTCATTATTTCTAAGAGCTACATCTGCAACTTTAACGTACGTTTTACTACTATTTGCAATAACATCTGTGGGTTTAAATCTTGATGCAAATAGTGGCATACCACCCTTTAAATCACCATTTTCATCAAGCAAACAACTGTAATATGTACCACATATTTCCAAACCGTTTTTAAAATGACCATCATACCATAAAATAGTTTTTTTAAATAATTTAGCATAACCGTCAAATGGTTTCTTATTTTTAAAAGAACATTTACATAATAAACTGCCATCTTCATTATAAACAGTGAATATTTCGGAATCTACAGTATATAAAGTGTTACCATTCTTATATTTGAAGGACTGTTTAAATCCATTCCCGAAGGGTGATAAATTTTTGATTACCTTTATATACGAAGGTTTTAGGATGCTATTGATAGTTATTTGCTTTCCTATTTGCAGATGATAAACTGAATAAAATTCCATTGAAACCTTCAGATAAAACTGTTCTATGCTTCGGATGGCTTCTGGATACTTTCCTTTTTCCATTATTGTATTTATTTCATCGATGCTGCGATACAAATCTTTATAAATGCCAATGTCTTTTTCATCTAAATCTAAATTTAATATCAAATCATCCCAGCCATCACAAATTGGAAAGTGTTTTGGATGTTCGTTTGGATAACTTAAATACCATTCAAAAAAATAATTAAGTGAATCTACCAAGTCATTGTATACTTTTTGTCTGCTTAAAGTTATCTTTTCTTCTTTAATCTGTTTTTCTCTTTTTCTTTCATTTATTGTAGTGGAGTTGTAAATTGAATATGTTAAGATAGCAGCTACTTCTGAACCTATTAACCCCACATACATAGCCATGTATTCAGACACTTTAATATCCTCAAAGCTTATTGGAATAAATGGCAACTTAAATCCTAATATAGTTCCCCCGTTTGCCAGACTGTATATTAAGTAGATTATATATAATGGGGAAAAAAGAACAATAGCTATAAGTAAAAGCATAGAAGTAATATCTTTTAAAAATTTTTTATACATTGTATTCTCCAGTAGATATTTTAGTCTATTATAACATAAAATGGTACATATTGTTATTTATTCGAATGTATTTCAAAGGTAAATAATTTCAGCTATTACATACAGCTAGAATTATATGAGGGGTAATTGATAACCACCCATAGCCATATGATAGGTACTAATATAATTTTTATGTAGTAAACTCCCCCCAACCTATCACGTTACGCAAACAACTATACCACAGTCAGTATACTTGCGATACAGTGTCCATTCACCACTAAGTTTGTACTTAACCTTAAACATCTTGAGAAGGTAGTTTTATCTCATAGCAGAAGGGAAACCGAGTATCTTAGCAACCATTGAAGCTGATATAGAGTTCTCAGTGGCAAGCACATTATTAAAGTACTCAACTTTAGGCTGTTGTTCCTCAATAGTCTCTGTAAGTGCAAGCTTCTAACTGTTCAATCTATTCCTGTTGTTCTACGGCAAGCAGTAAAGCTTCTTTAAACGTTTTAGGTACTCGTGGTGTAACTGAGTAGCTTCCTGTCTTTCTGATTGAAGGGAGGACTACACTTGTCACCCAACGCTTGAATTCCTTTGCAGATGAAAGCTTGCTACCAAATATCAGAGAATACAATCCAGATTCATTAATCAAAGCTGTCTGTGTGACCAGATTCCCATTTTGGGATTGTGGTAACATTACCATTGTCTTATCTTCGTCATCAACATGATTAATAATAGCTTTACTGCTATTTACATACCCTAACACATCTGCTACATCCTTACCAACCCACCAAGGGTTACCATCAACCATTACTACCCTTACACTTGCACCCTCATAATTAAATAATTGTGGTACTAGGGAGGATTGATTACCTCCCTGTGTTCCGTTCCTTTGATACATATTCAACATCTCCTTTGATAATATAGTACGTTATGTTGGATAGTATATCTTCAATCAAATATAGACTGCTTAGCAGTATCAAAAGTTAATAAACACAGTATTATTCTACATACGAATAATAATCGTTCATAGTAGTAATTGATAGCCACCCCCAGCCAGATTGAGTACTCATTTACATTCGTAATGTAGTAAACCACCCCTACTGTTATAAGTAATACCATGGTCATAACTTAACAGTATTGACACCGTCAAATTGATGACGTATAATCAATACATACAACGTAATCAGAACTTATGGTCAAAACTAATTTGAGGAATGGAGTGATTATTAATGATTATCGGCTATGCAAGAGTATCAACAAAAGGACAGTTAAAAGAAGGACATTCAATCGAAGTACAAATGAATGAAATAAAGCAGAGATATGAAAATGCAGAAATAGAAGTTGAACAATATACTGGCGCAACAACTGAAAGACCAGTATTTAATAAAGTAATTGGCTTGCTTAAGCAGGGTGATACATTAGTGGTAACTAAACTTGATAGGCTTGCTAGGAACACTGTAGAAGGCATACAAATAGTTCAACAGTTATTTGATAAAGGTGTGGCTGTTCATGTACTAAATGTTGGTTTGCTTGAAAATACATCAATGGGGAAATTCTTCTTAACTACATTGCTTGCGGTAGCAGAAATGGAACGGAACACTATAATTGAGAGGACGCAAACAGGTAAGGCAATAGCAAAGACAAAGCCAGATTTTAGGGAAGGTAGACCAAAAGAATACACTCAAACCCAGATTGATATGGCACTTAAACTATTAAAAGAACATTCATACACAGAAGTTGAAAAAATGACTAAGATAAGTAAGTCTACATTAGTTAGGGAAAAAAGGAAGTCAAGCAATAAATATATCAATAAACTTACAAATATGTTATAATAAGTTGTATTTGCGTTGCATTAAACAGAAATTTAGCACATGGGAGTGTAGCAATGAAAAATAAGCTGTATAGCCTCATTAATGAGTTTGGAAGTCATTTAACTAAAGATGAGTTTAATATGTATATTCCCAAACTAAGGGATTACTTGATACCATATATCATGGAAAATAAAAGTACTGATAATAATGTTGATAGACTTTTTAAAGATGAATTTACAAGAAGTGACATTATTAAGGCAACAATGTATTATGTAATGAATAACGAAAATGTGGAAAGTATATCCGCAATTGATGACTACTTAATCTCATTAAACAGATTATTTGATGAACTTTTGTTTGAAAGTTTTCCAAACCCTACTTTAATGAAATTCAAACCTTTTACGGTTTTAAGTAATGATGTTCAAGAAAAATTAACAAATGATGGAGTTGAGTTAAGGGAACGTGAAGTAAATCCTTCTATAGATAAAGAACAATTTGATTTCATAATCAATTACTTAAAAACATCTAATAGTAAAAAGATTAAGCCTCTACAAGTAAAAATAATTATTAAGCTTTTTATACTATATGGATTTAGCCATGATACGATATCTCAGTTACTCATTAGCGATTATAATGATAAGCAAAAAACTCTTAAGATAGAATATAAAAGGGTTGTGAAAAGAAGCGTTTACCTAGAGTTACCTTACACATTATCAGAAGATATTGATACATATATAGCATTAAGAAAAAGTAAAAGGGACTTAGATTCCAAGTTATTATTTGTTACTGGAAATAATACTCAGATTAAACATGCTTATATAACTTATAAGTTAGCTGAAATCAAGAAAAAGTATATTGCCTCTTCTAGTAATTACTTAGAGAAAAATCAATTTACACCCACAGGGATACAAAAGTATGCCATCATTCAAATGATTTTAAATGGAATGAATCAATCAATAGTAATGGATTTTACTGGTCAGCAAGAAGATATTTATAATGATTGTCAAGCTGAGGTTAATACAACTAAAGAACTAGATAGAAATAGATATATTAATCATATGATTAGAGGTATAAGCACTTATGATAAAATTTGAATGTAACCTTAGAGGGAGTGGAAATATGAACAAAAAGCTACAAGTTTTTATCTCATCTACATATACTGATATGATAGAAGAACGGCAAGCAGCGGTCGAAGCAATACTTTCCGCAGGACATATACCAGCAGGAATGGAACTTTTTAGTGCTGGTAATGAATCTCAGCTTGAAGTAATTCAACGGTGGATTGATGAATCAGATGTTTACATGTTAATATTGGGTGGTAGATATGGTTCAATTGAACCTAAAACAGGAAAAAGCTATATTCATTTAGAATATGAATATGCAATTAGTAAAGGACTACCTGTCTTTGCAGTAGTTATTGATGAAAAGGCATTATTTAAAAAAGCAAGTATACAAGGTAAAGAAGTTTTAGAAACGAAAAATAAAGACAAACTAATTGAGTTTAAGAAATTAGTGTTAAGCAAAATGTCTAAGTTTTTTGAAGATAAAAAGGATATACAATTAGCTATTCATACTACTCTTCTGATTTCAGTAAGAGATACAAATTATCTGGTTGGATTGCTGGAAAAGAATTTGGTAAGGTTGATGAATTGATTTCACAAAACTCTATGTTAATGAAAGAGAATGAAAAACTCAAAAAGGAATTAGAAAAGGGTAAAAAGCAAACAAGGAGTGTTAAAGATAATAACTATGAAGAAATAAGAACTGCTTTACTCAAAGTTAAATTAACCCTTAGCAAAGAAATTACAAAGGGGCAAGAAGACATAAAAGTCTCAGCATATAAAATATTTGTAGTATACCAAAATACTTTTGCAACAGGTGTTACAAATAGGTATGATACTGATGAGGAAGACTCTTTTCTTTATTTTAATGTTGCACCTAAGCTAATGATATATGGATTAGTTGAAGCAAATAAAATTGCAGGTCATACATATGAGAAAATTAAAACAACTAAAGAAGGATTTGCATTCTTACGTTATTGCGAAGCACATCCATTACCAATATCATAAGTTATCAGAACAGAAAAATAGATTGAGATTATAATAACTCAGAACAATGAGTTGTATTTCATAGTCCAAAATCTAAGCATCCAGAGATGTAAGTTAATTGAATACAAATAAGTCTGTATTACATGCTTGAAAATGATTGCTATTAGAATATGCTTGTTTCAATTAAAACATAGGAACACTATGTTCATATGTTTTGTTGTATGTAAAGTATTTTGTGGTTCAACTAAATGTGGAGTTAAAGAATGTAGACTATCAAATAACTATGGCACTTGGTTACTTTCTGAACATTCATATACAGAAGTTGAGAGAATGACCCAAATAAGAGAATCTACTCTTGTTAGAGAAATAAGATAATGGAATGATACATATGGAAAAAATTAATCCTCAATATTATGATTTTGATGAATTCCTAAATAACTTCTTATAAATCCATCATTACTGTATAATAAATGTGTTAATATTGTAAAAAAGGAGGAAACTATTCAATGGTAGAGAAAAACAAAACCGAGGATAGGTTAAAATCTGATTTACTCAAATTGTTCACAGATATGAATGCTGAAGGTTTGTCTGTAAAAGATATTAGATTGTATAACAGAATAAAGGCTTATGCAAGAAATCATAATAAGGATTATATTGAATTGATATACTCTTGGGGATTTTCATTTAAACCTAGAAAAAACATATCAATGACGCTAGATGATATATTAATTACAACACTAAACCTTTACCCTGAAAAAATAATAGATAGTATCGCTGATTATAAGACGCAAAATTACACTATGTATCAAAGATTAATGTCTCTTTTGAATCGGAAAATGACTCCTTCTCAATATCTAATTAGTAATGGATTTACTTTTAAAAACCGTTCAAGTAAAGCTATCCCTTTATATACAACCAAAATAAATACAGATAGAATAAAGGGATATTATGATAAATTTGCTGTAGCCGAGTTAATAAATCATTTTGTGTTTAACCAAAAGAAATTTGCTGAATCAGTTGGTGTATCGAGGGAATATATAAGAAAGTGTCCAACATATTTTAAAATTGATAATAACACCGAACTTATGAAAGAAATACTGGAAGATGATGAACTAGATGCAGTAACCAATACCATCAACAAAAGATTATTTGAGAACACAGAGAACGGATATACTGTACGAATTGTCAAAAAGAAAGAAGAAAGTATTTCAGATTATAGCGATTGTGCAATAATAATATCAAAAGACTATACAGCAAAATGCTTTCTTTCATTGCCAGATTATATTATAGAAATGATTGAGGTTAAAGGCTTAATTAAATATAATAACAAGGATTTTCAAGTTCTCAATTATATGGATGACAATGAAACATCTTGGAAGATAAATGACAACGAGGAAATCGAATTTATTGGAGATGAAATAAATAGATTAATCAATATTGGGCAACATTCTTATTCTCCAAATGGTGAGAAGACAAAGAAACTCGAATATGTGAAATATTTGACTGGATATGATTTAGTCAGTAGAAAACCAAACGAAGCAGATATACTTGAGATAATTAAAAAAAATGTATATGATGAAAAACATAAGTATGTATCTATACCATCCTTAAATCACAACAAATCAGATTATATGAAATTGAGAAGAGAATTTCAAAATAGAAATATGTCATCTCTAGGGGAACTAATTAGTTCATATGGATATATCTATCGGCCACAAAGAAAAAAAGAACTACATAGAGAAACCAATTCAATAAGCGAATATATCAATATATTAGATAAATATTACATCGTTGAAGATAAAAAAGTTTATTTAAAAACAACTGAGACTTTTACTAAAAGGCTTTCTGCATATGCTTGGAATCATAAAATGTCTTTAAACGAATTACTTAACCAAATAGGTTATATTAGAATTACTTCTAAAGAATTACCAGACAGTTATATATATACTCCATACCTAGTAGATAAAACTAATACACTTATTGAAAAAGTATTAGATAAAATAAACGAAATACAGACAAATGGGGTTATTGATTTAACAAACAATGATACGCTTAATTATGAGATACGCAAGGTTGCAGACATGGAAAATAAGACCATGGATGAATGGCTTGGAATATATGGGTATATCAGAAGAGATAGTCATAATTTTAATAATAGTAGTAATTATACTAATGAAAGTAATGATGATTCTGACTCTGAAAAATATGATGTTAATGATTTTGATAAAAAGTTATTAAGTGAAATTAAAGAAATTCAAGGTTCTTTAAACATAAATATATCTGTACCAAATGAAAGAGTCGAGAGAAATAAACAACTCGTATCAAAATTGAAGAGATTATATAATTATAGATGTCAATTATGCGACCCTAAAGGTAATGGGTTTATAGCACCAATAATAGAAATGAATAATGGAAAAGCATATGTTGAGTTACACCATATTAAATACATCTCAAATGCGTTATTACCAGAAAACCTCAAGGATGAATCAAATGAAGAATTAGATAGCTATTCAAATGCAATCATTTTATGTAGTCACCATCATTCATATGTTCATTATCATAAAAATGGATTTAAGGAATTATATAAGAATGATTTAGGAGAAGTATACTTGCTATCTGATTCTGGAGAATTCCTTAGGGTCTATACTAATAAGCATTTGTTAATAGATTGATAGTTGATGAAAATGTATAACAAGCATTATGAATTTATTCATCTAAGGATGTAAACTACTTGAATATAAATATTTCTACATTACATGCTTGTGATTGATTGTTAATAGAATCTGCTAAGTAAAACATAGGAACACTATGTTCATACGTTATGTTG
>JAEWAX010000055.1 GCA_023391425.1 Bacillota bacterium | reverse complement strand
GTGTAATATAACAATCAATGGCGAGCTCTAATTCAGGAATTTTGTCCTTCATAGAGCCATGAACTAAAGGTTTGATATCAAAAGAAGTATCCAAGGGATTTTCCAGAATCTTATCCAGAATTTTTTTAGAACTTTTACCAAGAGTGTCCGATACAACGTTTCCCAATCGAATATTGGAAACCGTGAGACAGTTTTGGAGCCTATTCTTTTCACTGGACATGAAGCAGGTTAGCCTGTAACGATAGCGCATAAGGTCACGAAGCTGACGAATATCAGCAGGGGGCATATAGCTACCGGCAACAAGGTCATGCTTAAACAGATCAGCAATCCATTTAGCATCTTTCTTGTCAGTCTTTTTACCACGGATAGCCTTAACATACTTAGGATGTGCAAGTACAATAGAACAGTCTTTTTCCAAGACGTTGTACACTGGAATCCAGTACTTACATGTAGATTCCATGCAGACATCCTTGCAATTAGATTCAAGCAACCATTGTAACAGCTCTTTCAGACCTTTTGTGTAGGTGGAAAAGCGGTGGCTCTTGTAGGTAGTAATACCATGGTTATTAGTGGAAGCGATGCAGACAACAACAAATGTTTTGTGAACATCAATTCCACAGCAGATTTTATATACAATTTTTAAAGCCATAGGGACTCCTTTCTGAACTTGTGAGTTCATGGGAATTATAGAGGGATACGGCATTGACTTAACGCCTAGAATTTAAACGAGATTGTTTAAACAAAGATAAGGTTACGTACTCGAAGGTACACTTATTTGTGCTTGAAAAGGAAGTCTACACTTATAAAAATACGGTTATCTGACAAGTCAGGCAGCCCACTCACCTCCCCGTGATTTGTAGTTTACCATAAGTCCTATGGGATTGATTATAAACAAATAACGCTCAAAAGCATTTTCATACGTTTTGTGCCTTGAGCGAAGCGAAAGGAATGTATATAAAAATGAAAGATATTTGTAGCCAAACTGAATCTAAGCAACCCATAGAGGAATTTGTTGCTTTGATGAAAGGGAAAAATATAAAGTTGTGGGTAGAAGGAGCAGCCTTACGGTATAAAGCTCCTAAGGGAATCATTAATACTGAGATTTTAAAGCATATGGCAGAAAGAAAAGAGGAAATACTAAGCTATCTTAATTCTACAGATTATGAAGCAATGTTTTATTTACCCATTCCTAAAGTAGAATATAGGGAGTATTATTCTTTGTCTGCTGCCCAAAAAAGAATGTTTGTATTAAATCAAATAGATAATCAAAGTACCGCCTATAATATGACGCAGGTACTAAAGATAAAAGGTGAAATAAGCATTCATCAACTGAGGGAAGTCATAGAAGCATTAACGAACCGACATGAGACATTGCGCACATCATTTGAGTTGATTGATGGAGAGCCAGTTCAGAAGGTACACGATAAGATAGACTTCAGCATAGACTATCTTGAAATAGAGGAAGACAAAGAGAACATTGACAAAATCATAGAGGAGTTCATTCGCCCCTTTGATTTATCACGCCCACCTTTATTCAGATTTATGCTGGTGAAGCTGAGAAACACCGACCTTATACCGTCATATCTTTTACTACAGGATATGCATCATATCGTTTCAGATGGGGTATCTGAAGCTATATTGGTGAAGGAAGTTAATGAGCTTTATGCAGGAAAAAGTCTTCAAAAATTAAAAATCCAATATAAGGACTATGCTGCGTGGCAGGAAAAGCTACTGGCAAGTCAAGAGCTAGAAAAGCAAAAGAGTTTTTGGAAAGAACAATTAGGGGGTGAACTACCCTTACTAAATCTGCCTACTGATTTTCCAAGACCATTTGAGTTTACTTATAAAGGAGATTCTATAAAAATTCAAATTGAAAAGGAATTGGCAGATAAACTTAATATACTTGCTCGTGACAATAGAGTGACTCTATATACATTGCTACTCACGGCATACAATGTTTTACTAGCAAAGTATACAGGACAAAATGAATTTATTATTGGTACTCCGATAGCAGGAAGGGGACATCCAGATGTTTCTAATATTCTCGGTGTATTTATAAGCACGTTGGTGCTTAGAAACTTCCCTGAAAACAATAAAAGCTTCAATGAATTTTTAAAAGAAGTAGGTACAAATGTAGTAAAAGCATTTGATAATCAGGATTACCAATTTGAGCAATTGGTAGACGAACTGAATATTAAAAGGGATTTAAGTAGAAATCCAATCTTTGATACTATGTTTATTCTTCAAAACATGAATGCTGGAGATGTAAAAGCAGACGGAATAGAGATATCTAACTATGAATATAAACGAAATATGGCTCAATTTGATATAGAAGTCATTGCAACTGAGAATAAAAATGGCATTGATATTGAAATAAACTATTGTGATAGCTTATTTAAAAGGGAAACTATAGTTAGGCTTGGTAAACATTTCAAAAACATATTAAATGCAGTAGTGGAAAACTCACAAATAAAATTACACGAAATTGATATGCTAGACCAAGAAGAAAAAATTCAAATATTATACCAATTCAATAATACTGTTGCAGAGGTTCCAGGTAACAAGACTATACAAGAATTATTTGAAGAGCAAGTGCAGAAGACACCTGATAATATTGCACTCGTCTTTGATAATAAGACATTGACTTACCGTGAATTAAATGAAAAATCAAATAAGCTTGCAAATGTATTACGGAGTAAAGGCGTTAAGCCAAACAGTATTGTAGGTATTATGATAGAGCGGTCATTAGAAATGCTCATTGGAATTTTTGGTGTTTTAAAATCTGGAGGAGCATATTTACCTATTGATATTGAATATCCAGAAGAGAGAATAAACTATATACTCAAGGATTGTGGAGCAGAAATAGTACTGACCAAAAATTATCTGAAGGATAAGCTCAAATTTTCAGGAGAAATTTTAGATTTAAAAGATGAAAAGTCATATCAAGGTGGAAACTCAAACTTAGAAAAAGTAAATATCCAGACAGATTTAGCGTATGTGATATATACATCAGGATCAACCGGTAAGCCTAAGGGAGTTATGATTGAACATGGAAGTGCTGTGAACATTCTTATAGCACTTCAAAATGAGTATCCACTGCTAGAAACAGATACATATCTGTTAAAAACTACATATACCTTTGATGTATCTGTTGCAGAATTATTTGGATGGTTTTTTGCAGGTGGGAAACTGGTCCTTTTGAAGCAATGGGAAGAAAAAGATCCCCAAAAAGTGCTTCAAGCGATAGACCAATACAATGTAACACACATAAATTTTGTGCCATCAATGTTAAGTATTTTTTTAGATATAGTGGAGAGAGAAGGAACTGATACCTTAAATAAATTAAAGTATATTTTTGCAGCTGGCGAAGCCTTATCAAAAGAGGTAGTAAGTAAATTCAGTAAACTTACTTCAAATGTAAAGTTGGAAAATATTTATGGGCCAACTGAATCAACAATTTATGCAACAAGGTGTTCATTAAGTAATGTAACCTGCGAAAACATTATTCCCATTGGTAAGCCATTTCAAAATATGAAAGCTTATATTTTAGATGGAAACAATAACCTTCAACCGATAGGTGTGTCAGGAGAACTGTGCTTATCAGGAAAGGGCATTGCTAGAGGGTATATCAACAGACCGGATGTAACGGCTTCAAAATTCATATCTAATCCTTTTGAACCTGGAGAAAAAGTATATAAAACAGGAGACCTTGTAAGGTGGCTACCTGATGGGAATATAGAGTATTTAGGAAGAATAGATCATCAGGTTAAAATCAGAGGGTTTAGGATAGAACTCGGTGAGATAGAAACACAGCTTTTAAGACATAAAAATATTAAAGAAACAGTGGTAATTGCTAAAGAGGACGAGAAAAATGGAGGTAAGTACCTTTGCGCATATGTAGTAGCAGATAAGAATTTGACTGTACATGAGTTGAGAGAATTTTTGCAAAATACACTTCCTGAATACATGGTTCCATCCCATTTTGTACAAATAGAAAAGCTACCACTAACACCTAATGGCAAGGTAGACAGGAAGTCACTACCCGAACCTAATGGAGATATCATTACAGGGGAAGAGTATATAGCCCCTACAAATGATATTGAGCAAAAGTTGGCAGATGTGTGGAAGGAAATATTGAGAGTTAATAGAGTGGGAATAAATGACAACTTTTTTGATCTTGGGGGCAACTCATTGAAGGCTATTCAGATGATTGGACATTTAAAAGGGTTTTCAATTAATATGAGACATATTATGCAGTACCCTACAATAGCACAGCTTCAGAAATATGTGGTGTGTTTGAACACAGAAGAGGATGATTTGCCCGCCTCGATGAGAGAAAATATGAACATTGAGTACCACTTCTTAAAAAATGGGCAACCAGAGGAGTTTAGTGCACATCTAAACTGTCAGGCACAAATGCTTTACTTTATAATGAAAAAAAAGATTCGGGATATTAAGGGCTATAGAGGTGCTTTCCTAGGGGATATTGTTTTTAGAATACTTATGAATTCTGATGATACTATTTTTAATGTTGCCTCTTTACCCTACAAAATTAATCAGAATGTATTTAATATTGAACAATACCATGATAAAGGCTATCAGGCTATGTCGAAGATAGAGGACTTATTAGATAAAGGAGAAGCAGTGATTGTGGCGACATGCGTTGAGAGACTTCCGTTTTTCGTTAATTTCCAAGGATATGATGCACCTGGCGAAGATATAGGCTTTGAAGGACATTGCTTCCTTGCTGTGGCTCATAGCCCTACAAAACTTTATTTTGTGGAGCAGCCAGGGGCTGTAAATATAGACAACTATATTCCCTATGATAAGAATCTCTCTGTAGGAATGATAGATAAAGAGGATTTGAAATCGGCCTTTGAGATCTTTGCAAACTATGCCACCGTTTATATTGACGAGGAAAAATTGAAGGAAGGCACAATTTCAGGTGATATGGTAAGAGATATGGTGAAAATATCACTTGCTAACCACACAAAAGAAGTTTTCTATCATGATGGGTTTAAAATGGCTCAAGGTACTGCCGCAATGGATTTGCTAATAGAACTATGCCAAAGCGAAATATTAGACCTAAATAATAAGCAAAATTATGTACATGTTACGTTGTATGAATTATTTAAATGGAAGTTTAGAGAAATAGCATCAAATAGAAAAGTATTAGAATTTGCTCTGAAAGAGTATCAAGGTGACTGTGACCAAAAAATACGTTGTAATTTGATAGGTGAACTGGAGAATATACACCTAGCATGGATGGATTTTATCAATATTATTGATATCAGGTATAGAAAAGACGAGATCATTTTTGATGTCTCCTATAAAAAGTATCTGGAAGAATTAAAAGTAAAGGAGGAAGAATTAATAAATAGTCTTAAAAATTTATGGCCAGAAGAAATGAGCTTAACTAACTTACAGGTAGAAAATGATATTACCTAGCGCAAGATTAGGAGGAAAAAAAATGAAAAAGTACAGTTTTATAATACCTACATATAATAGTAAAATGATGCTAAAAAATTCACTAGAAGCCTTAAATTATGTTGAGAGTTCTCCATTAGTAAACTTTGAGGTGATAGTAGTTGATGATGGATCTACGGATGGTACATATGATTATATTAAGGGTATTAATAGGAACTACGATTTAAAATATCTCTATCTTGATAGGTGTGATGACTCCTGCCGTTCAAGGGCCAGAAACTATGGAATAAAGCATTGTGAAGGCAAAATCATAATTTTCATTGACGCAGATATCATTGTAAGAAAGGACTACTTAAGTGAGGTGGAACGATATTATACAGTAATTGAAGATATTGTATTAATTGGGCCGAGATTAATGATTCCTAAGGATATTTCGTTTGAAATGATTCAAGACGGTAGTGTATTTAAGGAATACATCTTTGATTGTCACCAAAGCGAACTACATGACTTTAGATGTGGGGTATTTAATGAATTATCCTATAATGCAACGGCGATAAGATTTCCATTTTTATATGGGCAAAGCTGCAATCTGATTGTACCAAAAAAGTGGCTTAAAAAAGTAAATGGCTTTGATGAAGAACTTAAGGCATGGGGATTAGAGGATATTGAATTAGTGTACAGGATCTATAAGGAAGGACTGAAAATTGTTATAAACAGCAAGTTAGAAGTTCTTCACCAGTTCCATTGGGTTGAGGGCAAAGTCGTTGAAAAGAGTAAAATTGCTGGTGTTGAAGAGAATACAAGACTTTTTTTATTAAAACACTCCAATATATTTAAAATCTCTGATGAGAAGGTATACGAACTATTTAAAAGTTTGGCTAATAAATTTTGGTATATTGAAAAACAGGTTCCAGAGAATGCAAATCGTATAGTCGTTGAGTTTAAAGATGAAAATACATTAGAGGATTTAAAAAAGACTATTTCTAAGCTGTCAGATATAAAAGACATAGATATTGTCGTGAATGATTATTTAGAAAATACGGATTTAGATATATGGATCCAATTGCTGGGCTCTAGAAATAGCACACCGAAGTACTATCCAGTTTCAAGAAGATTATTGGAGGTATAAGACCTTATGATCTATGAATTACTAGAAAGTTCTTCACAATTGCATAGTGAGAATATTGCTGTTAGTTGTATGGGCGTAAGTATTACATATAATAAGTTATATGAAAACGTAAGAAAGCTAGCGCTAGAATTAACATCAAGAGGAGTTCAAAGAGGAGATAATGTAGTAATTGCAATGGATAACTCTATTGAATTTATAGAAGCATTTTTTGCTGTCAATCTTTGCGGAGCTATAATTGTGCCATTATATGTACAAATGGGTAGCGCAAAGCTGATAAATATTATACGTTTTTATGAGATAAGATATATTATTACTCTGAGCAAATATAACAACATTTTTAGAGAACTACCCCAAAATGACTGTGGAGAGCTAAATGGTGTTTTCTACATGGATGGTATCGACCCATCGCTAAATTGTCAGTATAGTGAGATGGGGGGCCAACATAGAAAATTAGAAAAAAGGGAAGAGAATGAATTGGATGTGGCAATTATACTGTTTTCTTCAGGAACTACACAAATCCCCAAAGGTATCATGCTTTCAGACAGCAATATAGTGAGTAATGTAATGAGCATTTCTCATTACTTACAACTAAGTGAAAATGACAGAATACTGTTAATAAAAAACATAAATCATGCCTCGAGTATAACAGGAGAAATGTTAGTTTCCATATCTAATGGCTGTACTCTCTTTCTAACTCATAATATGCCCACTGCATCTTCAATGTTGGAACTCATACACACAAATGCTATTACCGTCTTTTTCGCTGTACCAACCATGTTGTCAGCAATATTAGAACATAGGTATTTGGATAGGTATAATTTAAGGACACTAAGGATAGTGAATTTTTATGGCGCAAGCATTTCAATCTCTAAAATTCGGGAGTTGGCTGATAAGTTTGAATGGGCTAATATTATATATTCATATGGATTAACTGAAGCGGCACCTAGAGTTACCTATATAGAAAGGGAAGATTTGTTAAAAAAAGAGGGGTCTAGTGGTGTACCAATAAAAGATGTAAGTATATATATTTTAGACCAAGAAGGAAGGGTTCTAGATTCGGGCTGTATTGGTCAAATTGCAGTAAAAGGTCCGAATGTTATGCGTGGATATTACAAGAATGAAGAGTTGACAAAAAAAGCCTTACACAACGGCATATTACATACAGGAGATATGGGATACCTTGACAAAGACGGGTACTTATACGTTACGGGAAGAAAAGATAATTTAATCATTAAGGCAGGTAAGAACATATATCCAGAGGAAATTGAAAGCGCTATTGCAGGATACGAAGGAATAAAGGAAGTTTTGGTAAGAGGTGAGGCAGATGATCTGGCGGGGGAAGATATTGTAGCTTATATTGTTGCTAGTGAAGGAAGTGTATTAAATATTCGTCAAATTTATATGCACTGCAAGGATAATCTAGAAGATTATAAGATACCAGGAAAGATATTCCTGGTAGATCATTTGGAGAAGACCCTGAGTGGAAAGTGCGTGAGGAAGCAGGAAATAGTCATTAATGGCGTTTAATAATATTAAAAGAGAAGGAGAAACGATTAAAATGGAAAATAATGTTAATGAAAGACTGAAACAAATAGTTGCTAAGAATTTAAGAATAGGAATATCAATAGAGGAGATTAATGATAATTCAAACCTGATAAGCGATTTTTTATTTGACTCAATACAGGTTCTAAGGCTTATTGCTGATATCGAAAGGGAATTTGACATAGTTGTTGAAAATGAATACCTGGTAATAGAAACACTAACCCGATATAGCTCGTTAAGAGAATACGTTGAAAGTAAGACAAAGAGTTGTTGAACAATAAAAGGAGGAAGGTTTGAAAAATATAATACGAGGAGGTGCAGAGTCCATGCCATTACTTTAATGGTGTTTTGTGCTCAATGAGGGGGCATGGATATATTTATGATGTTAGAAGCTTGTGATAACCAATGGAATATGCTTAGCTCAGTTCAAAAGGAAAAGCTGCTTGACATTTTAAACCATTTAGAAAAATATAATGAGTATTATAAGTCTATATTTGTGAATAACAATATAGACCTGCATAGTAGTATCCCTGAAATACTAGAAAAACTGCCAATTACAACAAAGAAAGATGTTAGAAATCACTATTCACAATATATTTCTGTCACTACAGAAGAAAAAATAGGTGAATTGACAAGTGGTTCAACTGGAGTCCCTGTAAACTGCCTGAAAACACCAACAGAGAGAATGATTGCTATGTTTAATATATGGAAGCAGAGGAGGATGTGGGATCCGAAGGTAGATGTGACAAACTACCTATCCTTGCATGATATAAATACATATAAAAAGGTTGGAAACCTTTTGAACTTTGATAAAGAGCACATAAAAAAGTGTTTCAAAAGGATAATGGCATTATCTCCAAGGTGGTTGTCAGGGCCCATTTCTACGTTAGAAAGATATGCGAAGCTAATTCAAAGTGGAGAAATGCCTTACACCAAAGGTACAATAAAGTTTATAGAATTGGCTGGTGAGTTTTCTGATAAAAACCGCAGAGAATATGTAGAAGAAATTTTTGGATGTAAGACCATAAACCATTATGGAACCATTGAGAGCTGGTGTATTGCTTATGAATGTCCAAAAGGTAACCTTCATGTGCAGAAAGATTTGATCTATGCAGAAACTACGAATGAAAGCATACTATCAACGAATGCAAATGTTGGCGAAATTACCATAACAAGTCTATATAATAAGCTTATGCCTTTGGTTAGATACAACATTCAAGACTTGGGAAAGGTAGAATACGTCGAGTGTGAATGTGGACAAGCCTCCCAGGTTATTACGCTCTATGGTGGTAGAACAGGGGATATGATATCTGGCAAAAAAGAAATGTCGGGTGAGATTTTCTTTAAAAGAGGTGTATATAAGCTAATTAATAGGGGACTAGATTGTATAGATAGCTTTAGAGTTGAGCAGCTTGAGCTACACAAGTTTGTCATGTATATTGTAAAAATGGAAAACTACACCGAAGAAATTACTCAGACACTATTGGATTATATCCATACTGGTATCGGAAAAGAAGTAGATGTTGAGTTTAGGTTTGTTGATGACATACCCCC
The DNA here is from genome assembly GCA_023391425.1 of Bacillota bacterium. Classification (GTDB taxonomy): domain Bacteria; phylum Bacillota; class Clostridia; order Acetivibrionales; family DSM-1351; genus Ruminiclostridium. The sequence continues at coordinate 9,313 of JAEWAX010000055.1, read as the reverse complement.
TCTTCCCTCTGGAAAGATTAAAACATTTTATTCTTTTGTTAATAAATAACAAAAACATTAAGTTACTATAGCGAAAGACTATTTTATTAGTGAGGAGTGATATAAGCTATGATACATGGCTTTTTACCATACCATGAGGAATTATATAATTGTTTGGAGGATGTATTGGCCTGTATAGCAAAGGGCTTTAAGCGTGAACATATGTTGATGTATGCTAACGCTTGGAATTTTTCGTTTTTTCCAGTAAGTACTAAGAATAGAATCATTGGCAATCGGATAGAGGCAGGAGAATATAATGCTTGGGTTTGCCTTGAGAAGTATCATGGAATAAAGTCAAAATGTCATTTTAGTGAAACAAGCGTACAGCAAGTTGAAGTTTTGCGTAAAGAATTAGAGCAGGGAAGTCCAACAGTTTTGTGGCTTGATGGTTTTTATGTTCCATGGACAAATGTCTATAAAAAATTACATATGAAGCATTTCTTAATTGTTATAGATATAAATGACGCAGAAGATAGCATCAATGTAATTGATCCTTACTGGAATAAGGAAATCAATGCACTGCCTATAAAGAACTTCAAACTATCAAAAGCAAAATGTATTACTTTTTCTCTGTCAGAAGAGGAACCAGTTACCGATTGGTATGAGATTGTAGAAAATGCAGTTTCCAATATACAAAAAGCTCAAGCCTTTAGTGCCATGAGAAAGTTTGCTGAGGAAGTAGAACACTCAATTAATATAAAGGAAGAGTATGAAGGCTTTGAGGAATTAAAGTATAACTCACCTATATTCATGCAGTTAGCAGAAGTATTTTTCCGTAGGCTAAATTTCTCTAACTTACTAGCGTATCTTGGTGAGCGAAATGGTGTTACGAGGCTGATAGAACTTTCAGGTCATATGAAGACCGCTGGAGATGGATGGAAAAAAGCTAGAGATATCTTAATAAAAGCTATTGAGAGTAAGGAACAGCAAAAGAAATTTACTGAGTTTGCAAATAAAGTTAGAGAATTGGCAGATTATGAAGAAAAATTAGCACTTGAACTATCAGCCGTTTTAGATGAATAGAAAAACAAGAGGTATTATTATTAGTCTAAGGAGTAGGGTTCAATGATTGATAACTTTAAATTTATTCGTGAAGAACATTATAACTGCTTGGAAAGTGTTCTGGTTTCGCTTATGGCTACATGGGAGCAGGAATACATATTAATGTTTGCACAAAATTGGGGATTTTCATTTTTACCTCCAGAAAATAAATCTTCAAAAATACTAGGTAGTAGAATTGGTGGCGGTGAATACAAGGTATGGGAGTGCCTCAGTGAATTTTATGGCATTACACCCTTATTCCATAAGGAAGAAGATACTCTACAACAACTAGATATTTTAAGAAAGGAATTATCGCAAGGTATGCCTGTGTTATTATGCCTGGATGCCTATTATGCGCCATGGAAGGACGTATGTGGTAAATTTCACTTTGAACATTATAGCTTGGCAATTGAGAAAGATGATGATTTTGTTTATTGCATTGATCCTTTTGTAAATAGTTTAGCAAACCCACTTCCAATGAAAAATTTTAGTCAGGGAAATGCAAAATGTATTACTATTAGCCGAAGCGAAGACTATTCAACAAATGTAGATTGGAAGAAACTCCTTCAAGATGCTGCAAAGACCATTCTGAAGGAAGATGAAAATATAAATGGTATACAAGGTATGAGGGCTTTTGCAGATGTGGTGGAGAGCTCTTTTGATCTTAGAAAAGAGATGGAAGGCTTTGAAGAGATGATATGGGTTTCTCCATTAATTTTACGTATATCGGATATTGGCTCCCGGAGACTACACTTTGCAAGTGTCATGAAATACCTTGAGCAAAATTACAATACTCAAGACCTGTCTCATTTTACTAGCCAGATTGAAAAAGCGGGATGGGGATGGAGACGAATAAGAAGAATACTGGCAAGCGCCTGCGAGAGTCAAAACCCAGAACAATTTACAGGTGAGCTTGCAAATGAGATAAAACGGCTAGCGCTCTTGGAAGAAAAGGTAGCACAAGAACTTTTGAAATTCAGCAGACAGTAATACAATTCCTAGGTCAGATGATACTAGATGATTTAACTATATTCGTGAGGTGAAATTGAAATGGAAAAAACAAAGAATCCTGAAAAATTGAAAGTAAGTGATATCGAGATATTGACAGAGGACGAAAGAAAAAAGATACTATATGTTTTTAACGATACTCGAACGGCATATCCCCGCAATAAAACAATACACCAATTGTTTGAAGAACAGGTGGAATGCACTCCTAATAATATTGCAGTAAATTTCAAAGAAACCATTATCACGTATAGGGAACTAAATCAGAGAGCTAACCAGCTTGCAAAGGTGTTGCGTGAAAAGGGTGTCAGTGAAGAAAGTATTGTAGCAATCATGGTACCACGATCTATCGAGTCAATAATAGGAATACTGGCTATACTAAAGGCTGGAGGCGCATATTTGCCAATTGATCCCGAGTATCCTAACGAAAGAAAACTTTACATGTTAGAAGACAGTGGTGCTAAAATACTTCTAACATTGTCACATTTAAAACCAATAACGGGCATTCTATTACCTCATACCTTATATCTTGAGGATATTACTTTATATCAAGGGGACTGCACAAATACCCCTCAGATAAATGGAGCAGAAAATCTTGCTTATGTGATGTATACCTCAGGCTCTACGGGAAAACCCAAGGGAACAATGGTTGAGCATAGGAATGTTGTAAGGTTGGTTAAAAACACAAATTACATTGACTTTAAGAAAGAAGATAGAATTTTACAAACAGGAGCCATTGTTTTTGATGCGTGTACATTTGAAATCTGGGGAGCACTTTTAAATGGATTGAGCTTATACTTAGTTGATGAAAATACCATTCTTGATGCTAGAAAACTCAAGGAGGCGCTTAAGGAATATAAAATAACAATACTATGGCTTACATCCCCACTGTTTAACCAGCTATCTGAAAAGAACCCGGAAATGTTCTCGTCACTTAGGGTTCTTCTAGTTGGTGGAGATACGCTATCACCAAAGCACATAAACAATGTTATGGAACAGTGTCCACGTTTAACAGTCATTAACGGATATGGACCTACAGAGAATACTACCTTTTCCACATGCTTTATCATTGATGGGAAAGCGGAGGGAAATATTCCTATAGGTAAACCGATAAGCAATTCAACTGCCTATATTGTAGATAAGTATAATCAATTAAATCCTATTGGTATATTTGGAGAGTTATGGGTAGGTGGGGACGGCGTTGCAAGAGGTTATCTCAAAAGAAAAGAATTAACTGATGAAAAATTCATAGATAGTCCTTTCGTACAGGGTGAGAGAATTTATAAAACAGGAGATTTAGCGAGATGGCTTCCTAATGGAAATATTGAGTTTTCAGGAAGAATGGATAACCAGGTCAAGATACGTGGATTTAGGATAGAGCTAGGTGAAGTGGAAGCTCAGTTAATGAAGCACAAAGATATAAAAGAAGTCGTTATCATAGCTAAGACTGATAGAAATAACAGCAAATATCTTTGTGCATATTTTGTTTCTGATAGGAACTTAACTATACCTGAACTGAAGGAGCATATTCTAACTCAATTGCCAGAATACATGGTTCCTTCATACTTCATTCGTCTTGAGAGGATGCCTCTTACACAAAACGGGAAGATTGACAGAAAACAGCTCCCTGCACCAGATATATCAATTCTAAACTCGGGTGCAAAATATATACCTCCTAGAAATGACAAGGAAGAAATACTTGCAAAAATATGGGGTAGTGTTTTGGGTATAGATAAGTTAGGCATAGAGGATAACTTTTTTACCCTTGGAGGAGATTCCTTAAAGGCTGCTGAGGTAATAGCTATAGCTTCTAATAATAATATCGACATAGCTGTATCAGATATTTTTAGGTATATGACCATATTAGATATGATGGATGCTATGGAAGACAACATGCAGTCCAAAGAGGCCTTTGATCAGTTTGCTGCAGTACAGGAAAGATATAACCTAAAAGACTATCAGTGTAACATTGATAGTAAGGGTGAAGATACTCTTTTGACAGGAAAAATAGAGGAATACTCTCATTCAAAGAAACTAAAAATTGTTACACAACGGAATATTACAACATATCTTCACAGGAGTTTGCCACTTTGTGTAGTGCTTGCTTATGATAAATATCTTCCATGGTATTATAGCAATTTTATACAGATATTTTCATTCACAGATGAAAGTGGGTATGTAGAATTAAATTACCTGGAGCCTCGTGATTGTTGCAGCGAAATAGTTGATATGGTTTGTTTAGGATATAATTTGTTAAAGAAGGAAGAGTGCATTATTGATTTTATTATAGAAAAGATTAATATGGGATATTACCTAATTATGAATGTGGATGAGTATTATCTGCCCAATAAAGGGGATTATAGAAAGAACCATTTTGTACATCCTTCTCTGATATACGGATATGACAATGATATAGAGCAACTTCTAGGAATTGGATTTGATAAGGAAAGACTATTTTCAGAAATCACATTTGATTACAGCCAATTTTCAGAGGCCTATGAAAAAGGTAAAATTCATTATAAAAATTATGCTCCATGGTGTGGATGGTCAGCGATACAGTTAATGAGGCCTAAGAGCTTTGAAGAAGAGTATCCATTTAGTATAGACAGATTCTTAAAAGAGCTGAAAAATTATTTATTTTCAATAGGTGACAGTATCAGGATGTATTCATTCGAGTACAACAAAAAGCAGGTTGAATTTGGATTTAAAGTGTATGACGTGATTATAAGAAATCTAGAGAACCTATTGCAAGGTAAACTTACTATAGACTATAGGGCACTTCATCTGCTGTCGGAACATAAGAAATGTATGTATGACAGACTTAATTATGTGATTTCTAAAAATAAACTTACAGGAAGAGTAATTAAGTTACATATGGAGTACTTGAAAGTGGTTGAGCTTTCAAATGATATTAGGCTTAAATATCTAGCACAATCATTTACAAGGTTTGATTCCAGCAAACTATCACAAGAGCAGGAAAGCATGATTAAGAACGTTATCGAAATGGTAGAAGAGTTGAAGAATGTTGAGTACAGTCTTTTACTGGAGATATATGAGCAATTGAAATTAGATTTAAAAATAGACCATTGTATAGTGTAAAGTAAATAATCCAATCAAAAATATGTTTCATGGTATTTTAAAATTCATGTTATACAATATTAGTAGTATTGTTTTTTCAACTCCTAACTCCGATATCAGTGAAATTATTAGAATTATTTAGAGCAGGGGCTTTAGAAATTTTGTATTTCTAAAGCCCTTTTATTAAAAAAGATTTAACGATTATATTTACTGTTGGGATTGTATTTCAATCTAACCAACTCTATATAGTCTTCTATCATCTTAATAGCTTCTATCGGTAGACCTTCAATGTTTAGACTATAAGAAGATTCAGATTCTGCCACATATTCACTTTGAGGTAATCGAAGGCTTGTTCGACCCACAAGGTAATCAACTGACACGTCAAAATAGTCAGCAAGCTTTTTTAGTATAGTTTCATCCCTTGGGAAACGATCATTTGATTCATAGTATCCAATTACTCTATCAGATATATTTATAACTTTACCTAACTGTTTTTGTGTTATGCCTTTTTCTTCTCTTAATCCTTTTAATCGATTACCAAATACCATATAATTTCCTCCTAAAATATCACTATATCATTTTGTCCAAAAATGTTTAAAAAATCGAATAAATTATTCAAAAAATATTGAAAAAGAACAAAATATACGGTACAATATACATATAATTACATAAAAGTATAATATATGTACAAGGAGGTTAAAATGAAAAGGGAAAATACAAAAGTAAAACATGCGATTCAGATGACTAGAGAGCAATTATACAATTGTCTTGATAAAGATGGTATAAGTGAAGACCCAACATTAATTTCTGTTAATAATAGGCTGGATGAACTAATACTTCAATGGATGAAAAGTAATAAATAATGATAATATAATTGCTTACATATTGAATTTGTTGGTATATATAATATAAACTACATTCATTAAAATCACTTAATTTAAAGTCAAAAAGTGTTTTAGTATGATTTTAGTATGTTATTTGCTAAATTACATATATTAAATATGGTGTAAGTTAAAAGAGAATAAAAGGGAAATATTTACAATAGCATTACTGTAATGTTATTCTGAATATGAATAATCACCTTGAAGGGAGAAAAGTATGAAACAATATATACCAATTGAAAGTGTTTTCGCAAGAGAAATACTTGATTCTAGAGGAAATCCTACTGTTGAGGTTGAGGTTATTGCTGAAGGGGGCTATATAGGACGAGCTTCAGTACCATCTGGTGCATCAACTGGTGCTTTCGAGGCAATAGAATTAAGGGACGAGAATAGTGATAGATATATGGGCAAGGGAGTTGAAACAGCAGTTGGAAATGTAAATAATATTATTTCACCTGAAGTAGAAGGCATGAATTTATTTGATCAGGTTGCGATAGATAAGCTTATGATAGAATTGGACGGTACACCCAATAAGGAACGACTTGGTGCTAATGCAATTCTCGGAGTATCTTTAGCAGTTGCAAAGGCTGCTGCTGAGGCTTTAGGTTTGGGTCTTTACCAATATATCGGGGGAGTGAATGCTAAGACTTTACCAGTTCCGATGATGAATATAATTAATGGTGGCAAACACGCTGATAATAGTGTAAATATACAAGAATTCATGATTATGCCAGTTGGAGCTGAAAGTTTTAAAGAAGCACTTAGAATGTGTGCTGAAGTATTTCATAATCTAAAAAAAGTATTACAAAGCAAAGGCTTAAGTACAGCTGTCGGAGATGAAGGTGGATTTGCTCCAAACCTTGAAACTGATGAACAAGCAATACAGGTTATTTTAGAGGCTGTCACTAAGGCAGGTTACAAACCAAGTAATGATTTCAGAATAGCTATAGATGCTGCTGCAACAGAAATGTATCAGGAAGATGGGACTTATTTCTTCTGGAAAACAAATATTAGAAAGACAAAACAAGAAATGGTGGACTATTGGGCTGATTTAGCGAATAAATACCCAATTATATCTCTTGAAGATGGCGTAGCCGAAGAGGATTGGGAAGGCTGGAAACTATTGACTGAAAAGCTTGGAAATAAGATTCAACTAGTTGGCGATGATTTATTTGTAACAAACACTAGAAGACTTGAAAAGGGTATAAAAATGGGAGTTGCCAACTCTATTCTAATAAAAGTAAACCAAATTGGAACTCTTACTGAAACATTAGATGCCATTCAAATGGCCAACAGAGCTGGATATACTGCTGTTACGTCTCACAGATCAGGTGAAACAGAGGATGCAACTATTGCTGATATTGCGGTTGCTACAAACTCAGGACAAATCAAGACTGGAGCACCTTCTAGAACAGACAGAGTGGCTAAGTATAATCAACTGCTTAGAATAGAAGAAGAATTAGGAGAAGTTGCAGAGTATCCAGGGTTAAAGGCATGGTTTAATATTAAAGCATAAGGGGAGTCTTGGAATTTAGGGTTCCTTAGATGTGTTAATTTTTCTAATATAAATAAATAAAAAACAGGTCATTAGGCTTGTTTTTTATTTATTTATATGCTACAATTTTACTTGCACTTCATTAAAGTATAAGTGCAACTAGGCATTTGCGGGCGTATCAAGCTTGCATTTAAAAAATTGTGCGACTTAGCTTCTGTTGTCGCCTATGGCTTGGTACAAGCCAAGTTTTATTTTAGCATAAGCCAAGTTTTCTCTATCTATTTTAGGAGGTGTTTTAATTGGAAATCGCAAAGTGGATTGTTAATATAGTGCACATTCTTCTTGCTCTTTCACTTATTGTAATTGTATTACTTCAGTCTGGAAAACAAGCTGGTCTGTCAGGTTCAATTGCAGGTGGAGCAGAGACTTTCTTTGGAAAGAATAAAGGACGTACTATTGATGCATTGCTTTCAAAGTTTACTGCTGTTGCTGCAATTGCATTCCTTGTTACTTCAATTGCGCTATTCTTATTAATGAAGGCAGCTTAATATGTAAAGTACTTAGAAAAGTGAGCCCAGGCGTACTAAAAGTGCACTTGGGCTTTTTGTTATATTATTTGTTCGTTTCCAAATGCCCAAAGCAGGGAAACTAATATCAGAAGGTTTGCCCGATGTCTACCGCGGCGAATACCCCCTCTACTATGGTGGGAGATAAGCGGCGCTACGACCCTGGATAACGATTTCTAAGTTTCAAAGGGAGTAAGAACTCCCCTTGAAACCAAGAACTCTGTTTATATAGTATTACAGTTTAAGGGAGGACAACTTTATGACAAGAGATGAAGCTCTCGAAGAATTGAAGCTTAGGTTATCAAATATAAATGTTTTAAAACATTCAATAGCTGTTGAGACAATTATGAGAGAATTTGCAACTCATTATAATGCTGATGTTGATATTTGGGGAATGGCAGGCTTACTGCATGATATTGATTATGAAAGGACAGCCGATAATCCTTCATTACATGGCATTGTTGGAGCTGATATACTAGAAAACTTAGACATTGACGAAGCTATTGTATATTCTGTACGAGCACACAATGACTATCTTGGTATCCCTAGAAAAAGGAAAATGGATAAAGTGCTATTTTTAGCGGATTCTATTTCTGACTTAATTATTAAATGTGCATTAATACTTCCTAGCCAGAAAATCGCTGATGTTTCAGTTGAATTTGTTATACAAAAGATGAATGAGAAAGATTACGCAGAAAGTATTAATAGGGATTTAATAGAGCACTACGAAGAAGAATTAGGAATAACACGTCAAGAATTTATTGAATTAACTCTAAATGCTATGAAGCGCATTTCATTTGAACTTGAACTTTGATGTAATTTCAATAGGTATTATTAAAATATATTTACTTTTTTAAAAGTTACTATTTTGTAACTTTTTTTTTGATTCTTTGTAACCCTTTACTTTGACACAATTTATAAAATTATAGCATAGACAGATTTTTGAGTTTTAGGTGGATTTTTTACTCCATCTGAGGCTTAGTAGCACACTTTTATTGTTTGGATAAACTCACATATCAATGTATAATTAAATTAAACATGTGATTATTAAGTTTTGATTGACTTATAAATTAAGTAATTTTGAGGAGAATATTTATGTGGAATAAAATCCTAATCATAGAAGATGAGGAAAGCATACGAGGATTCTTAAAAATAAATTTTCAAAAGAATAATTTTATAGTAATTGAGGCTGCTTCAGGAGAAGAAGG
>JAEWAX010000024.1 GCA_023391425.1 Bacillota bacterium | reverse complement strand
ATTAAATAAACCTGTAGTTGCTACGGGAGATGTTCACTTTATGGACCCTGAGGATGAGATATACAGGCGTATACTTGAAGCTGGTCAGGGCTATACTGATGCAGATAATCAAGCTCCTTTATATTTAAAAACCACAGAGGAGATGCTTGAGGAATTTTCCTATTTAGGAGAGGAAAAGGCCTATGAAGTGGTAGTTACAAACACAAATAAAATATCTGATATGTGTGAGCAGATAAGTCCAATTTCACCTGAAAAGTGTCCTCCCCATATTGAAGGCTGTGAGCAGACTATCAAGGATATTGCTTTTGAGAAGGCTCATGAGCTATATGGAGACCCATTGCCGGAGATTGTTCAACAAAGGATTGATAAAGAACTAGATTCAATTATAAAGAATGGTTTCTCCGTAATGTATATAATTGCTCAAAAACTGGTATGGAAATCAAATGAGGACGGCTATCTGGTAGGTTCGAGAGGTTCTGTCGGTTCCTCTGTAGTAGCATATTTGACCGGTATTACAGAAGTAAATGCATTACCGCCCCATTATAGGTGTCCCAGCTGCAAATATTCTGATTTTGAAGATTATGGGTATAATAATGGTTTTGACTTGCCAGACAAAATTTGTCCTGTTTGCGGAGAAAAGCTTGCAAAGGATGGAATCGATATACCATTTGAAACCTTCTTAGGTTTCAATGGTGACAAGGAGCCGGATATAGACTTAAACTTTTCTGGAGAATATCAGGCAAAAGCGCATAAATATACAGAAGTTATATTTGGAAAGGGTACAACCTTTAAGGCTGGAACTGTAGGTACTATTGCTGATAAAACAGCCTTTGGTTATGTTAAAAAATATTTTGAGGAAAAGAATATCCATGTTAATAAAGCAGAAATCGCTAGAATAGCAAAAGGTTGTACAGGTATAAAGAGAACCACAGGACAGCATCCTGGTGGAATAATAGTTGTGCCTAAAGGACGTGAAATATTTGAATTTTGCCCAGTTCAGCATCCTGCGGATGACCCGGATTCAGATATTATAACAACGCATTTTGACTATCACTCAATTGACCAGAACCTTTTAAAGCTGGATATACTAGGTCATGATGACCCGACAATTATTAGAATGCTTCAGGATATCACAGGTGTGGATCCTAAAACGATACCTATGGATGATAAAGAAACTATGTCTTTATTTTCATCAACAGAAGCCTTGGGTGTAACTCCTCAGCAGATAAATTCAAAGGTGGGAACCTTTGGAGTTCCTGAATTTGGCACTAAGTTTGTAAGAGGTATGCTTTTGGATACAATGCCAAAACAATTTGCTGACCTAATATGTATATCAGGACTTTCCCATGGTACAGATGTGTGGATTGGAAATGCTAAGGACTTAATTGATGCCGGAACAGTTACTTTAAGTGAAGCAGTGTGTACAAGAGATGACATTATGGTATACCTTATGAAAAAAGGTCTTCCTCCAAATTCAGCCTTTAAGATAATGGAAACGGTTCGTAAGGGAAAGGCCTTGAAGGAACCTAAATGGCCTGATTATGAAGCTTTAATGAGAGAGCATAAAGTACCGGAATGGTATATAGATTCCTGTAAAAAGATAAAATACATGTTCCCTAAGGCACATGCCGCAGCTTATATAATGATGGCCTTCAGAATAGCCTGGTTTAAGGTACATATACCTTTGGCATATTACGCAGCATACTACACTATCAGAGCAAAGGCTTTTGATGCAGAATTTATGATATATGGAAAAGAAGTTGTTAAGCAAAAGATGAAAGAAATTGAAATTCAAGGTAATCAGGCTGCCAATAAGGACAAAGATATGTATGATGATTTAGAATTGGTTTTGGAAATGTACGAAAGAGGCTTTAAATTCCTACCAATCGATTTATACAAATCTCATGCCACAAATTTCCTGATAGAGGATGATAGCTTAAGGCCGCCTTTAAACAGTATATCAGGTATGGGAAATGTTGCAGCTGAAGGCATATATAGAGCTGTAATCGAAGGAGGTTCCTTCAAATCTATAGAAGAATTAAAGAAACGTGCTAAAATCGGGAATTCTACTATAGATTCACTTGAAAAGTTTGGTTGCTTAAAAGGTTTACCAAAAAGTAATCAATTAAGTTTTTTTGATCTAATTTAACCTTGGCAAAATTAATTGTGACTAACACTATAGAATAACGGCTCATGAAGAGTTCTAGTGATAATATGAATATAATTAGAAGGGTCTGTTTCAAAACCAATTAAAATATACAAAAGAACTTACTGTTTAAATAGTAAGTGAGTACAACTTATACCGATGGGAAGCCCAGTTAAAAGTAATTTCTGAAATTGTAGGTGAAGCACAAGTATTTTTGCCGGCAAAGCGACAGGACGTCGCGGTTTCGCAGTAACCCGAGACACGATGTTGAGTGTTCTGCGACGGTAAAAATGCTTGTGGTGAACCAATACCATTTCAGCAATTACTTTGCACCTTTCAAGTATAAGTGCAACTAAGCTTCTGTCTTTGCCTGTGGCTCGCCACAAGCTAAGTTTTCTTTAGGAGCAATCCATTGATATAAGTTTGTACGGAAGTACTATTTAAACATAATCTTCGAACTTTATTGTATCGGGTATAGTTTTGAAACAGCCCTTGTTCTTATACAATTAGCTAAACGTTGGTAGATTGTCTAAGTTATCATTATCATTTTCATTAGGGTCACTTCTGAGAAATTCTCTCCCATTTTTGGATTTGCCCACATTTACACCTTCAATTTTATTATCTCTAGCCATCATAATAGCTTCATTGATAGAAAATATATTGCCATTTTGAAGCATTACGTCTGTAATATCTCCATCACTGTTCTTTCTAACTTTTACGATTTTAGTTGTAGAATTCATTAATATCACTCCTTGTGATTATTATAAGATATGATACCGATTTCTATACAATCAAAATACTTATTATTATTAAATTGAGGGTTTTCGTTCAATTAGTTTATCAACCTGAACTTGAACTTTATTTTTTGTATCTATATTTGAATCAATATAGGAAATTTCAGCTGTATTCTCTTTTAGATTTTCTATCCATACTGGAGAACCATTATATAGTACTTCAATAACTCCAAGAGAGTCTACTATCTGCCTAGCTCTTTCATTATCCAATTGCAAGCCTCCTCATTTTCTATTTATTATTAACTAAGGCATAATTTTTATTCAAACTATATAGATGAAAGGGATGTACGTGAATTAAGATGTTGAACTAGTAAACAAAAAGCTTGCAACCAATAATTTTAAAATGGCTGCAAGCTTTTAATTAATCAATATTATATTATTTTACTCATTACTGTACATTTATATCAACTTGAACAGTAGTTTCTACGGGGTTGCGTTTGAATAAAAGCGTATAATTTCCAGGTTTTAGTGCTTTAAATGTCCATACTGTTTGTGAAAATGCATCAAACCAACCAGGATGTTGATAAAAGCTATCTTCTGACACTAAAGCAATAGCATTTTCTTCAGATGAAGTATAAGACCAAGTATAACCTGCAAAACCGCCTTCTTTCAATGATACTTTGAAAGTTTCGTCTTTACTTACATTTATAACACTTCCAGTTGTAGTACTTACATAAATCTCACATTGAACAGTTTCTATTGGAGCGGTATCTTTATCCCACGGCTGGCTATATGCAAATAAAAGTGTATACTTTCCAGGTTTTAGTGCTTCAAATGTCCATACTTTTTGTACAGGTGCACCAACTGCACCAGGGCTAAAACTAAAGCTTTCTTCAGAGATTAAATTAATTGCATTTTCTTCAGATACAGTATATGACCATAAATAGCCAGTTGAACCGTTTTCCTCTAAAGATACTTTGAAAGAACCACTTATATCGACATCTATTACACTCCCAGTCTTAGTACTTACATATGTATTAACAACAGGGAAAGTCGTTATTTCATTAAGAAGAAACTGCTTCATAAGTGCTAAATCTAAAGCATCAACATTTTTGTCTCCGTTTAAATCTGCCGCTTTTGTATTAATTGTATCTGTCCCTGTAGTCCCCAATAATAACATCTTCATTTGTGCTAAATCTACAGAATCAACTGCCCTGTCGTTATTTAGATCTCCGTAAATAATGGAACTATACAGAACACTATCACTAGTAGTATTCTCACTAGATGATGTTTCTGCATTAACAGTTCCTATTGGGATTACCAAGTATGAAAGTATTGAAATAGATAATAAAACAGCAGCACTTTTTTTACTAGTATTTGATACTAGTGTACCTTTTGCTTTCTTTAAACAATTTCTAAACCATAAATAGTTTTTTTTCATAGGAATCTCCCTCCGTAATGTTTATTTACAATAAATGGTAATTACATACATATTATATTGAATTATATATTAAGTGTCAAATTTAAAACCATATCCCCTTAAAATTACATCATTAAACGAATAGTATAAAAAATCAAATTTGATTTGGAGGATGCTATGGAATTTGATAGAGATGAAATGAGCAAAAAAAATAATCAAAAAACAATTAATGCGCTTAGTAATGCTATAAGCATGTTAGAAAAAAGCAAAGAATCATATTCCGAAGATATTTGTGAATTACTCAATTTAATGTTTCAATTAATGTGACAATAATATAATTTGTGTGATAATATATTTTCTGTATTAGGAAGAGCTAGTTATAAGGCTATTTGTAATATAGTTTTATTCCTATGCATTCAAAATGTAAGGTGTGCAAAATTAGCAAGGGACATAGCAATTATGGAGGATAATATTAATGAAATTTGATTTTAATGTTGGAGATACAAATTTCTTAGCATTAGTAAATGCAAATAAGTATTACTCATTTGTGAATGAAGATTGGGAACTATCTGAACTTAAAGAACATTTTATCAAGGAAGCAGACAAGAACAATATTCTTGTTTTTCAGATGACAAATGAGGGCATTGAATCCGATTGGAAAATCGAAGTTGAATTTAATGATAATGAGAAATATAATAAGTGCTTTAGAAAAGCTGTCGGCTATATTGAAGTTAATCAAGAAGAGTTATGCTTTGTTGAGTATACTTGTTTGACTATGGCTGCTCAATTTGAGGATGAAAAAGTACCTGACTCATACTGTGAGAAGTTTAAATTTCAAGTAGATAATGGTATTTATAAAGTTAATATTATTCAATTTTATGATGTAGATAATGAACAACATTATGGTAGAGATGATACAGATATTCTATTTCAGCTCGTAAAGGTAAAATATATACCAACCACAGAACCCAAAGTATATTGGTATACATATTGATGTTATAATAAACAGTGTGAAGAATTGCTTTGTAGAAAGATATTGAATGCCAATGAGACGTATGTATAGCGAGGAAGCATTTATGAAAATAGTTACAGAACGATATTCATCTGATAATAAATATAGGTTTCAAGTTGTTGACAGAGAAGATGGTACTTTTCAAGTACACTTCGAGAAACGGTTTGATGGGGGTAATTGGGATTATACTTTATCAAGTTGGGATAACATAGATTCGGGAGTTCATCTGACAGATACATCAGAGAATGCGATAAAGTTGGGACAAGAATTTTTACAATCGCTACTTATTGATTGAAATATTTGCATCATTAATAATAAACCAAACGTTGAACGATTTAGAATCAAGTGAATGAATTTAGTGTATAAAGTATAGGACTCCTTTTTTGGTTAATAATCCAAGTATTAACCAGAAAGGAGCTTTTTTTATGTGTGTCAATATTTATATTGGGCTTTCTTTGTTTTATTGACAATTGTTGTGCTATATGAGATACTGAGGTAAGAAAAATACAACAAGTTACACAAGTAATACAAATTATACTTTTGCTTATAAAGGAGACAGCAGCATGAATATGAAAGTACCAGAGGGCAAATTTATGAGTACTGTAAAAGTTGGGGAAAAGGGTCAGATAGTGATACCTAAGGGGGCTCGTGACATATTTGATATCAAGCCAGGCGATACGCTCCTTCTACTAGCGGATAAAGATCAAGGAATTGCCATAGTACAGAATGATAGGTATTTACAATTCGCAAAAGAGATTTTTGCAGCACAAGAAAAGCCAGAGGGAGATAAGTAGCAATGAATCTAAGTGAGCTATAAAAAGGAGAATTGCATATGGACGTATTATCAATACAAAATCTAAATAAAATATACGAGAAATTTGCATTGAAAAATGTTTCATTTACGATGAAGCAGGGAACAATTATGGGATTTATAGGGCGTAACGGGGCAGGAAAGACAACCACCCTAAAAGCTTTGCTTAACTATGTTCATGCAGATAGTGGAACTATTAAAATTTTTGATGAGGATTTTTCGAATAATGAGTTTTCTATTAAGCAGAAGGTTGGGTTTGTGTCTGGCGGAGTTAATTACTATCCAATGAAGAAATTAAAAACCATCACCGAGGTTACCAAAAGATTTTATAAGGAATGGGATGAGGAGGCTTATGAAGGTTATTTAAAACGTTTTCATCTCGATCCCGAGAAAAAAGTAAATCAATTATCTGAAGGGATGAAGGTAAAATACCAACTGGCGTTAGCTTTATCACATCATGCTACATTACTGATTTTTGATGAACCTACAAGTGGCCTTGACCCTGTTTCAAGAGATGACTTGCTGGATTTATTTATCACCTTGGTTGAAGAAGAACATGTAAGTATTTTGTTTTCAACTCATATTACAACAGATTTAGAAAAATGTGCAGATTATATTACATATATAAAAAACGGGGAGATTATTGCAAGCACCGATAAAAAGTCATTCTTGGATAGTTATAGGCTTGTAAAAGGAAGTTCAGAAAAGCTTACTGAGGCAATCAGTGAAAAACTAATAAGCTATAGAAAACATACGGATGCTTTCTGTGGACTGATTCGTAACGAAAATCTGCCAATTGACGGTGATGTAGAAGTTTCACCAGCTGATTTAGAATCCATTATGGTTTACATCGAAAAGGAGTGATGACAATGAAAGAGTTAATTTATAAAGAGTTTAAGCTTTCCATGCATCCAATTCCATATATTTTCTTGGCATTAAGTGCACTTTTGTGCATTCCTAATTATCCATATTATGTAACGTTTTTCTACACCTGTCTGGGAATTTTCTTCTTATTTCAAGCTAACCGTGAGAATCGTGATATATATTATATGATGGCATTACCACTTCGGAAAAGGGATATTGTAAAAGCGAGATTCTATTTGGTGGTGTGTATTGAGCTGGCACAGGTCGTTGCTAGCATTCCATTCGCTTTCTTCCGAAATAGTTTTATTCCACTCAATAATGAAGTGGGAATTGAAGCAAATGTGGCATTCTTTGGATTGTCGTTTGTCCTACTAGGATTGTTTAATTTAGTTTTCCTTACACAGTATTATAAAAGCGGGTATAAAATCGGAGTACCATTTGTCCTATCAAATGTGGTGATATGGATTTTTATAATTCTTGCTGAGACATTGGACCATATCGTTCCTTTTATGAAAACTGTCTGCGAAAGCGTTACAGCGGAAAATATGATAAAACAAATTCCGGTACTTATTATTGGCATTCTCTTTTTTGCAACGGTAACCATACTAGCTTATACAAAGTCTGCAAAGAGTTTTGAAAAACTAGACCTATAATTTGAAATCAGAGAATTGAAACAATTATATGAGGGGCAGCAGGAAATACGAAACGACATCAAGGAAATGAAGGAAACTTTCAATGTACATGAGGTTAAAATGCTAAAAGTAAAGTAAATTAGCCACCAAGTGAGGTGCTTTAATATTGCTTGTGAGACTGGTTCGATGTCTACAGGGTACAGAATTACTTTACTGTTAATCTATCGTTTATTAATATACTTAAGAGTGTGTATGATATTTACTAGAATATAGTATATTGTACATACTTTTTTGCTTTTTGGGGCTGTAATGCAGTAGGTATAAGGGTGTGCATGCTTTCTATCAAAAATGGTATGTAATGTACACCTTTTTAACTAAATAAGTAAACTTTTTATATAATTAAATTATGGATACATGGTCTTGAAAAAAGTATTGCTCATGACGTAACGTCATGTTATATAATGTAAAAAGGGGGTGAGGAAAATGCCGGGAGAAGATTTGCTGACAGTAGGAGAGCTTGCAAAAAGGATGGAGGTAACCGTCCGCACCCTTCAATATTACGATAAAGAAGGCTTACTCAAGCCATCTGCAAGAAGTGAAGGCGGTAGGCGACTTTATACCAAAAAAGATATGGTCAAGTTACATCAGATTTTATCAATGAAGTTTTTGGGATTTTCCCTTGATGAAATAAAAAACAATATACTTTCTCTTGATACACCACAGGAAGTTGTAAATATTTTAAGCAAGCAAAAGGAAGTTGTCAAAAGCCAACTATGTGACTTAACTTGGGCACTATCTGCAATTGAATCGTTACAAGACGAGGTCAGTAAAATGCATGAGGTTGATTTTAATAAATATGCCGATATAATTTCACTTCTTAGTTTGAAGAATGAGGGCTATTGGGTCATTAAATTATTTGATGATAAGCTTATGACACATATCAAAGATATGTTTACTGATAAACCAGACCTTGGTCATGCACTTTTTAACAAATGGAAAGACCTGTGCGATATAACAGCGCAGCTTAAAATACAGGGCATAACTCCAGAAAGCAAAGAGGGACAAGAAATCGCAAAGCAATGGTGGGACATGGTGTTGGAGTTTACAGGTGGTGATATGAGTATGCTCCCTGAGTTGATGAAATTTAATAATAATAAACAAGACTGGAGTAAAGAACTACAAGAAAAGCGGTCAATGGCTGATGAATTTATTGGCAAGGCTTTGAAGATATATTTAAAAAATCAAGGTATTGAAATACCGGAAATGGAGGTAGGCCGATGAGTGTAGCAATTAAAGTTGAATCCTTAATCAAAAGTTATGACAATAACACTGTCATAAATGGAATATCTTTTGATGTAAAACATGGCGAAATCTTTGGACTTCTTGGCACAAATGGAGCAGGAAAAACAACTACGTTGGAGTGTATTGAGGGCATTCGTAAATATGATAGCGGAAGTATTTCGGTAAACGGTAAGTCTGGCGTCCAACTGCAATCTTCTTCGCTTCCTGCAAATATTAAGGCAATTGAAGCAATAAATCTATTCTGCAAGTGGAATAAAGTATCCGTGAATTTAGGGTCGATTGAGACTTTTGGACTAAATGAAATAAAAAACAAACAGTATAAAGAGATGTCAACAGGACAAAAACGTAGGTTGCACCTAGCACTTGCTTTGATAGGAAATCCTGATATTATCTTCCTGGATGAACCAACTGCTGGACTTGATGTGGAAGGTAGGGTTTCATTGCATGATGAAATCCGAAAGCTAAAACTACAGGGGAAAACAATTATTTTGGCAAGCCACGATATGGCAGAGGTAGAAAGTCTATGCGATAGAATTGCCATCCTTAAGCACGGTAAACTTGCTTTTTTAGGTATGTCAAATGATTTAACGCATGAGGTGGGAGAACAAAGCACGATTTATATCAAAACCTCTAGGCCACTACATATGCCAAAACTAATTGAAAGTCATTATGAGGGAGAAGAAAAGGGTTATTCTTCATTTTCTTCAATAAATATTAGTGACGCTCTTCTTGAACTACTTACAATTGCAAAGCAACAGAAAATTAATGTCCTAGACATCAAAATAGAAAGAGCGACGTTAGAACAGAAATTTATGGATATTGCAAAGGAGGCTGAAGTATGAGTGCATTTTTATATAGCACATTCCTACAATGGAAACTTGATTTACGAAATAAAGGGATACTGCTTACTTACTATGTGGTACCACTTGTGTTTTTTGGCTTTATGGGAGGAATATTCACTTCTATTAATCCAGAAGCAAAGAATACGATTATTCAATCAATGACTATTTTCGGAATAACAATGGGTGCATATTTAGGTGCACCAACACCGCTTGTTGAGTTATATGGCAGTGAAATAAAAAAGGCATATAAAGTTGGTAATATCCCATTGTGGGTGGCCGCTGTAAATAATTTCGTATCAGCTTTTGTCCATCTATTTATCATGAGCCTTGTAATATTCTTTATATCTCCAGTTGCCTTTGAAGCAAAAATCCCTGAAAATATACCGCTATATTTTATTTCTCTTGCAATTTTTCTTTTGGCGTGTTTAACAGTTGGAACTTTATTAGGACTATTAATAAAGAAAGGAACAAAACTGACGATGATAGCACAATTTCTATTTCTACCTTCTGTTATGCTCTCAGGAATTATGTTTCCGGCAGATATGCTTCCAAAGGTATTTCAAGGTATCGCTAAAATTTTACCTGCAACATGGGGTTATGAGATGATGAACAGCAACAACATGGATTTAAAAACAATAGTTCCACTTTTAATTATCATGGGAGTTGCAATTTGTATAAACGCTTGGCGTCTTGTAAAAATTAAAATTGATTAAAGGACAAATGGTACTATTCCCAACTTACAATCGGCCTTAAAACCTAATTTTTGTTTTATTTTCTTCAAAATTGATAATAATTATAATAGTTTACAATATAAACGGTTTATGACCGTTTATATGTCGTTGCACTTGTACTAATTCGCATAAAAATAATCACCTTTTATTTTTATGCGAATTAGTATTATAAGTGTGTTATAATAGTTTAGTAAATTTCAGGCTAAAGCGAGGGGAAAAGTATGACAAAAAAACTATTATCTATAGTTGTTCCTGTTTACAATGAACAGGAGGTAATAGATGAAACTTTTAAGAGATTATCAGCAGTATTTAAAGATTATTTTATGAACATTGAATATATTTTTATAAATGATGGCAGTAAAGATAATACATACTTTAAGCTAGGGGAAATCGCTAAGAACAACCCTGAGGTTCGCATTATCAATTTTGCAAGAAACTTCGGTCATCAGATAGCTATAACGGCCGGTATGGATTATGCAAAGGGTGACGCAGTTGTAATAATTGATGCAGATTTACAAGATCCTCCTGAAGTGATTTTACAAATGGTTGAGAAGTGGCAAGAGGGGTATGAAGTAGTTTATGGAAAGAGGCTGAAAAGAGACGGTGAAACTATTTTCAAAAAGTTTACGGCTAAAATGTTTTATCGCTTTCTTGATAGCATGACTGATGTAAAGCTTCCTGTTGATGTTGGTGACTTTAGGCTAATAGACAGGAAGGTTTGTAATGCAATGAAGAGCTTGCCTGAACGCTCAAGATATGTAAGAGGTTTGGTTAGCTGGGTAGGATTCAAGCAAACTAGTGTGGAGTATAAACGCGAAAAAAGGTTTGCAGGAGAAACAAAGTATCCTCTTAAAAAAATGATAAAGCTTGCAGGTGATGGTATATTTTCTTTTTCGTATAAGCCATTGAAACTGGCAACTTTTGCAGGAATGCTTGTTTCAGCCTTTAGTTTTATATATCTCATTGTTGTTTTGATTCAGAAATTTGTGAAGAATGATGTTGCATCTGGTTGGGCATCATCAATGGCTGTCTCGCTATTTTTTAATGGAGTAATGCTTATAGTTTTGGGCATCATGGGAGAGTATGTGGGAAGAATATATGAGGAAGTAAAGGCTAGACCATTATATATTGTTGGTGAATTAGTAGGTTTTGATAAAGAGAACAATAATGAGAACAATGATGAAAAATAATAATAGTTAATAGAATTGGTGTAATTTTGGAGGCATAGAAAAAATGAAACAGTATCTTGATTTGTGCGAACATATACTAAACAACGGCGTAAAAAAAGAAGATAGAACAGGTACTGGAACAATCAGTACCTTTGGCTATCAGATGAGGTTTAACCTACAAGATGGATTTCCTCTAGTAACAACTAAAAAACTCCATTTAAAATCTATAATACATGAACTCCTATGGTTTATAAGTGGAGAAACAAATATAAAGTACTTAAAGGATAATGGAGTATCTATTTGGGATGAATGGGCTGATGGAAAAGGTGATTTAGGCCCTGTATATGGACATCAGTGGAGATCTTGGGCTACTGCTGACGGCAGGAGTATTGACCAGCTCAGAGATGTTGTTAATCAAATTAAGAACAATCCTGATTCGAGAAGGATGATTGTAAGCGCATGGAATGTTGGGGAGATTGACAAGATGGCTTTGCCCCCATGTCATTGTTTTTATCAATTTTACGTTGTTAATGGTACACTTTCATGTATGCTGTATCAGAGAAGTGCAGATGTATTTCTTGGTGTTCCCTTTAATATAGCATCATATGCACTCTTTACAATGATGATTGCGCAGGCATGTGGCTTGAAAGCAGGCGAGTTTGTTCATACCTTAGGAGATGCCCATATATATTTAAATCATATAGAGCAGGTAAAGCTTCAGCTTTCAAGAGAACCAAGGGCACTTCCTGCAATGAATATCAATCCAGATATAAAAGATATATTTGAGTTTAAATATGAGGACTTTACATTAACAGGTTATGATCCACATCCTCATATAAAGGGAGCTGTAGCTGTATGATTTCACTAATATTTGCAATGGGCAGAAAAAATGCCCTTGGATGTAAAAACAGAATGCCATGGTATTTGCCAGCAGATTTTGCATACTTCAAAAGAACTACAATGGGACAGCCGGTTATTATGGGCAGAAAAACCTTTGAATCTATAGGAAAGCCACTTCCGGGTAGGATGAACATAGTTATTACGCGGAGTTCTAGCTTTTCTCATGAGGGTTGCATTGTAGTGAATTCCGTAGAGAAGGCTAAAGATTTAGTAAAAGACAAAGAAGCTTTCATAATTGGTGGAGCAGAAATATATACTGCCTTTTTGCCTATGGCAGATAAATTATACATTACAGAAATAGATAGTGACTTTGAGGCAGATACCTTTTTCCCAAAGATTGATTATTCTAAGTGGAAACTTGTGTCCAGTGAGCCTGGCGTAAAAGACGAAAAAAACCCATTTGACTATAAATTCTTGGTTTATGAGCGAACTTAGGCAAATATGAGCGAACTTAGGCAAATAGATATATAAACATATATTTAAAATCCATTACACAAATAGCATAAAATTTAAATAGAGTTATATAAATATTTTACTAAATAGAGACTGGAATGGGCATATGCAAGGATATAAGGCTTTATTCCAGTTTTTTTGAAGTAATAGTTGGTGAAGGGCATAACTCAATTGATGATGGAGATGAGTATTGGAATAAGATTAGTGAATTTTTAACAAAACAAGAAGCTTCAATTCAGAATTAGCGAAAAATGGACATTAAATATGACAATTAGCAATTTATAAACAAAATTAGTGGGAAAATTAGTCTAAAAAATAAGTTTGACAAATAGTAATATTTTTGGTATCATATTTATGCAAAACAAGAAGAAGATTTCCACTTCTCACCTAGCGAACATTTTGATTTGCAAGGTAAATATCGGTTTCAAGTGCGTATTTTACGTTCAAGACTGAGATTATTGTGGATACTTTCTTCTATCCACTTTTTTTATGCCTTAAAAAAGGTATAAGTGCAACTAAGGCTTTCGCCGCGCTTAAGGCTTAGCACAAGCCAAGTTAATTTTATTGCATTTTTTATTATCTGGACTTGAAGTGAATCTTCTAGCCTATTAAATTCGGAGGTGTCAGTTATTAGCAAAAATGAATTAATGATCAATGAGGATATTCGGGATAAAGAAGTCAGACTTATCGATGCTGATGGTACTATGCTTGGTATTACAGCAATTAAGGATGCCCAAATGCTTGCCAGCTCTAAAAATCTTGACTTGGTTAAGATTGCTCCACAAGGAGTGCCACCCGTATGCAAGATTATGGATTATGGTAAATACCTGTTTGAGCTTGCCAAGAAAGAGAAAGAAGCAAGAAAAAATCAGAAGATCATGAATATAAAAGAAGTCAGATTTTCACCTTCAATAGAAGATCATGATTTTGATTTCAAAGTTAAGAATGCATATAAATTCTTACAAAATGGAGACAAAGTTAAGGTATCTATAAAATTTAGAGGGCGAGAAATGCATTACACCTCGATAGGAATTGAGATTCTTGATAAGTTTGCAGAAGCAGTAAAAGATGTTGGAGTGGTTGAGAAGAGACCAAAACTTGAAGGCAAAAGTATGATAATGATACTTAATCCAAAGCAGTAGGACAGGAGGAGAAAATTATGCCAAAGTTAAAGACACATAGTTCATCAAAGAAAAGATTTAGAGTTACAGCTAACGGAAAGATTAAGTGTGGACAGGCTTGGAGAAGCCACAGACTTGTTTCTAAAGCTACCAAGGCTAAAAAGCATCACAGATTAGGTGCATATGTTTCAGCTGCAAACGAAGCTACTATCAAAAAACTTATTCCATATAAATAAGAAGGAGGACAAGGGATATGGCAAGAGTAAAAGGCGCGATGAGAACTCGTGCAAGACATAGAAAAATGCTAAAGCTTGCAAAAGGATATTTTGGAGCAAAGAGCAAGCTCTTTAGAATGGCAAAACAGGCTGTAATGAAATCACAGAACTATGCTTACAACGATAGAAGATTAAAGAAGAGAGATTTCAGACAGCTTTGGATAGCAAGAATAAATGCTGCTGCAAGAATTAATGGTATTTCATATAGCAAATTCATTAATGGCTTAAAGAAGTCAGGAATTGAACTTAACAGAAAAGTTCTCGCTGATATGGCAGTAAATGATGCAACTGGATTTGCTCAGCTTGCTGAAATGGCAAAGACTGTTAAATAAATTAACATAGTATAAGAATTATAGGGAGTCCGAATAGGACTCCTTTTTAGATTATAGAAAACTTTTAAATATATATTGTATATGGGGAGGATAGTAAATGCAACGAGTAGTTTTTTTAGTGGATATGAATTGCTTTTTTATAAGTTGTGAAATGACAAGAAACCCTGAGATATTAGGTAAGCCAGCAGCAGTAGCTGGTAATCCAAAGAATAGAACAGGAATAATTCTTGCTGCAAATTATGAAGCTAGAAAATATGGCGTTAAGACAACAATGGTTATACATCAGGCATTGAAACTTTGCCCCAATATGGTACTTGTTCCACCTGATCATCATTTTTATGAAACAAAGTCACAGGCTGTAATGAAGCTACTTAGCAACTATTCTCCAATTATAGAGCAAAATAGTATTGATGAAGCTTGGCTGGATATGACTGGAACCGAGAAACTGTTTGGGTCACCAATAGAGATAGCCCACAAAATAATGGATGAAATTAACGAAGGCTTGGGCTTGTGGTGCTCAATTGGCATTTCAGAAAATAAGCTTCTTTCAAAGATTGCATCAGAAATAAAGAAACCGATGGGTATAACTGAGCTATGGATAAAAGATATTCAAACTAAACTTTGGCCACTTTTGGTCACAGATCTATACGGAGTAGGTAAGCAGACGGGTATAAGGCTTAATAATATAGGAATTCATACAATTGGAGATTTGGCCGGATATAGTTCCAAAGCGATATTTCAGGTGTTTGGAAAGCAGGGAATAGAGTTGCAAAGGCTGGCAAATGGCATTGATGATTCACCCGTGACACCTCATGTGTCTGGTGAAATGAAATCAATTGGACGATCTACCACTCTTATAGAGGATGTAGTAAATATTGAAGATGTTAGAAATGTTTTTCTTGAAATGTGTGAAGAAATTGGCTTTGATGCAAGAAGAAATAATAAGAGGGCAAGAACAATCCAAGTTACAATAAAGTTTTCAGATTTTAAGAATATAACTCGTCAAATTAGTGTAGAGCCAACCTGTTTAACAAAGGATATATATGAAAAGGGTTTCTCACTTTTATCGAAAAATTGGAACATCAACAAACCAGTACGTCTTGTAGGTGTTAGTATAAGTGGATTTGAACTAGATTGTGTTTCTACCCAGCTATCACTTTTTGACCAAGAAAATGTTTCTGATATAGTTTATAATGCTTCACAAAAAGAAGAGAAACTGGAAAAAGCTATTGATTCTATACGCTGCAGACTAGGAAAAAACTCTGTCAGTAGGGCAATTCAGATAAAAACCAAAAAATAATAGTAATTCAAAATCTTATAACGTCTATACTGCGAACATATAAATTATCATTTGTTTTTTGCCTGCATTGTGTTTTTTAATATAATCCTTTGTTTTTCAAATATAAACTTTGTTAAAATATCCGATTCGTTTGGTTTTACTTTTATATAATGTAAACCAACCTCGTACTTTTTGTTTTGGATAAAGATTGACCTTATTACTTTAGCAAGTACTCTAATTAATGCCGTATCCTCTAAGTTTATAGTAATATCTAAAATAGTACCTGCATCAAAAGGAGATTCAAGATTAAGACAAAGACCACTTCCACTTATATT
>JAEWAX010000003.1 GCA_023391425.1 Bacillota bacterium | reverse complement strand
TTGCACCTGCTAGCAGGAACTCAATAGCATCCTCACTACATGAAATTCCTCCCATTCCTATAACAGGTATTTTAACAGTATGAGCTGCCTCGTACACCATTCTAAGTGCTACTGGCTTTACTGCAGGGCCAGACAGCCCTCCAAAATTATTAGCCAGAATAGGCTTTCTTTTGTGAATATCAATTGCCATGCCCAAGATAGTATTTATTAATGATATGCAATCTGCACCTGCCGCTTCAGCTGCCTGTGCTATTGACTTTATGTCTGAAACATTTGGAGTAAGCTTAACAATTAGTGGCTGTTTGCAGTATTTTTTTACTGTAGAGGTTATTTCCTCTATCCCCTCTGGAGTAGTTCCAAAGGCTAGACAACCAGCCTTCACATTTGGGCAGGATACATTCAATTCAATTGCATCAATCTCTGTACCACCTAATATTTCAGCCATATCGCAATATTCTTCTATCGTATTGCCAGCTATATTTGCAATAACCTTGGTATTATATTTTTTTAAAAAAGGTAGATCATGCTTTATAAAAGCATCAACACCCGGATTCTGCAAACCAACGCTATTTAAAATACCTGCTGGAGTCTCAGCAATTCTAGGTGGATTGTTACCTTTTCTTTCCTTTAGAGTCAGGCCTTTAACAGAAATACCACCGAGCGCATTCAAATCAACGTACTCACTGTATTCTTTTCCAAAACCATAAGTACCCGATGCCATTATGACTGGATTATCAAATTTAATTCCTGCGATATTCACACTCAAATCTATCATATTATATCTTTAGTGAGAATTTATATGATAAGCACGAAACCCCCACTAAGTTCACATCCTTTCATTAATATACACTGCTATTCCCAACATACATCTGTGCTCCAGAATACTGGCCCATCTTTACAAACATGGCTAAAACCCCAATCATCGCCTTGCTTAGTTTTGCATGCGCATACTAAACAAGCACCAATACCGCAGCCCATTCTCTGTTCCATTGACACTTGACAGGCTATATTGTTTCTCTCGGCAATAGCTGCTACTCTTCTCATCATTGGTGTAGGGCCGCAAGTATAAACTATATCAGGCTTTTGCTCAAGAATTTGCTGTTCCAACAGCTCAGTTACAAAAGCCTTTTTCCCATATGAGCCGTCATCAGTAGCTATTTCCACCTTCTCCGCTGCGGCCCTGAATTGTTTTTCAAGCACAACAGCTGCTTTTGTTCTAAAGCCCAGCAAAGCAGTCCTATTAGCACCTTTACTGCTCTTTAACAAATATAGTAGTGGAAATGTACCTATCCCACCGCCAACAACACATATGTTTTTATATTTATCATCTATTGTAAATGGCTTTCCCAAAGGTGCCATTATGTCTATTTCACCAACACATTTGTGACATAACTTTTCTGTCCCCTTGCCTTTTAATTGAAAAACAATATCAAAGGTGTTGTTGGCTTTATCAACATCACAAATACTTATTGGTCTTCTCAGTAAGACATCAATGTCACCACATTTTATATTTACAAATTGGCCTGGCATTGCATTTGAAGCAACATACTCTGACTTCACTGTCATTTTGAATACATCTTCACATAACATTTCCATATCTACAATTTGTTCTTTTAATACTTTACGCATGGTTACCTCCTCAAGCAGAAATTAGTAAATCAAATAACTGTGATAAAAGTAGAATACATTCAATCAAATTTTGCATATTAAGTATGAGTGCGGTACCAGTTAATATCAATGGGTTTGCTTCCAAAATAATTGCTTGTATTAGTAACTGTACAGCTCAGAATTTTTGCACTTTTAAAAAGTATAAGTGCAACTAGGCTTCTGCCCGCGCCATAAGCTTGGCACAAGCCAAGTTTTCTTTACCGTCGCATAACATTCACCATCGTGGCTCAGCTTATGCTAAAACCGACATCGTGTCGGTTTTACGGCAAAAATACTTCGCTTCACCGACTAATTCAAGCAATTATTTTCTACCTAGCTTTCCCATTGATTTTAACTGGTACTCCATTAACACATTTTCTATATGCAAAATACAATTGAATCAACTTTTATTCAAAAACACTCAGATTCAATACTTCCAGCTCGCCCTCGGTTTTACCTAGCTTCAAGCATTTTATTATTGCATTAGCTGTATCTAGTGAGGTTAAGCAAGGTATAGATATTTCAACCGCTTTTCTTCTTATCTTGAAGCCATCTCTGTCAGGCTTTCTGCCCTTGGTTGGAGTATTTATTATCATACCTATTTTACCTGATTGTATTAAATCTAATATATTTGGTGAACCCTCGTCCAGCTTTTTAACTGCATTTGTTGCGATTCCATGCATATTTAGTGTCTTTGCAGTTTTGCCAGTGGCATACAGCGTAAAGCCTAGCTTTTCAAATTCCTCAGCAATATTCACGAGTTCTAGCTTATCAGAATCCCTTACTGTCATTAAGATACCGTCACCCTTTTGAGGTAATCTTATTCCAGAACCAACAATTCCCTTATATAGTGCCTCTGGGAAGTTATCAGCTATTCCTAAAACCTCTCCCGTAGATTTCATTTCAGGGCCTAGGGTAGTATCTACATCATGCAGTTTTTCAAAAGAGAATACCGGAACCTTAACAGAAACATATTCAGGCTCTTTGTACAAACCAGTTCCAAATTTGAAGTCACTGAGCTTTTTACCCATCATTACTTTAGTAGCTAGATTTACCATAGGTATACCTGTAACCTTGCTTATATAAGGCACTGTACGACTCGATCTAGGATTAACCTCGATAACATACAGTTCGTTGTTATAAAGAACATACTGTATATTTACCAAACCTACAACATTAAGAGCTCTTGCCAATCTCTCTGTATAATCCACTATCACAGCTTTATTCTTGTCGCTAAGTGTTTGGGAAGGATATACAGAGATACTATCGCCAGAATGTACACCAGCTCTTTCAAGGTGTTCCATTATTCCAGGAATCAATATGTTTTCACCATCACATATAGCATCAACTTCAATTTCCTTACCCATCATATACTTATCTACAAGGATTGGATGCTCTTGGACAGTTCTATTGATAATTTCCATAAACTCTTCAATATCCTTATCTGAAAAGGCTATTTCCATACCCTGACCACCAAGTACATACGATGGCCTTACCAGCACTGGATATCCTAATTCATTTGCAGCTGTAAGTGCTTCTTCTAGAGTGTAAATTGTCCTACCTTGTGGTCTAGGAATGCCCGTTTGCTCTAATATCTCATCAAATTTCTCTCTATCCTCAGCAGCATCAACATTTTTTGCTTCAGTTCCAAATAATTTTAATCCAAAATCATCAAGTGTTTTTGTTAACTTAATTGCAGTTTGTCCTCCAAACTGTACAATAGCGCCCTTTGGATTTTCTGCCTCAACAATGTTAACTACATCCTCAGGCGTAAGTGGTTCAAAGTACAATCTATCAGCTGTATCAAAGTCTGTACTAACTGTCTCAGGGTTGTTGTTTGCTATTATAGTCTCATATCCCATCTCTTTTAGCGCCCAAACTGAATGTACTGAGCAGTAATCGAATTCTATACCCTGACCAATTCTTATTGGGCCAGATCCAAGTACCAGAACCTTTTCTTTGTCTGATGGTTTTACCTCAGAATAGTTATCATAGGTTGAGTAATAATATGGAGTTTCTGCTTCAAACTCAGCAGCACAAGTATCAACCATTTTGTAGGTAGCAATGATACCTTGTTCTTTTCTCAAAGCTGTAATTTCTTCCTTTGAAGCTTTAGTGAGCTTAGCAATTATGCTATCAGTAAAGCCCATTTTCTTTGCTTTCTTTAAAATGTCTTTATCAAGCTGTCCAAGCTCAATAGTTTTTAGCTTTTCTTCCATTAAAACAAGCTCTTTTATCTTGCAAAGGAAGAAATAATCTATTTTTGTTATCTCATGGATTTCTTCAAGCTCGACAGAGCGGCGAATAGCCTCAGCGATGACAAAAATTCTTTCATCATTTATATCCTGAAGCTTTCTCACAATCTCGTTTCCATCAAGCTTCTTGTACATATCCTGTTCAAGTGTGTATATACCTAGTTCCAGTGAGCGTATAGCTTTCATTAATGCAGCTTCAAAGGAGCTGCTTATAGCCATTACTTCGCCAGTTGCTTTCATTTGTGTGCCTAGTGTTCTCTTAGCTTTAACAAATTTATCAAAAGGCCATTTTGGTATCTTAACTACTACATAGTCAAGTGTAGGCTCAAAGCAAGCATA
Source organism: Bacillota bacterium (assembly GCA_023391425.1). GTDB lineage: Bacteria > Bacillota > Clostridia > Acetivibrionales > DSM-1351 > Ruminiclostridium. Next base: position 525 of record JAEWAX010000003.1, on the reverse strand, counting down.
AGTTTTTCCTGTAACAGCATTCTTTATTTCATCCAAGCCGTATCCGATAGCAATCTTTGAAGCAACCTTTGCAATTGGGTAACCAGTAGCCTTTGATGCCAATGCTGAAGATCTGCTAACTCTTGGGTTAACTTCAATAACAGCATATTCATAGCTAGTTGGGTGAAGAGCATACTGCACATTACAGCCTCCCTGTATTCCAAGTGCAGAGATTATTTTCAGCGCTGAGGTTCTAAGCATTTGATATTCTTTGTCAGCCAAGGTCTGTGATGGTGCAACTACTATACTATCTCCTGTATGTACACCAACAGGGTCGATGTTTTCCATGTTACATACTGTTATAACATTTCCCTTGCTGTCCCTCATTACCTCATACTCTATTTCCTTCCAGCCAGAAATACATTTTTCTATCAGCACTTGATGGACACGGCTCAGTCTTAGTCCATTACCACCAACTTCTCTAAGTTCACTTTCATTTGCTACTATTCCTCCACCAGTACCACCTAGCGTATACGCTGGTCTGAC
>JAEWAX010000030.1 GCA_023391425.1 Bacillota bacterium | reverse complement strand
ATTATTATATTGGCCCTGTGGTCTGTCAGTTCTCTGACCATTATTATATTGGCCCTGTGGTCTGTCAGTCCTTTGTCCATTATTGTATTTCCCCTGTGGTCTGTCAGTTCTCACTTCACTATTATTCTGTCCCTGAGTACTATTATCATCAGACAATTTATTATCTATAATCTTAGCATCATCAGCTTTTTTTGTCTCTGCAACCTCATCACTTTGTGCCCTTTTTGGGGTTTTAGCCACTGTAGCTTCACCCTTTTCAATATTCTTGTCTTCTGTCTTTTCGGGTGCAATAGCATTAGTAGTAGACTTATTTGCATCATTCACTTCATTTGTTTTTACTATTTTCGCTTCGATCTGAACGGTATTATCTGCCACAATTTTATCCTCTTTATTAGTGCCCTCATTTTGGGAATTTTGTTTTATGGTCAATGAATCATCTTGTTTAACTGGAGGTGCTTTTATCATATTATTCTGTGGTTCAGTAATTCTATTATTTTTGGGTCCTTGTTTATTTTTAAAATCAGGCTTACTGTCACGTACAAAGCCCGGTCTTAATCCTGAAGTATTCGATTCTGTTTTCATATATTCATTTTTATAACTTGGCTTTGCCGCATTTTTTAGTTCGTTCTTAGGATAATTATTCGTTGACTGAGGGCTAGTTGAGTCTGTTTTACTATCAATAATTATCTCAGTTGTTCTAATAATTCTTGGAGCACTCTTCGTATCCTTTTTATGCTCTTTGTTTACATCCTTTTTCTTTTCAGCTACGTGGACATTTTCCACAATTACCTTCTTTTCATCATCAAGTTTCTTTTCATCATGTTTAATTACACCTATATGCTTATAAAGTGCATCTAATTCATGAGGTTCAAGAAGGCTCATATGATTTTTCACATTTACATCTATCTCAGCAAGCTTTTCAATTAACCTTTTACTTGTAGTATTAAGTTCTTTGGCAAGCTCGTATATTCTAGCTTTTTCCAATACCTTCACCCCCGGATTCATTTATTTGATCATCTATCAATTTAAGAAGGCCATTTTTAAAGTCATTGGATGGAATTGAAATAACTGCTCTTATTTCTTTTCCTGTGTATCTACCAAGTTCTAATTTTTCACCATATTCCCTATAGCAAACATCTCGGAAGTTACACATACTCTTAAATTTGTCCTTCGTGTTTTCAGAAGCATCGCTTGCCACAATGACAAGAACAGCTTTACCTGATTTTATAGCTCTCTCACAAGTCTCATCACCAGATAATAACTGACCCGCTTTTTTAGCAAGCCCTAATAAGGAATAAACCTTATCCATCATTTCCCTCCAATTGGTTTTTTAAGTTATTATATATTTCTACATCAATTGCAGTCTCAAAAGCCTTTTCAAGTCTTTTCGCCTTTATCGCATTCTCAAGGCAATCTACACTCTTGCATATATATGCGCCTCTTCCAGGCTTTTTACCAACGAGATCAATGTTGATTTCTCCCTCATTATTTCTTACCACCCGTATCAACTCCTTCTTTGGTTTCATCTCTTTGCAACCAAGACACATACGCAGTGGAATCTTTTTTTGCTTCATCCATCCACACCTTCCATAATTTATATATTTTCAAATTTAATAACTAAGTCACTTAATCAGTAATAATTTCATCCTGATCGCTTTCGTTATTTTGATTATCATAGTCAAAATCCATGTACCCGTCACTTCCAATGTTATCATCAAAAAGCTGTTTTTCAATGGACTGTCTTAATTGTGTTTCGCTCTTAATATCTATTTTCCATCCTGTAAGTTTTGCTGCAAGTCTTGCATTTTGTCCTTCTTTACCAATTGCCAGTGAAAGCTGGTAATCAGGAACAATAACCTTTGCAGCCTTTTGTTCCTCATCAACATCCACTCTAACAACCTTAGCAGGACTCAAACTACTTGATATATAATCCTTAATATCGTTACTCCATTTGATAATGTCAATTTTTTCACCTCTAAGCTCATCTACAATTGCTTGTACCCTAGTACCTCTTTGTCCAACGCAAGCTCCAACAGGATCTACATTTTCATCTTTGGAATAAACTGCAATTTTTGTTCTTGAGCCTGGTTCACGTGATATGCTCTTTATCTCAACAGTACCATCATGTATCTCAGGAACCTCTAATTCAAAAAGCCTCTTTACCAGACCAGGATGTGTTCTTGAAATCATAATCTGAGGTCCTTTTGTTGTCTTTTTCACTTCGATAATATATGTCTTAATTCTTTCATTAAATCTATACTCTTCACCTGGCGTTTGCTCAGTTGTTGCAAGAACTGCTTCAGTTTTACCAAGGTCAACAATTACATTTCTCTTTTCTACTCTCTGAATAATACCAGTTACTATGTCACTTTCCTTGTTATAGAACTCATCATAAATAATTCCACGTTCAGCTTCTCTCAGTTTTTGAACGACTACCTGCTTTGCAGTTTGTGCAGCAATTCTTCCGAAAGTTTTTGGGGTAACTTCCATCTCAATAACATCGCCAATATTAAGCGTAGGATTGATTCTTGCAGCATCTTCAACTGAGATATCCATAGCCTCTGGGTCAGGTGTTTCAGAAATCTTTCTAAGTCCAAAAACTTTAACGTCACCATTTTCTCGATCTATATTTACCTTTACATTCATAGTAGAACCAAAGTTTTTCTTATATGCAGAAATAAGTGCAGCTTCTATGGCTTCAATTATTATATCCTTCTTAATACCCTTTTCTTTTTCTAGCTGCTCAAGTGCTAATATTAACTCAGCGCTCATTTCTTTAACCTCCCAATACGAATCAATTATTAAAATTTAATGGCTCTTTTTACTATAGCAACCTTGTCTCTTTCAAACACAATATTATTACCATCTTGACTTATTACAATCTTACCTTCTATCAAGCCAATTAATTCACCCTCAAATATTTTTTTACCATTTATAGGCTGAAAAACTTTGACTTCAACCAATTCGCCTTTATATTTAATAAAGTCTCTCTCAGTTTTTAATGGCCTTTCCAAGCCAGGCGAGGAAACTTCCAAATAATAACTTTGTTCAATAGGATCTTTTTCATCCAGTATTTCACTTATTTTCTCACTAACAGCTTGACAATCATCAATGTTAATTCCACCTGGTTTGTCAATATAAATTCTAAGGTACCAACTTGCACCTTCTTTAATAAACTCCACATCTACCAGTTCATAATTCAAGCCTTCAACTATAGGCGTCGCAAGTTCTGTAATTACTTGCTGTATATTTATTTTCATATTCGTTTTGCCTCCATAAGCTAGAGTCCAACTACTGTTTATGCTATTTTATTCTCTTAATTTTTAAGCATTTCACAAAATATTAAAACGCAAAAACTTAGGCACTATAAGTGCCCTCAGTTAATAGCAATAAACATCGGATAAGCAGAGTCCTTAGATTTGATAGGCTTTGGATAAACAACAAAGAGTGGGATTTCCCACTCTTAGCAGTAAAGTCTATTAAACCTCTATCCTTGTGTATTATATCATTATTATTTCTATTTATCAACATTTTATTACCGTTTTTAAAAAAATACTTCCAATATACTTCCAATTGACTTCCAAATTTAAATAAATAGAACTGATTGTTCTCGGAAATATCATTACATCTGATTAATTTCACTAATTAACTCCTCTACTATCTTATCCTGCGGAATTTTTCTAATAATCTTACCTTTTTTGAAAAGTAGGGCCTCATTAATACCGCCTGCTATGCCAATGTCAGCATCTTTTGCTTCACCTGGGCCATTTACAGCACAGCCCATAATTGCCACCTTTATATTTTTATTTAACTTGTCCAAAACCGGCTCTATCTTATTTGCTATACCTATCAAATCAATCCTCGTTCTACCACAGGTTGGACAAGATACCACTTCTATCCCATTCTTAATTATTCCCAAGGATTTAAGTATTTGTTTACCTACTCTTACCTCTTCTACAGGGTCACCTGTCAGCGATACTCTAAGTGTATCTCCAACGCCTTCAGCCAAAAGGCAGCCTATTCCGATAGAGGATTTAATAGTTCCTTTGTAAATAGTACCCGCCTCAGTCACGCCAATATGTACCGGATAAACACTTTTTTGTGAGAGCAGCCTATATGCAGCTATCGTCATTGGTACACTAGAGGCTTTTATAGATATTGCTATGTCATCAAAATCAGCATCTTCCAGCATTTTGGCATGAGCAATTGCGCTCTCTACCATGCCCTCAGGAGTAACTCCACCAAACTTCTCAATAATGCTCTTTTCTACAGAACCAGAATTTACTCCTATTCTTATGGGTATCTGTCTTTCTTTCGCCATATCAGCAACAATCTTTACACGGTCTTGTCCACCAATATTTCCAGGGTTAAGTCGTATTTTATCAGCACCATTTATTATACAATCTAACGCTAACCTATAATCAAAGTGAATATCCGCCACAAGTGGTATTTTTATTTCTTTTTTTATTTCAATTAATGCACTTGCAGCCTCGCTATCAGGAATTGCCACACGAATAATATCGCATCCAACCTCCTCGAGCCTCTTTATCTGGTCAACAGTAGCTTTGACATCTCTCGTATCAGTATTTGCCATAGATTGTACAGAGATAGGAGCATCTCCACCAATATAGATATCTCCCACTCTTATTTTTTTGGTTTGCTTTCTCTCTATATATTGTTCCACAGCGAATTCTGCCTTCTTTCATTTTTTTGAATATTTTTAAAAATTATATTAATTTCAAAATATCATTAAAGGTAACATAAATCATCAGCGCAATTAATATTACAAAACCCACCATTGTAATAAAAGCTTCTTTTTCAGGGTTTAATGGTTTTTTTCTTATTTTTTCAATCAATAGTATAAGCAATTTACTTCCATCCAAAGCTGGAAATGGTATCAGATTTACCAAGCCTAGATTTATACTTATCATAGCCGTAAGGGATAATAAGTTAATGATTGTATCCATGTGAGATGGACTTTGTTCAACTACATCTTTAAATACACTAGTAATACCTATAGGTCCACTCAAGTCACTTACTGGTACTGTTTTTGTGAAAAGCCAGCCTAAAGAATAATAAATTGACCTTGATGTCGAAATAGTATAATCAATTGCCCCCTTCATCGTATTAACAAATCCACCTTGGGTGCGTTCAAAGTCTAAACCAATAGCATAATACTCAGGATTTTTTCTTATCATTGGTACTACCGGCTTTAAATCAACTTCGCTTTCGCTTCTTTTAACAGTAATTTTCACCTCAGACCCTTTTGCTTGATCCAATACATTTGCAATATCCTGTCTCGTATTAATATCTATGCCGTTAAGCTTAATAATTCTATCTTCAACTTTAAGGCCAGCTTCTTTTGCTGGAGAGCCAGCAGTTATACCCGCAACCACGTTAGAATCAGCACCATCAATTTTTGTGTCCTTAGGTGAAAAACCAAGCATATATCCATTCTGTCTTGGAGGAGTTATATTAACTGTTTTTGTTTCACCATTTCTCTCATACTGTAAATCTACACTTTCATTAGTTAGTGGGTAAGCAAATATTTCTAAATCATTAACCTGATATATCGTCTTGCCATTATATTTTTGAAGTATGTCGCCAACTTGAATACCTGCCTTTTCTGCGACTGAACCATGCGCTACAGCTTTTATCTGTGTAGTATAAAACCCAGACTGTGCCATTATGATAAATGCAAATACAAGGGCAATGAGTATATTCATTATAGGCCCGGCTGCAATTATTGCTGCTCTAACACCAACTGGTTTCTTGTTGAAAGCTCTGTCATCCTCAGATGCCTCTTCCTCACCCTCCATTTTGACATAGCCTCCCAAAGGTATTAGCCTTAAAGAATAAGTTGTCTCTCCTTTTTGAAAACCAAAAAGTTTAGGACCCATAAATAGAGAAAACTCATTAACTTTTACCTTAAATGCCTTTGCCACTAGGAAGTGACCAAGTTCATGTATTATTATTAAAAAGCTTAAAGCAACAATAGCTAAAAAAACACTCATAAATTCCTCCAAATTAAAATTTTTAACTGTTTATACTCACACACATATTTCATGTTAAGTTTCGAAATAGCAATGGCTAGTGTGATATTTGCATAGCTGCATCTCTTGCCCACCTGTCTACTTCTATTATATCATCTAGGCTTGGACATATATTCACATTATGCCCCTGCATTACTTTTTCAATAATAAATGGTATAGCAGTAAAAGAAATTTTATTGTTCAAAAACGCATCAACTGCTATCTCATTTGCCGCATTCATTGCCGCAGGCATTGTTCCTCCAGCTGTTAAAGCGTCATAAGCTAACTGCAGGCATCTAAACGTCTTTGTATCCGGCTCCTCAAAGGTAAGCTGAGAACATTTTATGAAATCTAGCTTTGGGAAACTATTCTTGCATCTCTGCGGGTAGGTTAAAGCTAACTGAATTGGTGTTCTCATATCAGGTGAACCCAATTGAGCTATTATTGATCCATCAACATACTCAACCATTGAATGAATGATACTCTGTGGATGTACTAAAACTTGAATTCTATCAAGATCCTTATCAAAGAGCCATTTTGCTTCAATTACCTCTAACCCTTTGTTCATTAGCGTTGCAGAATCAATTGTTATTTTACTACCCATGCTCCAGTTTGGATGCTTCAAGGCCTCCGATGGAGTAACCTTTTCTAACTCATATAGCGTTTTACCTCTAAATGGACCTCCAGAGGCAGTAATAATTATTTTTTCTACCTGTTTTTTATTATTGCCCATTAAGCATTGATATATAGCTGAGTGCTCACTATCTACAGGAAATATATTAACATTATACTTTTTAGCCTCTTCAATTACAAGCTTACCCGCTGTAACAAGAGTCTCCTTATTGGCAAGTGCTATGTTTTTTTTATTCTTTATTGCATGCATTGTTGGAATAAGCCCAGCTGTTCCAACTACTGAAGTTACAACTGTATCAACCTCTTCTAGTGAGGCCACACTCTTCATGCCTTCTAAACCAAAAAGCACCTCAATGTTCATGCCATGAAGTCTGTACTTCAGTTCTTTAGCTAACTCTGCATTGCCCACCGAAACAACCCTAGGCAAAAACTCATGAACCTGTTTTTCAAGAAGATCTATATTTTTATTTGCTGACATTGCAGCAACTTTTATTCCAAGGTTTCTTGCTACGTCAAGAGTCTGTACCCCTATGGAGCCAGTAGATCCGATTATTGAAATTATCTTTGCCATTTTACATCAATGCCCCCAATACTCAAGAAATAACTATATAAATAGTACTAAAACAAAATATACTACTGGAGCTACAAATAATATACTATCAAACCTATCTAAAACGCCACCATGTCCTGGCATTATATTACCAAAATCTTTAATATTAACATATCTTTTTATTGCTGATGCAGACCAATCGCCAATTTGGGATACCATCCCGCAGATAAGACCTAATATGGCTAATACAACAAAAGACATTTTCAAATCGAAATAAGCATTAGTTATAACGCCAAATACTATCATTAATGCAATACAACCAAGAATTCCTCCAATTGCACCTGCCAGTGTTTTCTTGGGACTTATCTCAGGAATAATCTTTCTTTTCCCAAATAGACGTCCAAACGTGTATGCCATAGTATCAGTTCCCCATGCACCTATAAATATTAACCAGATTAAAATAATTCCATTATCCATATTTCTAATTAAAATCAAGAAGCTCATAAGAAATGGCACATACGCTATTGAAAAAGCTGTAACACATGCATCTATTATGTTATATTTTTTATGTTCAAGAACAATAAATGCCATACTTAAAAATATAACTAAACATACAGATATTCCTGTTAGTATATTCAAGTCAATATTAAACCAGCCTGTTTTTTGCAGGCCCAATATTAGTAGTGGCAAAATAGACAAATACCCTACTATCTTAATAGGTTGAATGTTTTTTACTGCTGATACAGAATTATAAAATTCATAGAGTCCAATTGCTGCAATTAAGGTTACTACTATTCCAAGTGTAATTGATCCCAAGTATAAAACAGCAATAAGTAAGGTAAGCCCCACTAATGCACTTATTACTCTCGTTTTTAACATAAAAACCTCCAAATTTATTGGCCTAATCCGCCATATCTTCTATTTCTTTTCTCATACGCTTGTATTGCCTCTGCAATATGGCTCTCTTTTACATCAGGCCAGAGCTCATTTATCGAGCAAAATTCAGTATACGAACACTGCCATAATAAATAATTGCTTAATCGTTGCTCCCCGCTTGTCCTTATAAGGAGGTCAGGGTCAGGAATCCCCGCTGTGTACAGGCAGCTTTCAAATTCACTTTCATCTATAGCCTCAATTGATAATTTATTTTCTTTAACCTTCTTAGATATTTCTCTTACAGCATGTAATATCTCAAACCTAGAACCATAATTAAGAGCTATATTAAGTTGCAATCCATCATTCACGCTAGTAAGCTTCTCAACTCTCACGATCTCTTGCTGAAGTTTCTCTGGTAATCCGTTTACATCGCCAATTACCTTTATTCGAACATTGCTACCATCGAGCTCTTTCTCTGCATTTTGCAAAAACTCTAGCAATAAGCTCATTAATGCATCTACCTCACTTTGAGGTCGTGCCCAATTTTCAGTAGAAAATGCATAAATTGTCAAGTATTTAATTCCAATCTCGGAGCAATAAATAACAATTTTTTTAAGAGTCATAGAACCTTCTCTATGACCTATACTTCTAGGTAATCCTCTTTTTTTAGCCCATCTACCATTTCCATCTGGAATTATAGCAATATGCTTAGGAACAGCCTTAAATTCTTCACTTACTTTCTTTTTTGCAAAATATTTATCAAATAGCCCCATATTTTATATACAACTCCTACCGTTAAGTACAGTCTTTACAACCTCAAAATATAATATGTAAAATAACCCCTCATTTAGAGGGGTTTACATACAAGTATAGTTATTCTTTTTCCTCCTAAAGAATGAACTCTGAGCACTCTAAATGAATAGTCATACTCAGAAATCCCCAACTTAGGTGGTGAAGTAATCGAAATATTTTCAACGCAATAACCCTTTTCCAAGGCTATTTTTAAAGCATCTCCAAGTGTAAAACCAATAAGTTGATTGATTTCAGTTAAAAAGCAACCATCTTCACTTTTGCTATTTTCTATATGTTCATCAACTTTAGTATAACTCAAACGGCTATACCTCCATAATTTCCTTTTCTTTTATCTCAACAATATGGTCTATATCAGCAATAAATTTGTCAGTCAAGGTTTGAATATCCTTTTCTGCATCTTTTAAATCATCTTCAGTAATTTCGCTATTCTTCTTCTTTGCCTTCATAGACTCAATAGAATCTCTTCTTATTGCTCTGATGGCAACTTTGGATTCTTCGCCTTCCTTTTTTACTGACTTAGTGAGCTCCTTACGTCTCTCTTCTGTCAGAGCAGGAAATACAAGTCTGATAACTTTACCGTCATTGTTAGGATTTATACCAATATCTGATTTCTGAATCTCTTTTTCTATATCTTTAAGCAACTTTGACTCCCATGGTTGTATCAAAATAACTCTAGCTTCTGGTACAGATACAGATGCAACCTGATTTATAGGTGTTGGAGTGCCATAGTATTCAATAGTAAGTTTATCCAAAATTGCTGGATTCGCTCTTCCTGCTCTAATACCAGCAAGATTTTCTCTCAATACATGTAAAGTCTTGCTCATTTTTTCTTCAATGGGTTTATATAGTTCCTTATCCATAAAAAGTCCTCCTAAAATTTATAATTATATAATACAATTATTTACGAAGGATTTCAATATATTGTAGTTCCAATCTCTTCACCTTTAACTGCTCTAATAATATTATCAGGATCATCAAGTCCAAATACAAGTGTTGGAATTGCATTATCTTTACAGAACGAAGCAGCAGTCAAGTCAATTGCAGATAATCCCTTATTTAAGTATTCCTGATAACTCAACTTATCAAATTTAATTGCATTTGGATTTTTTGAAGGGTCTGAATCATAAATTCCATCTACGTTCTTAGCCATCAATATTGCCTCAGCATCTATTTCGGCTGCCCTTAGAGCTGCTGCAGTATCTGTTGAAAAATATGGATTTCCCATTCCACATGCAAATATAACTATCCTTTTTTTCTCTAAATGTCTTACAGCTTTCCTTCTAACATATGGCTCAGCTATTTGCCTCATCTCAATGGCGGTTTGAACTCTTACTGGTATGCCTCTAGATTCTAAAGCATCTTGCAAACCAAGAGAATTAATAACAGTGGCCAGCATTCCCATATGATCTGCTGTTGTTCTGTCCATACCTACTCCGCTTCTACCTCTCCAGAAGTTTCCTCCACCTACAACTATGGCTACCTCAACACCCATCTGGTGAATTGTAAGAATTCTATCACATATTTCATTAACAGTATCAGTATCAATACCAGTTCCTTTCTCTCCAGATAAAGCCTCTCCACTAATTTTTAGCATTATTCTCTGGTATTTTAACTCAGACATGGCCTTCTCCTCCATTCAAAAATATATAATATGTTATTTATTTAATATTTATTTAAAATCTATTAATATTTACATAAAAAAGGCCCTAATAAAGGGAACATACAATAAATATGTTCCCTTAAATTAATTAACCTATTTGCTTCATAACTTCATCAGCGAAGTTTTCTTCTTTCTTTTCAATACCTTCGCCTCTTTCAAATCTTGCAAATCTTCTAATAGAGATATTTTCACCAATATGAGCAATTTTCTCTTTTACTAACTGGTCAATAGTAATATCAGGATCTTTTATAAATGCTTGATCCATTAAACATTTTTCAGTATAGAATTTTTCAATTCTACCTTCAACCATCTTCTCAATGATTTTTTCAGGTTTTCCTTCGTTTCTAGCTTGTGCTCTCAATATTTCCTTTTCATTTTCAATTACAGAAGCAGGTACTTCTTCTCTTCTAACAAATTCAGGATTGCTAGCAGCTATCTGCATTGCAACATCCTTAACAAGTGTTTTAAATTCTTCGTTCTTTGCAGCAAAGTCTGTTTCAATGTTTACTTCAACTAGAACACCAATTCTGCCGCCACCATGTATATAAGCCTCTACTAAACCTTCAGCAGCAACTCTTCCTGCTTTATTTGCTGCTTTAGCTATTCCTTTTTCTCTTAAAAGCTCAATTGCTTTTTCTTCGTCACCATTAGTTTCAGTGAGAGCCTTTTTGCAATCCATCATTCCTGCTCCGGTTCTTTCGCGGAGCTGCCTTACCATTTCAGCAGTAATCATTATAAATCCTCCAAACCGTATATTATCTTATCTAATATAAGATATAATATTTAATTTTTATATTTTTACATAATAGTATTACTAAATAGTAATTTGAAACGAAATTTAGTAATACTCCAATTTATACTTATTATTCAGCAACTACTTCTGCTACTTCATCATTTGCAGCATCTTCAGTAGCTTCTGGTGCATTCTGTTCACCTTGACGACCTTCTATAATAGCGTCAGCTATTTTAGCAGCAATTAGCTTTACAGCTCTTATTGCATCATCATTACCTGGTATAACGAAATCAACTTCATCAGGGTCACAGTTTGTATCAACTATAGCTACAACTGGAATACCAAGTTTTTTTGCTTCAAGAATTGCATTTCTTTCTTTACGTGGGTCAACAACAAACATTGCTCCAGGAACCTTCTTCATATTCTTGATACCACCAAGATTCTTTTCAAGATCTTCCATTTCTTTCTTTAACTTAATAACTTCTTTCTTTGGAAGAACTTCAAAAGTTCCATCAGCTTGCATAGCATCTAATTGATTTAATCTGTCAATTCTCTTACGAATAGTTTTGAAGTTTGTGAGCATTCCACCCAACCATCTGTTGTTTACATAGAACTGTCCGCTTCTCTCAGCTTCTTCTTTAATAGAATCCTGAGCTTGCTTCTTAGTTCCTACGAAAAGAACATCCTGTCCATTCATTGCTACTTCTCTAATAAAGAAGTATGCATCGTCAACCTTTTTTACTGTTTTCTGAAGGTCTATGATGTATATACCATTACGTTCTGTAAATATATACTCCGCCATTTTAGGGTTCCATCTTCTAGTTTGGTGACCGAAGTGAACACCTGCCTCCAAAAGTTGTTTCATTGAAATAACTGCCATTTTAAAAACACCTCCGTTAAAGTTTATACCTCCGCATTAATTTTTAATCAGCTCTGCTGACACTCTAACAAACTGATAAATGCGTGCGTATTTTTTCGTTAGCAAGTATAACATATTGATTAAAATTAATCAATCATTTTAAAATAATATTTCAACGAAATTTTTGAATATTCTTTAAATAATTTCTCGAGAACTATCTCAAGCAAATATGTGTTGTTAGTTCATGAGCAACATCTCAAATCAACCTCTTTCTAACATTTCTTGTTTTTACATATTTTATGCAACATTATTATGTATATATTCAGTTACCCACTTTATCATCTGATGTTATTGTATAAACTATCAATGCTTATTGCTGCTTTTTTCGAGCAAGGCTGATTCCAATAAAGGGGATATTTCTCCTGTATACAAAAGCGTCAATCGGTGCATAGCCCGTGTACAAGCAATGTATAGCAAGCTTCCATCATACTTCGTAAAATAAGTTGCTTTGTCCACACAAGGAACTATGACCTCATCAAACTCTAATCCCTTTGACATTTGTATTGATGTAATAGATATACCGTTTATGAAACGAGTACTTTCTGTCGAAATCAAATGCACATCGTAATCAGGTAAAAGCTGGTCATAAAGCAATCTTGCGTCACGGTTTGTCTTTGTAATAATTCCAAGGGAGGAGTACTCTGTTTGAGAAAATGCTTCAATTCTATTTTTTATGTTCATAAATTCCTCCTCCTTATTTTGAAACTGAATTAGCACAGGGGATTCACCATGACGTTCTATTGCTTCAATCGTTCCTGTACACTTAATCTGCTTGGCAAAAGAAATAATCTCATAGGTGGAGCGATAGCTTTTTGATAATTCTACGAATTCAGCGGCACCATATAATTGCCGTATATCGTCTAATGTGTGTAAGTAATTTGGGTTGATAAATTGACCGAAATCCCCCAAAATGGTTTTTTGGCATTTAAAGAGCAGATTGATAACGGCGTATTGGATAGGTGTATAGTCCTGCATTTCATCAACAACTAAATGCTGAATTATTCTATTTTCCTGCAATCCTTCATAAAATGCGTGGAGGTAAAGAAAAGGGAATACATCGGCCCACTCTAATGTTTTTTTTGATGGCATGACCAACATTTCAGGCGTATCAATGAATTTATAAAACTCCTTATAAAGTGATAGCGTGTTTTTGATTTTCAACATTTTATTTAGAGCGTTGAGAATAGTTCTACTTTTGGGGATATCATCATCCATATAATTGTCAGTTTCAAAACGGTCAAAAATATCATCTGCTACCATCTGTAAACGCCGTTTGACGGGGTATTTGTTATAAGCATCAAAACGTGCGTATATCGTATCCGCTTTTGCAGTAAAGCGCCCATAAGAATAATCAGTAGGTTCAAAAACAATGCTGGATATTTGAGCAATAAAGTTATCCATTTGTTTCACGAAATTCATTGTGGACTTAAAGCGTACACGTTCTGCCCAGGCGTTCTCATTTGTTTCTATTGGGTCTTTATCTGTTTCAAAATCAATAACACCCTCTAATTGTGCTTTAGCGATATCAGTAAAGCTCAGTTCATAAATAGGCTCTTCGCCAAGCTCCGGCAGGACATTTGAAATATAATCCCCAAAAACCTTGTTTGGCGATAATATTGTTACGTTTTTAGCTGATATTCTGTCTTTGAAGCGATAAAGTAAAAAGGCGATTCGGTGAAGGGCGATAGAGGTTTTCCCTGAACCAGCAACACCTTGGATAATAAGCGTACCTGATTTTTCGTTTCTAATTATTTGGTTTTGCTCTTTCTGAATGGTGGAAATAATGGATTTCATTTTTTCGTCAGAAGTATGGCTCAATTCCTGTTGAAGAATATTATCTTGAATATTAACGGAGCTTTCAAGAGCATATTCCAATTTGCCATTTTTAATTTTGAATTGCCGTTTACGGGTTAATTTTCCCTCTATTCTTCCTTGGGGAGCATCAAAACCTGCCGAACCAATTTCATAATCATAGAACATACTGGCAATAGGTGCACGCCAATCAAATATTAACAATTCATCCCCATAATTGAATGAAAATCGACCAATATAGTAAGCTATTGACTCTTCGCTATTGTCTTCCCTAAAATCTATTCTAGAAAAATAAGGTGACTCTTTCAGTTTAGTGATTTTATCCCTTATACCTACCAAAAATGCTCCAGAATTATCAATTCTGTTTAATGCCAATTCATTTTGGAACATCTCATGTGGGTCTATTTCACCGCGATTTTCCACCATGTAACGCTTAAAATCAATATATTCTCCATTAATTCGTTCAACATTGGCATTTGCTTCTTTCAATGAATCATCCAGTTTTTCATTGATTTCTTCAAGATGGAGTATTTCATCCGGAAAAGGAATACTGTTATTCTTATTTTGAGGAGTAGTACTTTGGGTGCTCCAATTAATTTTCTGTTTGTCACTCATTTGTTATCTCCTTTGGTAAAACAAATCGTTGTGTAGGATAACCGAACTCAACCAGCAACTCGGCCTCTGCAAATCCTAGATCCATAATTTCTTTACGATGTCCAGTATCCGCTTTGTCGCCCTCTCTATATGTGGTAATGCTGATATCCTTTCCCTTTAACAGATCTCCCATTACCTTATCAAGAAATGCTTTGGGAATCCCTTTTTTACGGTAGAGCGGATGTGTCCCCATAAAGTCTATGCTTCCAGTTTTAAAAGAGAAGAGCATTGCGCCAATCGCAATTTCGTTATCCTTCAGTATTAACGCTTGTCCTGTTCTGATTCGTTGTTTCAATACTTGAATATATTCATCCTCATACAGATGTGGAAAACCATCGATGACAAGCCGAACCAGAGTCATCCAGCAGGGTATATCCTTTTCTGATGCGTAATTAACATTCCATTGATTATTATCTTCACTATCAAGCATTTCGTACCCTCCCTCAAATTCAAATTTTGATTGTAGCGGATAAAATTTCTCATTATCCCGATACTTATTGGGAGGCTGCTTGTACATAGCAGTAAAAATATTTGTAAATGCCTGCTGGCTTTCATATCCTGCAGCCAGAGCAATATCAAGGATTGGCTTGTCTGAAAAAACCAGTAATTTAGCAGCCTCAGTAAGTTTCCTTCGTTGGACATAATCATGGAGGGTAAGTCCAATTGTTTGAGTAAACATGCGGTGGAGGTGATGCTTTGAATAGTGAACCGCATTTGATACAATATCCAAGTCAATTTTTTCAGCTAAATGTTCTTCAATATAATTAATGGCTAATGCCGTATTTTTGATGCTGTTTTTTGTCATTTCTGTTTTGCCTCCTTTCGTTTGCTAGTATGGCGACAACCTAAGTATACCAAAATAGAACAACATTATTTTAATATTTCTTGCTGTTTTGAACTGTAATTGCGCACAAAAAAGAGCAGGTCATATATTTTCATATGATCTACTCTTAGTAATAGATTTCTTTTAATTCTTAACTTATTGGTATTGGTTCTGCAACAGTCCCTCAACTTAAACAAAATGGATTTAAACTACATTCCCTTCATAATGAATAAATCTGGATTTAGCATACCAAATATCATGGCTACATGGGCTACTACAAGAAAAATACCAACAAGTATTGCATGAAGCTTTAGCTTGTCAACTTCATTTCTTTTTCTTCCAATTGCACCTACCTCAAGTAAAAACATACCAAAGTAAGGAATTACGCCTAAAAGATAGAATCCAACAGCTATTACATCTGCAGGACCTCTCCATCCACCTGTTGAGGTGAGAGGTATAACAGCATTTAGAAATAAATAAATGAATATTCCGAGGAAATATAGCCCTGCAAAAATACCTGTTATTTTACTTACCTTTTTTGCCATACCAGTTAGATTTCTTGTAAAAAGTATTATCAATTCGGAAATTGCTAAGGTCTCCGCACAGATAACCGGAATTGCCATAAAAATAAGTAGATTCCATGGTTGATTTGCTGCAAGCAATTCCATATAGTGAGTCATTGTGTTCATAACATTCATAAATTAAAACTCCCTTCGTTTTTTGTTAATTTTGAACAATGTAATTGTACAAAATATATGTGAAGAACTTATGGAGATTAATAAATTAACTCTTTGGTAATGAAACAATAAATTCTGTACCAAAATTAACTTTACTCACAACTTCAATTTTTCCTTTGTGGGCTTCAACGATAGCTTTAGTTATGGTCAATCCAATTCCTGAGCCACCTGTCATTCTGTTTCTGGATTTATCTGCTCTATAAAACCTTTCAAATATAAATTTAAGGTCTTCTTCCGATATACCTGGGCCATTATCCTTAACAGTTATTTGTGTAATGTTCTCTTCTCCTTTTATACTAACTTGGACTGAACTCCCTTTAGGCGTATACTTCAAGGCATTAGATACTAGGTTTATTACAACTTGACTAATCTTATCCTTATCAGCAACGATATATTCTTCATCCGCAATAAGCTCAATTTTTATTCCCTTATTCATATATTCAGTTTCAAAGTTCTTAATAATATGCTGTACTGTTTCAGAAACGTTAAAATTGGTTTTATTTAAAATAAGATTCTCACTCTCGTATTTGGCTAACTTTTCTAAATCTCCGACCATATTGCTAATTCTTACGATTTCATCATGGCACCCAATTAGCCTATCTTTTTCAGGTTTCCATATACCATCAATCATTGCCTCGAAATGACTTTGCAGCGTTGCTAATGGTGTTCTTAGTTCATGAGCTACATCTCCGGTCAACCTTTTTCTTAATGTTTCTTGTTTTTCCATATTTTCCGCAAGATCATTAATTGTTGTTGTCAGCTCCATAATTTCACTTGTATTTGATTTTTCTGAAATTCTATCTCTGAAATAGCCCTTAGAAATCATCTTTGCAGTGGCAATTACTCTTGATATAGGTGAACTTAGCCTTTTAGCCATAATAGTGCCTAAAACAAGAGCGAATAGTAAAGAAAAAATCCCAACGCTTACCAGCATTTTATTTAATGTTGTAATAAAAGCCAAATCATTATCACTTAAATAGAATGGACCATAGGCTCCTATTTCTACTGTTCCAACTTTTTTTAAATCATTATCATAAATAGAATATGGTTTTTCCACATATTCACCCTTCATATTAGGATAATGGCTGCTCATATTCTCAGACATATGCTCAATAATGCGCTGGCACATTCCATTATTATGAACTTTCGCATCCCATATTGTTTGTCCTGATGAATCCGATATTTTTATTATCATGCCATACTCAAGTGCGCTTACCCCAATGGACTCTATCATATTAGCATTCCACTTGCCATTATGTTCAAACTGTTTACTTATTGAGGATATAACTTCTTTATTCTTTTGCTCTTGATTCTTTTGGACATATTCTCTAAACTGCTTATTTAAAAATACATTTGACAATATGCTAATTAAAAATACGCTGATTAGCGCAACAAGCACATAGGAAAGTGATAGCTTTGCTCTTAAGCTATATTTCATTAATTAATCACCACCAAATCTATATCCAATACCATGAACAGTTAAGATGTATTTAGGCGATTTGGGATCAGTTTCAATTTTCTGTCTTAAGTTTTTTATATGCGTATCAACAGTTCTATCAAATCCATCAAAACTTTCTCCCAATGCCATACTAATCAGTTCTTCTCTTGTAAAGGTCTTTTTAGGGTATTTAATCATCGTTAATAGAATTTTATATTCATTTGGAGTTAAGTTAATGCTATTACCATTTTTCTTGACATCATAACTAAGATTATCAATAATCAAGTCATTTTTATTATACGATACTGTATTAATGAGAGGAACTGGCTCATCAGACACTCTTCTTAGTAAAGCGTTTACCCTTGCAACAAGTTGTCTAGGGCTAAATGGCTTTGTTATATAGTCGTCTGCGCCAATATCAAGCCCTTTTAAAATGTCTTCTTCTTCAACCTTAGCAGTAAGCATAATAATTGGGACTCTTGACTGCTTCCTAATTTGCCTGCAGATATCCTCTCCTGTCATATCTGGAAGCATTAAATCTAGAATTACAAGCGAAGGGTTAACTTTTTCGAATAGCTTTAAAACCTGTTTTCCATCATAAGCTTCGAATACATCGTAACCACTATGAGTAAGGTAGGATTTTACTACTTCTACAATCTTCACCTCATCGTCAACAACTAATATTTTTTTTACGCTATTTATCATCTCTTCATCCTCAAGAAGAATTGCATTATTTCTTGTTTAACTGCCATTCCTGTTTTGTAAATTCCTCAATACTACCAAACTTGGTCGGCACCTTTCCAGGATCATACCCTTTTAAACTCAATGAGTTTGTTACTACTGATACAGAACTAAACGCCATCGCTCCCCCTGCAATCATTGGATTTAAAAAGCCAAAGGCTGCAAATGGTATACCAATAATGTTATAGAAGAATGCCCAGAATAAGTTTTGTTTAATTTTTAGCATAGTCTTTCTTGACAACCGTATCGATGCTGGAATAGTTCTTAGATCTCCCCTCATTAGGGTAATATCCGCTGCCTCTATTGCAACATCAGTTCCTGTACCAATAGCCATTCCAATATTTGCAGTCGCTAGAGCAGGAGCATCATTTATTCCGTCACCAACCATTGCAACAATCTTTCCTTTTGCTTTTAGCTTTTCAATTTCTTCAGCTTTGTTCTCAGGTAGTACTTCAGCAAGCACATTAGTAATGCCTACTTGTTTTGCTATAGCATTGGCTGTTCTTTTATTATCCCCAGTAATCATATAAACATCTATGCCCATTTTCTTTAGTTCGTCGATAGCTTCCTTTGAAGTTTCCTTTATTGTATCCGCAACAGCTAAAATAGCTTCTAAGGTATTGTCTATAGCCATTAGCATTGCAGTCTTACCTTCATCTTCAAGCTTTGTTATGGCTGTTTCAACACTTCCCATATCAATGTTGCGCTCATTTATCAATTTTCGTGTACCCATATAGATAATCTTATTATCTATAACTGCCTTAACACCTCTACCCGGGATTGCTTCAAACGAGGTTGGATTAGCTACACTACCTAATACCTTTTTCCCTTGCTCATAAATTGCAGCACCTAATGGGTGTTCTGAGTTTTTTTCCGTTATTGCTGCAAGCCTTAATATTTCACTTTCATCAGAATTTCCTAAAATCACGATATCTGTTACTTCAGGCTGCCCTTTTGTAATTGTTCCTGTTTTATCAAGAACAACTGCACTTAATTTGTAAGCTGTTTCCAAGTGTTCTCCACCTTTAATAAGAATACCATTTTCGGCCCCCTTACCAGTACCTACCATGATTGCTGTAGGTGTTGCTAATCCTAATGCACAAGGACATGCAATGACCAGAACTGAAACCGCACTAACAATAGCTTGAGTAATATCCCCTGTAGTAAAATACCATATTAAGAATGTAAGTATTGCAATCCCGACAACCACAGGAACGAATATTCCTGAGACTTGATCAGCTATTTTTTGTATAGGAGCCTTTGAACCTTGCGCATCTTCAACCATCTTAATAATTTGAGATAACGCTGTATCCTTACCTATCTTGGTAGCCTCAAATCGAAAGGTCCCAAACTTATTTATCGTAGCTCCGATAACATAATCCCCCGCTTTTTTCTCAACAGGAAGACTTTCACCTGTCAGCATAGATTCATCAATAGAAGAATTCCCCTCTATTATTTTTCCATCTACAGGTAATTTTTCTCCAGGTCTTACAACAACAATATCTCCTAGCACAACCTCTTCTATAGGTATATCTTGTTCAGTACCATTTCTTATAACTCTTGCTGTCTTAGCCTGCAAGCCCATAAGCTTTTTTATAGCTTCAGAGGTTTTACCCTTTGCTACAGCTTCCAGATACTTACCAAATAGTATTAATGTAATGATAACCGCTGCCGCTTCAAAGTAAAGATTTTTCATCATCCCTTGCTGTACTTCTTCAAAGAACACGTTATATACACTGAAAAAGTATGCGGCTGATGTCCCCATGGATACTAAAACATCCATATTTGCACTCTTTGACCGTAATGCATAATAAGCATGTTTATAGAACCTAAACCCAATTATAAACTGAACTGGAGTAGCTACTGCCAGTTGAAAATAAGGATTGTGAAGAAAAGAAAGCCATGGAGTTTCCACGTGTACAATTGCTAATATCATAGCAAGTAATAATGGAGTACTTAAGACTGCTGAAATAATTAGTGAATTCTTTAGTTTTTTAATTTCCTTTTCTCTCTGTTCTTTTTCCTTATCTTGGTTTACATCTTCTGCTCTTTCAGCTTCATAGCCCAAATCCTGAATTGTTTTTGTGATATCTGAAACTTTAATCTTAGAAACATCATACTCAATACTTGCTCGTTCTGTTGCCAGATTTACTGTAGCTTTTTCAATGCCATTCATATTGTTTAGCTTTTTCTCAATCTTTGCAGAGCAAGCCGCACAAGACATTCCTGTAATTTTAAGCTCCATTTTGTTACCTTTTGCTATACTATCCTTTATTACACCATAGCCTAGTTTTTGTATGGTTTCTTCGAATTTTTCAGTATTTATCTGCTTATCATCAAATTCAACAGTTGCTCTCTCCATAGCAAAATTGACATTTGCTTGTTTAACTCCCTCAAGCTTATTAAGACCTTTTTCAATTCTAGCTGCGCATGCCGCACAACTCATTCCTGATATTTTAAGCGACTCTTTTTTATCCATTTATACCACTTCCTTTAGTTAATAATATATATTTAGTTTATTTTAGCCTCCACAGCAACCCCCACTACTTCCTAAAGCTCCTTGATTGCTTGACTTATCTGTTGCTGGAAGATCATTTCCAGTTACTTTGGTGACGTCATCAACAACTTTAATATTACTGCTAATCATCCCCATCCAGCATGTATATATATAATTACCCACTTTATCAGGTGTAAACTCAATAACCGTATCCCCTGCTTCTAACTTTTTTTGAATGTTATATTCAGGTATGTTAATTTTGTTGTTACAGCCATTTAACTCCCCTGCAGTTGAACTAATTGTCCATCTAACCGGAATCCCTTTCTGCACAATTATTGGAGAGTAGCTTCCCGACTCTAAAACTGTCGTTACTACCTGAACATTTCCTTTAACTTTTGCAATTTGGCTTGAATCAGATGAAGCACCGAGTGCTATATTGGTATTAAAGCCTGAAAGTGCCATACCTCTGCTTAACATTATAACTCCAAGTACCATGACCAGTACTGCACTTACCTTCATCATCTTATGAGTAAATTTACCGCTTAAGAATGAGCTTACTGCTCCAAAACCAAACATTAAAGGTACTGTTCCAAGGCTGAATAAAAACATTGAAAGTGCACCGGCCCACATACTTCCTGTCCCTAATGCATATAGCTGCATAGCCTGTAATGGTCCGCAAGGCATTAACCCATTAAGTAAGCCTACATATAGTGGTCCGTGTTGTCCACTATTCGAATGTACCTTCCTAGTAAATATTTTTGGCATTCTAGGATTAATCTTTCGGAGTCCAGGAAAAATATTCAGCATATTTAATCCCATGATAACCATAAAAACACCTGAAGCAATTGCTACAATCCCTTTGGCTGTACCAGAGAAGCTAACTACTGAACCAATTGCACCGACTATACCTCCAACAACTGTATATGATATAACTCGTCCCATATTGTATAATACACTTGGTTTAAGTGTGCCAAACTTTGACTCTCTGGTACTTACTGTATATTTAGTACAAACCGATAGATTAATTCCTCCACACATTGCAACACAATGAAGAGATGTTAGCAATCCTATAAAAAACAAAATGCCATAGCCCATCGACTGATCTACTTGTGGTATAAAATTGAATCCCACTGTATTTTTGATAATCATATACAGTGCAAATATAATTACAGCTATTCCTGCAAGCTGACCAACTCCCATTTGATCTGACTTTGAATGAAATTTTTTATTTGGACTATTACTACTTTGCTTAGCCTCTGGTTTATTTTTTACCCTATAATCCAATTTTTCTACTGACTCTATTATTTTATTCAAATTTATTAAATTCAGATCATAAGTGACATATACATTGGAACTGCTGTAGATTGCTTTAACATCTATTATACCTTCAAGTTTTTTTAGAGTGTTTTCTATCCTTGTTTCACAGCCAGTACAGGTCATTCCTTCTATTTGAAGAATCTTACGAATTATATTTTGTTCCATATTCTCTCTCCTTCAATTAGTAACTTTTAAGTTTAACTGCCTTAATCTTAACAGGTAAATGTGAAGATTTTATGGAGGATATAATTTGTCATTAAAACTGTATTATTGCATGTTTGGCTGAGTATGCCCATGCTGGTCGAAAAAAAGTGGGATAGCATAAACTATTCCACTTTTATATATTTACATTAAGTTATTTAGTTTTCCAATTTGAAAATAAACCCTCATTCTGAGCAAAGAAGTCCTTTGAAATTGTAATGTTGGTTCCATCAACTGTCTTATTTTCTTTCATGATTGGTACTGGATTACAACCACCTTTGATTTTTTCTACCTGATCTGCCTGAAATCTATTTCCACAGTTTTGGCATACGAGTACATCGCCTTCCTGTACGTAGTAACCTCTACCAGAGTCGTAGCAAACTTGACAGGTGTTTAATGCTGTCCTTATGGTTCCGTCACTAGCTTTTAATGCAACAACTTCCATCTTTGTACCATCAACAGAATATGGATAAAATTTTGCTGTCTCAGAGACTTCGCTTATTGGTATCACCAAATCTGTACCACTAGCTGATGTCTGAGTTGCCGTTTGAGTTCCACTTACTAAACTTCCTTTAATTATAAATATTGCTACAATTAAAACAAAAACCGCACTTGCAATAATTGCTACACTCTTTTTAGATTTGTTTGAATTATCTGCCTTTTTTCTTTTTTGATTATTACTCATGTCTCCTCCATCTACGTAAAATTTTAAGTTTATAGTAGCATGTATATGTGAAGATATTATGGAGATTATCTTTTAAATCACATAGCTGTATTCTGGTGTGATTTGTAGTAAAAACTGTTTTGTTCTTTCCTCCCTCGGGTTTCTAAAAAACTCATCCGAGGGTGCACGTTCAATAATAATTCCCTGATCCATAAAGACAACATCTGTCGCTACATCACGTGCAAAGCTGATTTCGTGAGTAACGACAATCATCGTAATGCCCTCTTTTGCCACATTCTTCATTACACCCAATACTTCTTGAACCAGTTCAGGATCAAGTGCACTAGTTGGCTCATCAAACAGTATTACATCTGGCTTCATCGCAAGTGCTCGTGCTATTGCAATACGCTGTTGTTGTCCACCCGAAAGTTGAACAGGAAAATGTGATGCTTTTTCACTCAAACCAACCTTTTCCAAATAGCTCCAAGCCTCTTTCTCAGCATCCTTCTTGCTCATTTTTTTTACAACAATTAGCCCTTCCGTAATATTTTCTAGAGCTGTTTTGTGTGCAAAAAGATTGTACCCTTGAAACACCATTGCTGTATTTTTTCGAACTTCCAATATCTCTTTTTTATGAACTCGGTGGTAATCTATTTGTAAATCTCCAACTTTCAGTGTTCCTCTCTGCGGATGCTCCAACAAATTGATGCAACGTAAAAGTGTAGATTTTCCCGACCCACTAGGGCCCAAAACTGCCATCACACTGCCTTGTGCAACATCTAAGTCAATGCCCTTTAATACCTTGTTACTTCCAAAAGCTTTATGCAAATTTCGAATTTCAACCATTGTTGACACCTCGCTCATGACGTCGTAGTCGCCTTTCTGCTATATTTATCAAGCGCTCAAAGATTATACAAATCAACCAGTACATGATTGCCGCTATAATATATGCCTCAAAGAATTTAGAGGACCGTGCTGCGGCAATCTTTGCCTGTCCAATAATCTCTGGCACTGATGCGGCAAAGGCTAGTGACGTATCCTTAAGCAATGCAATAAATGAATTGCCCATATTGGGGATAGCTACTACCGCCGCCTGCGGAATAATTATTCGACGTAGTGCTTGTGGAGTGGTCATACCCAAAGCTTCTGCGGCTTCTATCTGACCCTTGCTGACTGAAAGTATTGCAGCACGTATTGTTTCAGAGAGATATGCTCCCACATTAAGAGAAAAGGAAACATACATAAATGTGATTGCTTGAATTGATGAAATATCAATATTCCAACCATAGATATTGCTTAGGTAACGCAGTACCAACGGAAGTCCATAGTATGAGAGAAAAATCTGCACCAACAGCGGTGTACCACGCATAAATGAAACATAAACCTGTGATATTTGCAAAGCAACTGGTACTTTATAGATTTTAACGATTGCTACTGCAAATCCCAATAAGATACCAAACAAGAACGCAACACAGGCAATAGAGAGCGAAATAGGTATTCCAGCAGCTACATGCGGTATCAATTGTATCATATACCCAAAATCTAGTAATTCATTTGCCTGCATAAATATCATCCCCACACTTAATTTATATTATTTTGAATAATCTGCACCGAACCACTCAATAGACAGCTTACTAAGAGAACCATCTTCTTTGAGTTTCAAAAGAGCAGCATCGACCTTCTTCTTGATTCCTTCACCAACTACATCTTTTTTAATAATAAAGTGTGTTGGATCTGCCGAAACACGTTCGCCAACTGGCTCCACTTCTAAATTCTGTGCTTTTGCTTTTGCAACTGCCATGATGGGATCGTTTAAGGTTGCATCAATACGACCATTTACTACGTCCTGCAGCAAGGTTGTGATATCTTCTTCATAATAAACTATGTTTAGAATTTTGCCATTTTTATTGTTCCAGTCTTCAAGAACTCGTGTAAACGAATCACCAACAGTTGTACCTATTTTCTTCCCTTTTAAATCATTAAGAGATTTAATATCAGTACGGCCTTTTTTAACAATCAATTGACTAACGCATAGAGCGTACGTATTATCAGTCAATAGGTACTTTGCTTCACGATCTGGATTACTGGTAATCTGATTAGCCAGTAACTGAAACTTGTCTGCATCTAATCCAGGAAATAGTGAATCCCACGGTCCAGTAACAAATTCAAATTTTAGGCTTGGATCAGTCTGTTCAATAAGACGCAATACTTCGATGTCATAACCGGTAAGCTTATTATTGGCATCAACATAAGTAAAAGGTTCATAAGTACCCATTGTGCCGACTTTAATGACTTGTGTTCCTGTTGCAGATGTTTCGGCAGCTGTGGATGTCTCTGCCAATACAGAAGGTTCAGTTGTTGCGGTTGCCTTATCTGATGTAGATGTTTCGGTTACTGCAGTCTGTCCACATGCAGTAAGCAATAGAGCAAACATCATAAATGTAATAGCTAATAAAGTCAATTTCTTCATATTAAAATCCCCCTAATATATGCTAATTGTTTGTGTTACCTTGTTAAAAGTCCCGCATCAAGTACGTATTGGCTTCCTGTTACGAAACGTGATTTATCACTCGAAAGGAAAAGCACAGCTTCTGCTACATCTTCAGGCTCTATCCATGGTACAGGTAATAGATTACCTGCTGAACGTTCTGCAATTTCCTGAGTAGTGGTACCTTCAAGAAAAGCAAGTCCATCGTTCATTGGAGTATTTACACCTGTTGGGTGAATACTTATTACCCTCACATTATAAGGGGCAAGTTCCAAAGCTAAAGATTTTGTCAGTCCGACTAAGGCCCATTTTGAGGCTGCATAGTGAGATAATCGATTCATGCCGCGTAAGCCTGCTATTGAAGAATTGTTTATAATGACACCTTTTTTTTGACTAATCATATGTGGTATCACGTATTTTGCTGCTAGCCAAGCTCCTTTAAGATTAATATCGATCATGGAGTCCCACTCTTCTTCTGTCAGTTCATGTGATAATCCATATACGCATATTCCTGCATTATTAAAAAGAACATCAATTGTTCCAAAGGTTTGGACACCAACCTTTACTGCACTTTCAATATCATGTGCATTACGTACATCACCCGAAAATACTATTGCCTTTGAACCAAGTTCCTCTATATCACGTTTAAGCTTATCCAAATCATCGAATGAACTGTTATTATATGCTGGATAATTTATTTTTCTGCCAAGGTCAAAACCTATAATATTAGCTCCTTCTTTTGCAAATGCCAGTGCAACGGCTCTTCCCTGTCCTTTTGCTGCACCGGTTATAAAAATTGTTTTACCATTAAACTGTCCCATTATTATTACCTCCTCGCATAGCTCTCAAGATATTCATCCAAATCAACCTGTAATACGTTATTTATTAAATTTGTTGCAATCATTAATCCTGCAAAAGCTGTCAATAGCACAATCTGCTCATTATTAAAAAATTTATTGAGTTTGAGAAAAAACTCATCATCTATTTCTGAAGCGTCTGTAACGCAGTGCTTTCCAAATTCAATTAGTAGTTGTTCTTTTTCAGAAAGCACTGGATTATCAGGGTCTTCTCCTGCATCAATTAAAATTTTTCTAAAGAAAGTAGAACAAATCAGGCAGCTGTTCTGAGATGATATAGCATAACAAAAGATGTTAACACCCTTATCACCAATAAATTCATGAACAGAATCCCTTAAGGGGTACCACTCCATAAGTGCATGAAAAGCTGGTAGTGAATGAAGCAGTGTTTTTTTCATATTCGTAATTCTGCCATTTTTTCTAATTTGGTCGTCGAATTGTTGTTTTACTGCATTGCTTGCATTAGAATAGTCCACTGGTTGTATACGTGTCATATAATCCATCCTTTTCAACTAAGTATATATGTTTAGTATGTTATTAGATAAAATTTAATCCTATAAAATATACTATTACATTTTAAATTTATATAATAGTATTTATATAGGTTTAATATGTTTTATATTATAAGACCTACTTTAGTGGATGTCAATTAAAAATTTCATATTTTAC
>JAEWAX010000013.1 GCA_023391425.1 Bacillota bacterium | reverse complement strand
ATCTGTTTTAATGAATCTACAAACTTCTTAGTTATTAATTGTGGTCTCGTTATTGCTCCACCTGCTACAATAGCCCAAGCTCCTGCCTTAATACATTTAGCAGCATGCTCTGGAGTTTCAACATTTCCTTCAGCAAGAATTGGTATATTTAAAACTTCTCTTAATTTTTCGATTAACTCAATGTCGGGCTTTTCTCTATTAAGAGTGTAATCTGTGTAACTACTTAGAGTAGTTGATACAAGATCAAAACCAATTCTTTCAGCTTCTACTGCTTCATCATAATCAGATATATCTGCCATTATTAATCCATCATAAATTTGCCTTATTTCTTTAAAAAACTCTTCAAGCGTTTTATTATCTGGTCTTGGTCTTCTAGTTGCATCTACTGCTATAATTTCAGCTTTTACCGGTAACAAGCTTTTTACTTCTTCGATTGTAGGAGTGATATAAACATTACTCTGTCCATAAACCTTCTTGTAGATAGCTATTAAAGGCAAATCAACGTTTTTCTTTATCTCAATACAATCCTGTGGAGAATTAGCTCTAATCCCTACTGCACCACCCATCTGTGCTGCTTTAGCCATACGCATCATTATGGTAGAGCCATGAAGGGGTTCATTTTCTAGGGCTTGACAGGATACTATCATTCCTCCTTTAATTTCATTAATTACTTGTATTGAATTTCTCATTTGCACACCTCAATATAATGTAGATACACTATACCCTTTCCATATAAATAAACAATTGCAGCTGTTATGGCTTAGTTTGTTACCTCCGAACTATAATAAATTCGAGGTTTCATTAGTTAACCTTATCATTTGGTTCTGAATTTATTATAACACCGCATTAGCATTTTGTCTATACAATATGACATTTTGTATAGACAATTTTTTATTAGTATATACACCATTTTAGGTAAATTGTTTTAATTTTAGAATATTATATTGTTATGTAAGGAAGTAAATAGATTCAAACGAGTTTTTAGATTTTGATTATTATTGGGTAGTAGTAATCGGATATAATGTTAGAATAAAAAACTTCTTTGTGATTTAGTATTATCAAAAAGAAGTTTTTTATTATTTTAATATTAGATTTATATTAGGTATTTCTTATAGTGTAATACTAAACATCACAGATTAAATACTTTTATTATATATCATCAAATTAAAAGTATATCTATCGGGGTTGTAAATAGTTTTTGTATATTCAATAGGGATTTCATCTCCATTGAATATTGTCCTTAACGAAATAAGTGCAAAACCTCTACTTTTATTTAATAACAGCTCTGATTCTTTTTTGCTTATAGTAACTGCCTTAATATTCTGCTTCATATAATTAAAATCCGAATGGTATTCTTTTTTCATTAATGTGTATAGAGAACATTTCATCAAATTATATTTCATGAGATCCGGAAAATATTTTTCAGGTAGATAACTATATTCAATAGCCATCGGTTCATCATTGGCAAGGCGTATCCTATTTAAAAAATATACTTGTTCATTGTCTGACAACTGTAGCTTTTGCCTTATTTCATCATCTGGCATAATCTTCTCAAAGTATAAGACTTTGCTGCTTGGAACTAGGCCTCGTTTCTCCATGTCTTCACTAAAGCTCTCTATTTCCAGCTTTTTTTCAATAACCTCTTTTGAAACAAAAGCCCCCTTACCATGAGTTTTATATAAAACTCCTTGATGAACAAGATTTGTAATGGACTGTCTGATAGTCATTCTACTAACACCAAAAAGCTCTGTTAGTTCTCGTTCGGTTGGGAGAGATTCTCCAGGAAGATATACTCCCTCTTTTATCTTTTTCTTTATATACTCTTCTAATTGAACATAAATAGGTACTGATGAGTTTTTATCCAGCATTAAAATACCCCCATAAATCTTAGAGAATTACTTGACTTTTACCTTTATAACTACTTTTTTAACTTTCTCCTTTTTACCATGTGAAACACCAGGCATATGGGCATCTTCAGGGAACAATATAAAGAACTCCTTTGGATTATACAATATTAATCTAGGTTCTCCGATAAGCACCATGAAATCATTTTCTTCATTATAAGGAGAGAAAACGTTAAGCTTATCTATTTGTGAATAACCCATGTTTTCAGCACCTTGAATTAGGTACTGTATATCTATATATTTTCTATGAGCTTCATATTTAGCATCTGCCAAGTCCTTAGTTTCATATTCTTGCACCAATGCATATACATCATCTCCATGGATATTGTATCTTCCAAGTGCTAATGAACCTAAATCCTCTCTCTTTAAAAAGTCAAACGCTTTATTAAAATTGCTATTAAGAATCTCATATTTTTCACAGTTATTAATACTATCAAATATCATTTGAATTCCTCCGCCTTAAAATTATGTTTAAAAAAGTTTTCTTGCCATTCCACAAATAGCGGCATTATCTCCTAATTCTGCCCTTCTTATAATCAAATCTTCTCTAAAAACAGGCATTATTCTTGATAATAGTTCTTTTTTAATAGGTTCTATAAATGCATCCCCTAAGGCGGTTATTCCGCCTCCAAAAATTACAGCTTCAGGATTAAAAATATGAACAAGTGATACTGTTCCACAAACTATAGCTTCATTATACTCTTTAACTATTTTAGTGGCAAGCATGTCCCCTGAAGCCCGTGCCCCAAAAATAATCTCACCGTTTATTTTATCTATATTTCCATTAACCATATTGGTAACAATTGATTCATTACCTTTTTCTAATTCTTCCTTGAAGTGTTTTATTAGTGCTGAAACGGAAGCATATCTTTCAAAGCAGCCCTTATTACCACAGTTACATTGCTCTCCATTCATATCAATGCTCATATGTCCAAATTCTGCTGCGACACCTGTATAACCGTGTTCAATGCCTCCATCTTTGTAAATTGCTCCACCGATACCTGTGCCAAGAGTTATACATAAGAAATTTTCAACATCCCTTGCTGCACCTAACCACTTTTCACCTAATGCACATGCATTTACATCGTTTTCAACTTCAACTCTAAGCTTAGAAAATGCTATGAGCTCTTTTTTAAGTTCAAATTTAGATAACTCTGGAATAGTACTCGCAGCGTATAGAACTTTACCACTTATACTATCAACTTGTCCTGTACAAGCGCACCCTATCCCTACTATATTATCTCTTCCCACAGAATCAATATACTTTTGGATAAGTTCTTGTATTGAAATAAATGTCTTTTTAAAGCCATCCTTTGCATTAGTAGGAATTTTAGAGAAGTTAGTAGCTCTACCTGTACTATCAATTAGAGCTGCTTTAATATTTGTCCCACCAATATCTATTCCTAAAGCCAGTTTGCTCATTTTTACCTCCTGAGTAGAAATATTATTATAACGCATGGGATAAACGAGTTCTTAGATTCTGAGGGCGCTTTTCCATCGGAATCTTAGAAATCGTTATCGGGAGCTTACCAGGTCTTATCAATACTCAAAAGAGTGAGCATTAGAGCTGGTTGGCTCGGGATAAACAGAGTTCTTAGATTCTGAGGGTGCTTTTCCATCGGAATCTTAGAAATCGTTATCGGGAGCTTACCAGGTCTTTCAACACTCAAAAGAGTGGGGATTAGAGCTGGTTGGCTCGGGATAAGTTAGCAGCTGCTGCCTTATCTACAATTACTGTAACATCCTGATGAAGCTGAAGAATAGAAGCTGGAACTTCTGGTGTGATTTTACCATTTATTGCTTTTGCAATAATATCCGCTTTAGAACTGCCACAAGCCAGAAGCACTATTTTCTTAGAGCTCATAATTGTACCTATACCCATACTTATTGCCTTAGTTGGTACTTCATCTTTATTTATAAAGAATCTAGAATTTGATTCAATTGTCACATCATCTAGTGTAACTAAATGTGTTTTAGCTTCAAAATTTACATCTGGCTCATTAAATCCAATATGCCCATTTACACCTATACCTAATATCTGAATATCTATTCCACCAGCTTCTTTAATTTTCTTTTCATATCTTAAACATTCTTCTTCAATATTCTCAGCGCTTCCATTTGGTATGTTTATATTTGCAGATGGTATATTTATATGCTTAAAAAGATTATTCATCATAAAGTAGTAATAGCTTTGGCTATTGTTTATATCAAGTCCGTAATATTCATCTAAATTAAAACTTTTCACATCGGCAAAGTCTAATTCTTTTTCATTATATAGTTTAACTAGTTCTTTATACATGCCTAGCGGAGTGTCACCTGTCGCTAATCCTAAAACACTATCTGACTTTAAAGTAATTTGGCTTGCTAATATATTTGCAGCCTTCCAGCTCATTTCATTATAATCATTGACTCTTATTAATTTCATTTAAGACACCCCTCAATCATAGTTTATATCTTGAATACTGTTTTTCCTTCTACAATAGTTTGTTTTACATTAAGTGCTTCATCTAATATAACTATATCTGAATTCTTTCCTACTTCTAGACTACCTTTTTGTTTTTCTATACCTAGCTCTTTTGATGGGTTTAAGGAAGCCAATTTTATAGCCTCACATATCCCAGTTCCAGTACAATCCATAAAGTTTTTAATTGACTGATTAAGCCTTAAAATACTTCCTGCAAGTGTACCATCTTCAAGTCTAGCAGTATTATCCTTAACGATAACCTTTTGACCCCCAAGCTCAGAAATACCATCTTTAAGACACCCAGCTCTCATAGAATCTGTTATTAATATAATCTTGTCCATTCCCTTTATTTTCTCTAATATTTTAAATATTCCTGGATGTACATGTATTTTATCTGCAATCAATTCACAATATATTTCTGAATTAAAAATAGCCCCAACAGCTCCAGGTTTTCTATGGTTTAAGGGAGTCATAGCATTAAAAGTATGGGTTGCATGACTTATACCATTTTGTATTGCCTCCATAGCTTGCTCATATTCTGCATTTGAATGCCCTATTGATAAGATAATATCTGTTTTCTCCTTAATTTCCTTTATAAAATTAAAGTTATCATCCATTTCAGGAGCTAAAGTAATTACTTTTATAGTATCAACGTATTTTTCTATAAAACTGAAGCTAGGCTCTATTATGAAATCCTCAGCTTGTGCTCCTTTATATTTCTTATTTATAAAGGGCCCCTCCATATGCGCACCTAATATTTTTGCACCTTGTATTTCTTTCCCCATGAAATAACTTATATTATCAAGTGCAGTATATATTTTTTCCTTACTCATGGTCATGGTTGTTGGAAAAAATCCAGTAACTCCATTTCTGGCAACAGTACTGCTTATTACAGTTAAGCTTTCCACTGTCCCATCCATTACATCATGTCCCCCTGAACCATGAATGTGCATATCGATAAATCCTGGAGAAACATAGTTTCCTTTCGCATCAATTACTTCTTCACACGTCTGAAGTAACTGTTCAGCAGTTTCCTGTTCTTGAAATCCTAGAATCTTATCATTATATAGAAGAACCTTATTATCTAAAACTTCTTTTTCAGTAATAATTTTTCCGTTTATTATAGCTTTCAATTTTTTTGCCCCCCTCATGTTCTAAATATAGCTTGCTTTTCTGCCTGCAGCTACAACCATATTGTTTCTAATCACATTTCAATATTAATGTTTATTTAGGATTTATGATTGTGTATATTATGATGAATTAATTCTTATTATATACTAAAACAAACAAATTGTATATACAAAGCATTCATAGTATATACAATAATTTAATATACAAATTCACCAATAACTAGATTTTTATTAGCTTATGGCAGTATATACGAAATCAAAAAACTGTAGGAAGATTACGTGCTTATTTGCACGTAATCTTCCTACAGTCTCTCTCAAGATTTAAATTTGATTTAACTCAAATAGATATTAAACACAAGTAAAGGCACCATCAACTACTATATCAGAACCAGTAGTAAAGCTAGATGCATCACTTGCAAGATAAATAACTGCTCCCTGCAGCTCCTCAGGAGTACCCATTCGTTTGACTGGTGTTGCCTGAACCCATGAAGGAATCCAATCTGTAGCCTTTAAGGTCATTTCAGTACCTATATAACCAGGACTTATACAGTTAACTCTAACGTTGTACTGTGCCCATTCAACAGCCAATGATTTTGTAAGCAGTATTACTCCAGCTTTAGATGCATTGTAGGCACACTGTGGCTGAGGGACATTTACAATGTGTCCTGACATAGATGCGGTATTGATAATGCTTCCCTTTCCATTTTTAATCATTACACGCCCTGCTGCCTGCGATGTTAAGAATATTCCAGTCAAATTTACGTCTATAACCTTTTTCCATTCTTCATAGGACATTTCTTCGGCCTTCACATTATTGCATATGCCCGCATTGTTAAAAGCAATATCTATCGTACCAAATGTACCTACTATAGTATCAATCATTTTATTAACGTCATCTGGGTTTGTTACATCAGTCTTTATAGCAATACTATGCACTCCAAATACTTCAAGCTCCTTTGCAGTCTTTTCTGCCTCAAGAATATCCATGTCAACTATTGCCACATCAGCTCCGGCTTCTGCTAATGCAATCGCGGCACATTTTCCTATTCCCCTTGCTCCACCAGTTACATATGCTTTCTTTCCTTCGAGACTAAATTTCTTAATAATATCCATGCTAATTCTCCTTTTCTTCTTAAATATATGAACACTCTAAGAATTAATTAAAGACTTCTATTTTCTAACATATATCTGGAGAAATTAAGTGCAGCCTGTGCTTCCCTGTCCAGCTTTTCCTCATCTGCACCGTTACTAATATCACGCCAAACCTTGATATTTGATCCAACAGTTCCACCCATTCTAACAAAGGGTTCCATAACAACGCTGCCATTATAACCTATATCAGCTAATGCCTCACCAATCTCACCCCATGGAACTCTTCCTCTACCAGGAACTTTACGATTACATTCGCCAGTGTGTAAATGACCTAAATAAGAGCCTGCAGTCCTAATTGCACCTCCGATACTATCCTCCTCGATATTCATATGGAAAGTATCAAGCATTACTTTTACGTTACTATTTCCAACCTCTTTTACAAAATTAACACCCTCTTGTGCAGTGTTTATCAAATAATTCTCAAATCTATTAAGAACCTCAAGGCAGAAATCTACTCCACAGGCTTCTGCTACCTGGGCAACTTCACGAACACTTTCAACGCTGCGATTCCAATCACCTTTTTTGTCAATTGTCTTTGTGTAATCTATCGGCCAATAAGAATATATAGCCCCACCTATCAGATGTACATCCAACTTGTAAAGACGTTTGAGCAAATCCGTATAAAAGGCTTTGGCATTTTTGCGGATAGTAGCGTCAGGAGAAGACAGATTTTGTTCTGCACTAGGCCCATGACCTACTGTAAGAGTAATTCCATTGCCACTTGCACATGCTTTTAGTTCATTAATCTGGTGATCACTGTAAAAAGGTATAGGTGAAGCCGCTATTTCGAGTATATCAAAACCAAGTTTTGCAACCTTCTCAATATAATATTTATAGTCAGCTTCCCATTCTTGCTCCCAGTATGCATAATAAATACCATGTTTCATGTTAATCCTCCTTATAGATTGGAATAGAGAATCACTTCACCATATCACCTATGTTGAAATCCTTGACCTTATTGTTCAGCTTAGAAATAGTTCTTTATTCAGCAGGTTCCAGTATTACGTTAGCATTGTGAAGAATGCTACGAACTTCGTTTACATCCACTTGAGCTGGAACAATATTCTGCTTAACTGCTAGCGCAGCGCCTACGCCAGCTGCCTCTCCTATGGCCATGCAGGTTGGCATAACTCTTGCGGAGCTCATAACTACTGCATCCAAGGAAGCACATCTTCCACTCAGCATGAGGTTGTCAATATCCTTGCTGACCATACAACCGTAAGGAATACCATAGGGTTTAATACGCTTTACAATAGTACCTGCTCCATTCCCTTCATGTATGTCGATAATATATGAACCTAGTGCCACCGTGTCTGCTGGCACGTCGCCCACCATAATTTTATCCTCAGTCAACTCACAAATTCCTGCAAAACGACGAGTTTCACGGATTCCCATGGAAGGAAATATCCGAGTTATATAACAGTTTTCAAATCCGGGCACATATTTTTTAAGTGTTTCCACCAGCTTAGGAATCTGTAAATGACCCTCAATTTCTGAACGGGTCAAATCCTGCACATCACTACCGTTAATTCCAAGATGTCGAGTCGAATTAATGTGCACCTCACCAGGAATTAGACTTTTGATGTAAATAAGAGTATCCCTATCAACAGGCAACTCGCCTTTTGCTTTAAGTTCTAGAAAAAGCTTACGTAAACCCACCATAACATGGTGTGGATTTGAACGAAAAAAATTAGCGTTGTACTTGTCAAAGTCACATTCAATCGTATCGCATAAGCGCATCTGTTCAGGATCACTTTCGATGAATTCTATGGTCTTGTCTGTATTCACATTACCCAAAGTAAACATAAGGGTAGGTGGCTGCAATGCGCCTGTGTCCTTTTGACCCATGTTGTAGGTAGCACCAGCCATATAGCCCATGTCACCATCTCCGCTAGCATCAATAAAGACAGTAGCCTCCACCTCAATATGATAACCCTTTCCAAATAGCGTTACTGTTTTAATCTTACCGTTCTCTACGTTGGTGTCGATGATTTCAGTATGCAGGAGCATTTCAACGCCTGCATTGAGACACATTTCAAATGCAACTACTTTAAAAATCTCATGGTCGTACAAAGTTATAGAATTGTGCATAGGGCAAGGATAATGATCTGTACAGGAATTTCGTTTTTTGAGTTCATCAACAAGTTCCTGTGCAATACCTGCTGTTACAGGTTTACCGTCTTTGTCCAAATACCCCAGCAATGGCAAACCTATAGTGAGATTACCACCAAGATAGCCGTTCTTCTCTACTAGAAGTACTTTTGCACCATTTCTGCTAGCTGCAATTGCTGCAGGAATTCCACCTGGGCCACCGCCGATTACGACCACATCATATTTTTTTTGGAGGGTTTTCATAATTTTGTCTCCTTCATTATTTGGTTTATATTTATTTAAATGTAAGAACAAAGATTAGCTTTCATATTCTTGCATTTTAATTGTAAGTAACGTAACAATTCAGAGGAACTAATCCTTGATTACAGCACCTTGCTCCATCAGAGTATTTCGTAGCTCAAGGATATCTACATCCTCGGGACGTGCGCCACTTCTTAGTGCTATTGCGGCTGCTGTGCCTGCCGCCTGACCCATAGCTATACATGCTGGCATAACTCGATAACTTGCTGCAGCCTCCGAGGAGCCACAGATACTACGCCCTGCAACAAGCATATTGTCGCAGCTCTGAGGAATGAGACAACGATAAGGTATAGTGTAGTATTTATCAACACAGGTAAAGGTAACACCACCGCCTGCTGAATGATGAACATCGATGGCATATCCAAAAGTACATATTGCATCATCGAAATGCTTGCGCGAGAGTATATCTTCTGCTGTAAGTTCGTATTTTCCAACAATGTGCCGTGTTTCGCGAACGCCAAGTGCAGTAGCTACCTGAATAAGCTGAATATCCTCACAACCAGGTAGATATTTTTTCATAAAAGCAACAACTTCCTGTACTTGACGCCTACCTTCTATAAGAGCTCTAGTTATATCTGATGTCTTCGTAGCATCGATATGTGCCATACGAGTAGTATTAATCTTCCATCTTCCGGGTATATTCTGCTCATAGTTACCCAATTCATTGCGATCAATTGTCCAGTCACCGTTACGTTTGGCTTCCTCCACGTACTGTGCAAAACAATTGGCAATGTGGTTGTCCAGATTGGACTTGTTAGCTTCAAGCTCCCCTAAATATTTTTCACGGTCAATATTACCAACTTCAAAGAAAAGAGAAGTTGGCTGCATAACACCCGTTTCCTTGTTGCCTAGCCAAGTGGGAACTCCTGCAAAATAAGCCACATCGGCATCGCCAGTGCAGTCGATAAATAGCTTTGCACGAATTGCGGCAATACCTTCCTTCATATTGACAATTACATAATCGACCTTTCCGTCTTTAGTAATACAATCGGCAACCTGTACATTGAAAAGTATTTGTGCACCTGATTCTGCAACCATTTCTTCCATTACGACAGCAAGCACCTCGGACTGATATGGGGTCACATGTCTATGGCTAGCCATATAGTATGAAGAATACGAAGTCATCCCTTCTACTTTAGAAGGATGAATAGCACCACCACGCTCCTCAGTACGTAGACAAAGTTCGTCAAAGATACCCTTTACCAATTGTTCCTTTGCATCGTTATCAAAGCAAGTCATAAATGGGCCTACAAGACCTACTGTAGCCATTCCACCAAGTATGCTTGCACGCTCAATTAGAAGTGTTTTCGCTCCATTACGTGCTGCTGCTACTGCTGCCCCGAAGCCAGCAGTGCCACCTCCTATAACAAGAACATCTGTTTCTATTACGGTTTTAATGGTTTTTGTGTATTGAACTTCACTCATGCTATCCTCCTATAAATCATATTATTTATGTTAACAAATAAAATATAATATAATGTAAAATAACAATATTATGGATAGATTGGTGCTCATGCTCAACTGATAGCAAATCGTATTATTATCGAAAGTCACTATTTTGAGCATAGAGCAATATTCAATCTATAGACAAAATTAATAAAAAGATAAGTATTTTCTTTAAATATAGCATTTAAAACTTGCAAGTCAACAAAACAGAAAAATGAGTGAAGGATAATGATAGTTATCAAACAAATGGTACATATTACTTTGTGATTTGTTTGTTAAAATAGTATTTGAAACCTTCCAGTTTCTTAAAATATTTCTGGAATTTATATACCTTAAATCCAGATAAATTGCTATATATGGTAATTTATAAGCTATTGTTGAGTGATTAACTTGTGTGGTATACTTAATAAAATATAGATTTCCTTTGAATATTTGTTTATATAGATTCTAATTAAGTTTGGGTATCTATACCTTTTAGGAAGCTAAATATTTTATCTTCAAATCATCACATGTATGCATAAGACAAAACATGGTGTTTCTATGGTAGCTATCCCATTCGATAGCATTAGAATTTATATAGAATTTAAATATTAATACAG
Organism: Bacillota bacterium; assembly: GCA_023391425.1. GTDB lineage: Bacteria > Bacillota > Clostridia > Acetivibrionales > DSM-1351 > Ruminiclostridium. The sequence goes on along the minus strand of JAEWAX010000013.1, from coordinate 23,789 downwards.
AAACTCATAACTATATATAATAGAATAATCCGAATATTAGATATATATCAGATAGGAGAAAATTATGTATAAAGCTATTATTGTTGATGATGAAGATCTGGTACGTCAAGGGTTAAGAAAGCACTTTGAGTGGAGTGCATACAATATTGAAATCGTTGCCGATATTTCTGATGGACAGAAGGCGTTTCAGTTCGTGAAGGAAAACCCTATTGATCTGGTGCTTACGGATGTTCTCATGCCATATATGGACGGAATAACATTGGCGAAAAACTTACGAGAGCTTTATCCCAATATAAAGATAATCTTTATTAGTGGTCATGATGATTTAGTCTACCTCAAAAAGGCACTGAAAGTCGAAGCTGTGGACTATATCCTCAAATCCGTTGATTTAGATGAACTTAAAGATACAGTTAGTCGTGTGGTTAACACTATGAATGCTGAAAATCAGAGCAAAAAAAACTTAGCTGATATGGAAATTCTCTTGAATCAGAGCTTTCCACTTTTGCAGGAGCGTTTGCTCATGACATTGATTCGTGATGATATTGAAAATCCAGAAATAATGAAGGAACGTATAAATTTTTTAAATATCCCTCTTAATAATGAAATAAACTACTGTGTACTAGTAGTACAGATACAAAATGTTTACAGCACGTTTCATGTCCTGTCAGAACGTGAACGGCAGCTTACATCTCTTCAAATACAAAACGAATGCACAGAGATTGGCAAGCAGTATAATGATACTATTTGCTTTGAAAATAAACAAGGCGAATATGTAATGATACTTTCATTATTAGAAGATGAATACGAGGAGACTCTTCTTGAAGTCTCTGAAAAGCTAAACAGGCGTCTTAATGGTTATATGAACCTACCAGTATCCATTGGTATTAGCGGCAGATTTAAAGGTCTTGAAAATATAAAAACATCATATGAGAATGCATCCAATTCCATAAGCAAACGGTATTTACTCGATGACGCACTCGCAATTTCCGTCGATAAATATGAAATGAACGATATTTTGAAGGAATACAAGGAGAGAGCCGAAAAAAGTCTTCAGGAATGTTTGAGTTGCGGGAACACCGATCAGGTATCAGAAGTACTCCAATCTCTTTTTAATATCATAAGAGAAAAATTTTATCATGATGAAGAGCAAAATTTGATGATTTTTTTATTACTTCTTCCTACACGCATTGTAACTGATATAAAAATAAATAAAAAAAGTGATTATTCCAATCAGCGCATGATTTTAGAGAAGTTCCTGTGCTGTGCGAATTTTGAAGAGCAATGCATTCTAATTCAAAAGCTTTATTTTGAGGTAGCGACCCTCATGAGTAACATGAGTAAAACATATTCACATACCATCATCAATCAGGTGCGAAAAAACATAGAAGAACGCTATAAGGAGCAGATATCAATAAGCGAATTGGCTAAGGAAGTCTATTTGACGCCGACATATCTTTGCGTATTGTTCAAACAAGTAACAGGAACTACTATAAATGATTATTTGACTTTAACCCGGCTTGAGAAGGCAAAGAAACTTTTGTCAGACCCGTACATCAAACTATACGATGTATGTTATGAGGTTGGCTATCTATCACCAAGCTATTTTTCTCGTTTGTTTAAAAAGTATATAGGAATTACTCCTAGTGAATATAGGAATATTGCAATATCATCCTCTCAGGAATAGCCTTTGCATAAGAAATAGGTGCACGTAGAAAGGAAATGTCAATGAAGCGAATTAAGTTACGTGAAAAAATTTCCATGCGAATTATAAGTAGTGATAAAATGCGCTTATCCAAACGAGCTATAGCTCTTTTTGCCTTCAGTGTAGTTATACCGCTGACACTTATCGTATATTTTTATTCTGTCCATTCGGCAAATATCATTGAGAATGAGCTTTCAAATAATATGCAATTAGCGGTAAGTCAAATAAAAAACAATTTAGATTACCGTTTTGAACAGATTTCTGAGAGTGCAATTTCTATTCTTAGCACAGCTTATCCTTATATTATAAGTGGCAGCACTGATTTTGAAAAACAGTTAAAAGAGTATGATGAACTAAAATCTTTAGTTTCAGCTTATGAAGGTAAACACATGATTAGTAAAATACGCTTATATGTACCTGCTAGTAAGATCTATGCAAATCAGAAGGATACATTCTATTCTTTACCGGAGCTTACACAATCTAATCCCGATGATACTTACAAACGAGGTGTTCTTTGGCTGAAAACCTATGAATCGAATATTTATGATGGAAGAGGTTTAACAAATACTATATCCTGTAGAATGACAATTTCCAGTAAAACCAATTATGATGAAATAGCAAGTGTACTACAATTAGATATTGAAGAGAGCAAGCTGAGTAGTACATTTTCTGCCGGTATCAGCATTGATGAGGAAATTTATCTGGTAGATTCAAGCGGCGTTATAATATCACATCCAAATTCAACCTTGATTGGTAAAAAGGGTCTTTCTGATACTGAACTCAGCACTGTATTGATGAATAAAAAGGGGCATATGAGTGGAAGTATGAGCCAAAATGCCGATCTCGTGGCATTTTCAAAATTGAATACAACTGATTGGTACCTTGTAATGAGGCTACCTGCATCTGCGGTTTTTGGCTCAGATGTTTTTTCATTTGATTTTGTGCGTGTTCTGCTAATTATTGCCGTTGTAGTAATTTTTGTTATTTCATTGATATTGATATATTCTAGTATTATTGAAAACACCGTAAAACGAATAAACAATGCCATCATGGTGGTAAATAATGACGGCATAGAGCAAGTTGGCAGTTTGACAGATAAGGATACAAAAAACTATAAATCACTTGCATTATTAGAAAATAATGCAAACCATTTAGTTGTTACTATCAAAAAGCTAATGGAAGAATCTTATGAAGCAAAATTGAAGGCACGTGATTACCAATTAAAAGCTTTACAGGCACAAATAAACCCGCATTTTCTTTATAATACATTAGATGCAATCAAGTGGATGATCTTAGACGATCGAAAGGAAGACAGTGTATGGATGCTAAATGCATTTTCAAAATATTTCCGTCTGAGTTTGAGCAAAGGAAGAGATGTTGTTACTCTTCAGGAAGAATTGGATTTAATCCGTGCTTATATAGGGCTTATGCAAAAAAGGTTTAGCAATATTTCTACCATAGATATTAATGTAGACGATGATATCATGGAATGTCTTATTCCTAAGCTAACTCTGCAACCATTGGTAGAAAATGCTCTTAATCATGGTATCCTGCACAACGAAAACAACGAGGGTTGGCTTGGTATTACGGCAAAAAAAGAAAATGGTAAATTGGTGATCATAATAAAGGATAACGGATATGGAATGAGCCAAGAGCAGTTGGAGAAGATCATAAGCCAAGAGAACAGCAGTACAAAAGGCTATGGTCTAGGGAATGTAGATGAAAGACTTAAGCTATTTGGTGGCGATGATTGCGGCTTGATGATAAGTTCAGAGTTGAAAATGGGTACTACTGTTACACTGTCAATACCATTGAAGCACATGAATCAAGAGTAAATACTATTACTTACAGTTTATATACATTCTAGTATAAAATGAAGAAAAGAACGATAGGGACTGATAAAATAAGCTACTGAGATAGCTTATTTTATCAGTCCCTATCGCTATCATATATCAACTTCTTTAGTGCCATTTCTACAAATTTCAACACAAACCGAGTAGATTTTTATGCAAATATAACAGTTTTGGATAAGGAATCAGAAGATTGAGTTATTCAACTTATGAGATTTGTATGCTAATATAAAAACATAGATTGAATACAAACTTACCTTGAAAGCTTTCATAAGTCTTTTATTCTACACATTTTTCAAAATGTTCTATTATGTAAAGTTTCTACTGACTGCCAATTTGCGGAGGAGTTATGCTATGAAAATGTTTGCTGCAAAATCACAAGCAAAAAATGAAATACAAACGCATTTTAAATTGGGAGCATATATGAAAGAGCATTATATCATGTATTTAATGTTGCTCCCTGGATTGTTCTTTTTGATAGTCTATAAGTTTTTGCCACTGTATGGTATCACAATAGCATTTAAGGATTACAGTATTTTTGCAGGTAGTAATCCATTGGATGCAATCGCGAAGAGTGATTGGGTAGGATTACAGCATTTTGAGCGATTGTTTGCAAGTTCAGCGTTTATCAAAGTTCTTGTAAACACTTTGATTATCAATGCATATAAGATTGTGTTCCTATTCCCCATTCCTATAATATGTGCGATTTTGCTCAATGAGATCCGTAATAAAGCTTATCGCAAGCTGGCACAAACCGCGATTTATATACCATATTTCTTCTCTTGGGTAGTTACGTTCGGTATTTTCTATTCCTTGCTGGGCACTTATGGAATAGTAAACAGCGGACTTGCAGCGTTAGGAATTGAAAGAATCAGTTTTTTCTCAGATCCTAACATATTTCGAGGGCTATTGGTCTTTACTGAGGGATGGAAAGAAGTTGGTTGGAATACAGTCATCTATTTGGCTGCTATCACGGGTATCGACATTTCGCTCTATGAAGCAGCTCGAGTGGATGGTGCTTCCAAACTACGTCAAATCTGGCATATAACATTGCCAGGAATGGCATCTACCATCGTATTAATGCTAATTCTAAAGGTAGGATATATATTGGATACTGGATTTGAACAGATTCTTGTATTCTACAATGCAACGGTATACGATGTGGCCGATGTAATCCAGACCTATGTTTACCGTATGGGCTTAGGTCAATCAGATTTCGCTTTGGGTACCGCGCTTGGTTTATTTAACTCGGTTGTAGCATTTATCTTAATTGTTGGTTCAAATAGTGTTTGTAAGAGAGTACTTCATAGGAGTATTTGGTAATTGGAATAAAGTATATCATGTATGAGGTGAAAACTATGTTTATGAAGAAAAAGAGTATGGGCATCCCGCTGGAAATAAGTGAAAAGATTATGATAGTAATTTCCTACATTATCATGAGTATACTTGCACTGTGTGCGATACTTCCTATTTTGCATGTGGTATCCAAGTCATTCAGTGGTGCATCTGCAGTTACATCGGGTTCTGTGTTATTTTGGCCGGTTGATATACAGTTTGAAACAATGAAATATGTACTAGCAGAGACTACGTTTTTACATGCGCTAAAAAATACGATAATTGTTACTGTTTTGGGTACAATCATCAGTATGGTTGTGACAATCACAACTGCGTATCCGCTATCAAAGCCCTCGTTTAAAGGGCGTAAGGTCTTTATTATGTTATACATTATCAGCATGGTGTTCTTTGGTGGAATAATTCCTGCATATATGGTAGTGCGTACCTTGAATATTATGGATACATTTGCTGCGCTGATACTGCCGTTTTTTATAGTGCATTTCAACATGTTCATTGTTAAAAATTATTTTGAAGGCTTGCCTGAGAGTATTGAAGAATCGGCAAAAATCGACGGTGCCACTGATGTAAGAATATTAATATCCATTGTCTGTCCAATGTCAACACCTGTGTTAGCTACAGTAGCCATGTTATATGCTGTTAATTATTGGAACAATTACTTCCATGCAATGATGTATACCAATAGTACCAACATGCAAACCTTGCAGCTATTTACCTATAATACTGTTAGCAATACACAGACAATTGTTGAGCGACTTGTTGCAGGTAATTATGCTAATGTTTCCATCGATGGAATTATCGCAGCAGTAGTTGTTCTTTCACTAATTCCTATCGTTGCATTATATCCATTAGTTCAGAGATTTATGGTTCAAGGTATTACGATTGGCTCAGTTAAGGGTTAATCAAAATTAGTTTTATTTTATACGTAATTTATCGGGAAACCGGTAAAAATAAAAAAAAAGAGGAAGGGAAATTATGAAGAAGATTTTTGTATCGTTTCTTGCAGTATTGATGATTGTTTCTAGCTTAGCAGGTTGTGGACAGAGCAGTACTTCAACTCCAAGTGACACCTCAACAGCTAAAGCAAGCACCTCAACCGACGCTAAAGCTCTGGATGGTGAAAAACCAGAACTTAAGTATCTTGGTTACAATGTCAGCTTTGACCCTAACACTGACAGTATGGCAAAAGTCTATGAAGAAAAAACTGGTTACAAAGTAAATTACAACGTACTCCCGGCTGAAAATGCAGACGAAAAGCTCCTTATGGAAGTTGCGTCTGGTGCTAATTATGACGTCCTTCAGGTAAGTGTCTCACAGTTCCAGACACTACTATCTCAAGGCGCATTGATGCCTCTTACAGATTTACTTAATCAGTATGGTCAGGACATTCTCAAAGGTGTATCTGAAGATTCTTGGAAGGCTACTTCAGGTTCCGATGGTAAAATCTATGGTATTCCTTACAAATATCCATACCCAACTGAAATAACAACGTTCATGGTAGCAAGAATGGATTTGATGAAAGCAGCTGGCATTAATCAACTTCCAACTACTATAGACGAGTTCTATAACACCCTTGTTGCTCTTAAAAAGTTCTATGGAGATAAATATATTCCCTTCACCGGTCCTTTCCGTGCTGCCTCAGAAGCCTCGGTTAACTGGGATATACCACAGTGTATAACTTCTGCATTTGGTATCTATAACGACTGGATGGTCGATGAGAATGGTAAAGTCTACTATATGACTGAACATGAAAATTTCCCTAAAATGATGGAATTTATGCAAAAACTTTCAAAAGAAGGACTTATAGATCGTGATTGGGCGGTTAACAACACAACCACTGTAAATGAAAAATTATCTGCAGGAAAAGCAATTATTGCAGCTTCAAACCGTGTTGGTGTTGCTGTTACTACTCCAATCATGACAGGTAAGGATGGTCTAGGCCTTAAGAGCGAAGATCTTGGCTACATTGGTGCACTAGCGGGTTCTGATGGTACTTGCAAGTATATGAAGACTGAGGCAATCAATCAGGTGACCTGTATACTTAAGAGCTCCAAGAATGCTCAGCATGCTATTAACTGGATGAACATTAAGCAACAAAATCAGCTATACCTCAATATCGGTGTTGAAGGTACACACTTTACCTATGATACTGATGGTTCCATAAAACCAATTAACCCTATTTTTGCAGAAGAGCGCGGTAATTCCTACTGGTATCTTAACAGTACTGATGAGAAAGAGTTTGCAAAACAGTGGCCTTCTCGTGTTAGAAAGAGTGATGCTATGTGGGCAGCATTTGATGCAGTTACTAACAAAACAAACAAAGAGAATCCAAAAATCTTCGTAGATAATACTTTCGCATTCATGCCTTCATTGCAGAATTACTCCAAGTACAATCAGTCATTGTTTAAGTCTACTGGTGACTTTATCCTACAGCTTATTGGCGGTACTAAAAAAATTAGTGACCTCAAAACCTTCCAGTCAGACTGGACAAATAGTGGCGGCGAAAAAATAAAAGCAGAAATGCAATCTTGGTATGACGAGTTCTACGGCAAAAAATAAATTTTATATCAAATGTGTATTCTTGTAGCAGTCCCATATGGGGCTGCTACAACACTAAATAGGGAAATCTATGATAAGGAGAGATTATAATGAGCAAAGTGAATTATACTAAAGAACTTCCAGTTTATCGTGATATAGATATTCTTGTTGTTGGTGCAGGTCCTGCTGGTATTGGAGCGGCAATCTGCGCTGCAAGAAATGGTGCAAAAACCTTAGTAATTGATGATTCCGGCTGTGTTGGAGGACAGGCTACCAACGGTCTGGTAGGTCCTTTTATGACTGTGTATGATGCAAAGAGCGAAAAGCAAATCATAAAAGGTATTTTTGAAGAAATCGTAAACCGTATGGAAGAAATAGGCGGTGCTATTCAGCCTAGTGAAGTGAGAGCGAGAACATCTCGTGCAGGATACTACAAAATTGGTCATGATCATGTAGGACCTTTTGACCATGAAGCCTTAAAAGTGGTTGCTTCTGATATGATTCTAGAAGCAGGTGCAGAAATCCTCTTACACACCCAGTTTATAGATGTTCTAAAAGAAGACGATAAAATCGTTGGTGTGGTGATTGCAAACAAATCAGGAATGTCAGTCATTCGTGCAAAAATCATAATCGATTGTTCAGGTGATGCAGATGTAGCAGCTAGAGCTGGTGTAAAATATGAACTCGGCAACGTTAACGATGGCAACATGCAGCCAGCTACTATGTTTTTCCGAGTTTGCAATGTTGATACTGAGCGATTGAATGCCCACATCAAGGAGCATGAAGATGAGATTCGTCCTTTCTATGGTCCATTCAGTTGGTTAATTCGAGAAAAACAGGAGGAATGGGGCGATGTCCCTCGTGCAGAGGTGTGTCTATTTGAGAGTCCTGAACCTGGTGAGTATCGTTTAAATGTATCTCGTATATTAGACATTGATGGAACCAATGCCGAGGATTTGACCAAGGCTGAATTGATTGGTATGAAGCAGGTGCATAAAGTATTCGATTTTATGAAGAAATACGCTGTTGGTTTTGAGAATGCAAAGTTTATGGGTACAGCTGCAAAAATAGGTATTCGTGAAACCCGTCATATTGATGGTCTGTACAAGCTGACTGCGGACGATGTTATAAATTGTCGTGTGCCGGATAACTCCATCGCTGTGCTGGCAACAAATATGGATACTCACAATAAGAACGACCCAGGTGGAACATATTATACCTTAGAAAAAGGACCTTACTTTGGTGTTCCATACACTTGCTTGGTACCAAAGGGTGTAAGCAATCTACTTGTAGCAGGACGTTCCCTTTCAGCCGATGCGATAGCAGGCTCAGCTACTCGTATGATACCTTGCTGTATTGTATTCGGTCAAGCTGCTGGTACTGCAGCGGCATTAGCCATTAAGGACGGTAAGCTCCCTGCTTCTATAGATGTAAACCATCTCCGTACAACATTGAAAGAGCAAGGTGCATTTTTAGGTGAATAACTACTGCAATGTTATTAGTGCAGATTCCACCAAAACGCTATCTGCACTAATAATTAGAAACCTAGGAGGAGATCAAGCCATGAGTTTTGAATCAGTACCCTATCAGAAATCTTTACAGATAGCAGCACGATATGATGTTGTTGTCATCGGTTCTGGTCCTGCTGGTATTTGTGCAGCTGTTTCCGCAGCACGGATGGGAGCTAAAACCGCATTAATTGAGCGCTATGGTACACTTGGCGGTAATTTGACAAATGGTGCAGTTGCACCAATCCTCGGTAGCGTATCAAACGGGACCTTACGGGATGAGCTTATTGTACGTCTCGGTGTTCCAGAAAGTGATGAAACAGGCATCACGCAGCAGACACATGATTTTGAAAAAGCAAAACGCGTGCTTATAGATTTTGCTCATGAAGCAGGCGTTAAGATATATATCCAAACCCCTGTTGTCGATGCCATAACTGATGGCAAAAAGCTTACGGGCATTGTCATTTCTGAAAAGACAGGCATGAAGGTAATTCGAGCAAAATCCTTTGTTGATGCATCTGGAGACGGTGATGTTGCATACTTTGCAGGTGCTGAATATGAAATGGGACGCGAAGGCGATTCACTATTACAACCTGTTACTTTGATGTTCCGATTGCAGGGTGTCGAGGACGATGCACTTACCTGTATAGGTGAACTAGACCACGTTACTTACAAGGGTGAGAGGTTTCTTGATTATACTACCAGACTTTGCAGTGAAGGCCATTTACCACCTAATGCAGCATCTGTCCGTTCATTTCGCACTGCAGTTCCCGGTGAACGTGTTATAAATACAACACAGTCAAATGGCATTTCTGCGCTATCAAGCGATGATTTAGAAAGAGCAGAAATTGATTTACGCGCGCAAATTGATATTGTAACTGATTTCCTGCGAAAAAATGTTGATGGTTATCAGAATTGCTTTGTAAAAAGCACAGCAAATACGCTTGGAGTCCGTGAGACTCGTCGTTTTATTGGCCAATATATACTTAAAGACTCAGATCTTTGTACAGGACGTCGGTTTGAAGACGTTATTGTCCATAAGGCAAGCTTTATAGTGGACATTCATAATCCTGCAGGTAGCGCACAGGCTGAGGGTGTACCAGAGGAAGTAAATCCCTATGATATTCCTTTGCGCAGTTTGATTCCAAAAAGCTTAGATGGTTTAATTCTTGCTGGCAGATGTATTTCTGGAACACACCGTGCACATGCGTCATATCGAGTTATGTCGATTTGCATGGCAATAGGTGAGGCAGCTGGCGTAACGGCAGCACTAGCGGCACAGAAGGAAATAATGCCTCGTGAGGTAGATTTTCACGAAGTTCAAAAGGTTTTAATTGAACGCGGAGTTGATCTTTTCGATTGAAAATTTTAGGAGGTAACTATGTTTATTAGTGAAAACGAAAATAAAATACCAGTGATAGATAGTTATGATGTAATTGTATGTGGAGGCGGGCCTTCTGGTATTATTGCAGCAGTTGCTGCAGCCAGAAACGGTGCAAAGACACTATTGATTGAGCGTTATGGATTTGTAGGAGGTATGGCATCAAGTGCCCTTGTAACTCCTATTAGCATATTTAAGAAAAAGAAAAAGTTGATTATCGATGGAATCCCTTTTGAGCTTATGAAACGGATAAGCGCTCTCAATGGTGCTGACATTTCACTTGATAGTGGAAATGTTCCCGTAGACGATGAGGTATTCAAACTGGCAGCTCAGCAATTACTTCTTGAAAGCGGTGTTACGCTGCTATATCATACTTATTTTTCAGATTGTGTTATGACGACTGATGGGAAGGTTAGTCATGTCATCGTACAGAACAAGGCGGGACGGGTCGCATATGAATGTAAGGCGGCTATTGACTGTACAGGTGATGCAGACCTGGTACGTGCAGCAGGATTTGAAACTACCAAGGAAACCAAGCTACAGCCTGCGTCTCTATGGTTTCAACTTGGCGGTGTCGATACTGATGCACTCAAAGATTTATTTGCAGATGCCGTAGATGAAAAAATGCCTATCAGTGCTGAAATACGCGGAAGATTAAGCGAACTTAACCAAAAGGGTGAGATGCCAATATTCGGCGGACCATGGATAAGCAGGCATTTTCGCGATGGTATAGTTACAATTAATTTGTTACGTGAAAGCACCGATGCAAGCTCTCCTGAACAATTTACCAAGACTGAATGCATTTTACGTGAAAATTTATTCAAAGTGATAAATATTATGCGTGAGAATTTCCCTGCTTTCAAAAATTGTTGGCTCCTAAAATCGGGCACACAGGCAGGAGTACGCGAAACCTACCGTATTGTCGGAATGTATAAGATGACAGCAGACGATGTACTCAATCCAAAGGCATTTAAGGATACTATTGCAAAGGGAACTCACGTAATAGATATTCATAAGCCCGATAGCATAGAACAGGATTGCATTAGTCTAAAACAAGAATACAATATCCCTTATGGTGTACTTGTCCCTGTAAACAGTAAGAATCTGATTACTGCTGGACGCACCGTGTGTGCCGATAACTCTGCTTTCGGTTCAATTCGAGTTATGGCAACCTGTATGGCAATGGGTCAAGCAGCAGGTACAGCTGCAGCTATTTGTGTTCAAAGTCATTGTTCCATGAGTAGAATGAACACTGAGCTTCTAGTCAAAAAGTTAATCGAACAGGGTGCCATCGTCTAAATTATAAAAAATGAATTGTATTCATGGGCAAATGTACTTTTTCATTAAAAATAAAAATTTATTAACATAAAACATTTATTAAATAATCAAGGGGGGAAACATAATGCGAAATGTACCAACAACAATGAAAGCTTTAGTAGCATATGGAAAAGGGGATTACCGTTTAGAAACAAATTATCTTACACCAGAATGTGGACCAGATGATATCATCATCAAAACAGAAGGCTGTGGTGTTTGCGCAAGTGACCTGAAGTGCCAACATGGTGCAGCTATGTATTGGGGTGATGATAACCAACCAGCATGGGTAGAACCACCATTTATTCCAGGACATGAATTTTTAGGGCATATCGTTCAAATAGGAGAAAATGTAAAAGATTATACTATTGGTGAAAGAATTATAGCAGATCAGATTGTTCCATGTGGTGAGTGCAAATTCTGCAAGACTGGTAGATATTGGATGTGCCAACCCCATGCAATTTTTGGTTTCCAAAAAGGTAACAACGGAGGTATGGCTGAATATGTAAGATTTCCTAAAACCTGTGTGATTTCAAAAGTGCCAGAAGAAATACCTCTGAGTGCTGCTCTATTGATTGAACCTTACGGATGTTCCAAACATGCAGTAGACAGAGCACAGATTCGTAATGATGATGTGGTAGTTATTTCTGGAGCAGGAACTCTTGGTCTTGGTATGATCACATATGCAAGAATGCAAAATCCTACAAAATTAATTGTACTTGATATGGTTGATGGCCGATTGGAAAAAGCAAAGGAATATGGTGCAGATATAGTTTGGAACCCCTCAAAGGTTAATGTAGTGGAAGAAATTATGAAGCTGACCGATGGTTATGGCTGTGATATTTATATCGAAGCCACAGGGCATCCATCAAGTGTTGTTCAAGGACTTAAAATGATAAGAAAATTAGGACGATTTGTGGAATTCAGTGTATTTGGAGAACCAACTACCGTAGACTGGTCAATTATTGGTGACAGGAAAGAACTGGATGTTCTTGGTTCACATCTAAGTCCATACTGCTACCCCTTTGTAATTGAAAATATAAAAAATGGTAATTTAAAAACTAATGGTTTAGTTTCAAAAACTTTTACAATTGAAGAATGGGAAACAGCTTTTGAATACGCTTCTGGAAAATATGGTGATTTGAAAGTTGCAATTACCTTTGAATAAAGAAGATTTTGTACGAACTACCTATTGGGTACTGATATCGGAACGTCTGGAACAAAAACAATTATGATTGATACTGAGGGCAATCTGATATCGCAGGATTTAGATATTATGTTGGCTGGAATTGGAACTGGGCTACTAACTTATGAGGATGTTAAGAAGTGGCAAGTTTAAACAAAAAAATTATACCAAACGATGATAATAAAAAGAAATATGACCAGTATTATAAGCTATATCATTCTATTTATCAGAATCTAAAACAAGATATGAAATCCCTTTCAACTATAAAATAAGAGTACAAAAAACAACCCCTCATTAAGATATTATATTCTCATCTCAATGAGGGTTTGTTTTGCACTATTTCATACTACCTTATTTTCACTAAGGCTTCCTTAACCCTATCTAAATCAGGTATTGAAGGTATTGCACCTTTTTTCTCAGTACTCATTGCAGCAGCAATATTTGCCATAAGCACAATTTCAGAAAGCTTAGTCTCTGAAATTTTATCTACATCTATACCATTGTTTAACAATCCGAATATAAGTGTTCCCCAAAAATTATCCCCTGCACCTGTTGTGTCCACAACATTAGCTGGGAACTCTGTAAAACCACCCCTGTACTTCTCTGTAGCATAAACACAGCCTTGAGCTCCCATTGTTATAGCCACAAAGCGAAGTCCATATTTAAGGAGTTCTTTCAAACAGTCATCAGGCCATGTTTTACCTGTAACCATTTGGGCTTCCTCAAGAGAAAGCTTGGCAATATTAGCATACTTAAGTCCACATTTCATTGCTGTTATTGCACTCTCCTCATTATCCCACAAAAGTGCTCTGTAATTTGGGTCAAAGGATATTATTTTTCCACATGCCTTAGCATATTCAACTGCTTTGATTGTTGCGGAAAGTGAGGGCTCATGAGTCATTGATAACGTTCCAAAATGAAATAGCTTACAATCATTTATAAGATCTAGATCAATTTCCTCTTCTGAAAGACATGTATCTGCACCATGATTTCTATAAAAACTAAAGCTTCTGTCGCCTTTTTCATCTAGTGAAACAAATGCCAAGGTTGTATTGTGTTCTGAATCTAAAACAAGATTTCGGCAATCTATTGAGAGATCTAAAAGTTTGTTCCTTAAAAACTCTCCGAACATATCGTTTCCAACTTTACCAATAAATGCGCACTTACAACCAAATTTAGATAATACAGCTAACACATTAGCCGGTGCCCCACCAGGATTCTGTTCAAAGCATCTAACGGTTTCATCGCCAGAACGAATCTGTGTAAAATCTATGAGAAGCTCACCAAGAGCCACAACGTCAATCATAATACACCCCAACTTTCAAAAGTTTATTGTAAGAATTAAAATATGCATTATTACCCTTAATATAAATCAATTAAAATTTTCATAGCTTGGTCTTTAGACTCTTCAATAAATTTATATGCCTTAAGATAATCTCTGAATGCAAAATGGCGTGAAATAAGTGGTGTTACTACAATTTCCTTGTTAGCCATGAACCTTATTGCATCATCAAAATCCTCTCTTTTATACATAAGTGTACCACGCAGAGTTAGCTCTCTATCTTGTACAAGCCCGAGATCCACCATTGGTATATCACCAAATACGCCTACAACCATTATAGTAGTACCTTTACTAGCTATGGATATAGCCTGATCCATTGTAGGCTGAACACCAATACATTCAAATATTGCATCTGCACCATCTTTACCAAAATTCTCGAAAACTGCTTTCTTTAAATCTTCCTTAGCTGTATTAACACAAAAATCTATTCCACACTCTATAGCCTTTTGTATTCTATAATCGCTTAAATCTACTATCATAACACTTGCTGCACCCATTGCTTTTGCAGCCTGAGCTGTGAGATTTCCAATAGGACCTGCACCAAATACCAATACCTTTTTACCTTTAACATTTCCTAATCGCCTTACAGCATGAACACCAACAGCAACAGGCTCTATAAGTGCACCAGAGTCAAGATCTAGCTCATCGGGTATGTGTATTAGCTTTGCTTGGTCTACCAGGAAGAACTCCTGTGCCATACCTTCTGTTTGAAATCCCATTACCTTAAGGCTCTCACAAATATGATAATTTCCTTCTCTACACATTGCACACTCACCACAGAATACTTGCGGTTGAACAGTCACTCTATCCCCTGGTGCAAAATCCACAACTCCATTACCACACTTTTCTACAACAGCTGTAACTTCATGTCCTTGAACAACAGGATATGAGGTATATGGATGTTTCCCATGATAAACATGCATGTCTGAACCACACACACCTATCCTTGACATTTTAATTAGTACTTGATTATCTTTTATAGCTGGAACCTGTATGTCCTCAAATATAATTTCACCAGGTTTTGTCATTGTTGCACGTAACATATAATCTCCTCCTCCATATTATTTTTCAATTCCATTAGGATAAAATATAGTCTTAAGTCCTGAATTTCCAGACATTATATCTTCAAAAAGTTTTGGCGCCTCATCAAGTAAAAGCCTCTTATCTACAAGGTCTATCAAATTAATCTTATTACTTTTAGCAAGGGCAACTGCTTTTCCATAAGTCTTTTTAAGTGCAAAGCTTCCGCAAATCTTTAGTTCACGTTTAAACACTTCATATGGATTTATTGTTATTGCACTATTGTCAGGACATACGCCAAAGAAGAGTATTGTACCCGAGTCCTTTACATATTTTATTTCGCCCTCTATAACTCTTGGTACACCAGTACAATCGATAACAACTTCAAAAGAATTAACCAATCCAAGCTTTTCAAATTCTGACGATGTGTAGGTGTAGTCTGCTCCGAGTTTTTTTGCTAAAGCAAGCTTATCCTCAAAGAGATCAACAACAGTGACACTTGCTGCACCATTTATCGCAGCAAGCTGAGAATGCATAAGCCCTATTGGTCCTGCACCAAATATAAGTACAGAGGCTCCTAAGGGTATACCTGCCTTTTCTTGCCCATAAACCACACATGATAAAGGTTCTACCATTGAGGCCTCAGTGAAGCTTAGTCCAGATATATCAAATACACAACGCTCTGGTACAGTCAGATACTGAGCAAAGGCTCCATGTCTTGTAACACCAACAGCATGCATGTCTACACAAAAATTCTGACGATTTTCTTTACAAGCATCGCATGCTTCACAGAATATGTTTGGGTCTGCTGCAACATGCTGTCCAACCTTGAACTTTGTAACCTTTTTTCCAATGTTAGCTACCACACCAGAAAATTCATGACCTGGTATTCTTGGATAACTCCCAAAATATTCACCCTTATATATGTGCACATCTGTACCACAAACACCTGCAGCCTTAACCTCAAGAAGTATCTCATCATCAGCGGGAACAGGTATTTCTGTATCTCGTACTACACCGATACGAGGTTTTTCAATAAAAAAGGCTTTCATAATATAATCTCCTTTCAACATTATGGCTCTAGTCAATAGTTTCTTTTGCTATCGCAGAATACTTTCCAACAAAAGGCTCTATAGTTCACCAAACTTTTATTGATCCATCTCTACTCCAAGTTCAACTAGTCTCTCACGAACCAATGCTGGAGATAATTTTCTTGGAGAAATATTCCCTTTTACTGCTAATGCTGCTGCAATACCTGTTCCTTGTCCCATTGCCATACATATTGTCATAACTCTATATGAAGCATGGGCTCTATGGGTTCCAGAAATACATCTTCCTGACAGTATTAAATTCTCTATTTTAAGTGGTATAAAGCATCTATAAGGTATGTCGTAAGGCTGCACCTCTTCAGGTATTCCTTCTGCCTGTCCTCCACCTTCTGGATTGTGTATATCTACTATAAAATTGGCATTATGAACAATTGCATCGTTAAATTTTCTTCCTTCTACCAAATCATCATCTTTTAAAATGTATTCTCCAATAAATCTACGTGTTTCTCTAACCCCAAGTGTTTCAGCGCTTGAAGTAACATAGCACTTCTCATAACCCGGAACATGCTTTTGTAAAAAATCAACTAATTGGTATATTTGATTTCTTAAAATTACCTCTGCCTTCATTAGGTCATTAACCTTTGTGGCATCTATTCCATTTGCCTGTGTAGTATTAACACGCCTTTCTCCAGGAGTAACTGTACGATGCAAGCGCACTGAAGTCATTACCTCAGGTAAAAGTCCTTCTTTAACACAGCGAGCAGTGTAATCTAGAAATTTTTCGTCTCCAAGCTTAACATCATCCACCTCACCGATACAAGTAATTGCACGGCTCTCATCGACTCCAGAAATAGTAAATTCTAGTGTTGTAGGCTGCATCAGTCCGCCTTCTCCTCCAACCTCGTATTGTGCCCCAGAGAAGAATGCAACATCACCATCTCCAGTCGCATCTACTACACATTCTGCGGTAAGTGCATACATGCCCTGTTTCCCAGTTATCACAAGTCCTCGTACCTTATTATCCTCCATAATTACATCTGTTATAGGTGATTGAAGATAAACCTCAACACCTGCATCATTTACAAAATTCGTTAGCACATATCTTGCTCTTTCAGCATCGTGAGCTAACCCAACCACACCAAGTATATCGTTATTTGGAACTCCCAAAAGCTCCATTAGTTCATCACGCATACCACCGGGGGCAACCTCACCTAAAATTGGTCCAACATGTCCTACTGTTAGATTCCCACCTAATACACCATATCTTTCAATCAAGGCAACTGATACGCCCTCACGAGCAGCAGCAACAGCAGCACATATACCAGCCGGTCCACCGCCGGCTACAATTACATCATAATGTTTTGTAGCATCTAAGATTTTAGAATATTTTATTTCTGGCATAATATTCTCCTCATTTATTTTTTTATTTTAATTTATTAACCCTTTACAGTACCAACTTTAAGGTTGCAGCACTCTTGTGCCACTAATTAGAGTTACACCTGTCTTTAACACGACTTGCGTACTATAAATTCAGCTGGAAGATTATATTCTGTAAAAGTTCCTTCTGGATTCTCTATTCTTTTGAGTACAAGCTCAGCTGCCATAATTCCGAGCTTGGAAACTGGCTGTTTTATCGTTGAAAGAGGTGGATTGGTTATTGTCGCCCAATTATAATCATCAAATCCAACTATGGCCATACGTTCTGGAATAGATATTTTTTTATTAGAAAGGCATTTCATCGCACCAACAGACATTAGATTATTTGATACAAAAATTGCTGTAGCATCCGTTTTCATGAGGAGCTCCTCAGTTAAACAATAGCCACTTTCATACTTAGAATCACCTTTTTTAATAAGTTTTTCATCTATCGCTAATCCATTGTCCTCAATAGCTTCCTTGTATCCTGTAAGTCGCTCATCCGTAGTGCTTAAGCCATCACGCCCTGCAATATATCCTATACGCTTATGCCCTTTGCCTATAAGCTCTGATACCGCTTTGTAGGTAGCACTCTTACCATCTACCATAATTACATCAGCCTGTAGTTTGTCAGTTTTTCTATCAATAAACACCATTGGGTAATTTACATCTGTAAACATAGACCTATAATCAAAACTACGGCTAGTAGGTGCAATTATAATTCCGCTTACAAGCTGCGCACTCATGTGCATAATCTGTTTTTTTTCAGTATCGATATTTTCTCCTGTATTACATAAAAATAAGCTGTATCCTTTTTTACTTAGAACACTTTCTATTGCCTCAGCTACTTCTGTAAAAAAGAAGTTTGAAATATCCGGTATAAGTAGAGCCACTGTCTTTGTTTTGTTTGTTCGAAGGCTGCGAGCCATTGAGTTTGGGACATATTTAAGCTCTTCCATTGCAGCCATAATCTTTTCTTTAGTGGATTCAGCTACAAAACGAGTGTTATTTATAACATGAGACACTGTTGCAACAGAGACCCCCGCTTTTACAGCTACATCCTTAATGCTTGCAGACACTTATTTCCTCATCTCCTTTATTTTTTACACGTAAACGTTTACGGTAATCGTTTAATTCAATAATAAGACATTTTTTTTTAGCTGTCAAGATAATCTAAATATTTTTCGACATTATATTTCGACATTGTTTTTTAATAATTTTCCTTATCAATTAGAAAATTATTTTCACTATTTTTAAAAAAAGAGATACTTAGAATTTAGCTTAAATCCTTAGTACCTCTTCTTTTTATCTCTTTATAACGCCTCAATTCAAAATTAAATTTTTCGGTTGTAGAAAAATTTAATTTCATTAGCGGCGTTTCAACGAGGCGGGAGATATGCTCGCCGCCTGAAAACCGAAGCGGTACCCGCCACCTATAAGAGGTGGGGGATATCTATTGCCTCGTTATATTTTCACTTTTTGTGCTTCCTACAGCTAAAATCAAAATACTTATATAATGTCCTCTAATAAATTCTATAATTATAGTTTCTGATTAAATTCAATTTTTTCCTCGTTGGGACCTAAAATAGTTAAAAACTTAACTCCATTTTCCCAAAATGGCAAATATCTGGGCTTCCCTTCTATAGTATTAATTCCAAGTCTCTCTAGCTTTTCATATATTGCTTCAATATTATCTACATCTAATGCAATGTGATCAAAATGACCATGTCCACGACCTTTTATTTCTTCAAACTCATCACCTGATGGCTGATACATTTCAATGACAAAGTTCCCCAGCTTTATAAAAGCCACCTTAACTTCTTCATTACCACTACCAAATTGGGTTTGGTATACTAATTCAAACCCTAACGTACTTATGTACCAATTCTTGCTTTTCTCAATATCTCTAACTGGTAAACCTAAATGCTGAAACCCTTTTATGTTACTTTTTAAACACATAATATGCCCCCTTTAACTTTATGTTTTTGGTTGTTTGAAATAATGTTCGAGTATTAATGCTTATGTTATAAAGGTTTGAACACTAAATATACTATTATTATTAGTTTAAAAACTCAAGTTTTACACTTTAATTATTTTTAAAAAATACTCCTTTATACGAACAGCTTTTAACTGTTTGAATAAAGGAGCATTTATTTATCTCAGCACTTAGCAAAGCTAAAAATTCAAATCAATATAGTACTATCTCAAACCTATCAAAGTTAATTGTTTCACCAAAATGGTCACTATTAAAGCTTGTTTTTCTATATAAACCGAATTCCTTTGTGTTCTTTTTAAGCCATATTGGGACCTCAATATCAAGCTCTTTACAAACCATTATGAGGCATTCCTCTAATTGTTCTCTAAAGTCATCAGAGGAATTTTGAGGTTCAGCCCATGCTTCCTTTATCATCTTTCCTTGTTCGATTAATTTTCCATAAAGCTTCAATTGACAATCCCCTTAATATAATATAGTTTTTCTATTACTACTATTATACAAGAATCTTGAAAAAATGCATCCTAATATTTCAATATTAGGAATTCGCTAAGTCTTCTTTATCTTCGCGGCTCACTATTCTCACACTCCTTTCACTCGTGTGAGTTAAGTATCGCCATGCTCGAAATAAGTGCGACTAAGCTTCTGCCAGCGCCTACTGGCTTGGCACAGGCTAAGTCTTCTTTGCCCGATGCCTAGTCCCGCTAATACTCCCGCTTTTCAAGCGTGAGATAAGCGGCTCTACGGCCCTGGATAAGTGCGACTAAGCCTCTGCCGACGCCTACCGGCTTGGCACAAGCTAAGTCTTCTTTATCAACTTGTGCTCCACTGAATCTACTAGCGCTTTCCAGCTAGCCTCTATAATGTCGGAAGACACTCCTACTGTTGTCCAAACATCTTCTCCATCTGTTGTCTCTATTAAAACTCTTACTTTTGAAGCAGTTGCAAAATTGGAATCCAGAACTCTAACCTTATAGTCTGTCAGTTTAATATCAGCTATCTGAGGATAGAATCTTTCAAGGGCCTTTCTTAATGCACTATCTAAAGCATTTACCGGACCATCGCCTTCAGCAGCGGTTATCTCAGTCTGATCTCCAACTTGAATTTTTATCATTGCAGACGAATTAACGCTGTTAACAGTCGGTTCATCTACAATAACTTTGAATTCCTTCAGTTCAAAGAATGGCTCATATTTACCAAGCATTTTTCGAATTACCAATTCAAAAGAGCACTCTGCGCCCTCATACTGATAGCCCTCATACTCTAACTCCTTTAAGCGTTCAATTATTTTTTTTGTTTGTGGTGAGTCCTTTGTTATAGAACTGTCCACCATGTTAATTAGGCTCATTACTGCACTTCTTCCTGCAACCTCAGACATAAGAATATTTCGTTGATTTCCAACCACTTCAGGATTAACAAGCTCATACGCAGAGGTATTCTTATTGACTGCATCTGAATGCATACCAGCTTTGTGGGCAAATGCACAGTTCCCAACAAAAGGCGCACGCTCATCATGAATAATATTCGCTACTTCGCTTACAAATCTTGCTACAGGAGTAAGCTTTGCGACATTTTCACTTGGAATACATTCATAGTCCATCAATAGCTGTAAATTTGGAATTATCGTACAAAGGTTTGCATTACCGCATCTTTCTCCAAACCCATTTATTGTTCCCTGTACCTGAGACGCTCCTGCTTCAACTGCTGCTATTGAGCCTGCCACAGCCATTCCGTTATCATTGTGGCAGTGGATACCAATTGAACAACCCACTTCTTCTTGAACTAAGCGAGTGATTCTGGCTATGTTAGAAGGCAAGCTCGCACCTTTGGTATCACATAAGCATATGGTGTCTGCTCCCGCCTCACACGCTGTTCTCAATGTAGTCATTGCATATTCTGGATCTGCTTTGTATCCATCAAAAAAGTGCTCAGCATCATACACAACAGTCTTACCATTTTGTTTAAAGAATTTTATAGTATCATGTATCATTTTAAGGTTTTCATCGAGAGTAGTCTTAAGTATATCTAGGACTTGAAAATTCCATGCCTTTCCAAACACTGCCACTGCTTCGGTACCTGCCCTTAGCAATGACTGTACATTTGCATCGTCCTCTACCTTTATATTTGCTCTTCTTGTTGCTCCGAAGGCAATGATTTTTGAAGTATTTAGCTTTAATTTCATAACTTTTTCAAAAAACTCCAAATCCTTTGGGTTCGAACTTGGATTCCCTGCTTCTATATAATCAATACCTAACTTATCAAGTCTATTTACTATTTTCAGTTTATCCTCAACAGTAAATGAAATTCCTAATGCTTGAGCCCCATCTCTCAAGGTTGAATCGTACATAGTTATCTTATTTGGCATAAATTATCTCCCTTCACTATAATCCTATAAACACAATTGCGTATACAACAATTGAATATACAACACTTACCAAAGTCCCGATTAAGTAGTATTCTGCAAACTTTCTATCCTTTGCAATTTCATCGTATCTAGCAATTGATTTAGCTGTTAAAATAAATCCTAGAGCTGAATATTGTTTCACACTTATAAAAATAACTATAAGTATTCTTTCCAAACAGCCTATTATCGCCCCTGCTCTTTTGGTCTTTTCTTCGATACCACCATCATTTTCAGTGTCTGGTTTAAAGCTAGAAAATAATAGTCTGAAAACTAGGTTAGCAGGTTTTATTATTAAGAGTATAATTAAAATCCACCTTAAAGCAAAGAGGGGGGTTAAGCTTATTAAATCTAAAACTTTAGCCCAAAATGGATGCAATAATATATCTGTATGTATGCTATTAATTAGAATCGTAATCAGAAACATTGATAATACATGCAAGAACTGATCTGCTAAAAATATAGTTCCTAGCTTGCATGTTACTCTATCAAAAAATCTAACTTTACTAATTGCAAATTTAAGAGAATCAATAACAAAATGTGCTACTGCAGCTAATAAAAGGCAAAACAGCAGTTTCATATTCACTCTTATAAATGCAAGTGCTATTACAAAGGTTAATGCATATTGTATAGCGTGCACACATACGCCTTTATAGTTAATTACTTTATCTTTAGCAACTTTATCCGATTGAAAATAGAAATCTGCTATAACGTGTAGAGTAATTAAAATAGTAAAAAGCACTAGTTCCATATTTTTAACCCCATTCCTTTAAAAATATCTCTTCCAACGTTCTTTTTGTATGCAAATAGCTATAATACCCTGAACTCTTGAGGCCTCTCTGGACTGTCGATTGAACTACTCCTAACTTTTCCGCTACTTCCCTTTGATTATTATTTATGATATTTTCTAATATAAGCCTAGTTTGTTTTTGAGTCCATTTGTTTTGAATGAAAGACCATAAGCAAAAAGTGTTATTTATCAGCTTTACAATAGCTTCCTTCTCGTCACTGCAAATCTTCATATCTGAATGGTCACTCATCCTACTTTTTTCACTTTTTTTAATTTCATTTATCATCTTTCTTGCATAATAATATGCCGGTCCATCCGCACTTATTGCCATACTCTTATTAATTTTAGTAGTTATTTCACCAAATCCGATTCCAAATCTTATCTTGGTAGGATACATTTTTAACTTTATCTTTTCAATAATCTCTATTAATGGCTTGGTGGAATTCAATAAGCCTTGAAATTCATCACCTAAGGTTATTATGAAATTTGCAGCTATATAATTATCATACTCTTTGTTAATGTCTTTTAATATTTCTTCTAATTGCTCTTGGACATGAAAACGGTTTTTAAGTTTCTTAGAATTTTTTATATCCCCAATAATTGCAAAGTACACATCCTCACCGTCCTTTTTAATCCTGTATCTTCCTTATTTCTATTTTGGTCATGTACTCCATTAGACCCTGTTTAAACATTATCACACCTTATGGTAAAAATCAACAAATTTGATGCACTTCCTTATGCATCAGATTTTTTGATGCATATTTTAGTGCATCACTGTTGCAATTAACCTGTTTTACAAATATACTTTTAATCTAATGGTATTATTTTTATAATCACTATGTGAGTTTTACCACCTCTGGAGCCTAGAAAAAAAGCAACCCCTTTAAGGAGCTGCTTTTTTAAGCGGCTCCTCTTAGCTAATTATTTCCTCATCTATTTCACTTTT
>JAEWAX010000071.1 GCA_023391425.1 Bacillota bacterium | reverse complement strand
CCTCACAAGTGATGATGTTTTTATAACCTATTGAGGTTTTAGAAAGAGATGGTTATTTATATTTACATTACCAATACATTTTTTATCTTCGAAGTAATATGCAAAAATTGCTTTTTGAAGTATATTTTGTGAACATTTTAGTATTATGTTATAATTTAGGAGCTATATATATGGTGAAAGTACAATTTGGTATTAATTATGTACACTTAAAAAAAGACATGTAAGGGGAGAAACAATTGTGACTAATTCTGAAATAGATGAGTATTTTAAGATTCTTTGTCCGAATGGTATTCCAGCATTTATTGATGAGTATTCTAATGTACCTGAAATGCTACGTTTAAAGGGAGTGGGACTTTTTTGCGGTACTGATTATAATAAAATTTATAATCACAGATATTTTTATTCACGTTTTGAACACAGTATAGCAGTCGCCTTGTTAATATGGCAATTTACAGGGGATGAAAAGCAAGCACTTGCAGGTCTTTTTCACGATATAGCAACACCAATTTTCAGTCATAGTGTAGATTTTATGAATGGAGATGCATTAACACAAACAAGTACAGAGGAACGAACTCATGCGACTATCAAAAATTCAAGTGGCATAACAAATCTACTTGCTCGTGATTGTATTGACCAATGCAATGTAGATGACTATCATCTGTATCCAATTGCAGACAATGACAGCCCAAGACTCTCGGCTGATAGGCTTGAATACACGTTATCTACTATGTTAGTATGGCAAGGGAAGTGGAAGTTATCAGATATAAAAGGTATGCTAGATAATATAACAATATTTAAAAATGAAGTTGGTCAGGATGAACTTGGATTTTGTAATCTTGAATCTGCAGAAAAATTTGTTGCAGGATCGTGCTTAATAGGAGAAGCCTTTGCGCGAAACGAAAATAAACTTTCTCTTAATTTTTTAGGTGATATCCTTAAAGAATGTATAAAATATAACTTATTAACAATGGATGATTTATATACACTTACTGAAAATGAAGTAATTTCATTATTAAGTAATACCCCAAATAAACAAATACGGACTGCGTGGAAAGTCTATACTCAACTTGAATCAGTTTACAGTTCTGAAAACAAGCCGAATGGATACTATTTTGTAAACATTGATACAAAGAAACGTTATATCGATCCGTTAATTAAGCTAAATGGAGAAATAAAGAAAAGTACTTTATTTTCAGAAAAAGCAAAAAAAACAATAGACAGCTTTCTGTCATATAGCGACAAGCCATATGGATATATCAATATAAAATTTTAACCCGAGTATACCGAATACGTTTTTTATACTATTTTACATTCTGTATCTTAAGTAAAAAAAGCAAAGAGTCCCAAACGATGCAATTACTAAGCTAACAAGCTATACCGATTCTAGAAAAAGATAGTTTAGTTGTTAAGCTAAACGTCTCACAGCAAATAATCCTAAGTATATTACTGTCTGTTCTTTCATAATAAATTTATAAATATCAAATAAAGGGAACCTAAATTTAGGTTCCCTTAAAACAAACCACAATATTAATTTAAATTAACAATGCGTTATTTTTTGAATCCTTCTTATTTACTACAACACTTTCTCCATCCATTTGCGCAATAATGCTATCCCCTGCTTTGATTTTACCTTCGAGCATTTCTTCAGCAAGCTTATCCTCAAGCATACTCTGAATTGCACGTCTTAGTGGTCTAGCTCCAAAAATAGGATCATAACCTTTTTTAGCAAGATAAGCCGTTGTTTCATCACTAACTTCCAGATCTATCTCATTTTGCTTGAGTCTCTTTACTAGTACAGCAAGCATTAATCTAACAATTTCTTTAATATTGTCCTCTGTCAATGGGTGGAATACGATTATATCATCAATTCTGTTAAGGAATTCAGGTCTAAACGTCTTCTTTAGTTCACCCATTACATTCCCCTTCATTTCTTCATAGTTTTTAGCACTCTCGTCCCTCGCAACTGAGAAACCAAGCCGTTTAGGCTCTGTAATAGTTCTGGCACCAACATTTGAAGTCAAGATTATAATGGTATTTCTAAAGTCAACTACTCTGCCCTGTGAATCTGTTAATCTGCCATCTTCAAGTATTTGGAGCAAAATATTGAATATATCAGGATGCGCCTTTTCTATTTCATCAAAAAGTAAAACAGAATATGGTCTCCTTCTTACCTTCTCAGTTAGCTGTCCACCCTCATCATAGCCTACATATCCAGGAGGTGAACCAACTAGCTTTGATACGCTATGTTTCTCCATAAACTCTGACATGTCAACTCGTATTAGCGATTTTTCATCACCAAACATTGCCTCAGCCAATGCTTTACTAAGCTCAGTTTTACCTACACCGGTAGGTCCTAAAAATATAAATGAACCTACTGGACGTTTTGGATCTTTTAGCCCAACTCTACCTCTTCTAATAGCCTTTGCAATAGATTTTACTGCTTCCTCCTGTCCAATAACACGATTGTGTAGTGTATCCTCCATTTTCAAAAGACGTTCAGATTCTTCTTCTGCTAACTTTTTAACAGGAATACCAGTCCAGCTCGCAACAATATCTGCAACCTCATCACCTGTAACTGTGTCTGTCTTTGTTTGGTTCTTTTGATGCCATTCATCCCTTATTTTATCAAGCTCATTTTTTAGTTTCTGCTCTTCATCTCTTATTTTCGCCGCCTTCTCAAACTCCTGATGACGTATAGAATCTTCTTTTTCCTTGCTAAGCTTTTCTACTCTTTCCTCCATATTCTTTACATCAGGTGGAGCAGTAAAAGTTTTGAGTCTCACTCTTGAAGCGGCTTCATCGACAAGGTCAATGGCCTTGTCAGGGAGAAATCTATCGGTAATATATCTATCACTTAGTTTTACAGCCGCTTCTAAAGCATCATCTGTAATTTTAACTCTATGGTGTGCCTCATACTTATCTCGAACGCCCTTCAATATCTCAACTGCTTCCTCCTTTGAGGGTTCTCCAACTGTAATTGGTTGAAATCTTCTCTCTAGTGCAGCATCCTTCTCTATGTGTTTTCTATATTCATTTAATGTGGTAGCACCAATAACTTGTATCTCGCCTCTCGCTAGTGACGGTTTCAAGATATTTGAGGCATCAATAGCACCTTCTGCGGCACCGGCACCAACAATTGTGTGCATCTCATCAATAAATAAAATTACATTTCCAGCCTTACGTATCTCTTCCATAGCTTTTTTGAGTCTTTCCTCAAACTCACCCCTATATTTTGCACCTGCAACCATAGAAGAAACATCCAAGGTAACTACTCTTTTATCATTTAATATTTCGGGCACATTTCCCTCAACTATCTTTTGAGCAAGTCCCTCAGCAATAGCAGTCTTACCTACTCCTGGTTCGCCTATAAGGCAAGGATTATTCTTAGTTCTTCTGCTTAAAATTTGTATAATTCTTTCTATTTCCTTATCTCGACCAATAACAGGGTCTATCTTTCCATCTCTAGCCATATCAGTCAAATCTCTACCAAACTGATTTAATGTAGGTGTACTTGAACTTGAGCTGTTGCTTTTTGGTGCTCCCGTTGAACCAGGTGTTTCATCATTTAAAACCTTAACGATCTCAGATAATAACTTCTGTGGATCAACACCTAGATCCATCATTATCCTTACAGCTACACTTTCTCCTTCCTTCATAATTCCAAGGAGTAAGTGCTCAGTTCCAATATAGCCTTGGCCCATTCTTCTTGCCTCTTTGAAAGCCAGTTCCAGTACTCTTTTGGTTCTTGGAGTAAAGCCTACAGGTGCCTCACCAGCTGTCTCGCCTTTTCCGATTAATTCATCAATTTCCTTAAGAATCTTTTCTTCAGTTATTCCCTGTGTCTGAAGTACTCTAGCTGCAACTCCAGTACCTTCTTTAACAAGACCTAATAAAATATGTTCAGTGCCGACATAATTATGTCCTAAATCAACAGCAGTCTGCTGTGAAAATGCTATTGCTCTTTCTGCTTTTTCTGTAAAACGTTGATACATATAAAATCACCTCATCACTATTCAAGTTTCATTCTTATTAGTTCAGCCCTTTTTATATCTCTTTCGTCTTGCCCTAACTGCTTTCCTGAAATTTTTTGTAATGTCGCAGGCTGTGACAACACCAGTATTTCATTTAATACAGCTATATCAATATCTTTTATTATTCCCATACTTGCGCCAAGTCTAACATCAGACAATAATTTAAAGCATTCCTGCGTTGTAATAATTCTTGCATTTAATAGAAGTCCATATGCTCTAAATATTTTATCTTCAAATCTATAGACATTTTGCTTGTAAAGTTGAAGTCTTAGTGTTTTCTCCCTATCAATTATCTGCTTGCATATTCCATCAATACTTGCTATTGTTTCTTCTTCATTTCTACCTAGAGAAATCTGATTGGATACTTGAAACATATCACCAACAGCTTCACTGTTTTCACCATAAATGCCCCTTACGGTAACGCCTACTTTGTTACAACTTTCGAGTATTGATTTCATATATCCCGTCATAACCAACGCCGGAAGATGAAGCATTACTGAGGCCCTCATTCCTGTTCCAATGTTAGTAGGACAGCTAGTGAGATATCCATATTTATCATCAAATGCATAATCAGCTTTTTCTGAAATAATTGAATCAATGTCATCGCAAATCCTATAGGCTTTTTCTAATTGAATACCCGAGAAAAGCGCCTGTATTCTTATGTGGTCCTCTTCATTTACCATTATGCTCACATTCTCATTTGCATTTATATAGGCACCACCGCTTTCCTTAGTTTCAGCTAAATCAGGGCTTATCAAGTGCCTTTCCATAAGTGAAACCCTATCAATAGGTTGCATTGATGTCATATCCGCAAACATAAGTTTACCATAGGTTGAATAACCAGAAATTATTTCCTGCATTCTTTTAATAAGCTCATTTTGATGTTTGACGCTCATTTTAGCTGAGAAGGGTATATCAGCAAAATTTCTGGCAAGTCTGACCCTGCTCGTGATGGCAATATCGTATTCTGGACCTTTTTCCGTTAATAATCCGCTCATTCGCCCACCTCCAAACTCCTAATTCTGTCACGAATTTTTGCAGATTCCTCATACTCTTCTCTCTGAATCGACTCATTAAGAAGCTGCTTTAACTTTTCAATTTCATTTGGCACATTTATATTACTGCTGACTCTCCCAGGCACCTTTCCGAGATGCTGCGCATTTCCATGAAGTCTTTTTATTATTGGGTCAAGTTTTGGACCAAATGCCTTGTAACACTCAGCACAACCAACTCTTGAACTTTTCAAAAACTCATTATATTCCATTCCACAATTCTTGCATTTTAGTGTCACGGGCGCTTCGTGCTTTATTTGTGCTCCAAATAATCCGTTAATTAAATCATTAAATCCAAACGGTGCAACTAATTCCGTCTGGCCTATTTCCTGCGCACATTGCTCGCATAAGTATATATCTACTTTTGTATTATTCTTTATTTGTGTAAAATGCACATTTGCAGCATTCTTCTGACAATTTTGACAAAGCATAAAATCACCCCTAAACTAATAGACTTAATATCATATTTTTTAATTGTGTAGCCCTTAAAATATCTCTATGTGGCATAGGAATTCCACCAATAACTTTATCGCTAATAGCTGCCTTCATTATAAAACCTTCTCTCTCACTGATAACCTCATAATCAACGAAATTATTAATAAAAACCTCTGCTGACTGCTGTGAAATGCTTGTTCCCATAGAAGACACGATATGCATTAAGTAGTTTCCGGGTATTGTAATATTTATTCTTTTGATTTTTACATGCCCACCGCCACCGCGTCTGCTCTCAACATAATAACCTCGATCAGTTGTAAATCTAGTAGAAATTACATAATTAATTTGTGACGGAACACAATTGAACTGGTTGGCTAATTCATTTCTCTGTATCTCTATTGAGCCATTAGTATCAGAGATCATTTGTTTTATAAAAGACTCAATTAAATCACTTAAGCTTGCCAATGTATCACCTCATTTGTTTGAAACTGATTTTGACTTTCTTTGACCTTAGTTAAATTATAATACATATATTTTGTGCATGCAACCTTTTTTACTATTATTTTTTACAAATTCTGTAGTTATAAAAACATCCATGTTAACGATGACTTTACTACATTTTTCAGTAGTAGTATTATTACTTAGTTTAAGCTTATTTATTCTATAATATTATTCCAGATTCCATCTCTTTAGTACAATTGTATTTATATCATTCCTCATTTATTCAACAAAAAAACTATTGGATAGACTTTTTGTAATTTACCTATCCAATAGTTTTATATTAATAAGGGAAGTAATTAATATTTTTATTTCATTCCAACTTTAGCTTTGTTTTCTGCTATTTTGGTCCTTTGATAATCTAGGGCCTTCTGATAATCTATAGATTTTTTATAATCTTCATTTTCTTGCCATACTTTGTCAAATTCTGCATCTGACTTAGCCATTAGTAGCTTAGGAAGAATTTCTCCCCACTTATTTTCAGCTTTTGCAAGTATTTCTCCTTCATCGCTATCTGCAACAGGTCTGTTGTTTTCATATACACCATAATGTGCACTCTTACCTTTTGCCCACTCACGATACTGATTAAATGGTTGGCCTGGATCTGGTTCCCATAAGTTCATCATAGAAGAATTAAACATCCAAATTTCTCCGAAGGTATTATATTTCTTTTTGAATGTAGCCATATCTGAATTCTTAAGTTTGTTAACTTCAGGCTTTATGACTGGTTTTCCATCAACCATATCATAAGTTTCGCCTTCTTTACCCAAATAAACTGCCTTCTGTCCTTCATCACTCATACCATATGTTAATAACTTAATTGCTCTATCAGGCTTTTTACAATTCTTTGTAATCATTGTAAGTTCCCAACCCGAGTACCCTGAAACAGCTAGTTTTGGTGGATCTAACTTTGAGTTAGCAGGTCCATCTACAGAGATATAAATTTCATTTGGTTTATTAGCATAAAGTTGTCCAAGTGGTGTCATTGCATCTTTCCATTGATACATTAAAGCAAAATATCTACCTTGTTGTATTTTTTCTTCTATTTTAGTCCTATCATCTACATAAACATCAGTTGGCATATAACCTAATTCATTGGCTTTTCTGAAAGTTTTAAGCCATTTGATATAATCAGGATCAGGATTTCCACATTTAAGATCAAACCATTGACCATTTTGTTCTCTGGGAACAGCAATGAAATCCATCAACATATCTTCATAGGTTTTATTTCCTGTTGCACTAAAGAAATCGCTACCAAAACCAATAAGTGGTTGCCCATTATCAGCTTTTGGGAACTTTTCTTTTGCAGCCTTTATCGCGCCAAGGAATCCTTCTGGAGTTCTCATATCAGGCTTACCAATTGCCTCATATATATCTTTCCTAACAAGGAAGGATCTATTTGATAAAACACTATACTTTTCAGTATCATCAGGAGTATTCCCATTACAAGGATATGCAAATAATTTACCCTCTTTATCCTTATACCAGTTTACGATGTCTGGGCTAGCAACCTTCCAGAAGTACGGATCATACTTGTCTGCAAGTTCGCTAATCGGATATGTATAAGTATCTGTTGATAATTGTGGAACCTGTTGCTCATACCAACCAAGTGTAACAAGGTCAGGTAGTGAGTCGGACGCAATCATTGTGTTTAATTTTTGTGCATTATTTCCCACTGGTACAATGAAATTAATATCAACTCCAGTTTGTTGCTTAATTAATTCATGCGCAAGATTGCCTTCTGGGTTAAGGAACCAAGTCTCATTTATATACCAGTCCATTTTAATAGGTGAGGTATCTTTTTTCCAGCCAGGTTCTTCTGCAGCTGTAGTACTTACTGCCTCACTTGCAGATGCAACTGCTGTATTATTTGCATCTTTTGTAGAATCCGCACTACCTGTTGAGCTGCCACAACCTGCTAGCATTGTAGCTGCCGTTGATATAGCCAGTGTAAGGCCTATAACTTTAGCAAATTTAGTACTTTTCATTTTGTTCCTCCTGTTATATAGTTTTTTTATATAAGCCTTTAGCATAATGTATGCTAAAGTTTTTATATCCTGTAGTCTACTCTTTCACTGATCCTAAAAGCATACCCTTAACAAAATGCTTTTGCATAAATGGATATATACATATAATAGGTATCGTAGTGATTATCATTGTTGCCATCTGAAGCGATGTTGAAGTAAAGTTAGTTTGGCTAACTGATCCTGCATTAAGGGATTGCTTGTTTGACTCAGATGTCATTATCATTTTATATAGGTATGTCTGTATTGGATGTAAATCTTGATTATTTATGTAGATAATTCCCATAAAATAATCATTCCAATTATAAACTCCATTAAACAATAAAATAACTGCTACTACAGACTTCGATACTGGCAAAATAACTCTTAAAAAAATCGTAAAGGAATTTGCTCCATCTATCTTCGCTGATTCTTCAAGAGCATCAGGAATTGAGCTGAAGAAGGCCTGAAATATAATTAAATCAAAGAAGCTGAACATTGTTGGCCAAATAAATACGTTGAAATTATCAAACATACCCAAATTTTTAATTAGAATGAAAGATGGAATAAGTCCTCCAGAGAAGAACATTGTAATAACTCCCATCGTCATATATACCTTCCTTCCAATAAGCTCCTTTTTTAAAAAGGCATATGCTACCATTCCTGTAAAAAACACATGGACAGCTGTTGCTATGATAGTCCTTGCGATTGATATTAAGAAGGCATTAATTATTTCATTGTTTCTGAATACTTCCTTGTAGTTATCAAATGTAAACTTACGCGGCCACCAGTATAATCCGCCTTGAGCAGAATCAAAGCCATTATTAAATGATTGCACAAGTATATACCAAATTGGGTATATGGCACAAAAGCACACCAAAATCATAAATATTGTATTAAATGTATCAAACACAGCATCAGTTAAATTCAATTTTTTCTTCATAATATGTCACCTCCATCATTAAATCAAAGATACATCAGTTAATTTCTTAGATGCCTTGTTTGTAGAATACAGCAAGATAAAAGCAAAAACTGATCTAAATAAGCCTATTGCTGTTGCATATGACAATCTTCCAGTCTCAATACCAACGCGGAAGGTATAGATATCAATTACATCAATTACATCATAAAGAATGGGTTTATAGAAAACAAACAATTGTTCAAAATTTGATCCTAGCAAATTTCCTATATTTAGTACAAGCAAAACTGCTACTGTACCTTTTATGGATGGAAGTGTAACATTCCATATCTTTCTGAATCTTCCTGCTCCATCAATAACTGCTGCTTCGTATAAAGTAGGATCAATACTAGATATAGCTGCGATATATATAATGGCGTTCCAGCCTATTTCCTTCCAAACCTCAGAGGTTATGAGGATTCCCCAAAAGTATTCTTTAGTGCCTATCAAATGTATTGGGGCATCTAATATCCCAATATTCACTAATATAGTTGTTATGAACCCTGTATCGGACAACCAATTGTACATAATTCCACCAACTATAATCCATGATAAAAAGTGAGGAAGATAAGACAGTGTCTGAACAAACTTTTTAAATTTTAATGATACTAGCTCATTTAGCAGAATAGCGAATATTATCGGAACTGGAAAACCTACAATTAGCCTTAAAATATTGAGTCCAAAGGTATCTTTCATAACCAGCCAGAATCTTTCATCACTGAAGAATTCCATGAAATTGTCAAGTCCAACCCATTTTGAACCTAAGATACCTTTTGCGACATTGTATCGTTGAAATGCTATTATGATAAAATACATTGGAATAAAATTAAAAATTATCATCCATATTACACCAGGAATTGCCATAGCCTGTAAATCTCTCTGTCCCCAAAATCTTGAAATAAATTGGGTTATGCCTGATTTCTTACCTGGTTTTTTACTTAATTCGTTACTTAGGTTGTTAGTTCTTTGAAAAGATAAATTTGGTATTTGTGACAAATTAAACACACCTTCCTCAATTGTTAAAGAGTTCTTATATCCGTAGTAGAAGCATATAAGAGATAAACAATCAGTTTATGTGATTATTATAGAAGAAGAAAGCATGTTTATATAGGTAATAGGTTTTGGTTTTGGTTCGTTTTTTTTAGTTTTATTTTAAACAGGATTTATAAGATTTTTTTATAATTTTTGCGGTTTATGACATTATTAAAAGAATATACTACCTTTTTTCTCTTTCAGGTAATTTAATTAGTACCTTTGTAAAGGAGCCATTTATACTTTGGATTTCAATACCGTAATTATCTCCATAAAAAAGTTTAATTCTTTCATTTACATTTGACAATCCGATTCCGTTACCTTTTCCTTCCTTTCTATGATGAATAGGAAGATTTAGAATTAACTCTTCCTGCACATTTTTCAGATGTTCTTCATCCATGCCAACACCATCATCAATTATTTCTATAATAGTAAATGCGCTCTCAGAGTATCCGACAACAGTAATAGTGCCATCCATAGCTTTAGGCTCAATCCCGTAATATATAGAATTCTCAACAGCTGGTTGGAGCATCATCTTTAATACTTTATACTCCATAAGTTCTTTTGGCATCTGTATATCAAGTTTAATTTCAAAATCGTACCGAATACTCATTAAATTAACGTAGTTCTCAATATAACATATTTCCTCCCTTAAGCTCACAAACTCCTCAGACCACTTCATGCTGTATCTAAGTAATTTGCCAAGAGATGTAATTGCGTCGGCAACTTCATATTTGCAGTCAATTTCTGCCATCATACTTATATTCTGAAGAGTGTTAGTAATGAAATGAGAGTTAATTTGAGAAAACAATGCATGTATTTCTGCATTTTTTTTAGCTTCCTGCTTTTTTACGACTTCAGAAATTAAGTCTGCGATTTTACCTAACATTTTATTAAAATGGTATGCAAGTTCACTCATCTCATCGTGTCCGGAAATATCTACTCTAATATCTAATTCTCCACGTTCTACCCTTCTCATTGATGCAATAATCTGTTTCATTTTAATTAAAAGAAGATTGGTAAAAAGGTAAATTAGTACACATAATACAAACATAGCCAGAAGGCTCTCAATAATAATCAGATTTCTTTTATCTTTAATATCTGTTCTAATACTCTCATTAGTTACGACATAACAAACTGTACAATCGAGCTTATCAATATAATCATATATAAGGTTTATTGGTACACCATCCTTACTCACACGTAGGTTTCCGCTTTTTCCCTTTAAGTCATATTCTATATAATATTTTTTCATTTCAGTCTCAAAGAAATTAAATTTTTTTGCAAAAGCACTATTACTATCAGTAATTACATTTTGTTTATTATCTACTACAAAAGATATCATATTCTCATTTTCTGACTGCGAAAATATGTGTCTAAAAAACAACTTGGTGGGAATTGTTACTTCAGCTATTCCCAATTCCTTATTGTTTAAATATAGTATATTCCGATATAGAGATACAACGTTTTTCCTATCAAGCGTACTAGTATTATAATTTTCTTCCTTATGATTTAATCGCCAGTAACCATTCGGACTATTAGCCAACTCCTCATGGATAGTTTTCTTATCAGTCAATCTTGACTCACTATATATTATCGACCCGATTTCAGGAAAATTCGGGTTATTTGTAAACATCCTAAATTGGTATATATCGGGACTTAGGTTTATAATTTGTTCAGTTTTATATGTCAAATCTAATTTAAAATTAAAAATATCAGTTTTTTTACTCTTATTCCAGAATTTTAAGTAAGACAGTATAGTATAATCGCTGGATATCGAATTTATCGCACGATAGCAGGTATCCATTTCTCTTTCTATACTATAATTAGTTTCTTTGAGAAGTTTTTGAGTATCATTAACAAGATTCAATTCCGTCGAATTATTGGCAACGTTGATAAGCTGTCCTGCAAATACTATAATAGTCGAACCCAATATTGTAGCATATATAAACATAAGCTTATGAGCAAGGCGCATATTCTTAAATTTTTGTATGATTACCAAATGTCCCCTTTTAAACCGCATCTATTTTCCCGCCTTAGAATACTAATTATTAATTATAAAGTTTCTCTCTAAACTCACTGGGGGATATGCCAGTAAGCATCCTAAAAGTAGTTGTAAAGTGTTTTGTATTGTTATACCCAACCATTTCCGAAACTTCATAAATCTTATAAGCTGGGTTTTGCAATAACTCCTTAGCCTTTTCAATACGAACCCTTTTTAGGTAATCAATGAAATTCATACCGGTTTTTTCTTTAAATAATATTGAGAAATAGCAATAATTAAGGCTGATATAGTTGGCGACCTCAGCCATTGATAAATCCTTACAATAATTATCCTGTATATACTTTACAGCTAGATTTATAGATTTGTCAGTGTTACATATGCATTTTATCTTTAATAGTACGTCATTGATGTTAAATATAAATTTATTTATGTAATTTATGTAATCATAAAGGTTATTAAATTCATAAATACTTCTATAGCTTTTTTCTTGCTCCTGTATAAATTCAATATTTTGAGGAATATATTCTGAGAGATTTTGAATAATCTCGTCTTTTAGTACCATTGAAAGCCTTTCCAGATACTCAAGATGATACTTCTTAATGACATCTTCATCAAAAATTTGGTTGATCAACTTTGATAAGTCATCTTTTCGTTCGGAGTCCAACATTCCAGCAAGTTTTTTTACTAATCGAATAGGAAGGACATACTTACTATCCAAATAGGTAATGTCACTATAACTTAATACATTTATAGTAGAATTTAATAGTTTATACTTCAATGCATAATCGGCCTGCTTAAAGGAAACACGCATCTCATCCATATTATGAAACCGTTTTCCTATACCTGCATTGCATTTGTATCCATACATTTTATTAATATTTTCCAATAATCCACCAATATCTATCTTTACTTTGAGTACTGCAACAATATTATCCTTGTTATCTAGAAAACAATATCCTGAGTCACTAGAATCTGCCAAATATTTTTTGAACTTGGTTAATAGTGCCATATTATTTTCACGCTTATTCTCACATTCATAAGCTACAGAGGAATTTATAATTGATACTCTATAAGCTTCATTGGTAAAATCCAGATCACAGTTATAAAAAACCTTATCAGATTCTTCCTTTGTAGTATTCTCACTTAGCAGCACTAGCTTAAATTGGTTTTCACAAAATTCCGTTTTTCCATTATTAAGGTCTCTTTCGGCTACATTTTTTTTCTTAACAAAATCAGCTTCTGCATTTCTTACTATACTTAAGAGTTCACTTCTATCAATGGGCTTGAGAAGATATGCCTTCACTCCATATTTGATTGCCTTTTGAGCATATTTAAAATCATCATACCCACTTAGAATTACAGTATAAGGCTTATAATCCATATTATCAATTCTTGCCACCAATTCAATTCCATCTATTTGTGGCATATTTAAATCAGTTATAACAAGGTCATACCGGCATTGTGACAGCTTCTGCAAAGCCTGAATTCCATTTGCACATTCATCAATATCGGTAAATATTGAGTCAGCCCTAGAAATCATCGCTCTAAGCCCATTTCTAATATACTTTTCATCATCTACCAGCAATGCTTTAGCCAAAGCGTACCCCTCCAACTTTAATATTGATGTTTATCAGCTACAGTTTGTTTTTATTATATATAGAAAATATTTCTATATCAAGAGTTAACATGATTGTACTAAAAGGGCTTTTTAGGGATTTTATTCAAGATGTGCGCGAATACGAGATGGATGTATCTTAGATTTCAAGATACGGTTTAGTAATAGAGTGAAATACAATAGACCAGTCCATTTTAGGACTGGCCTATCCGTAGCTTTAATTTTTGTTATTCTTCTTCCTCTTCTACCATATGTTTCTTAGCTTCTTCAATTATCTTATTAGCAACAATTGAAGGCGCTTCCTCATATCTATCAAACTTAAGTGTAAAGGAGCCTCTT
Source organism: Bacillota bacterium (assembly GCA_023391425.1). GTDB lineage: Bacteria > Bacillota > Clostridia > Acetivibrionales > DSM-1351 > Ruminiclostridium. The sequence goes on along the minus strand of JAEWAX010000071.1, from coordinate 34,196 downwards.
CCATGAGTCATGGATCTCAAATCAGTAGCATACTTGAACATTTCGGATTGAGGAACTTCAGCCTCAACTTGCTGAGAGCCATCATCCTGCGGATTCATACCAAGAATACGTCCACGCCTCTTGTTCAAGTCTCCAATTATATCTCCCATATAATGTTCAGGAATACTTACCACAACATGTGCTATAGGCTCTAACAATACTGGCGATGCTAATGGCAAGCCTTTCTTGTAGGCTAATTTCGCAGCCATTTTAAAAGCCATTTCAGATGAGTCAACATCATGGTAAGAACCATCAACTAACGTAGCTTTTAAGTTAACAACTGGATATCCTGCCAGTACACCTTTGACAATAGCTTCTCTGAGGCCTTTTTCAACTGCTGGATGATATGCTTTAGGCACAGACCCACCAAATATTTTCTCTTGGAATATTAAATCTTCTGTGTCCCCATGTTCAAATTCTATCCATACATGACCATATTGCCCATGGCCTCCAGATTGTTTCTTGTGTTTTCCCTCGACTTTAACCTTTTTCCTTATTGTCTCCCTATAAGGAACCTTAGGATCTACCAAATTAACTGAAACTCCGAACTTTGCTTTTAGCTTGCTAACAATTACATCCAGATGTTGCTCTCCAACCCCGGATATTAATGATTGGTGCGTCTCTGTATTTAATGATAATCTAAAGGTTGGATCTTCATCCTGCAGTTTGTGAAGACCTGAGTTAATCTTCTCTTCATCACCCTTTGCTTTAGGTTCAATTGCCATAGATATTGCAGGTTCTGGGAATACTATCTTATCTAGAATAATACGGTTTGATATGTCACATAGTGTATCATTGGTATTAGTAGCTGCTAACTTTGCCACACCACCAATATCACCAGCAATTAATTTATCTGTAGGTACTTGTTTTTTTCCTCTCATTACAAATATCTGTCCAATTTTTTCTGTCTTCTCTGTAGTAGAGTTATATACAGTTGAATCTGCCTTTATTGTTCCAGAGTAAACTCTAAACATTGAAATTTTACCAACAAACGGGTCTGCAATAGTCTTAAATACTAATGCTGATAATGACCCTGATGGGTTTGGTTTTACTTCAACTATATCATCCATTCCAGCTTTTTGAGCCTTTACAGATACGTCTTCAGGAGATGGGAAGTATTCAATAATTGCATTCATCAATTCTTGTACACCCTCGTTAGCAAAGGCTGAGCCACAGAATACAGGAGCGATTGATCCATCTGCAACACCGGCTTTTATTCCCTTTTGAATCTCTTCATGTGTATATTCCTCGCCACCGAAAAACTTTTCCATCAAAGCCTCATCGGTTTCAGCAATCAGTTCATTAATCTCACTCTTTATTTGGGATATTCTATCAGTTAAATCCGCTGGGATTGCCACATCTACAAGCTTATCCTTTTGGAATTTTTTCGCATTCATATTGATTACGTCTACATAACCAACATATTTATCTGCTTCTATGATTGGAAGCTGGAAAGGTATAACGCTTTTTCCGAATGTAGCTACCATCTTGTCGTAAGCAGCATTGAAATTTGCGTTTTCTTCATCCATCTTGTTAATAAAGAACAGTCTGGCAATTTTACGCTCATTAGCATATGCCCAGGATTTTTCTGTTCCCACAGAAACTCCGCTCTTTGCAGAAACAACTATGACTGCTCCATCTGCAACTCGAATTCCCTGTCTCACTTCTCCAACAAAATCGAAATAACCAGGAGTATCAATTACATTAATCTTATGGTCCAACCATTCACATGGTGCCATAGCTGTACTAATAGAAATTTTTCTTTTTACTTCCTCAGGATCATAGTCTGTTGTGGTAGTTCCATCAGCGACTTTCCCGAATCTGTCCAACACACCCGTATTGAACAGCATAGCCTCAGCCAAGGTAGTTTTTCCTCCATTACCATGTGCTAAGAGGCAAATATTCCGTAGTTTTTGCACGGCATAGTCCTTCATAATCATTCCCCCTTATTATTTTAGAATCATTTCACACCTGTATTTAAAAACTGCTTTTTAAAACCAAAGCAAAATTCCAAGGACTTAGTGTCCATTGCTTACTGCCAAAATATTGGCAAAAGCAAGTGTAAAAAAAATATTGATTACTAATATGTAGAGTAGATTTAAGGCAATACTTCTGCAACAGCCTAAACAACGAGTAGTACATTTTTATTCAACATAACTAAATACTCTTTATTAAGTTTATTTATTTTTCAGCAAATCTTACAAAATTCAATTAATACTATGTATTCTATTAATGAGGGTATTTTACCTCTTTTTTAATAGAAAAATTTAATAATTTAAGTTTAGTATATTATTATATCTCAAACAATTGTTTATATGCCTAATTTATCCATATCTGTAATTATTATTTGTATTTATATCTATATCTTTTTATAATTTTATAGCTCTTATAACTAAATCTAATTGAAAAAACTGCTGAAATTAGTTATGTATACTTTATATCATCAATAATATGGTAACATTTTTTAGCATTAACATATTTATCAAAACTAACTCTAATGGTCAGTATTACTAAAAAGTAATTAATACGTCTGCCGTGATTTGACACCAATCGCCACTTTATATTTTGCAATTATTGCTATATAATATAACTAGAGTTCTTGGGTTGGGAATTTATATTTCCCTGAATCTCAGAAATCAGATAAAGTGTCAAAATTTTAGAAGTAATACGGTAAAATGGTGCAATTGCTTTAAAAAGCCGTGCTGCGGCACATGTATGTACTTATTCTAAACAAAAGTAAAATGGTAGAAAGGATGTTGATTTTATGATTATTGTAATGAATTCTAAATCGAATCAAATGCAGATCGATGATGTAGTAAATGTATTAAAGAATTCAGGCTTGGGGGTTCACATTTCCCAAGGGACTGAAAGAACTATAATTGGAATTATAGGTGACAAAAGTGTTCTTAGGGATATACCATTGGAGCTTATGCCTGGTGTAGACAAGCTAGTTCCAATTGTTGAATCCTTTAAACTTGCAGGCAAGACATTTAGACCAGAACCTAGTGTGGTAGACGTAAATGGTATAAAAATCGGTGGAAAAGAATTAGTAATAATGGCTGGGCCTTGCGCCGTCGAAAGCTATGATCAAATTATGGAAGCTGCCCATGCTGTTAAGAAATCGGGTGCACAGTTTCTGAGGGGTGGAGCTTTTAAACCTAGAACTTCCCCTTACGCTTTTCAAGGCTTAGAAGAAGAAGGTTTACGCTTATTAACGGAAGCTAAGAAAGCAACTGGTTTGCAGATAATAACTGAGGTAACTAGTGATAAAGCCGTAGAATTAGCATGCCCCTATGTTGATATGTTTCAGATTGGAGCACGAAATGTTCAAAATTTTCAGCTTTTGAAGGAAGTCGGAAAATCCAAGAAACCTTGTCTTTTGAAGCGTGGGTCTGCAACAACGATAGATGAATGGTTGAATGCAGCTGAATATATTATGAGTGAAGGTAATTATGATGTTGTTCTTTGTGAGAGAGGCATTAGAACCTTTGAAACAGCTACTAGAAATACACTTGATTTAAGCGCTGTACCTGTAGTTAAAAATATGAGCCATTTGCCAATTATTGTTGATCCTAGCCATGCTGCCGGTAAATCAAAGTATGTTATTCCACTCTCTAGAGCAGCAATAGCAGCTGGTGCTGATGGACTCATTGTAGAGGTACACCCAAATCCAATGTTAGCTATGTCTGATGCTGCACAGCAGCTAACACCAACAGAATTTGACTCGCTATGCAAAGATATATGCAAGCTAGCACCAATCTTAGAGAGAGAGTTTACTTATGGCGGTTAAAAGTATTTCCTTTATTGGACTTGGACTCATTGGGGGGTCCCTTGCAAAAGCATTTCGTCAAGAGAATAAGAATTTTAAAATATATGCAGTAGACAGTTGTTCTGAATCACTAACGCGGGCAAAAGCTGAGGGCATTATAGATGGAGGCTTTAGTGAATGCTGTTTTGAGATATGGAACTCAGATATTATTTTTATCTGTACGCCTATCAGAAGAACTATAGAATTTATGACGCAGCTTAAATGCAAGGTCAGAGAAGATTGCATTATTACAGATGTAGCTAGTACAAAAAACGAAATCTGCCATTATATAGAAAGTCTTGAGAAGCCACCAATTTTTATTGGTGGTCACCCAATGGCTGGAACTGAAAAATCTGGTTATTCAAATTCTTTTTCTCACTTATTTCAAAATGCATATTATGTATTGACACCGACAAAAACATCAACACAAAGTACAATGTCTATTTTGGAATCACTGATTAAAAGTATTGGAGCTATTCCAATTATTGTATCTTCAGAGGAGCATGATCGTGTAACTGGTTGTATAAGCCATGTACCTCATATTATTGCCTCTGCTCTGGTCACTCTTGCAAAAAGTAATGAAAATGGTGCTGGGTTAATAAAGTTACTGGCTGCTGGAGGATTCAAGGATATTACACGAATAGCTTCCTCCAATCCGATTATGTGGGAAAATGTTGTATTAAGCAATGGTAGAATCATAATTGATTTACTTGATGATTGTAAAAAAATTGTTAATGAAATGATAAGCAATATAGAAAGCTCAAACAATAAAGAGATTTATGATTTTTTTAATAATGCTAAAGCCTTTAGGGACAGTTTTTCAACAACTTCAGCAGGTCTTATCCCCCAAAACTTTGAGCTCATTGCAGACATAGAGGATGAACCTGGTATTATTGGACGGATAGCCACTCTACTGGGCAACAATGGAATAAACATCAAGAACATTAATGTTGCTAATAGCCGTGAATTTGAACAAGGCTGCCTTAAAATCACGCTATCAGATCAGGAAAATACAGATAGAGCTTTTGAAATACTTTCTGATTTCTCTTATAAGGTCTTCAGGAAAGATTAATTATATGTGAAAATTTTAAAAGAAAAAGTTATAGTGGCTGTTGCAAAATTATATCGGCTAAAATATAGTTTTACAACAGCCACTATGATTGAAAATAGATCATTAATGTATCACTGTCTCTCAAATCTTTCATTAAGCTTATATCCCAAAACCATTAAGCTATCACTAAGGTGTACATTTTCTATTATGACATCGTATGGTAATTTCAAATCCATAGCTGAGAAATTCCACAAACCTTTAATCCCAAGTCTAGCAATTTTATCTGCTATGGAAGCTGTCTCTCTATATGGAACACAGAGCATAGCTATATCTACATTTCTCTGTGCTAAAAACTCATCCAATTGGTCAATGTTCATAACTTCAATATCTTTTATTATTTTTCCGATTACATTAGGATTTACATCAAAAATTCCTACTAATTTAAAACCTCTTTTTTCAAAATTCCCATAATTGGCAAGTGCCTGGCCCATGTTTCCTGCTCCAATTATAATTGTATTAAAGGTTTTGTTGATACCCAAAATGTTACCAATCTCACTAAATAATGACTCAACATTATAGCCATACCCTTGTTGTCCAAAACCACCAAAACAATTTAAGTCTTGCCTAATTTGGGAAGCAGTAATCCCCATTCGAGTACTTAATTCTTTAGAAGATATTCTTTTTATACCGAGTTCTAATAAATCATTTAAATATCTGTGATACCGAGGAAGCCTCTTAATTACAGCCATAGATATTTTTTTCGGAGCCATTAAATCCTCACCTCATAACTCTATTTGTGTTGGTATTATACCATCCTTGTTATTTTATTGTCAATATTCACTACATTATGCTTAATTATAGGAAATATTAATCCCTTAATTTTAAAAACCGTCCCAAGTGATTATAATTAATATTTATAATATATACTATATCATACTTATGTAAATTTTATTGTACATTTTTTAGTGTAATTAAATGAACAATAAAAATGAATAGTGTCAAAAAAGTAAATACATGATAAAATAAAGTAGACTTAGTTCAGATAAGTTACCTGTATACAGCCGCTGAAATAGTCATGTAATTTACAAAAGAAATAAAGGAGAAATACAATGAAGGTTTTGCATATTATCGGCGGAGGAGATGTCGGTGGAGCAAAGGTGCATGTTCTTTCCCTAGTGAAAGAGCTCACTTCTTATATTGATGTTACACTTCTGAGTCTTAGACCGGGAGCTTTTGCTGATGAAGCCCGTGCAATGGGTATAAATGTAGAAGTTATTAAATCCTACAATGTTATATCAGATATTAGCAAAGCTATAAAATATGTTAATAGCAATCAATTTGATATAGTTCATTCACACGGCTCAAAGGCTAATATTTTTGCATATGCGATTAAGAAAGCTTGTAGAGTGCCTGTTGTTACGACAATGCATAGTGATTACAAACTAGATTATATGAAGAGTCTTTCTAAGAGAATGACTATAGGATTACTTAATTCTATTGTTCTTAGAAAACTGGATTATTATATCGTAGTTACTTCTGCTTTTAGGAAGATGCTTGCTGACAGGGGTTTCGATGATAAGCATATATATACAATAGTAAATGGTACTGATTTTAGCAAACCTCTTAAGAACTACTCAAAAGAGGATTTTTGTCGTAAACATAATCTATCTCTCAGTAAAGATGACATATTAGTTGGTACCGCAGCAAGACTTGACCCTGTTAAGGATATAGGCACTCTTCTTGAGGCCGCAAAGGTTGTGGTTCAAAAAAATCCTAATGTAAAATTTCTTATTGGTGGAGAAGGTGATGAAGGCAAAGAATTAAGAACGCGTGCTACCAATCTTGGTCTTGACAAAAACGTGTTCTTTCTTGGCTGGTTTGATGACCCTTATGAACTTATTAGTGTTCTAGATATAAATGTAATGACCTCTATAAGTGAAGGTTTCCCATATTATCTACTTGAGGGTGCTCGTTTTTCAAAAGCTACTATCTGCAGTAGAGTTGGAGGAATTCCAGACCTAATTGAATCCTCTGTCAACGGATACCTTTTTGAGCCGCGAGATTATCATACCCTTGCAGAACATCTGCTTGATCTTGCTTCAGATAACAATAAACGCAAAAACTTTGGCGATAGGCTTTACGCAAAAGCGGTTGAGGATTTTTCAATGCGTGCTATGTGCCATATTCAGCTAGAAATATACGATTCAATACATACTGATATCCTTACTAAAGCAAGCAATAATGCTTTTAATACTTCAAAAAGCAAGAAATATGATGCTATTATTTCAGGTTATTATGGTTTTAACAATATAGGTGACGACGCTATGCTAAGATCTATTATTGATAATCTAAAACTTCAAAAACCTGATATATCTTTATTAGTCTTATCCAAGAAACCAGAAGAAACTAGCTCAAACTATGGTGTTAGTACCATTAATAGAAAAAATATATTTACTGTGTATTCTGCAATGAAGAAGGCCAAGCTCTTTATTTATGGAGGCGGGAATATCATCCAAGACAGTACCAGTACTCGCTCTCTTATGTACTATTTAGGAACAGCTTGGTTAGCAAAAAAGCTTAAACTTAAAGTTATGTTTTACGCAAATGGGATTGGCCCAATTAATAAATCCATGAATACAGAGTTTTCTCGCAAAATACTAAATAGGGCTGATGTTATAACTGTAAGAGAAAGTTTATCCTACAATGAGCTAAAAAAAATGAATATCACAAAACCTGAAATTATTTTAACAGCTGATGCGGCACTTGCAGTGAAGGTTGATGAGGATATTTCAGTTCAAAAAATTCTTGCTAGTGAAGGAATACCCTATGATGGTAAATATGCTGGTTTTTCTGTCCGAAAATGTCCAGGTTTTGAGAAGCATGAGCACGTAAAATATGAGCAAACTATCGCAGAAATTGCTGACTATGTTAATTCGAAATATAACCTGAAGCCCGTTTTTATTCCAATGGAATATCAAGTTGATATTATTACAATAAAAAACATTGTGTCAAAAATGAAAGCTGATAGCTACGTTATTAGTGGTAATCATTCCGTTTCAGAGACATTTGCGATAATAGGAAAAATGGATATTATAATAGCAATGCGCCTTCATGCTCTGATATTCTCAGCTTATATGAATGTTCCATTTATAGGTATTAGTTATCAGCCAAAGGTTGATGGTTTTCTAGAATATGTTAACCAACCATCAGTTGGCAATGTTAAAGAACTAACTTTTGATAATATGTGTACAAAAATTGATTTAGTTATGAAAAACCAAGAGACCATAAAGGCTGAGCTTACAAAATCTGTTGATGCTTTGATAAATAAGGCCGAAGAAAATTCTCGCCTTGCTATTAAGTTAATAAATGAATAAAATTGTTGAAATAAAAGTATGGGGAGTGTCGAAAGACACTCCCCTATTGTTTTCTTTACTGCAGCTCTAGCTGTTCGGTTACTTCTGTCCATACAGAGTATAATTCTTCTAATCTCAATTCTTTAGCCTGCTTTTCACTGCTCAATTCAAGCAATTTCATATGATCTGTGGCAAATTCCACCATTTCGTTGTCTATATCCTTGAGCCTCAACTCGGTATTCTCAATTTCCTTTTCAGTATCAGATAGCTGTTTCTCAAGTTTTCGTATTCTGCTGCGTTCTTCTTTTGTTGCAATATGAGTCTGCTTGGCCTCTGATATGGTAACCTCTTCATTAGAGTTTTTTTCATTTGCCCCATTTTTTTTGTAATGGGAAGCATAGTAAGTGTAGTTGCCCATGCAATCTATGTGTGGGTTTGTCCCAATATCAATTATTCTTGTGGCAAGCTTATCAATGAAATATCTATCATGTGAAACAATTAGCATTGTACCTTCGTAGTCATTTAGTGCAGCCTCTAAAATTTCTCGAGAATTGATATCTAGATGATTGGTCGGTTCGTCCAAAATAATAAAATTAGAATCAGAGAAAATTAGTTTTAGCATTGAAACTCGGCTCTTCTCCCCACCACTCAAAACAGATATTTTTTTAAAAACATCCTCAGCAGTGAATAAGAAAGATGCTAGTGCACTCCTGACTTCAGTTTGGATTAGCTTTTCATTTGCACTCCAAACCTCATCCAATATTGTGTTATCCTCATTTAGATTTTCCATTTCCTGATCGTAGTAACCAAGCTTTACCTTGGCTCCATAGCTAAATTTGCCTGATGTTGCTTCAAGCCTTCCAGCTAATATTTTTAGTAGCGTAGATTTTCCACAACCATTTGGTCCTAATAAAAATACCCTTTCAGCCTTTCTAATCTTGAAGCCAACATTCTTAAATAATTCTCTATCAAATGACTTTGATACTCCATCAACCTCTAAAACTTCATTTCCACTGAGTATAGTCTGATTGAACTTCATTCTTATTTTTTGTGGTTCAGCACTGGGTTTTTCAATCTTTTCCATTCTATCCAGAGCCTTTTGTCTGCTCTCAGCTGCAACAATATTTTTCTCTCTATTCCATCTTCTTTGTTGTTCAATAAATGCTTCTTGACGAGCTATTTCCTTCTGTTGCAGCTGATAATGTTTTTCTTGTATTTCCCTATTACTGGCTTTTTGCTTCACATAAGCTGAATAATTACAGTTATATACAGTACTAGTGTAGTTCTCTATTTCAATTGTCCTGTTTGTCACAGAATCAAGGAAGTATCTGTCATGGGAGATTATGAGTAGACATTTTTTATAGTTCTTCAAATACTCCTCTAACCACTCAACAGCTGCAATATCTAAATGGTTTGTAGGTTCGTCAAGCATTAGAATATCTGGTTCTTCAAGAAGAACCTTTGCTAATGCTAACCTGGTCTTTTGACCTCCACTCAAAATATTTACCCTGTTGCTAAATTCGCTATCATCAAAACCTAATCCACGAAGCACTCCTCTAACTCGGCTATTGTACTCGTAGCCTCCAAGATAAGAAAATCTCTCTGTTAATCGACTGTATTCCTTCATAAGTGTTGCTAATTTTTCTTGATCAGTAGTTGTACTGATTTCTTTTTCAATTCTGTTAATAGACTTTTCCATTGCCACAAGATCTCTAAATACCTCAAGTAGCTCATCCCAGAGCGTATTTTCAGAGTTTAGAGCAGCATTTTGCTTAAGATACCCTAAAACAAGTTCTTTTGAAATAAAAACTTCGCCGTTTTCCTGATTAAGTTCACCTGTTATGATTTTAAATAAAGTGGACTTTCCCGCACCATTAACACCAACCAAACCTACTTTGTCATTCTCCTGCAAACTAAAGGATATATTTTTAATTATTGTTTCTGTTCCATATGAAAAATCTATATTATTACAATTAAGTACGATCACGTTAACTCTCCATCTTTTGAATAATTCAACTTCCACGTTAGAATAATACAGTGGCAGAGATAGTAGCTGTAGACTCTAGGAGAATCTACCTACAACCTCTACTAAGATTAATTAATCTAAAATACGAAAGTTGTTTAATATTTGCTTTATCAATATTCATTATAACAAAATATAAGTTAATGCATATACCTATTTTGTAAGATTGTAATACTTTATTTTTCAAAACTAATCTATTTTTCATCTAATTCTATGACATGTAAAATAATAGATATTTTTCTACATGAGCTTTAATGTATTCACTATTATGTCTACCTTGGAAAACATGATTTTCAACACTTATTCCCTTTGTTTTTAATACGTCAGCTAGAATTCCACAACCAATGTAGAATTTTCCCTCGTCCATGTCCCCACAATCAAGGTATACTTCTATATTTGGTAAATTATAATTTTTCGCAATAAATATGGGATTGTACTTATTCCAAATGTTTTGGTCACTATAATATATTGCATCATCCTCATCTAATTCTTCTTCGAGTGCCGGCATGTGGCCTCCAACCTTAGAAAACAGCTTAGCATGTCTGAAAGCGTTGTGCAGGGCTGCATATCCACCAGCAGATATTCCACCTATATATCTGCCGCATCTGTCATTTATCGTACTATATTTAGAATCTATCAAAGGTATAACTTCATTAATTAAATAGTCTTCATATCTACCAAGATGGACTTTCCTTCTATCATCTGAGGAATCAGGCATTTCCATATAACTCTCTAACGAATTCATTCCATGACTATTGTCGATTCTCGGAAATACAATTATCAATGGTTTTGTTCTTCCCTGACCAATCAATCGGTCAGCGATTTTATTCATCTCAATCTCTTTATAAATATTTTCATTTCCAGTTCTACCATGTAAAAAATACAAAGTGGGGTATTTTTTTGAGCAATCATAATTTGGAGGCAAATAAACATTTATCCCCATTTCTTTGTTTAAAAAGTTACTCTTAAAGCTTAAAAGTTCATTTTTTGATAATTCCGTCATATAAAATCCATCCCTTCAGTTTTGATTTATTGCTGCGTAATCTTAATAATGATAAAAATACTCCTGAAAAACATATAATGGTCAAAGAAATGTATATGTATCTAATTCCGTATATAAATACATCATCTCTTCCTTTAATATAATCATGAACACGATAACCTATTTTATAGCTCATACAATTAAATAAAATAGTCGTTGCTAACGTAACTCCTACAATCTGTCCTAAATTTCTTACTAGAGAATTAATGCTTCCAGCTATACCTAGGTCATTATTAGGCACTGAGGACATTATCAAAGAATTATTTCGTGGTTGTAAAAGTCCTTGTCCTATAGCTATTATTGCAATAAAAACTACAACATTAATAATAGAGGATGTTTGTTTCAATGAAGACATACATCCAAAACCTACACTCATTAGTAATAATCCCAAAAGAGCTGGGAGTTCAGAACCAATTTTATCAGATAAGTTGCCGCTGAATGGTGAAACTATGGCAATTATTAATGGCGATATCATCATTAATGCTCCTGAAAATGAAGGCGCTAGATTTAATGTGTTTTGCAGATAAAACGGTAAAATAATAATTGATGCATTGATACAAGTAAATGAAATGAAGGCACATATCAAGCTTTGTGAAAATACTTTGTTTTTGAAAATCTTAAGTTGCATAAGTGGAGTATAAGTTTTTTTCTCAACTATGACAAATAGTATACCGAAAACTATGGAAGTACTAAAGCTTAGAATAATGTGAGGATTTTTGAAACCCACTTTTTGACTTTCAATTAGGGAAGTAAAAAGTAAAACAATAAAAGTGAAAAATAAAACAGCTCCTTTAGTATCTAGTTTTTCATCGATAGTTTTATCCTTGGGAAGAATTATTAAGCCTAAAACTATAGTAATAATTCCTATAGGCACATTAATTAGAAATATGTAATTCCAACTTGCAATAGATACAATCCATCCTCCAAGAGGTGGACCAAGCATTGTTCCTAGAGCGACAAATGTGGCAAGAATGCCTAACGCTTTTCCTCTCTCGTTTTTAGGAAAGGTCTGTGTAATAATTCCCTGGTTATTTGCCATATACGCTGCTGCTCCAATTCCCTGTAAAATTCTAAAAATAATTAATAGACCCAGAGAATTACATATTCCACAAGCTAAAGAACATAATGTAAATGCAAACATGCCAAACTTAAATACTTTTATCTTGCCTTTAATATCTCCTAACCTTCCAAATATTAAAATAGTTGCACAAATAGCCAATATATAGCCTACTACAACTAATTCTGCACTTTGCATTGTAACCGAAAGGCTTTTTGCTATTGTAGGTAGGGCTACATTAACTATACTTGAATCAATGCATGACATAAAAGACATCATTACAGTAGTAATTAAAATTATCCATTTTCTGCTAGTGCCATCTTTACTTATTCGTAACATAAAAATTCACCTTCTTCTAAAAATATAGTATATTATTGATATTTACAATTCACATTTATTATTTTATAATACCAGCATGTTATTGGTATTTCATGGATTATACTGCTAATAATTAGCACTATATTGATATGATGTTAGAATGAAAAATAACATCGCCAGAGACAGTTATAGAATGGGAGAATTTTATGATAAAAGACAATTCTAATTACTTTTACAAAAAAATGCCTAATGACAATTTTTTCGTAGATATCATCAGAAGAGATTCAAATAAATCTGAAATCATTATTGATACACATTGGCATGAGCATATTCAATTTTTTTATTTTACAGCTGGTCAGGCTTTGGTTAGATGCAATTCCAAACAAATAATTGCAGGTGTAGATGACCTAATAGTAGTTAACTGCAATGAACTTCATTATTCACAAAGCTTATCTGATAATTTGATCTGTTATATTATAAGAGTTGATTTTTCATTTCTTTACAGTAATCAAGTAGATTCCTGTCAAACAAAATTTTTAGCTCCTTTATCAAATAATTTAATTTTATTTGAGAACTTAATCCGCAACGATCAGAGTATTATTATTTGTATGAAAAACATTATTAAAGAATATTTTACTCAGGAATTAGGCTATGAACTTGCTATAAAGTCATCCTTATATCATCTGATAGTACTATTGTTAAGAAACTATGTAAAAAAGATACTTACCCAAAAGGAATATGATTATCAAATAGACAGATTCTTAAAAATCAATAATATCTTTAAATATATAAATGAAAACTTCAACAAAAAAATTACAGTTACTGAGTTAGCAGAGCAGGCTAATATAACTTCCTATCACTTTTGTAGGCTTTTCAAGCTTTCAACAGGAAAGTCTCCTATTGAATATATAAACACACTACGTATAAACAAAGCAATCTCTCTATTACAGGAAAGTGAGCTGAACATTACTGAAATTGCTTATGAATGTGGCTTTGATGATTCAAACTATTTCAGCCGTATTTTTAAAAAGTATAAAAATATCTCTCCTACACAAATGAGAAACACTAAAGTACAAACAGCGCCATAAATATAACACTGTACTAAATAAAGGCATTCATTAATTCTAAACCGTAAATTAATGAATGCCTGAAATATATTTTAAAACCAAGAGGCAAAATTGTTATATCTCTTTATTAAACCACTAGCTGCATTTATTTACTCTTCACTTTAAAGTAATTATCCACCCCACCCTTAATTGCAGTTGCTAATTTGTTTTGGTATTCTTCCATAGCTAGGTTTTTTTCTTCATCAGGATTAGATAAGAAACCACATTCTAACACTACTGTCGTAGTTTTAAGATTTTTCAATATCATAATTTGATCCTTTTTTACAAGAGCAACTCTATCATTGGCATTATCTACATTAAGTCTTATAGCATTTTGTAATTCATTTGCGAGTTTCTCGCTATCAGGTGAATTTGGAGGAAAAAATGCCTGTGCACCATGATATTTTGTCTGAGGGAATTTATTTAAATGAATGCTTATCACAATATCTGCACCTGATTCATCCATTATTGTTTTTCGCTTTGTCAAATCCTCTCTTCTCTTTTGTAATATACTTTTTGCTTCAGCACTATAAGCAAGTTGATCTGAATCTCGTGTTAAAATAACCTTATAGTTATCTTTTTCTAAAAGATTTTTTACAAGCATTACTATATTTAAGTTTACATCTTTCTCTTTCAAGCCACTATAATCACTAACTGCACCTGGGTCCTCTCCACCATGCCCTGCATCCAAAATAACAGTTTTAACTGCTACTGCCTGATTATCACCTACCTGGTCATTTGTTCCAGTAACGGGCTTGGAATAATCAACCGCAAACCCGATGCTAAATACAACTATAGAGAACAAGAGTAATAGTGACACAAATAATATGTTTTTCTTACTAATTACTACTATCATAGAAACCATCCTTTAGTCGTTTTTTTGAGTATCCTTATTACTATGGATATTCATAACTGGTTTCAATATGCCTAAAACTAATAAAATTTAAAAAGGTGGCGATGCAAAAAAATGCACCGCCACCTTTAAGTCAAACTTTTAAACTTCTTTATACATTAAATCATTAATCTCTCCACCAAGCTTTTTTATAACTGCTCTCAAGTGGTTAAATGTATCTTTATCTATGTCGTTCAAGTTTTTTAAGATATATCCTCTCAACAGAGGTATTGCCCTTCCATCCCCGTAATCTCCAAGAACTTCAGCTGCAAGCTGAATATTTGATATAGCCCTAAATGCATTTTTAAAGAAGAAGAAAGCCTCGTCAGATGGGTGCTCACTAGAAATTTCCGCAACACATATGAGTAAGTTCTCCCGCACCACTTCTTGGTCCGTTTCATGAAATGTCTTAATCAATTCTTGTAAAATAGTATCTTCATACTCAGTAATAGCAGCACAAATAGCTTCTGAAATCATATCATCATTACAACAGTCTATTAGGAGTTTGATTAGCTTTTCTTTATATTCATCATGTCTCAAGCAACCAATAGCATATACTGCCTGTGAAATTGCTAACCTCTTATTTGGATCTTTGGAATCAAATGAAGCTTTTACAAAGTTAAACAGCATATCTGCTGCAGGCTTGCCATATTCCCTCAATCTGTCAATTACGATGTTAGGTACACCTATATCAGAAATAGATGCAATTTCAATAAAAAATTCTGCTAATGCTTCCAACGAAACTAGAGAATCGATATATTCCTTAGGTGTAATATTGCCAATTTCAGTAATCACTATGTTTAGCCATTTATCTTCAACTTCTTTTATTAGTTTATCTTCATCAATTTTTACTTCACAATTTTGACTTGTGGCATGTTCTTCTAAAAAACTATTAAATCCAGCTTCTACAGCTAAGTTGTAGCTTTCAGCAACGATAGCATTTTTATTCATGGTTTATACCTTCTAATCATTTAGTTATACCTTTGATTATACCTTCGATTGTTGTGTCTTCTTTTAAATTAATATCTTCTTTTAGATGTATTTTCTTTTCCTTTTAGGTGGACCTTTTTTCTTTGGCTGTAATCCAAAAAGTTTCCTAAAATATTCACTTAAATCAAAATTCTTATACCCTGCAAAATACCCTAAAAATGATACTATAACTATAGTGGACCACGCTAGTGCATATCCCCCAATTTTATAATACCCCAATTTTGCAATAAATAGCATAGGTGCAGCAAAGCCCTTAATCAAATTCATCTTTAGAGTAGCAAAATCAACACCTTTAATACTTAAGTCCAGCTGAGAAATAATGATTTGAATTATGACCATAGGTAGTGTAGCAAGCAACCCATATATCGCACCATCGTATGGTCTAATGCTGCCATATCGGCGCTTGTCAATACCGGCATAATGAGCCATTTCATAATAAATAAGTAAACTCATAATTATAAAAATGGCTATTGAATAAAGACTAGCTTTTGAATACAATCCTACAAAGAATATGTAAAAGAAAATCATCCCAAATAGGTAATTTTTTATTACAGCCCAACTTCCCGACAAATACTTTTTCATAAGTCTCCTTTTCCAAATCATCAAATAATTTCTATAATCAACAGAATACAACGTAACCTACATCTTGTCAAATACCTTAATACGATTAAAGCTATAAGTAAACCTAGCTTGTGCAAATAACTAAAAATCATACTCTATTAAGCCCTTTTTAACATTCTTCAATTTAGTATAATCTATGGACTTATTCCCTTTAAGGTAAAGAATATTCAGTTTTTTTAAATTAGCTATCGGAGAATAATTAGTAATTCTATTATCTCTTATATATAATTCTGTCAATTGTGTAAGCGCTGATAAAGCAGTAATATTTGAAAGTTTATTTCCATTTATCGATAGTACTTCAAGCTTGGTAAGTCCCTTAAGCGCTGATATATCTGTAATACTATTTCTTTGCAAATATAAAACTCTTAGGTTTTTCAATGTACTTATGACTGAGATATTGGTTGTTTTGGTACTGCTTATATCTAAGTACTCTAGATTAGTAAGTTGTTTTAAGTCAACTAAAGTTTTAATTCCTGTAGGTATTTTTAGTCTGTACACCTTGCTCAAATCAGATTTATAAATGTTTCCGGTAGTTTTTGAAATTCTCTCTCTAACAGCAGTTTCAACCACCTTATCTTTAAAGGTAACTTTAGTTTCACTTACAGCACTTGAACTTAAAGTAAGTGAGTATAATATGTTACTCCAAACATCTAATCCATAAATCTTTGCTGTTTTGTCAGTGTAGTCAGGAACGTTTGCCAAGCTCCACAACGATATACCTCCTAAGCTATATTTCTTAACCAAATCAATTTTAGCCCTAACACTCTTGCTATTCTCATAAATTATTATATTTTGTGTTTTATCACCAGAATTAAAATACTGGATAAATGGACTCTGAAGTTCATTGTTATAACCATATGTTATGCTGACACCCTTACCGTCCTTATTTTGTACACGATCATTGATCATTGTGTAGGTAGGTGGGTCCTGAGTCTCCATACTCATTGCAAGATTGCCTGTTTTATCCCAGGTAGAGCCAGTAGGTATAGCGAATTTCCTCTGTGATGCATCAAAATTTATCTGAAGCATTACTTTTTTCAAATCTGATTTGTTTACATATTTCTTGATATCTTCCATTGCCATCTGTATTTTCTTGATTGGTGCCAAACTATCTATAGGATTAATGCAATTGTAACCTGTATATTGCATAATTTGCTCTTTATTGAGTTTAGTAACAGGTTCATAGTCATGGGCCATAACTATCATTTTGTCAGCTGTAGCCGCTATTTTTCCATAATTGTAGCCTGAATAGTATAACAAAGGATTAACGGCAACAAACATTGTCTTATTTATTTTATCAAGCTCGCTCTTAAGCTCCTCTAAAAATTGACTATACCAACTACCAATTGTCTGCCCACTTATTAATACATCATTACCCTTTAAGTCCTTATTCTGTAGCCCTTCAATATCAATTACTACACCATCAAAATATATTAGTTCACCATTACTAACATCTTTTTTTAATAATTCAATTATCGCATTAATCGCTTTGGCTCTTTGCTCCTTGTATGGTAAGATTTTTACGGCGTTTACACTATCTGAAAATATACTTAGCTGTATGGATTTGTCCTTACTTTTAGCATATTTTAATACATCCACGTAATCATTGGGATAATAAAACATAGTATTTTCATTTTCGCCAAGAGTAGTGTTTACTTTATCTAAATGTTCACTGTACAACCTACCCCATGCAAAGCTTATTGAATCTAGTGAATCTATGTATTTTTGAGTTTGAGCAGAAAAAGTTAACTGAGCAGGATAAAATGCATGTAATTCTAGTTTCTGCTGCACAGCACCCTGTGTGTTTAGTGTAAAAATTGGTATAAAGCTAAATAGCATTGCAAAAGTAAGCAATGCGCTAATTACTTTTTTGTATATTTTCATTTATAACCCCACCCCTATAACGATTCAAATTTTCTTAAAAGGACAACTAATACCTAATTAAGTTAGAGTACTTATAAATACTCTGAACTCTTTTATAGGCATACAACATCGCCTATATTTTATCATAGCACATTCTGCTTAAATATTAAGAATTAATTACAGTGAATCTCAAATTCAATCAGCAGTATATGAACTAAAATATATGATTTTTTCGTATAAAATAAATAATCCAGCAAAGTATATACATGAATAAAAAAATTGGAAGGATATATTATGCAATTAGCTGCACATGAGTTACATGATTTAAATGAACTTACTCTAAGTTGTGTAAATTCTATAACAAATATGGCACTATTTATGATTCAGGGGGAGGCTTTTTACTCCCACTGAGTCTAAGAAATCACAAAAACTAGAATTTTTGCAAGTAATGTTTTTCTTCTCGTATCATATGATCTGGAATTAAAGGTTTTAAAGTCCCTAAAACTTTACATTCAATCTTTAAGTTCCTTATCTTATCAAGATAACCTATAAATAGTTCAATCTTTTCTCGGACTTCCTCATTAAGAAATTTTAAAGCTCCATCGTTAAGACCGGTTCTAATAAGCATCTTGCTAAGCTCTTCAGCCTTTAATGTTAAATCGTTAAAGTGCTTTTCGAATGCCTGAGCCTCTTTAATAAGCAGCTTTTCTGTTGGATCAAGTCCACAAGCTATCGTAGCTGCATGCCCTGCTGCATCAGGAAGCCAAATCTTGTGAAGGTTAAGATTTTCAAGAAAAGGATTAACTTGATTGTTTGATTGGATTCTAATAATAGTTTTGTAAAATTCCATTGCCTCATTTATCATGTGGTTATAGAACGTTGGCGGAAGGCTGGTATCAAGTTGACATTGAAGTAATCTGCTCAGCAAGAGCTTTTTAAATTTAATAAAGTTTAGCAGCATGTTAATACATTCATTTAATAATCTCTGTATATTAATAGCTGGATTCTTAGATTGCTCATGTAGTTTCGAGAATGCATCTTTATAAAAATGAGCTGAACGTATTGCCTCTTGTTCGTTATATGATAATGAGGATAGGATAAATTCTCCATGATCTCTCATAACTCCGGTCCAAAACCTAATTTCCTCCATTGGGTGTACCATATATTCACCATTCCTTATTGGATTTTAATATATAGTATGATTTCTTAATAATCGAGGTTACATAATGTAGGTTCTGTATACAATTTTTAAAATATGAGATAAAATTAAAAATCTTCTGAAAAATACTTTAGTATGCTTTAGGGGATTTATCCTGTCACCTTGAATTATTCAAACATCATGCAATCAATATAAAAGTTGTTGAAATCCTTTGAAGCAGATAACTCAATATACTTAATCTTCTTACTTATAGCATTTGCTTGGGCTAGACTTTCTTGTGATATTAGTGCTTCAATTGCTCCTTGTCCTGCTGCATTTCCAACTGACTGTATTTTGCCTCGTAACCCTGAAGGAATTAGTCCAATTTGAAGTGCACTATCTGTATTGATATACGTTCCAAAACCTCCAGCAAGATATACATTTTTTATATCTTCGAAGCTAATGTAAGACTGCTTTACAAGGATATTAATACCTGCTGCAATTGCAGCTTTAGCATTTTGCAGCTCGCGGATATCCTTTTGCGTAATAGCAATATCCCCATTTATTTTTAAAGCCTTTTTCCCATCTATTTCGGATATGTTTTGAGCTATACAGGACTGCTCCTTTGATAATGGTTTCCACATATCATCTATTCTACCAGTTTCGTCAATTAGCCCAATGTCCAGCATTTGAGCAACTCCATCAACAATCCCTGTTCCACAAATACCAATAGGGCTTGCATCTCCTATAGTCGTAAAGTTAATACCTGCTTGTAAAGAAATGCTGTTTATAGCCCCCTTCACACTACCCATTCCATTTCTGATATTAGCACCTTCAAAGGCGGGCCCTGCAGCGGAGGAACAGGCATAAAGACTATCCTTATTGCCTAATACGATTTCGCCATTAGTGCCTATATCAATGAGAAGAGATATTTCTTCCTGCTGGTACATTCCAGTTGAAAGTACTGCGCCTACTGTGTCAGCCCCAATATATGCTGATACTGCTGGAAGAACGCACGCAATTCCAAATGAATTTATGTTAATACCCAGTTCCTTTGCATTTATATTTAGCATTGAAGTTATTGCCGGAATGAATGGAGCAGTAGCTATATGTTTTGCTGATATTTTAAGTAGGAAGTGCAGCATCGTGGTGTTACCTACAAAAGTAATTGCATATATGCTTGTCCTTGCAATATTTGTTTTTTCACACAATTCTTCAATACACTCATTTACTTGATTAATTATCAGTGAGTGCATTTGCTCTAGCCCGGCATCTGCATCTATGGTGTGCTTAATTCTCGATATAACATCTGCACCAAAGGTTTTCTGGGAGTTGAGGCTTGAATACACGCTAAGTCTTTTACCCGTTGATAAATCTATTAAATATGCAGCTATTGTAGTGGTACCAATGTCAACAGCTACTCCATATAGCTGTTTGCAGGTATCACCTGCTTCAATTCCTAATAGCTTATTTCTCATTTTTATCAGTGTAACATTATAATCCTTTTGCCGAATTAACTCAGGTATTAGCCTAATGAGCTGAATATTTTGGGGAGTTATTTCTAAAACATCTCCAAAAACATCACCAATAACTCTTTCAAAATCTGCTGTCTGAGATGATAAACTAGGCTTTTCAAAAATGATATTTTCCTTTGTAACTATGGGTAATAGCATTACTGATTTCTGTCTACCTTCAGTTACAATCTGGGCTTGTAAATCGATATCTTCCAATAAAATCACAATATCACATTGAATGGTATAGCTGCACGAGAATCTAAAGCCAGCTTCTATTACCTTTACACCAAGTATTTTAGCCTCATTTTGTGAAGCCTTCGGTAAGTTTCCAGAAAGTATCCTTACTTTGCATTTGCTACAGGTACCATTTCCATTACAAGTAGAATTAATATAAATATTAGCTTTTCTAAGCAATTCCAGTAAATTTTCGCCCTGCTTGGCTTGTATTTCATATGTTTGTCCACTTGTTTTTACGGTAACCTTTGGCATATAAGCCTCCATGAGCTGCATAGCAGCCAAAAATGTTGTTAAATTACTATCTCAACCGTTTTTCTTGTGTGCATATTGTTCAATTTATAGGTAAACAAGATACATATCGTTCTATTGCTTAGGTACATGATGTACACATTACTCTATTCCTGTGGTACATGATGCCACACATTATTCTATTCCTGTGGTACATATTGCTCAATTTTTGCATCATCAAAGCTACCCATCTGAGTATATGCTGCAATTGCTGCATCAATAAGTTGGAAGCCTAATGCAGCGCCTGTCCCTTCACCCAATCTCATGTCCAAATTCAACATAGGTTCCATATCCAGAGCCTTCATAACAGCCTGAGTACCAGGCTCAGCTGAGCCATGGGAGGGCAACATGTAATCCCTTGCACTAGGATGTATGCGAACAGCTGTTAAAGCAGCAACCGCTGAAATAAAGCCATCAATAACAATAGGTATTCTATAAATTGCTGCTCCTAAAAAACAACCTGTAAGTCCTGCAATATCAAACCCACCAACCTTTGAAAGAACGTCTATAGGATCACTAGGGTCTGGCTGATTTATGTTTATTGCCTGTTTAATTACTTCTATTTTATTTATGTAGGCTTCTTTTGACAAGCCAGATCCAATTCCAACTAACTTATCAACTGGCACTTTAGTAAAAGCCGCTGTAACTGCACTACTAGTAGAGGTATTTCCAATACCCATTTCGCCAGTTCCCAAAAGATTGATTCCTTCAGCTTTTAGGTTCTTTACAATTTCAATTCCTGCCAAAATTCCTCTAATAGCTTCCTCACGGGTCATTGCAGGGCCTTTGGCCATATTCCATGTGCCTTTTCTTATTTTCCTATTTAATATGGTAGAATATGGTATATCTGCGTCAACTCCAATATCTACTACTACTAATTTGGAATTGGTAAGCCTTGAAAATACATTTATCCCTGTTATTCCACGAGTAAAATTACACGTTACTGACGCTGTTACACTTTTTGGGCAAGAGCTAACGCCTTCCTCAACCACCCCGTTATCAGCACACATCACAACAATAGCCTTGTTATTAGCCTTTGGAGATGGAGAACAGTCTATACCTGAAAGCTTTACCACTATATTCTCAAGCTTTCCAAGGCTCCCAAGTGGCTTTGTAAGAGTATCTAAGCGTATTTGAGCATTCTTCATTGATTCTATATCAAGAGAAGTAATTTTATTTAATAAATCATCAAGCATTTTATAGACCTCACTTTTTTGCTAATCCCTTTGTGCTGTTCTGTATATTTTTGTACAAAAGCACGTTCTAAAAAACTTTGAATTTAAGTATTCTTTATAATTTCATCATCATAGGACGCATTTACAACACTATTTGGAGGAACAATGAGCACTTCCTCATTGTGAAACTCCCCATTTAGTATGTTTTCTAAAAGACCACAACTTCCCTCTATTTCTAGGAAATCCCATTTAAAAAAATTTGACGTATCCATTGTATAATTTCTATAGTATTCGTTATTTTCAAAACAATCCCAAGATATGAACCCAGCATTTTTATATTCCTTCAAGAAGTTGTATTCCATTTCCATAAGAAATTCAGCATTATCTTCGCCATACCTCTGCGTATAATCCCTTAAGAGTGCAGCATATTTTAATTCACTTGGCGGCCAGCCTCTCTCTATCCAACCACTAGAGAACCAAAAGGTTCCTGGATAATTCACAAAACTGCTTTTGTATTTTTCCTTAGAGCCCATAAGTAACGTTATGCAATCATGCGCTCTTGGGATTACTATAGGAATACTCTTACTATTGAGTCCAACAATACCATTGCTACATAAGCCATAGCCAATGATAATATAATCATAATTTGGGCAGGTATTATAGTAGTTATATGGAAATTCACCATTTGCCCTGTCTATCTCAGCTTGAACCATGTTTTTCAGTTTGTCAGGGGTATTGTGTAGTCCTTGATTTAGAAAGGTCACATCAACATATTGCTTTGATTGACTTGCAAGGTAAGAAATTTCTCTATTTAATACATCACATGCAATTACCTTTAGCCTTAACATATTTTATCACCTTAATTTTTCAACTGGACTACAATACTTATTTTTTAAGAGTCAAAGGGGAGGCAACTTTTTGCCCCCACTAAGTCTTAGACATCGTATTATTTTATGAACAAGCTGCTACAGCCGCATCAGCAGCTGAAGCCGCATCAGTGGTGTAAATATCAGCTGATACTTTTTCACAGTAACTCTGTGTTACAGGCGCGCCACCAATCATAATTGTTACTTTGTCACGAATCCCAGCTTCTTTAGCAGCTTTAACCACCTTTTCAAATTCTGTCATTGTAGTCGTTAAAAGAGCTGAACAACATATTATATTCGCATTCTCTTTGATAGCTAGCTCAATAAATTTTTGTGCTGGAACGTTTACGCCAGCATCAATAACCTCTAAGCCTTTACCCTCCATCATCATTTTAACAAGATTTTTACCTATGTCATGCAGATCTCCAAAAACTGTTCCTATTATGACCTTTCCTTTAGATTTAGCACCACTTGAAGCAAGTAAAGGCTTTAGTAGTTCTGTTCCAGCATTCATTGCTCTTGCCGCAATAAGAACATCCGGAACATAAATCTCATCTTTTTTAAATTTTTCACCGATTATATCCATGCCTGGCAAAAGGCCTTCTTTGAGTATAGTATCTGGGCTATTACCTTCATCTATTGCTTTCTGAACCAATTCCTTCACAATTTTTGCTTTGCCAAGCTGAAGATTGTGAGAAATCTCATCTAATATGCTCATTCATGGTCCTCCGATTATACATAATTTATTCATTAATAGTTTTAATTCTTATTTTATACTAATTTTCATTTGGTTTGTAACCATTTTAGCTATTATTTCTAATAAGAACAATTATTATTATATATGAAATAGTCTAAATTGGAAATATTTAATGATTTGTGGATTTATGAACTAATTTTACTATTATATTATGGTTTAAAATTCTCCTTACACAGCTTGTGTAGTTTCTTCTTAGCTTTTGAGGCAAGCGCTTCACTTGTTAATACCGTGATATAATCCCCGGCATATAGCACAGTATCTCCTTTTGGAATTATCTCAGACTCACCCCTTCTAATACTTACAAGCAGGCTTTGCTGTGGCCACTCAACCTCACTGACTCTCTTATCCTCAGCCTCCGAACTTATTGCTACCGCTGCTTCCAAAAGTACCTTCTTTATTTCATCTCCCACAAAATCATTATGACCTTTATTTTTTAACATTCTACTAAGCAAAAGGTCATAAACTGGTTTGGATTTTAATAGCTCAGCTGTAATGTATGCAGTCATTGAAATTGTCATCAGTCCAAGCAAGTGGCTAAAAGAACCTGTCATCTCTGTAATCAAGATACTACCTGTTATCGGAGCTTTTACAATAGCGGTAAAATAAGCTGCCATAGCAAGAATTATAAAGTTTACACCATATTCGGGGGTTATTCCAAAAAAGTTTATTCCTATAGTAGCATATAGTTTTCCTACCAATGCACCTATTACCAACAGTGGAAGAAAAATACCACCAGGCGCACCCGAACCATAGCTAACCATAGTAAAAGTAAATTTAATAACTATAAGGATTACAAGCATTAGTATCCCCGGATTAGTCTTATTAATAGCAACAATTAATTCGTTACCTCCTCCAAGTACTTGTGGAAGAATAAAGCCTAATCCTATTGCAATTATGATTGGAATAAATACTTTGTACTCCGTTTTTATGAATTTTATCTTTGAATATAAATCCTGAGATAGCACTAAAAATTTATTAAATAAAACTCCTAGCAGCCCAAGTATTATTCCTAGAATAAGTAAGTGAAGGTAGAATGAAACTGGTAGTGCTTTGACTCCTGTAAAATTAAAAACCGGCTGTTGACCAAAAAATCTCTGAGAAACAAAGTCCGCAGTCAAAGCAGACAACATTGCCGAGGTTAAAACAACTGGTGAAAAGCTTTTATGCATTTCCTCAAGTGAGAACATAACTCCCGCAAGAGGTGCATTAAATGCAGCAGCCAGTCCAGCACTCGCACCGCAAGTAATCAAATACCGCTGTTCAAGGACAGGTCTTTTGAAGGTTTTACTAACACCCATCCCCACATGTGCTCCTAGTTGTATTGATGGGCCTTCTCTTCCTAAAGAAAGACCTGCTCCAAGCGATAGAACTCCCCCAATAAATTTGGCAACAAGCTCTTTTCCCCATTGCATACGAAATTGACGTAGCAAGACACCTTTAACCTGTGGTATTCCGCTTCCTTTTACCATTGGAACCTTCTTAATTATAAAAGCAATAATAAAGCCAGCTATTATTAAAAAGCCAACCCATAATGCTGTTATCAAAAAATTACCTTGTCTGGCCCCAATGTACACAATGTTCCTAATATCTTCAGCTTTAATTAATAGAAATCTATATAGAACAACTACCCCACCTGCGATAAGTCCAACAAGAATGCTTTCAAAGAAAATAGGGAGCTTGATCTTGTCCCAGTGCTTCAACGTATCTTTGATCTTAAATTTGTCCATAATCTAGAACCAACTTTCCTAACCCCTTTCAAAAATCCATACAAAATATAATATAGTGTATTATTTGCTAAATATGAATATCGGAGTATTTATATAAATACACAAATACTTCAAATATTGCCACTTCGGTATGATTGTGAACTTTGATTCATTAGCCAACAGAGAACGAATTAGACCACATTATAGTCAGTTACTCTATGTTCAACAATTTTGAAGCATTTTTCCACAAAATAAGTTCACGTTCCTCATCTGTCAGGTCAAGGTTATAAAACCTCTGAAGTTCTTCTTCATATGACCACATTGGATAGTCTGTCCCAAAGAGAACTTTCTTTACCCCATGACTTCTAATAATATCTGTGACCTTTTCTTTATCAAGAAAAGCCATAGAGCTTGAGGTGTCAAGGTATATGTTTTTCCCAACAAGGTACTTTATTGAGTCATCCCACATTTGATACCCCCCAAGGTGGGCTGCAATAACTGTAAGATTTGGAAATTCTTTTATTACATTAGACAATCTTTCAGGGCTTGATGATGTTTTTTGCTCATCACCAAGGTGTATAAGAACAGGAAGTTTCCCTTGAACTGCCCTATATATAGGCATCATAGACTCGTCATCAATATTAAAGTCTTGGAAGTCGGGGTGCAGTTTAACGCCTTTCAGTCCCAATGAGATTATCCTGTTAACTTCAAATTCTATATCACTTAGTCCAGGGTGTAATGTACCAAACCCAATAAGACTTTCATTTTTTGCTTGAGTATCTGCAATGAAGTTATTTATTGTCTCAACCTGCTCAACTGTAGTAGCGGTAGAGTGAACAATATACTTATAAACGTTTATTTTTTCTCCATTGCTAATCAAATCTTCAACTGTACCTTTAGCAAACATTGGGATTCCATAATAATTACCTATTGACTTTGTAGCCTTTTTTGCAATCTTTTCTGGGAATATATGTACATGTGCATCAATTATTCTGGCAGCTTCCAACTTAATCACCTTCTAATTTAGGATTTATATATTACACTAAGTTTATTACAGCCTAATACAAATAAGGGAGTTATGTGGGTGGTATGAGCGTTTCCGGAGCATACGAGGGTAAAAAGAAAACGGTGGAACTATCTCTCAAGGTAACAGGTGTACATTACTTAATGCTTCTTATATAGTTAGCTATTAATTTAAAGTTTCTATTCATAGGATTTTAACATACTAGGATTAAAAGTACAAATATTATTCTAATAACTACTTAGGTTTACTATATTAAAAAAGCACTATGTATAAATATATGTTTTTAATAAAAACTATAAATTAGTATTATTATCAAACATAATTAATTATGCATATTGGAGGTAATTCAATGGAAAAGGCAATTTTAGAAAAAACAGAAGGTCGTGTTAGTTATCATGATTCTGTTGAAGAAATGCTTATAAGAATACGAGAAGATGGCATGACAAATGTATTTGACAGATGGGTTTCACAGGAAAAAATCAGATGTAAATTTTGTTTAGAAGGTATGAGCTGTCAATTATGTTCTCAGGGACCATGCAGACTTAACCTTAAAGGAGAGCAGCAAAAGGGCGTCTGTGGTATCGGCCCTGACGCGATGGCTATGAGAAATTTGTTACTTAAAAACGTGATGGGTGCTGGAACATATAGTCACCATGCATTTGAAGCTTTTAGAACATTAAGAGCAACTGGTGAAGGTAAAACACCATTTACAATTAAAGATTCAGATAAACTAAAATGGATGTGTGAGAAGGTTGGTATTAATACAAATCAAGATAATAATAAATTAGCAGTAGATTTAGCTAACTTTTTAGAAGCAGAAATGGGTAAAGATGTTGATAATCCAAGCATTATGGTAGATGTATTTGCTCCACGAAAAAGAAAAGCTGTTTGGAAGAATCTTGGTATTTATCCCTCAGGAGTAGTTCATGAAGAACAAAATGCAGTTGCAAGCTGCTTGACAAATGTTGATGGAGATTACGTATCCTTAGCAAAGAAAGCATTAAGTTTGGGCTTAGCAACAATTTACACAGCACAAATTGGGCTTGAGATGGTACAAGATATACTTTTCGGTACTCCTTCCCCACACGAAGTAAATGTAGATTTAGGAATTATGGACCCCGAATATGTTAATATCGTTTTTAATGGACATCAACCATGGGCTGGTGTCGCTACTATTCAAAAGGCAAAAATGCAGGAGATACAGCAAAGAGCAAAAGCTGCTGGAGCAAAGGGGCTTAGAGTGGTAGGATCTATTGAAACAGGTCAGGAATTGTTACAAAGATTTGAAGTAGACGATGTGTTTGTTGGTTTAATGGGAAATTGGCTTTCAATTGAGCCACTTTTAGCTACAGGCACTGTTGACGTTCTCGCTATGGAGGAAAATTGCTCCCCACCAGCAATAGATTGTTACGCTGAAAAATATCAGATAACCCTAGTTGGAGTAAGTACTATTATAAATATACCTGGATTAAACCACTTGATTCCTTACTATCCTGCTAAAGTTGATGAGATGGCAGATAAATTAATTGACCTAGGTATTGAAAACTTTAAAAAGAGAAAAGGTACCGTGACCCCAAAGGTTCCAAAAATAACACAGAAGGCTATAGCAGGCTTTTCCACAGAAGCAGTATTAAAAGCCTTAGGTAATAAACTAGACCCTCTGGTTGACGTTATTGCTGCAGGAAAGATAAAAGGAGTTGTAGCACTAGCAAATTGTTCAACCTTAAGAAACGGTCCTCAGGATTGGAATACTGTTAACTTAGTAAAGGAATTAATAAAAAAGGATATTTTGGTTGTAGCTGGTGGCTGTGGCAATCATGCCCTTGAAGTAGCTGGTCTATGCAATTTAAACGCGACAAATATAGCTGGGGAGGGCCTAAAGGAAGTCTGTAATATGCTCAAAATTCCACCCGTATTAAGTTTTGGAACATGTACTGATACAGGTAGAATATCAATGCTTGTTACCGAGCTGGCTAACCATCTTGATGTAGATATTCCGCAACTTCCTATCGCAGTCACAGCACCTGAATGGATGGAACAAAAAGCAACTATAGACGGAGTTTTTGCTGTGGCCTATGGTGCCTATACACATCTATCCCCAACCCCATTTTTGACTGGTGCAGCAAAGCTTGTTAAACTTCTTACAGAAGATGTTGAGGGTCTAACTGGAGGTAAAATTGCATTAGGTGATGATCCAGTAGAAGTGGCAAAAAATATAGAAGCTCATATTTTAAGCAAGAGAAAAGGTATGGGGCTAAAATAGCAGGAGTAACAAGAAAATTTTTAATAATAGTACAATCATATAGCAGGGGAGAGAAAATAGAATTTTCTCTCCCCTGCTATACTGTTTAATTAAGAAGCTTCCTGATATCGTATCACAAAATACTCCTTAATATCGAATTTCATAATGCTATTACTATCACTTACTTTCCATTTTAAGCATAAATAATAATTATTCACATTTTCTATATACTAATCCAATTTAATAGCTATCATACCATAATACCCTATTGTATTGTGAGAAAAAGGCCACCCCAAATTGAACTGGGGAATTATACATTTAACATTTTCTTGAGAACATCTGCTGTTACCCTGCAATACCAATTCTGGAATGCAATTAATAATGAAACTCCATATATCAAGTATATTACTTTTGGGTTTAAAGCGGTTAATTTTCTATTTATATATATTGCCCATCCCGCAGATATTGTCATTAATATATGAGATACCTGAGTTGTCAAAGCTCCTTGCCCGCTCCATGGAAATATGAATAATCCACTTGTTCCAAAAACAGCCAGAGGAACTACCATTATAAGAAGATACTGCAAATGCTGAGGTCTTTTATACAAAAATATTATTAAAATAAAGAAAATTATTTGTGTAGGAGCACAAACATTATACATTAACCATTGTATTAAAGATGCCTTTAAGAATACTCTGAAAACAAAGAATCCCCAAATTGCTAATAAGAGCATTGATACACTCAAAATATAGCCAAATACTTTTTCTTGTTTACTCACAATCCTGCCTCCTTTCTAATTTCATATTAACAAAAATGATGTAGGTTATGTAAAACATACGAAACCTTCCAATCGTTAGAAACTGTCCGGTTGAATTCACAATTATTTCTACTCATCCTTCTGTCGACAAGAGAATTATAAACCCTCCTGTTAAGGGGAAAGTCAAGTCTATATTTTAAGTTTTTCTTGAAAATGTTTTAGACAAGGATTTTTTTGTTAACAAAACAACCTCCTATGATTTTTTCATAGGAGGTTTACATACTTTACAATTCTTCATGCACTATTCAAATATTTTTTCCTGCTGTTCATATTGCATTCAATTTAACTTTATATTTCTATATTATTTACTGTATTCTGGTATTTTTACATCAGCTTCAAATTGTTCATTATACCAGTCAAATGCTTCTTTAGCATCTTTTTGACTCCAGTAACCAATTAATTTATTAGGAACATAAATCAATTGTGAGTCATCTTTTTTAATCTTTCCATCTTTTATATCAAACAAAGTGTCAATTTTTTTATATGCAACTTCTTTTGGTGGAATACCCATTGACATCTTAAGTGAAGAGTTAGGATCAAAACATGAAATAAGTTCATTTTGAGGACAATCTACACTACAAAGAATTTCAGTCATTGGTACTCCATTCTTCATTTTACCTCTACCAGCTTCTTCTAATGCAGGTAACACGCCTACGGTAAGGTCTCCTGCTTCAGAATATATTATGTTTATGTCAGGGTCTGATACTAATAAATCTTGTATAATTTTTTTTGCAGCTTCTGCTCCTTTACTACCATCTTTACATCCAAGATTTGTAGCTTTTGGATCTACACTTAATACACCCTTTGCAAAAGGATCTGTACGTCCTGTTTTAACTGATTCATTATCTGGCCATCCAATAGCAATAAATTTTATTGGTTTGTCAGGATTAGCCTTTTTCCATTGTTCTGCTGCTATTTTTCCCATTTCTTCTGAAACATCAGCTTCTGCAGACGTTACTTGCGGAACAGCTACCCCTGGTATATCACCGTAAAAGGTTGTTAAAATCATTCCATTTTTTACAGCTTCCTCTGCATCTGTCTTTATATCTTCGCCCTTCCATGGTTGTATAGTAGCCATATCAAAGCCTTTTGCAACCATTTCTCTAAAGTTTTGATTTATTGTATCTGCATCTGATTTACCATCAAAAACTTCAACTTTTGCTCCATACTTTTCTTCTGCATATTTTTTAGCCCAATTTGCTTGTGCTTGATGGAAACCATTATTTACTGCTGGAACTCCATATGCTATTTTCATCTCCGTATTTGTTGCATTTGTTGCTTTTGTAGCTTCTTGTGATGTCTCGTCTCCATTTGTCACTTGTTTTCCACATCCAACCATAACTACACCTAAAACCAACAGCGAAAATAAGAATAAAATAGTTTTTTTCATTTCTTAACCCCCTTGTTTGTTTTTTCAAGCACAAATTTTTTAATGATTTTCTTTAATGAATATGTTCAATCTACCCACTTTAAAATATTCATATCTAAATTTTTAAAATGAATGTAGATTAAATCCAGTTAATAATTAAATTACTCTTGATTTGACTCTATAATTTGAATTGTTTAACAATCATTTGTAGTTGATTTGCCATCTCTAATAGCACAACTGACGATGATGTTATCTCTTGAAGCGTTGCTGTTTGTTCTTGAAGAGCAGCTGATACATTACAACTTTCATCTGAGAAGTAAGTCGCTATATTTAAAATCTTCTTACTCTTTCCTTCAACATTTTTTATCTCTTCTGCTATATTTTTTATCTCATTAGCAATATCTTTTATTTGTGAATCAACTATTTCACTTGTTTCTAACATTTTGTTGAATGAGTTTCTAGCATCTTCCCCCATTTGGATTCCACCTCTAACCTCATCAACTCCTACATGCATCCTATCTGAAACATCTTTTGAGTCGATTTGTATTACATTTAAGAGTTTTGTTATTTCACCCGTTGCATTTTTAGAGCTATCTGCAAGTTTACGTACTTCTTCAGCAACGACTGCAAAACCTTTTCCGTGCTCTCCCGCCCTTGCAGCTTCAATGCTTGCATTTAAAGCAAGTAGATTTGATTGTACTGAAATACTATTAATCGTATCTATTATAATTTTAATTTCACTAGTCTTTTTCTCTAATCTTTCACTACTATTTTGTGTTAATACAATTTTTTCTTCTATTACTTTTACTTGATTTAACATATCATCGACTTTTGCACTTCCCTCAGTTGCAACAGATATGGCCATTTCAGAAGCCGCTAAAACCTGACTAGCTTTTTCAAGCATTTTTTTATTACTTTCATATATACTATTAACAATATTAAAAGTTTCCTTTGTCTGTTCCGTTTGCTCTGAAGCCCCTATTGAGACAGATTGCATTGATACGCCTACGCTTTCAATAGCTTTTGAGCTTTGTTCTACACTACCTTGTACTATTCCAGCAGAATGTGCTACATCATCGCTATACTTACTTATATTTGCTATAATATTGCGTAAGTTTTCAACCATTATGTTAAAAGAATCAGCTACAACCCCTATATCATCTTTACTCTTTACTTCAATTTTATTTAATTGAAGGTAACCATCCGATATATTCTTTGAGTATTTAGCAATTTTTGCAATCATACCTGCTATATACTTAGAGAATAATGTGGAAATTAAAATACTAAACGTAGCCAAAGAAATAATTAATACCAATACTACTATCCCTATAAAATCAGCGTGCTCATTTAGTTTCTTTTTTACAAGCTGTTGACTTGATAATTCGGTATATATGAACTCATCTACTGATTTTTTTAAAAAATTCTGCAAGCTATATTGCTTATTTTGCAGTTCAGCAACTGCAGAAACAGCAGATTTATCATCTACTAATTTAAGTATCTTATTAGCATTTTCAATATTTGATTTAGTCATTTTTTCTACATAATTTAACTTTTCAATACTTTCTTTATCTTTTACCAATTTCCTTAATTCTTTAATACTCTCTTCTGCTTCTAGCAGCATTTTTTGACTGCTCTTTTTTTCATTTTCATTATTGTTTATAATTTTAGGTATGCTATTATCACGAAAATCTTGGAATACAATAGATATATGGTTAGCATAAAAGACTGTTTGCGATATATCGTCAAATTGTTTAATTGTCGATTTCATGGAGAAATATGTAAAGACGCTCGTCATACTAACAACCAAAGTTATTAATGTGAATACAGTTATGAGCTTAGTTTTTAAAGACTTGTTGTGTATTGGTTTTATAAAAATATCTTTTACGTTTAGCATTTTACCAACCTCCTCTAAATAATTATATTAACCAAAAATTGATTCTTATCACGCATCTTCATTTTAATGCATTATAGTTAATTACTGTGGGTGGTTGTGTTAACACTTATGTATATACTTTTTTGTCAATCTTTTTTATTTAAATTAAATATATACGAAATTAGTATTTCTTGTCAAGGTTTTTCTATCTATTTTTACTTTTTTCTATCTATTTTTACATTTTTCTGTTACCTTTAATAATTTTGTGATTTTATGTGACACTGTGTAACATTTGCAATATTGTGTATTCATAACGATTGAAGGAGATTTTATCTCCCGTGCATTGAATTACGAAGATATCAGTGAAATCTACTGCATGAACAAACAACATCCCAGCATTAAAAACAATCTGACTATTGAAAAAGTCATTAAAAAAATATCAAAAATTAGAGTTGTTCATTTATCATATGGCACTCAGTTGTTAAATTCCATTACAAAAAAGCAACGGATGATACTTGAAAATTTTGAATTGACTAAAGAAGACATAAATAGGAGCATCATTAAAACTAAACTGATTGACATGTATGTGATATTTTGATCTGGAATTTTGGTGTAACACACCACAAAAATTTTTAAAAACAGCAAAAAAGAAGCTTGACTGCCAACCCTTTACGAGTTACATTCAAACTTCTTTTAATAATTTGGAGGCGCCACCCAGATTTGAACTGGGGAATAGAGGTTTTGCAGACCTCTGCCTTACCACTTGGCTATAGCGCCGACAATATTGAGACAGACCACATATGCAATCCGTCTCATTTGTTTGGAGCGGGTTAAGAGATTCGAACTCTCGACTTTCACCTTGGCAAGGTGACACTCTACCGCTGAGTTAAACCCGCATCAATGGTGCCCAGAGCCGGAATCGAACCAGCGACACGGGGATTTTCAGTCCCCTGCTCTACCGACTGAGCTATCTGGGCAAATTGGCGACCCGGAACGGGCTCGAACCGTCGACCTCCAGCGTGACAGG
>JAEWAX010000006.1 GCA_023391425.1 Bacillota bacterium | reverse complement strand
CTATAAGCATACTATTATTTATGGAAGCCTAGGCTATCTATACAACCTTAAGGGGGACCTTGAAAAGGCATTAAAATTTAACCTTGAGGCCTATAACTATAATGATTCTAATGGAGTAATACTTGATAATTTAGGACAAACCTATTATCTGCTTGGAAATCTTGAAAATGCAGATGAAGTTTTTAAAAAGCTCATGAATTTAAACCCAAAGTTTCCTGAAGCCTTCTATGATTATGCACTGGTGTTAGAGAAAATGGGTGATAAAGAGAAGTGTATTGAGATGCTGAAAAATGCACTTCAATATAAACCAAATTATCTTTCTGCCATCACTATAGAGGATATTGAAAGTAAACTAGAGGAAGTAGAGCAAAAGTAGGCATTTGCTTAAAAAGAAAATGCCAACATTGAATCTAGTATTTTCATTTGTCCCTTTTCGTTAGGATGGATGCCATCTACACAGAATTGTGAGCTATAATTATTGCTAATCAAAAAGCCCTCTCTCACATTTAGAAGTCTACAATCATTTTGGCGTGCTATCCACTCAGCAGCGCTGTTATAAGCTTCCTGCCAACGATATATTTTTGCAACATCACCAAGCCAATGAAGTATATTTTCTTTATTTAGGCCTCTTGAGACCCAGTTAAAATATCTCTCTGGCTCTAACGGTGGTAGATTCATTAAGATAGGAGTCACTCCTTTTTTCTTAAACATATCTATCATATTTTGCAGTGAGGCTTTAAAATTTTCAATAGTGGTTTTAGGCTGGTGCGCATCCTCAGGTCTAATTGCAATCTCATTCCAATTGAAGTCACAATCATTTCCACCAAACTCAATAATAACGATATCATCCTTATTTAGTGTCTGTTTATCAATTGATGCAGATATCCTATTAACAGCCTTTGTTGATGTCATTCCAAAATAGGCATTATTCTTGACAGAACACCCTGTTATTTCAGCAAAGCTATTGATACTATTGTTTTTCATAACTTTGTATTTTCCATCTTGTTCATCAAAGATAACTCCCTTTAGAATGGAATCACCCCATATTGTTATATTCTTATTAACCAGTTCCATCACAGCTATCACCTTCCCCAAAATTCTTTATTATTACAGTAGTAACAGTTTAAATAGTCGATGAATACTAATAACTTTTAACGCGGATTATTATTATAACAGAGTTCTCTATATATCATTATTGCCATCTTTCGTTATAATATTAGTTTTTCAGCTCATCTTGTCTCATTTACGTTTCTACTTTAAGCAGTTTCCCAAAGCATATTATCTAGTTTTCATTACTATATTATACGTTTAAATTTCAATTGTCAAGTATTATTATGTACTATGTTGTATCGCAACATAACATGGATTTTACATTCGGTCTAACACACTTTAATAATTGTGGGGATTTATTCCTAATGTGCAAATCTCTTTTTTGTGCAATTTGTAGAATATGAAGCTAAGGAGTACTTGTCTGTAGTGGATTTCTCTACAGTCTATTAATGAATCTAACTCTATCACAGGATTATTTTATTTACAGACTCATTTTTAGAGATAACTTTTGCTGCGGATTTTTGTTAGCCGTGAAAATCATTCCCTAAAATGTTGCAATATGTAATATCTTTTTGATAAACTATAAGGATATATTACCAAATATAGTATAAAAGTGTTAAATGAGCTAAAATATACAAGATGCATTGTTTTCATAGTATAGAAAGGGGCGTTAAAATGAGAAAAATACTCCAGATTAAGCCATACAAAGAATTTTACATGAACTGTAGTCTTAATAATTTTTCTTCTCTATTGACTTTTGCGAATAAAAGTTATGAAGTTGCTGCTTTTGTAAATTCTTACAGATATTCTGTTTATAGTTTCAGTTATAATCCTTTAAAGTTTATTAGTGTTAATTTTGATAATTCATATGAGGATTTAACAAATAAAAATTATATAATAGATGAAAATTATTTTTTTAAAGACATGAACAATATCGCAGGAGAACTTAAGGAACTAATTATTTTAGGAAAACCTATATTTTTATATATCGATCTATTTAATTGGATTCCAGATAATATAGCGTGGCAAAAACACCATTGGAATCATTTTTCGCTTATTATTGGATTTGATGACAATAAAAAAGTATTTTATGCCATTGATGATGATGCAAAAGGTAGTATTGATATTAGAGAGATACCAGAAGAGAGACTAATTAATAGCTTTAAAGGAACAGGTTATTTTGTTGAATATGGGGGGTATCATACTAGACCGGATATAGAATCGCCATGTAAAATTATTAATATTTCAGAATGTATTGAGCCTTACAAAATTAATTTAGACCAAATTATTGCTAATGCAAAAATCATACTAGAAGATATAGAGAAAATCAATCAAAGCGGATTTTGGGAATTTATTGACGATTCCAATTTGGATGTAATGTCTGATTCTGGAATTGCCGAATTAAACATTATTTATAATAGACATATAGGGAATAAGCTTTTAATAATGGAGTTATATAAAGAAAATATAATAAAAAGTGATTATTATGAATTCCTTTATTCTAGTATTACTAATATAATTAATAATTGGAACAAGGCAAAAAATATTTTAATTAAATCTAAATATAAAAACACACTATCACAAATTAGCGTGCCTCTAATTGAAATCTGTAATAAAAACCTCCAGGATGAAGCATGTTTTTGGAACAGTTTCCTTAATTCTACAATTGATAAAATATATTAGGCGCAATAGTAACTAACATGATATAATTAGCGTAATCAGGATTTCTTAGACTCAGGGGGAGTGCTTTTCTCCACTGAATCTTAGTAATCATATAATACAAATTAAACAGGAGGCTATTCACTTGGCTATTGATAACTTAAACTCTATAAAACAAGAGCTAGGGGATTTTTCCAATACGTTGAGTTCGTATAAAACAGAAGGTTGGATAAACTTCCCGAGTATAGATTTATATATGGACCAGGTTGTTACCTATTTGGAGAAGCTTTTAAATGTTTTCGGTGACGTTGATGATACAAGCAAGGTTATTACTTCTAGTATGGTAAATAACTATGTAAAAGAAGGTTATCTGAAACGCCCAGTTAACAAAAAATATGATAAAGTTCATTTAGTGACACTCTACATCATGTCTATGCTTAAACCGATTTTGCCCATTCCCCTAATTGCCAAAGCCTTGAGAAATTTTGAAAACGAGCAAAAATATCAAGTTTTTTTTGAAGAGTTAACAAAGTTACAAGATGAGTCCTTCAATAAAGTTTCTACTAAGCTTTCATCCACTCTAGAGCAGATAAACGGAGAAGACTATGAAACAACTCTACGTCTATTTGCATTACAGCTTACTAGTGAAGCAAACGCTCATAGAATTGCTGCAGAAAAAATTTTATATGTTCTGAATAAAAGTGAACAATCTAAGCCTACAGAAAAGGAAAAAAGTAAATAATGCTCCTTCCAAGTAAGAAGTATTTTTCATTCAAATATATAAATTTGAATACTATTGTTGCTAAACACATTTTTTATGTTTAGTTTTATTATACAAGTTAATTTTATTAATGATTTGACGATATATACTTTGTAACCCTTAATATGGATATTATGGGTTGGATTGCAAGCACAAAAGGAGTAATTCATATGCGATTTAACTTTACGCCCCTGAAAACTGGGATTACCTGGCAAAAGCGCATCCAATATCCTCAACACAGAGAAAGTAGTAATACAAAAAGCAATATAACTGAAGCAATTTGCACAAAACAGAACGCCTTAGAGTTATCTAGCAAAAATGTACTAAAAACTAAAGTCAGAAATTTAATGCAAGCCTCTAAAGTAGATAATAATGATGATAAAATGATTTCACAGTTTTTCAGTTCCGCCATCAGCCTTTACTCAAATGCAGAAGAAACGCTGCAAAAAGGCGTTGATATTGCTAGAATACTTATTGACAAAAATGCCACGGAGGAAGAGAAAAATTCAGCTAGAGCAGAGATAAAAGGGGTAACCCAATTTGTAGATTTAATAGGAAAGATTCTTGGATTTACTTTTGATCATTATAACTCGGCAACCTCCGGTAAGCTCATGAAAACAATAGGTCAAATTTCAGATGAATTAATCAAAAACGGTGATATTGATAATAAGCTTTCTATAAATTCAATATTTAATTTTTCAAGTGAAAGCCTGAATATTGATAATTTATCTCTTGATTCTCCTCAAGTTATACAGGATGCCTTTAATAACGCTTTGGAAACCATTAGAAATAATCGTGCTATACTAAATCATATTTACAATCGTTATAAGGAAAATAGGCTTCAAATTTCTAGACTTCAACTCAATGAAGATATATATGGTGTAGATATTTTTATATAGCTTGTGTAGCATAAGTAACTTTTTAAACGAGACATGCACTAATTACTCACTAGGTCAATATACTGCCTAGTGAGGTGATTCGTAGGTGTATTTACTTTCTATATTTTTACTATGTTTAGCACCAAATCTTGACAACATGGCAATTGGCTTGGCTTATGGCTCTAGGAAAATAAATGTTCCCTTTAAATCAAATTTAGCGATTGCGCTATTTTCAGGATTTGCAACTCTCATATCAAGTTTTTTAGGAGATTTTCTCACTAATTATATTCCCAATTATTTAGGAAGTATCATTGGTGGCTCTATCGTATGTATTATGGGTATTTATACAATTGCTAGCTACTTACATACTAAAATAAGTAAAGTTCAAGATGGTTATATGTGCCTTGAAAGTATAAAAGCAGTTATGAATGACCCAAGTATTGCAGATAAAGATTATTCCGGAGATATATCCTTAAAAGAATCTATATTACTTGGTATTGCCCTTGCTGTAAATTGTCTTGGAACTGGCTTTGGAGCTGGAATGTCAGGAGTAAACATATTTGTTTTAACAGTAGCTGTAATAGTTTTTAGCATTATGACTATATCCTTTGGAGCTTTAATTGGAAAACGCTATGCCGCAAAGCTTCTAGGCGACAGAGCAACAATTATATCCGGTTTGCTATTGTTAATAGTTGGGGTTTATCAAATTTTTTTATAGCAGGTTTCTTAGATTCAAGGAGCGTGCTTACATTGGATAGCTCTACAAATTGCAAATTAACAGGACTTGATTACAAGTTACAATAAAAAGCACAATACTGGTTATAATTGTAAAAAAAATAGTTGACAAATTCATTTTTTGGATGTAAAGTAATATTAAATTTAATATCTGCCCTTTAAACCGTTGAAGTGGAGATAACGATGTAAGGAATGACCAAATTACTATTTATCATTCCGAACGTGCACT
The DNA here is from genome assembly GCA_023391425.1 of Bacillota bacterium. Classification (GTDB taxonomy): domain Bacteria; phylum Bacillota; class Clostridia; order Acetivibrionales; family DSM-1351; genus Ruminiclostridium. The sequence goes on along the minus strand of JAEWAX010000006.1, from coordinate 49,351 downwards.
TACAGAGAGTGAGGAAAGCTGAGAGCCTCGCAGAACGCAGTACATCAAATGGACCACTGAGGGCGCAGTCAAATGAAGGATTTTCTTTCAAAGTATTCTGCGACGTGGACATGCGTTATATGTGGGAAATATGTTTGTATTTCTGCAAGAGTGTAAGATTTAGCTTCTTACAAAACAAGGTGGCACCGCGGGTGAATTATACACTCGTCCTTGACTATTTCAGTCAATGGGCGGGTGTTTTTATTTTGTCAAAACTGGGTGCACCAAGTATTGGCTACTAGAAATTAAAATTTTATACTAAAAAGGAGTGGTAAGCATGTACAAACCAAGTCTTAGTGAAGCAAAGCAGTTGGCAAATGGCTATACAATAATCCCCATAAGCTACGAAATATTTGCCGACATCAAGACACCTATTGCCGTACTACAAAGTATTAAGACAATAAGTAATCAGTATTATCTTTTAGAAAGCGTCGAGAATGGCCAAAAATGGGGTCGTTACTCATTTCTAGGCTTTAATCCAATAGTTGAGTTAAAGTGTAAGGATGGTGCTCTTGAAATCAAAGGCAACTCTCCTAAAAAAATTCAAACTAATGACCCAAATAGCTATATACGTTCTATTTTAAATGAGTACAAGAGTCCCAAACTCAGCTTTTTGCCTCCGTTTACAGGTGGCTTCGTAGGGTACTTTGCATATGATTATATTAAGTATAGCGAAGAGACTTTGAAGCTTGAGAGAATTGATGACACTAAGTTCAACGATGTTGACTTAATGCTATTTGACAAGGTTATAGCCTTTGATCATTTTAAGCAGAAAATCATTGTTATGATAAATATTAAGACGGATAATCTCGAAGCAAATTATACCAAGGCTATTATTGAGCTTGAAAATATAGTCAAACTGATAAAGAGTAATGAAAATGAGCCAAGTGAACCTTCTCCTTCAAGGTTATTATCACCTTTTGAACCTGCATTTAACAAAGAGGAGTATTGTGACATAGTTAAAAAAATAAAGCACCATATTTATGAAGGCGATATCTTTCAGGCAGTACCCTCAAACCGTAGAATAGCTAAGTTTGAAGGCAGCCTCTTTGACACTTATCGAGTGCTTCGAACTTCTAACCCTTCTCCCTACATGTTTTTCTTAAAGTTTGATGATATCGAGATTACAGGTACTTCACCAGAAACGCTTATTAAGCTAGAAGATGGTAACCTATCCACCTTCCCTATAGCAGGCACAAAGCCACGGGGCTGTTCTGAAGAAGAAGATTCTAAGTTGATTGAGCAGCTTCTTAATGATGAAAAGGAGCTTTCTGAGCACAACATGTTGGTTGATTTAGGTCGCAATGACCTTGGCAAAATAAGTGAATTTGGTACAGTTGAAGTAGAGGAATATTTAAACATTCGAAAATTCTCACATGTTATTCATATTGAATCAAAGGTTGTAGGTAAACTTCGTGAGGGTCTTGATCAACTAGATGTTATATCTGCCTTACTCCCTGCTGGAACTCTTTCTGGTGCACCAAAAATACGTGCCTGCCAAATAATAAATGCTGTTGAAGGCCGCCGGCGTGGTATATATGGTGGCGCCATCGGATATATTGATTTCACTGGAAATATGGACACCTGTATCGCTATCAGAATGGCTGTTCTAAAGGATAGCACAGTATATGTTCAAGCTGGCGGAGGCGTTGTAGCAGATAGCGTTCCTGAAAACGAATTTACTGAGTCAACAAATAAAGCACAAGCAATAATTAATGCAATAGAGTTGTCTGGAAGGGGGATCAAATAATGATATTACTAATAGATAATTATGATAGTTTTTCCTATAATCTATATCAACTTGTTGGAGCTATAAATAGTGATATTAAAGTAATTAGGAATGATAAGCTGACAATTCCTGAAATAGAGGCTCTGCAGCCTTCACATATTATTATCTCTCCCGGTCCAGGACGTCCTAAGGATGCTGGCATATGCGAAGAGGTTATCTCCTATTTTGGTGGCAAGCTTCCTATACTGGGTGTATGCCTCGGGCATCAAGCCATTTGTGAAGTCTTTGGCGCAGAGATTACTTATGCAAAGGAACTGATGCATGGTAAAGTGAGCTCAGTCCATATAGCAAATGGAAGTGCTCTTTTTAGAGGTCTTCCCCCCATTATTGATGCTGGTAGATACCACTCACTTGCAGTATCATGCGAGAGCTTACCAGACGAATTACTTGTTATTGCTGAGGATAACTATGGTGAGATTATGGGCGTTAAGCATAAGGACTATGACATGTATGGAGTTCAGTTCCATCCTGAATCTATATTAACTCCACAAGGAAAAAGTATAATAAAGAACTTTCTTAGAATAGGTGGTGATAGAAAATGATACAAGAGGCTATTTATAAAGTAATAAATAAACAGAATCTCGCTTTTGAGGAAACGAAACTTGTGATGGAAGAAATAATGGAAGGCCGCTCTACTAATGCACAAATTGGCTCTTTCATAACCGCGATGCGTATGAAGGGTGAAACCATAGATGAAATTACTGCCTGTGCAAGTGTAATGCGTGAGAAATGTGTACGTATTCATCCTAAAATGGATGTACTAGACATTGTCGGTACTGGAGGAGATGAAGCCAGCACATTTAACATCTCAACAATCTCTTCCTTTGTAATATCTGCAGGTGGTGTGCCAGTTGCAAAACACGGTGGGCGGTCGGTTTCAAGTAAATGTGGAAGCGCAGATGTACTAGAGGCGCTTGGGATAAATATAACGTTGAATGCTGAACAAAGTGCACAAATACTTGATAAAATCGGCATGTGCTTTATGTTTGCTCCTACTTATCATGCCTCTATGAAATATGCTGCACCAGTTCGCAAAGAAATGTCTGTAAGAACTATTTTTAATATATTAGGTCCTCTTGCCAATCCAGCTGGAGCTAACATGCAGCTGTTAGGAGTATACGATGAAAATTTGGTTGAACCCCTTGCAAGAGTGCTTTCCAACCTAGGAGTAAAGCGTGCAATGGTGGTACACGGTCACGATGGACTTGACGAAGTTACTCTTTGCGATACTACTACAATATGTGAAGTAAATAACGGTACACTCAATAGCTTCTTCCTTTCACCTGAGCAATTGGGCTTAAAAAGATGTATTCCAGAAGATTTGGTTGGCGGAGCTCCAAAGGAAAATGCCCAAATTGCAATTGATATATTATCTGGTGTAAAAGGTCCTAAGAGAGATGTTGTGGTTTTGAACTCTGCACTTTGCTTATATATGGCACATAATCAAGTTACACTGCGAGAATGTGTGAAAATGGCTGAAAAGCTTATTGATACTGGAGCTGCTCGCTCACAGCTTAATAAATTTATTGAGATGTCGAATGCGTTTTAAAATGGAGGCTTAGTATGATACTAGATAATATTGTTGAATACACAAAGATAAGGCTTGAAATACTTAAAGCACATAATTCTCTTGATGCCTTGAAAGCTGCTACCAAGAAGTTTCAAACATATATTCCCTATACCTTCGAGAATGCTTTAAAAACCAAAGATATTGCCTTCATTTGTGAAGTGAAGAAGGCTTCTCCTTCAAAGGGAATTATTTCAGAGCATTTTCCCTACCTTCAGATTGCTAAAGAATATGAAAAAGCAGGTGCCAGTGCAATATCTGTTCTAACTGAGCCACATTTTTTCATGGGCAGTAATGAGTATTTAAGGGAAATTAAAAAAGTCGTCAATATCCCAGTACTTCGTAAAGACTTTGTTATCGACCCTTACCAGATATATGAGGCTCAGTTAATTGGTGCTGATGCAATTCTTCTAATTTGTTCATTGCTTGATACACAGCAATTGAAGGAATATATAAAAATTGCAGATAGTTTAGGGCTTTCCAGTCTCGTGGAAGCACATGATGAAGTTGAGATTAATAGCGCATTGGAAGCAGGTGCAAGGGTTATAGGTGTTAACAATCGCAATCTTAAAACCTTTGAGGTTGATATTAGAACTAGTATAAAACTGAGAGAATTAGTGCCTACAGATAAAGTATTTGTTTCAGAAAGTGGCATTAAAACGAATGAAGACATTTCTGAATTGCGCCGAAATGGCACAAATGCAGTACTTATTGGTGAAACCCTTATGAAAAGTGGAAATATATCGGCTGAGTTGGAGCGATTAAGGTCAATACCTAATTAAGTTCAAGGGAAGATTAAAACCTAGTTAATGGTAAAGAGTTATGGTAACTCAGCTGCGCTGACTGAATTTGAAAGGTAAAACCCTAGGATAAAATTAAGCTTTGAGTCAAGAAAAAGTGTTTTTTGAAGGAGGCAATTATGTCAGGAACTAAAATTAAGGTTTGTGGTTTGACTAGAATGCAGGATATTAAATATGTGAATGAAGCTCTTCCTGATTATATTGGCTTTGTTTTTGCAAAGAGCCGCAGGCAGATTAGTGCTGAAACTGCATACCAGCTCAAGGTTTTTCTGGATAATAGGATTACAGCCATAGGGGTTTTTGTTAACGAAAGCATTAAAGCAATAACCAATATATGTGACCGTGGAATTATTGACAGTATTCAGCTTCATGGTGATGAGAGTGAAGAATATATAAGGGTTCTACGAAAAGAAGTTAACGTTCCAATTATTAAGGCAATCCGAGTTAAGAACATGGACTCACTTAAGGAGGCTGAACAATTATCCTGTGACTTTCTACTTTTGGATGCATACTCAGAAAAGCAGATAGGTGGAACAGGAGAAACCTTTGACTGGCAATTTGCAAAAAGTATTGACAAGCCTTTCTTTCTAGCAGGTGGTATTCATGTTGATAATGTAAAGACTGCTATAGAAGTCGCTAAACCTTATTGTCTTGATGTTAGCAGTGGAGTTGAAACAGATGGAATGAAGGACGGAAATAAAATTCAGCAGTTAGTCAAATTGGTAAGAGAATATTGTAAATAATCAATAAATTTTGCAAGGAGCAAAATAGTAATAATTGTGGTCCAAGTATGATGTATTAATAAGAGTAACTGAAAGATTTTATAAGGAGAGTGAAATAAATGCTAAAAGGCAGATATGGAAAGCACGGGGGACAATATATCCCCGAAATACTAATGAACACAATAATCGAGCTAGAAGACAGCTATAAATACTATAAAAATGATTTCAGCTTCAATCAAGAATTGACTACCCTCTTGAGAGAGTATGCTGGAAGACCTTCTCTTCTGTATTATGCAAAGAAGATGACTGAGGATTTAGGCGGTGCAAAAATCTATCTAAAAAGAGAAGATTTAAACCATACTGGCTCCCATAAAATCAACAACGTTTTAGGGCAAGTTTTGCTAGCAAAAAAGATGGGTAAAACGAGGGTGATTGCTGAGACAGGCGCCGGTCAGCATGGTGTAGCAACTGCTACCGCTGCTGCTCTAATGGGTATGGAATGTGAAATATTTATGGGACTAGAAGACACTAAACGTCAGGCACTAAATGTTTTCAGAATGGAGTTACTAGGTGCCAAAGTTCATGCTGTAACCAGTGGTACCCAAACTCTAAAGGATGCCGTAAATGAAACTTTTCGAGAGTGGACAACTCGTGTTGATGACACACACTACGTTTTGGGGTCAGTTATGGGGCCTCATCCCTTTCCTATGATAGTAAGGGATTTTCAAAGTGTCATTGGTAAAGAGGTCAAAGAGCAATTGCTCGAAAAGGAAGGCAGACTGCCCGATGTTGCAATTGCATGTGTTGGTGGAGGAAGTAATTCTATGGGGCTTTTTTATGATTTCATCAATGACACCTCGGTTGAGCTAATTGGTTGTGAAGCAGCTGGTAAAGGTGTTGATACCGATTTCCATGCTGCAACAATTGCGAAGGGTCAGCTGGGCATATTTCACGGCATGAAGTCATATTTCTGTCAAGATGAGCATGGTCAGATTGCACCTGTTTATTCAATATCTGCCGGGCTTGACTATCCGGGGATTGGCCCGGAGCATGCGTATCTGCATGATACTAATCGTGCTAAGTATGTTCCAATAACAGACGCAGAGGCAATAAATGCCTTTGAGTATCTATCAAAAACCGAGGGCATTATTCCAGCAATAGAAAGTTCGCATGCTGTTGCACATGCCCTAAAGCTTGCACCAAAAATGTCTTCCGATAAGATAATAGTTATTTGTCTATCAGGTCGTGGTGATAAGGATGTTGCGGCAATAGCAAAATACATGGGGGTGAATATAAATGAGTAAAATAAAAAATGCTTTTACAAACGGTAAGGCTTTTATTGGATTTCTAACAGCTGGTGACCCCTCTCTTGATAAGACTGAGGAGTTTATACTATCAATGATAAGTGCAGGTGCTGACTTAATAGAAATAGGTATACCCTTTTCTGATCCAATTGCTGAGGGCGAGGTTATACAAAGAGCTAATATCAGAGCGTTATCGGTTGGAACAACGTTAAATAGAATATTTGAAATGGTTAAAGCCGTTCGACAAAAAACTCAGGTTCCTTTAGTTTTCTTAACCTATCTCAATCCTGTGTTCACATATGGATATGACCATTTTTTCAGAAAATGTAGTGAAAATGGTATTGATGGTGTAATAATACCTGATATCCCCTTTGAAGAAAAAGGTGAGCTTCTGCCTTTTAGTGATAAGTATGGAATTGATATAATTTCATTAATTGCACCAAGCTCAAACGAGCGAATTATGAAACTAGCAAGCAATGCCAAAGGTTTTGTTTACTGCGTTTCTTCAATGGGTGTTACTGGAGTGCGAAGTGAAATAAAAACTGATCTCCCGACCATTTTATCTGCCATTAAAGAAGCTACCAATATACCAACTGCAGTGGGGTTTGGCATATCAACTCCACGACAGGCCTCAGAAATAAGTGCCTATGCTGATGGTATTATCGTGGGTAGCGCTATAGTCAAAATAATTGAAGAGTATGGTGCTAATGCCTCAAAGCCTTTAATTGAATATGTCAGGACTATGAAGCAAGCTATGAGTTCCTAACAAACGGTATATTGAGGTAAGAATTGTTTTTATCATTGGAGGATTTCTATGTTTAGTATTGAACAGTTAGAAGAATATTTGAAACAAAACCATTGTGATTTTGAAATAATAAAGCATGATGAGCCAATCATATCAACACAAGATGCTGCAAAGTATTTTGATATCAATAAAGCAGCGCCAACGTTTATACTGCAGTCTGAAGCAGGTTTGGTAGCACTTATTATCAGTTCTCAGTATGGGAAGATTGATTTCAAGAAGTTAAAAGCTGAGTTGAGTTTTTCCAAATTGAAATTTGCTGATAAGGATATTGTAAAAGAAGTAACAGGATATACCGTCGGTTCCATACCACTAATCGGACATAATCTGATATGTGCTATGGATAGGACACTGTTACAATATGACTATATATATGGTGGCACCGGTGATGAGTATCATACCCTTAAAATTGCTCCATTAGATGTTTTTAAGCTTAGTAATAATGCTTGTTATATTTAAATTAAATTGGGTATCTGATAGGAGGACAAAAATGAAGGATTTTATCACACCACCAAATCATGTGAATTTTAATGCAAAAAAACTGTTTGGAAATATTGGAGAGGTTTCAGAGGGTTCAATTGCTTACATGGAAATGGGAGGTGGCGGGCCAACAACTAAGCATACTCATGAACATAATCACTTGTTCATTGTTGTACAGGGTGAGGCCCAAATAATTCTGAATAATGAAACTATAATAGTAAAGGCTAATGAGTCTTATCTTGTTAAAGGCTCAACACCTCATTCTGTATGGAATAATATTGATGATACTACTGTAATGATTGGTTTAACAGTAAAATGATAATACCCTGTTCTTGATTATTATAGATAAATCAGGTATTCTATTCATTATTTATTCTGCTATCTAATCCCATTGCATTCTAACAAATATTGACATAATTAGAGTTGGATGCTATATTTTATTAAAGATATTGTCTATAATATCTTTTAATATAATATTAGCGGTAGACAGTGATAAGTAAATTTAGTAGATTCAGTGGAAGGTGATTTTGTTTCTTTGAGTCTTAAACACCAACAAAAAGGTTAAAGGAAGAAAGATTTATGAGTGAAATACGCGCGGTTTTACCTCTTGTAGTAATAATAATTCTAATTGTAGCAATACCTATTTTACAAATATACTTATCAAAGAGGAAAAGTAAGTGGCCCGGATTGATATTACCTACTATATTCATAACATTATCAATATTATCTGTAATAAGCGTATTAGGATTGACTTTCTATGAAGGGAAATCAGTTAGTCAGAACATCATAAAGTGTATTACAGTATTTATATTATATAATATTCCTACAATAGTTTTATTGGGAACTTATTTCCCTTACCGTCAGGATCTTAAAAAGAAAAAAGGACTAGAAAAGCAAATATAACTTTTACATGCATCTGGAGTTCTTCTTGGTATAAACCAAGGAAGAACTCCAGCTTTTTTTGCTCTTAGAATAACTGCAGCGAGTCTAGTGTGCATACTTCTGCTTTTTATCAAAATAAGCATCTATTTTACCAACTTTATTACTACATCAACATTAGCATCTGCAACTAAAAAGTCATCCTTATTATCTATAGAGATTTCTACAGGGATATCTGTTTCACCATCTTTTTTAATGGCCTTGTTTGATATACTCGTTACCTTTCCCTTGTATTCTTTAGTTTTATCCATCTGTGGCATTATAATAACATCAGCACCTAGTTTTACGTCCTTAATAAAATCTTCTGCAACATCTGCTTGAACGACAAGACTGTTTAAGTCTAATATACTAAGTAGCTTTTTTGATACATCAAATCTATTTCCCTGTACATAGCCAATATCATAAACAACACCATTATCCACATCAGAAATAATTTCGTTTTGCTTTATGTAGCCTTTATTTATTTTGTCTTTCATTTGCTTGATATCTTCTTCTATTGTGGCAATCTTTTCATTTTGAATCTTAATTAGGTTGATATCAGAACTGAGTTGTAGATTATCTACATTTGAAAGCTTCTGAGCGATATTAGCCTGTAATCCATCTATTTCCTTTTGTTTAGCTGCTTTAATTATATCAACATCGTATTGTGCATCATCTACAGCCTTCTTTTTAGCATTTACATCTTTTTTGGTGCTATCCAATTCTGATTGTGAAATCGCACCTGCTTTAAACAAAACTTCCTCTGACGAAAAATCCTTTAATGCCTTGTTGTATAAATCTTGTGTATATTTCAAATTACTTAATGCCTTTTGAATATCAGAGTCGCTACTGTTTTTTAATTTTATCTGCTTTGAATCCAAATCATTCTGGAGTCTATTTATATCCTTTTGTTCTCCCGAAGTAGAATTAACTAATCTTTGTAGTTCATAATTTGCAGTTTTAAGCTCACGTTCCTTATCTCTAATCTGCATTTGGTAATCATTCATGTCAATTATGAAAAGAGAGTCCCCTTTTTTGACCTTTTGACCTTCTTTAACATTTACTTGCTTAATATTCCCTGAAAAATCAACAACTAAATCCCTTACTACCGTTGCTTTTATAGTTCCAAACGCTTCAACCCCGGATTGTTCTTCTTTCGTTACTGCTGAAACTTCACTCGCTTCCTTGCTTCCGCATGCTGATAATCCTAATACTGATAATAGTATTAAACAAACCGCTACATATTTTTTCATTGTTCACAAACCTTCCCATCTTTAACATTTATTATTCTTGTGCCATATCCAGCAGATTCTCTTGAGTGAGTAACCTGTAATATTGTTGTGCCTTTTTTGGTATTTATTTCTCTCATAAGTTCCATAATTTCAGTACCGGTTTTGCTATCTAGGTTACCAATAGGTTCATCAGCAAAAATTATGTCAGGCTCGTTTATTAAAGCTCTTGCAATTGCTACTCTTTGTTGCTGACCACCTGATAATTCTCTTGGTGTATGTTTCCTTCTGTCAGTTAATCCTACAATATCCAGAATATTATCAAGCCTCTTCCTGTAGTCTTTCATTTTCTTTCCGTCTAGTAAAATTGGTAACATTATGTTTTCTTCAACATTCAGGTTTGGTATCAGATTGTAAAACTGAAATACAAACCCAATGTCACTTCTTCTCATCTTGCTCTCATCCTTATCCTTCAGAGCTGACATTTCCTTTCCATTTATCTTAATTGATCCAGAAGTCGGCTTATCAAGGCCGCCTAGAAGGTAAAGAAGCGTACTTTTACCAGATCCGGACGGACCCATTATTGATACAAACTCCCCCTTGTTTATCACAAGGTTTATATCCTTTAAGATTTCAACATCTTCTGAGCCTAATTTAAAGGACTTAAACAAATCGTTAACTTCAACAACTGCTTCCACTATAATTTCCTCCTTAATTCTACTTAATAGTCTCTACTATATTTAATTTTGATACCTTTAGCGCTGGAGATACCGATGCAGTTATCATGATTATTATTGCACTTATAACAGAACCTACTATTAAGTCTGGTGAAATTGTTACAGACATTGTAAAATTCATAGCCTTCATCATATAAGGTAATATATAAACTAGAAGCTCTCCTGTAAGTACACCGATTGTTCCCGCTAGGATTCCTCCTGATAAAGATTCCAGAAAAATCATATTAACAATCTGAATTCTGCTCATTCCGACAGAGCGGAACATTGCAAAAGAACGTCTTCTTTCAATAAAGCTAATCATAAGATTGTTCAGAACTCCAAAGATACCAATTAACATTGTAATAAGAGAGACAGCTTTAAGTATTGAAAATAGCTGTGCAAAGGTTTCCCGTTCAAGGGCTTCCGATTCTTCTATCGTACTTATATAAAACTGCTTTTGCGCAAATTGTTTTACAATTTCTTTCTTAACATAAGCAGAAGCTTTATGTGTCTTGACATATAACATATTTGTATTATCTGTAGCCATATCAAGCTTTAAATATTTATCAGAGACCAAAGCATAGTTACCTGTATTCTGCATAGTATCAAGAAAACCTATTACCTTATAGTTTCTATCGCCCTTTTTCATTTTTAATGTTATAATATCCCCTTTATTTAGCTTGAACTTTTCACTTAGTACATTTGAGATTACTATATTCCTTCCTGCATCTAATTCTGCCATAACTTTTTTTGTATCTCCCAAAATCTCTATACCGAAGCTATAGTCCAGTACTTTGCCACCATTAGAACTCTCGAGTACACCAATTTTGTCATTACTATCGGATACCTCGACTCCATAAAACCTATTAGTCATACAAATACCCTTTACTCCATCTACAGATCTTATAAGGCTTCCAAAGTTTCTGTTTGAATCTTGTGCATCTGCTATATATATATCACATCCTGCGGAAGCATAACCACTTGTAAGGAAACCTGAAATACTCGAGCTTAAGGCATTTATCATAAGGAGGCTTGCAATTCCAATTGATAAAAGCGATATATTACTTAATAAGCTTTTATTTTCCTTCAGGTTCTTTGCAGCCAATACACCCACATTTCCGAATATAAATATATAAATTCTTTCAAAAACTGTTACAAAGACATTGGTAAGGAAAGGTATTAGAATAATTACTGCTGATATTGAAATAACAAGGAACGCCATATCTGCTATTAATGCAATATCTTTAGGAGCAAAATGTGGGCCTAGAAGTGATACTGCAAGCAATACTACTCCAAGCACCAATCTTTTTTTTGAATGGCTTGTCGATTTAAACTGCATTGTATCAAATATAATATCCTTTACAGGGATTTTCGCTACCTTCAAAATAGGTATAACCGAACTGATAAAGCAAAGAACTATTGCCATTATAAATGCCTGTAAAAGCTGTCCTGAAGAATAGTACACTTTTATTCCGTCAAGTCTTTGCCATTCTGGTGTTGTAAAATAAGTAATTGCATATAGAATACCAATTCCTAGTCCACAGCCTAAAAACCCCCCAATAACCCCGTATGTCACGCTCTCGATAAGTAGTACAAAATCTGTCATTTTTTTAGTAGCACCAATGCTTCTGAAGGTGCCTATTACGGGGAGCCTTTCCATTATTATAACTTTAAATGAGGAATAAATTATAAATACACTTATTAATGCTACAATGCTAGTCATAAGCATTAGACATACTGATGTTACCCCTGTCATCTCATTTATATCATCTTTAGTAAAAGGTTCTTTTACTATATAGCGTTTATATTCTTCCGTCAGCTTGTTCATTATTTCATTTTTATCGATGCCAGCTTTAGATTTGATATATGCTATGTTAACCGTTCCCTTTGCGTCATAAATTGAACTTAAAGTTTCCTTTGGAACAACCGCAGTTATTGTATCACCATTATCGGCGAAAAGACCTGTAGAATAACTGATGCCACTAATACGGAATCTCTGAGTTATTCCATTAATATCGATCTTAAAATTATCACCAAGTTTTAAGTCATATTTTTCAGCTGTGTTTTTGCTGATTATCATTTTCATTCCCGAGAAATCCTCAGAATTTACCTTCTGAAAGAAACTTACCGGATTCATTATATTAAGATCATTAATATCAATGCCCAAAAGGCTTAAAGAAATATTTTCGTCTCTGTTGTGTTGTTTGAAGCTTGCCGACCCTTGTATTGCCCCTATAATGTAATCAGTACTATCTGCAAACCGCTTTGCTGGTGCAGTACTAAAGAATTGAGAAGGAGAATCTTCCCCACTTCGAATCACAATCTCTGAATCCCCGTAGCTTTGTCGAAACTGGTTTTCAATTAATTTCATAGATGTAGTTGATGTAGCACTTGATGCAAAGAAAAGAGCTGATGAAATAACAATAGAAAACAACATCAAAAATGCCCGAAATTTCTTTTCTTTTATATTCTTTAGTATAAACTTTAAAATTATTTGCATAGAATTCCTTTCAAAACTTAATAAAAATTTTCGTCTGATTTATCTGCTAATAAATTTCTTTAAACTCCAATTTAATTTAATTAATATTTTGCATCATTTTCTATAATTTTTTAATTATGTTATTATATACGGGGTCACCCAGGATATGTCTGAAATTTGTCAATTTTATTAATCTAACAACAAAGAGGACTGAAAGCATTGTTTATTTCGGTTATAATATAGTATGTTTGAGACAGTACTTTCCATAAAAAATTAAGCAGAAAGTAATACTAATTGACATTAAAAATATTAGTAAATATCCTTAATGATAATTAGTAAAATTACTTTCTGCTTAAATAAGTTGTAGCTCTGTGGCTTTATTTCTGCTAATTTTGCAACACAAAGAGCTTTTAGGATAAACTTGAAACTGAATTGCTCACCCGTCCAAGCATTACAAATAGTACTATTAGATAATAAGCAAAATATGACATCACGACAATATATGTATTCTTATCTTCATCAAAATTCATAATCTCTGATACACCTATAGTACCAACTATCATAGACCTAATTACACCTGATAAAAGTAGAACAATAACTAGTGTAGGCGAAATAAATGTAAAAAGAATTGAAGCAAATGCAGTAAGCGTTACTGGTATAGATGCAACACCAACAACTGCTAAAATTCCTTTAAATGAGCATTTAGCCTTAAATATTTTACCAGCCCCAAATATTATTCCAGCTAATAAGAAAAATTGTATAGTATTTTTCCCTATCTCTGTGTCACTGCAACAGCTGCGGCAATAGCAGCTCCTAAGCCTGAACCGTCCTTCACAAGCCTTATTTCAATGTTTGATGCATCTTTGTCAAGTGCATCTGTAAAAGCCTCTTCCATTAGTTTTGGAGCCTTTGGCATTTTCTCATATATTGTTCCATCAATTGCAATAACATGCTTATTCTTTATTTGCGTACCCTCTTGGTGAAATAGAATTCCTAAGTATGTAGTAGCTACTAGTCTAACTGTTCTCTTCAAAACAGCTTCAGATACAGCTTTTATTGTCTCTGCATCTTCTACAGAACATTTATATTTCTCTTTTGTCTTATCAGGGTACAGAATAAAGTTCTCTACCATAAGTGCATCAAAGCTTTGGTTAAAGAAATCCTTTGTATCTACATCTTCGCTTGTAAATAAAGCTTTGTTATTAAACAAATCTACACATACTTCCTTAACTATTCTTCCCATATAATAGCCCGAAACCATTTTCTCTAAAAGTTGTGCACCTGGAACCTGGCTATTTTTATCTACTATTTCATCATATTTAGTTACTGGTAAGCCAACATTATAATTTCCAGACTCAAGATTTACTATCATCTTACCACCATTTATTGGATGGTTATTTTCAAGATAGCAGGTATTGTGGCCAGTTCCCATAATGGAACCAATATCTGCATCCTGGTAACTATACATTGCAACCAATAATGTTCCAACTGTATCATTTATCAATGCTACTGGCTCAATCTTTATGTTTTTCTGCTTGAGAGCATCCGCTAATAATTTATTTACATCTTCGCCTTCCACGCCAGAAGTAGTAATTTCCTTTGTCCAATTGATGAGATATGCCTCATTAATGCCTACTTGTTTACATGGAAAAGAAAAAGTATTCCCTAAATAAAGACTCTCACTAGGTTCCAGTATACTTGCCATACTATCAGCCATAAAGCCAAATAATTGCTGTGCACTTGTGTTGGCTTTAGTTAAATCATAGTTATTTTCTTTACTTATAAGTTTTGACTTTTTCTCAACAAGCTTTTCAAAATTGCCATTATCTATTTTAAATTTTGTGCACCTCAAATTAGTCCCACCCATGTCCATCGTCATGAAAGTGCCCTTTTCTTTCCCTGTAGGCTTTCCAACATATGATGGAATCATCTTCAAGCAAGATTCCTTACCCATTAATCCCTCTTCCATAGATTTCTTAAATAGCATAGCTATTGTAATCATGGTATCCTTACTAATCTCAAATGAACCTAAAGCTTCTTTTATAACAGCATTATTAAATTCCATTTTTGCACCTCTTATATAATATTTTTAAGAAATAGTCTTCAACGCTTATAGTTTTGATTTTAATTTATCTTGAACTGTAGGTCAAGCAAGTTTGCATTTTTACTTTTGTTTTATTTTGTCCTTGATTAAGTTATCTTGATATTTCATAACTCCTTCAACAATACCTAGTACAATTTTATTTTGGTAGTCGTCTGTATTTAGTAGTTTATCTTCCTGCGGATTTGTCATAAATCCCATTTCAAGCAGTATTACAGGTATCTTTGACCAATTGAAGCCTGTTAAATCTGTGCTTTTTACCATACCTTGTGATTTTGCCTTAGTATGTTTCAAAACCCCATCTAATATATACTGTCCAGCCTGCGTGCTTTTTTCAAGCATTTCTTTGTCTTTAATATATTTATCACCTGGAATCATCATAAGTACACCTGATGCCTTACTGCTGCTTGCTCCATTGCCATGTATTCTTATTGTTAAGTCAGCGCCAGATGAATTCCAGAGCTCTGTTCTCTCAACATTTGTTAAATCACATTTGCTGGTTTCTCGTATCATTATTATCTTTGCACCCTTATCAGATAATGCTTTTTGCAGTTTCTTTGATACAGTTAGATTTAAACTTTCTTCTGAGATCTTTGTATAAACTCCAGAAGTACCACTTGCAGTAGCCGCTTTCATAATCTTTGAACCAGGTGCAATAGGTTCTTTTCTATTAGCTGATTTCGTCGTTTTTCCATGTCCTGCATCTATGCAAATGGTTAAACCTTCAAGAGGTTTTTCCTCTTTATTTAAATCCGTTTTCGTATCTGTTTTTGTATCCTTTTTTATAGGTGTAGTTTGCTCAGAAGTACTTACTGAAGTAACCGTAGAAGTACTTGTAGCGACACTTTTGGAAGTACTTGGAACCGTTTTTTTACCATCTATAGATTTAGATGTGCTGAGTTGCACTCCTAATTCATTTATGCTACTTTCATTCGACTTATTGCTATGACTCTGGCTTGCGCAACCAACAAAAATTAACAAGACAAAAACTATTGATACTACTTTTAAATAATTCCTCATATGTTATTTAATCTCCTATCACACTATATTAGCAAAAAACTAATAAAAAGGTATTAACTAAATTCATTTGGTATAGCGACAGTATCTTGCAATATTATTAATTCAAGTTACTGTTATATATTATACCAAATGAAATAAAGTATGAAAGGATCAAACCCAATAAAAATAAGAGTTACCTCAGAAGTAAAAGAATCATATAGTTCTATTCTGAGACAACTCTTATTGTTTAATTTGTTTTTATTCTGTCCTAAATTTATTTAACTCCCTACTCAAAACTTCTGATAGATCTTTCAAATCTTTTGCATTATCGGATAGCTCTTCGCATGCTGCTATCTGTTCTTCTGTACTAGCAGAAATTTCTTGTGTCGTAGCAGCTGATTCTTCGGCAACTGCTGATACATTTTCCATTGATTCTAGTACCTTGTCTTTAGATTTCATTATATTTTCTACTGACTTTTCAGTTCTCGCGATATTTTTCAATACTTCTTCCATAGCGCTAAATACTGTATTAAATAATTCCTCAGTATCCTTTACTGCACTTATTTGTTCATTAACAACTAAGTTAGATTTAATAACCTCTTCAACAGTATTATTTGTTTTTATACCAATAGAAGAAATAATGTTATTTATATTGCTAGTAAACTCTTTTGATTGTTCTGCAAGCTTCTTAACTTCATTTGCCACTACTGCAAATCCTTTACCTGCTTCCCCAGCACGAGCCGCTTCGATAGCTGCGTTCAACGACAAAAGGTTCGTTTGTTCTGAAATACTAATCATAATCTTGAGTATCTTTTGTATTTCCTTCATGCTACTACTCAAGTCATTAATATTTTCTGAAACCCTAGTAGTTGTATCACTTACTTGTACTGACTTTATATTAAGTAAATTAATAGTTTTGTTTGCATTTACACTCAAATTGTTAATTTTATTAGCTATAGCTATTACTTGAGATACATCATCTTCAACAAATGTAATTCCCTCTGATAGCTTGTCCATATGGCTGACGCTTTCATTTATTTCTGAAGCTTGGTCTGTCGCACCTTTAGCTATTTGTTCAACAGTCACGGCCACTTGGCTTGAAGCATTAAATGTAGATTCAGAGGCTACAGTAATCTTATTTGCAGCACCAAGTAAACTTTGTGAAGAATTTCTGACCTGTGAAACAAGTGAGTTTATATTTGAAAGCATATCATTGTAATTGTGGCATACATTTGCTATTTCATCATTTCCGTCATCCTGTATTTGGCTTGTCAAATCACCCTCTTTTGCTTTTTTCATTGTTAAAACCAGTCTTCCTAAAGGCGTTGAAACACTTCTGGCAATTACAAGGCACAATCCAAATGCAAATAAAAGACATAATAATCCAATAACAATAGTCCTGGTCCTTAATGCATTGGCAGCACTATTTAAATATTTATATGGGACAACAGATACAACAAACCAATCCTTATTTTTAGTAATTTTAGAATATGTAACTAGACTATTACTTCCTGTTATATCTATTTCCAAGTTCCCCGCTTCCAAGACATTTGAGGATTGCTTCGGATTTTCCTTTATACTCTTCACTATACCATTAGCGACTATCTTTGAAGCATCTATACTTTTCCCTAATGGATATGTCTCAGTGTCTCTTGAAGCTAAGATTTTGCCTTTGGAATCTATCACAAATATCGGAAATGCTTTGTCAGTTTTAGAATCCTTTCCAATATCCAAATTTTTAAATGAACTAGCAAGAAAATTTTTCTTGGGAATTAAAACCATTTTTGCTATAACGCTTCCAGTAGATATACCATTAATATCTTTCTGTATTGTAAAGTAACTAACTTCTTTATCATGTTGTTTTAGATTAATATCTTCCCATACAAGTTGTTTGAAATCACCTTCTGCTATCTTTGTATCACTAAAGGATATATTGTTAGCATTAAATTCTTCTGCAATAGAATAATTATCACCGTGCATTAAAGCACAATATTCTATATCATTTACATTAGTAAACTTGGTTCTAATATATTTCGCAATAGTATTTGATATCATAAATCTGTCATAATCATCAGCATTAATATAGTTTATTAATTCATTTTGAACAGTATCATTCATGCCAATATCAAAAAAATAAGATTCCATTCGGCTTATCTCATTATTCAATACAACACCTGTTTGACTCATAACCTGTAATGAATAGGTTTTAACTTTTGCATCTATTGTTCCTGTTGAGCTGTTATATGAGGATATGCCTGTAACAAGTATAACTAAAAGCAACAGTAAAATAAAGGATACTATTAACCTAGTTTTAATATTAAATCTTCTTAGAAGTATGAATTTGCTTGAAGAACTGGAACTTATGTCTTTACTCCTACTATCATTATCTAATTTATGTAGTGTTTTGTCCTTGGTGAGTTTGCTTTTTGTCGAAGTAATTAATGATTTTGGTTTTGTAACTAAAGACTTTATGTCCATATACACTCCTCCACAATCTTCTAAATTTTAGTAATGCTTATTGTCATTCTAAAATAAAATGCACTTATTAATGTCTTGTTCTAGCTCTATTTTTTGACAACATCCGTATAATTTTATCATACTTCACTAGTAGTATTAAATCAAGTTAATTTTTACCTTTCTAAGTACTTAAACACTTCGATTTTTATCAATCAAAAAAACGCTTTAGTGTACTTAATATACCATATTAGTATATATTTCTACAAAATAAGCGCTTTCCATCCTACTAAAATTTATATTTTTCTGCTTTTCTAAAGACCGTCTACTCTAATGCAGCTTTTAAATAGAATCTGAGTCTTCATTGCGATTATATTTATCAATGGTCTTATAAATGTCTTGCATCTTCAAATCTGTTTTTGCTATATTATCAGCGCATTCCTGTAGCTCTATAGCAACTGAAGGCGGTATTTCATCAATTGTTTTATATCTCAATTGATGCTCTAGACTGGCCCAAAAATCCATTGCAATCGTTCTAATTTGTATTTCAACTGGCACTATTTCTTTTCTATCAGAAAAGAACACTGGTACAGTAACAACTAAATGTAAACTACGATAACCATTAGCTTTTGGATTCTTTATATAATCAGTTTCACGGACAACCGTGATATCGTCCTGCATTTTTAACATTTTTGCAATCATATAAATGTCATCAATGTAGTTACAAACCACTCGAATTCCAGCTATATCTGTTAAATTTTCTTTGGCTGATTCAATGCTAATGTCAAATCCTTTTCTGTTCAGCTTTTCAAAAATGCTTTCTATGGATTTTATACGGCTTTGCATGTTGTGAATAGGATTGCGTTTATGTATGAACTGAAATTCATCATCTAATATCTCCAATTTTGTACTAATCTCACGTGTTGCTGATTGATATAAATGCTGCATCTCAAAAAAGCTTACTCTAATGTTTTCAATATCTTCACTATCGAATATTTGCTCTAAACCATTCAAAGCTTTAATTGCTGCAGTTTTTTTCATAATCATATGCACCTATTTTTCCTTCCGATTATATTTAACATATTCAAAATATATAATTAAGTCTTGACCTGCTTTTCCCTTCTATTATTATACCATAATCACAATTGCGGTTTCGTATTAAACATATTTTTATCATAACTTTGTTAAAGTAATTACTATCATTATACGAGCCCAATATTAACGAAGTATGAATTAAATATTAACAACATCAATTACAGCGTAATTAAAACAACAAATATATATACAAATTTTTGTTTAAGCTGCAGGGAATATAATAACAGCATCAATTTGATTGCAATGAATACTTTAATCACTTATAATTAAATAATAAGTTACGTTATGTAAACAATATAATACTGTTTTTTCATTTATTTTATAAAACAAACAATTGAGTTAATTTCTTTAGTTACTACTTTAATCTTCACTGTCGCTAAGGTTACTTTTTGATACAAATATTCAAAAATAAAGTATTATACATTAAAACTAGGGGGAGCTAGCAAATGAAAATATTTATAAAAATATCATCCGTTTTAATTATAATATCAATTATAGTTGATATCGTAGCAAGTTTTTATGTTTATAATCTCGCTATAGCCCGAACAAAAAAGGACTTTATCAAACAAAATATATTTTTAGAGCAAGTAGTTTCAACAAGTGCAGAAGTTAGTGCAGTAACAACGTTTAAACAAAGTACAGAAAATGATGCCGGAGTTTCTTCATTAGACACGGCTAGTGTAGCTTCAGAAGCAGATAACAAAATAGATTGGTATAATAAAAATACATACGAAGAAGTTAACATAATTTCTGATGATGGTTTAAATCTCAAGGGTTTTTATCGTAATGCAAAGATTCCTACTTTGAAAACAGTAATCCTTTCTCATGGATATTCATCACAAGGAACCTTTATGGGTTCATACGCAAAGCTTTACTATGAAAAGTTAGGTTATAATGTTCTACTACCAGATGACAGAGGGCACGGAATTAGTGAAGGTGATTATACGGGTTTTGGATGGCTTGACAGAAAGGATTATATAAAATGGATAGACTTTATAATTGACAAACTTGGACAGAATTCTGAAATTGTTCTCCATGGAGTTTCAATGGGAGGCGCAACAGTATTAATGACCAGTGGAGAAAATCTTCCTAAAAATGTAAAAGCAATAGTATCAGATTGTGCATATACTTCGGTAAAGGATGAACTTGAGTATCAATTTAAGAGAGTGTATAATCTACCTTCTTTCCCCATACTGAGTACTACTAGTATTCTAACTAAGCTCAGAGCAGGATATTTTTTTGGTGAAGCCTCAGCTCTAGAACAAGTGAAAAAAAGCACAACCCCTACACTATTTATTCATGGTGCTGCTGATGAATTCGTGCCGTTTTATATGGTAAAACAGCTATATCAAGCTTGCAATAGTCCTAAAGAGCTTCTGGTTGTTCCAAATGCAGGACATGGTGCCTCCTACAGTACTGATAATAATGGATATGCTAACAAGGTCAGTGAATTTGTAGGAAAATACGTAAAGTAACAGCTTAGCATTATTTATCCCTACTTTTTTGCCAGTACTCTTCTAATTTTTTATGTCATTTTTTCACTTTTGGAGAATTACCTTGTAGTTGACCAATCTAGATTATAAAATAAAAATCCACTTAATACATTAATCGGAACAGTTTTACTTATATTAATGCTCCAAACTTCTACTGGAGGGTAATCCTCCCTACAAGCAGATAGATACGCTATTTGTTTACTATCAGGTGACCAAGTAACTTGCGTCGAGTAGCAACTTGAAATTGCCAGAGTAGTATCCCCCTCTCCTCTCGCTCCAGATACTCTGATTAATGAATAGTATTTTCCATTTATATAATGCGTTGAACTATATGCTATACTGGTTGAATTAGGTGACCAGGTAGGGTAATAATTTTTCCCTTCAAGTCCTCCCGGTATCTGATATATAAATCCTGTAGACAGATCAATAGTATATATGATTGATACACTAGCACCTGGCGAAGTATATAATACAAATTTACCATTTGGAGATAGTCTTATTTCATGTAAAGGACTATCCTGATTATTTGTAATCTGTCTTTCATCACTACCATCTGTATTATTTGTGTACAACTGGCTAATTCCAGCTGCATCCTTAGCCTCATATAAAAGCTTGATATCATCTGGGAACCATTGTACATAGGAAGCACCAGACTTATTAATTGATAAAAAGGTATGACTTGAAGTATCATAGATTCTTATTAAACTTCCAGTAGAATAAATAATCTTTATTCCATCATAGGACCAATCTATAAAAGCTGGGAAATCTGTTTGATTTATTTGATCAATTTTTGTAATTTGACTAGAATTAATATCTATAATCGATATTACCCCCGAAATTCCAACATATGCAAGCTTACTTTGATCTGGAGACCAAAAAATTTCTGAACCCCTACCCACATCTTCACCTAGGTCAATTTCACTTGTATTACCTGAAACTGGCTCATAGAGCTCAATGAAACTGTCAAAGCCATCAGACATTACTGTTGCCAGCAGTCCCTGACCTCCTGGTGGCGGGTATGGAATAGAAATCGTCATACCTGGATTTATAGCTGGGGTAAGACCACTATTTGCTTCAATTATTAGATTGGGTTGAGGTTGACCATTAATCGTAACATTATACCTTTTTGCAATTTTATAAAGTGAATCCCCATGTCTTACAACATAAAAAGGTACTCCTGCTGGAACTGTTAATTTCATACCAGGCACAATTATGTAAGGCGACTCAATTCCATTAGCTTCAATAATTATATTCATTGGTATTCCATAGCGTTGAGAGATTGAAAATACTGAGTCACCAGTCTTTACAACATATGTATTTACACCAGGAGGCATGGATAATTGCTGCCCTGGATAAATTGTGTACGGAGCCGAAAGATTATTGGCCTCAATAAGCGAGCGTAGTGGGATATGCCAACGCATTGCAATGTTACTCAAGGTATCTCCAGAGCGGACAGTATAGAAAATTTGCATAGAATGTCTACCTCCAAAAAGCTTATACTATAGTCTATGCATATTATCTTAAAAGTGCTAGTGTAGGTACTTTGTAAAAAATTAAACCTTTACAATAATTAATAAATGTACAGTTAAATTTTTCCTTATACCAGTTTTTTGATAAATTCACAGCAAACAATTTTTTGTTATTACTTTATATTTTAATTTCAAGCTTAGAATACCATTCCTGTGGTGATAAGTTTTCATCTGTTACATTGTTTCTATCACCTAAAAGGTCTTTACAAAGTGCCATCATTATATGTCCTCTAAGGTCGTTGTTGTTACCATTGTTATTACCACGTTTTTCAAACTGGTAAAGCAAATAATCAAGAGCTCTATCCCCCATTTTTATTATGCTTTTATATTCAGTTTGATGAGCTTTAATATAATCTTGTGGGTTTGATGATGTCTTGGGAGAAGACATGATTGCCTCAATATATGTTTCAATTATTTCCTCTTTACTTTGAGGAACATCAAATGACAAACTATTAACTTTGTCAATGAGTTTGGTAAGAGTATCCCCACTATCGGCATAAGGACGAACATCCCCACCCATTAGTTTTTCAGCCTCTTCTCTTGTATAGGTAAATACATATGCTGCACCTTTATAATTACCAGTATTGTCTTTCATATAATATTTAATTATGTCAACATTATCAATTAGGCTAAAAAGCAGTATGGAATTCCGATAAAAAGCATCTCCACTAATGGCTCCGTCAACCATAACACTTGAGGAATCATTCATATTTATATTAATAGTTATTCCATAGGGTTTATTTTCAGTCTGAAGTTCCACTATATCACGTACAATGCCTTTTGGTAATGGTATAGCATCTATGAGGGTAACAACCTTACCATTATTACCCACATAGGAGGTTTTGTTGCTAACTAAGGAATCGATATCGTACCCTAAATAGTGAGGTATATATGTTTGCACGCCTTTAGAAGATTCTATAGGCGTCTGTTCGCCTATTGAAGATGTCATAGGTAACTGCTCACTTTTTGGATTTGCTGTAAACGCTACTATTATTGTATTAGTTATAATAATTGTAGCCGCAACCACCCAAAAAGCAGGTTTTTTATAGGTTAGAATATTTTTTATCCTCGATTTAGTATTGCTCTCTCCAAAAGCGAGAGGACTTCCCATTATCAAACCGCTTCTTTTAACTGAAAGCGAAAGCAGAGAGTTTGAATAGCTGCCTTTTATATCATTACCCAATTTTTTAACAACACTTTCATCGCAGGACATTTCCATATCCTTGCTCATTAGTGCAAATGATATCCACATCAATGGATTAAACCAATGAATAATCAGTGCTAAAAACGCAATTGGTTTTATAAGGTAATCTAGCCTTTTTATATGGGTTTGTTCATGCTTTAAAATATATGTCAAATCATTTTTATCAATTCCAGAGGGAATAAATATTTTAGGTTTAATAAAACCACATACAAAGGGTGTTGTAATTCTATCACTTTCAAATATATTATCGTGTACAAGGGTAGCAGTTTTTACATTGCTAATTACTTTTAAGTAAGATACAACGCTATAGATTAATAAGGCAATCATACCTATAACCCATATTAAGATGGCAAACCCTGTAATGATTTGCATGGGATTTGCACTTGAAGCTGGTGTAGCTGCTGGAAGGATTTTATTCACAGCATCATTTATTGTGTTGATTCCTACATCTACAGTGGGATGTTGCATAAGTCCAATGTTGTCGGAAACATACTTTATTACCCCTGTATTTGTTTGAAGAGCATTAAAACCTAATAGTCTAAAAAAGCTGAAACCTGAGCTAAAACTAAAAGGGAAAACTAATCTTATAAGAACTGGCAACCAAAGCACATAAGAAAAAATCTTAGGAACTTTTTTCAAGAATAGTCTTATCACAATAACGACAAGAGTCACATAGCTTGCAGTTATACTCATATTAAGTATGCTAGTAAATAAGATTGTCATTTAGTCGCCTCCTCTATGATGCGCTTCAGTTCGTCTGCCTCTTTTTTAGAGATTTTCTTTTCACCTAAAAATGCAGTTAGAAACTGTGGAAGTGAACCGTTAAAGGATTTTTCAATCACTGTTTGACTTTCGTATTTCTGTGCCTCTTCTTTTTTTACAATTGCGGAAACCATTGCATCCTCATTTTTGAGTATTCCACGTTCACAGAGTTTTCTTAAAACTGTATAAGTAGTGGACTTTTTCCAACCGAGTTTTTCAAGACTAATTTTTACAAGTTCAGTTGAATTAATAGGCTCATTTTCCCATATTAAACTTGCAAATTTATATTCTGCATCAAATAATTTGTGCTGCTCCATGCCAACAAACCTCCCCAAGTTTATTGCAATAAACCTAAAATAAGTTTACTGCAATAAACCTGCGATGTCAACATATGTATTTAATTTTAATGTAAAAAGCTGCTCTCATTTGGAAGGGTTATATTTACCCGTTATCTCTATTGTATTTCCGTCTGGATCTTCCAGCTGAAAGAAATGGTATGGAAAAGCAATGTTTAAATACATTATTTCTGTTACTTTTCCTATGTTAAGTTCTTTTATACGTGCGTATTCCATACTCAGGTCATCTATCCAAAAGTTTAGTACAAAATTATTGCCATATTGGATTAGCTTATTTTTACAATGCAAAAGATATTTAATACTATAATGTTTTTCCAAATCCTCCCCACGCTTTATTAGCTCTTCATCATATTGGAGATTATACAAAGCAATACAATTTCCATTAAAGTTAAATTGTGCCCATCTGTTGAAATTTTGTGCAGATACTTGCATTTCAAGTAAACTTTCATAGAATTTAATTGATTTTTGCATATCTTTTACTATTAAATAAGTAGAACCTAAATTCAACATACATTAATCCTCCATTAAACATGATTTCATCTCTTTATCATGTCTTTCTAATTTATAACTAGAACGTTTTTCATTCACCTTCACTTCGTCTAATATAAATCAGCCTACCTCAACTCAAACTAATATCTATTTCATTCTTTTTTCCTAGCATCTATTGAATATTCAATTAGTAATTCAATGAGCTTATTAAACGGTATTCCTCCAGCCAGTGCACTTTTTGGGAACAGACTGTTTTTCGTCAAGCCTGGCAAAGTATTAACCTCAAGTACATATGGGATACCGTTCTTTACTATTATATCCACTCTCGCATACACACTGCATTTCAATACCTCATAACATTTCTTAGCTATCTCCTCAATTTGCCTGTAAAGGCCATCCTCTAATTCAGCAACACTTTCCTCTGCCCCTCCTTCATTATACTTTGAGCTATAATCGAAAATTTCAGCACTTGGCTTTATTGAAAGAATAGGTAATAAGTCTCCAACCAATATGGAGCATGTAATTTCGTCACCACTAATGAATTGTTCAATTATTACTTCGTTATCAAGATTTAAGACCTCTTTTACTTTAGAGCAAACTTCTTCTGGACTATGAACAATATAGGTTGCTACACTAGACCCTCCTGAATTGGGTTTGATAACCACAGGGTATCCAAGCTGCTCAATCTTTTTATAATCTATCTCATTAGCTTTTCTAACAATTAACCAATCAGGAGTTTGTATTCCCTCATACCTTAATAGTTTTTTAGATATATCTTTACACATACAAATTGCACTTGAGGTAAGTCCACTCCCTGTATACGGAATACCCATAGCATCAAGTGTGCCCTGAATGGTTCCGTCTTCTCCAAATTCCCCATGAAGTGCTAATATTACAAAATCTAAACCTTGAACTTTAACAATAAGTTCTTTTTTGCTTTTAATTACTATCGGATATATGTCATACTTTCTATCATCTAAATTAGCTATTATCTCTTTACCTGTATTAAGAGAAACTTCATATTCAGACGATACTCCTCCCATAATGACTCCAATTTTGATAAGAGGAACATCCTGCTTAGTTGCTTCACGAATCATAGTTTCCATATTCTTTGATTACCTCCCCGATTATCTTAATTCCTTTTATAATATTTTCATTATCTACCCTTGAAAATCCAATTCTCAGAGTATTTCCACCTGTATTATCTGTAAAGAAAATATCCCCCGGGGTGAATACAACACCTTTCTTATAGCATTGCTCGAGTACAATTCGTGAATTTATACCATCTTCAAGTTCAACAAAGATATGCAGGCCACCTTCACCAGAAATATTTTTGTATGGTATAAACTCCTTGGTACAATTTATAGCTAATTCATATTTTTCTTTATATATTTTCCTTACTTTTTTAAGATATCTTTCAAAATTACCTTCATAAAGATACTGGTATAATAATGCCTGGTCAAAAGAAGAAGTATGAATATTACGGCTCCTTTTTAAACTTTCCATGCAATTGATTAGATTTTTATCCCCAATAATCCATCCAATTCTTAAACCAGGAAAAAGAAGCTTTGAGAAACTACCAATGTAAATAACATTATTACCTTTTCCATTACAGGCTATTAAAGGAGCGATATGCGACCCCGAATACCTTAGTTCTTCATTAAACCCATCTTCAATAACAGGCAAGCTATACCTACTAAAAATCGAGAGTATTTTCGCTCTTTTTTGTGGTGACATAACTATACCAGTAGGATTATGATACGAAGGTATTAGATATGCTAAATTAACATCATTTTCTTCCAAAGTTTTGGAGAGATCATCGAGATTCATACCGTCATTATCCAGCTTAACCCCAATTGTCTCAAGCCCATGCAATTTAAAAATTTTTAGAGCAGTATTATGTGTAGGATTTTCACATATTACTTTTTGGCCTTTAACGCATAGAGCAGATAATACTAAATCAAAGCCTTCAGTAAATCCATTTGTAATGAGTATATCTTTTTCTTTAATATCAAGACCTTTACTCTCCATATACTTCAACAAATATTGTATAAGCGGTCTATAACCTTTTGCATATCCATAGTTCAAGATTTTTTTACCTTCAAGAGGTATTTTATCTAAAAATGCTCTTTTCAGGTTATCCAAATCAAAATACTTTTCGTCAGGAGCAATACTTGCAAAAGAAATCATTCCTTTTTCATAAGTCAATCCGTGCTTCATAATATCTAATTGCTCTGCTAGTTGGGCTTCCCGACTAACTTTCGTTAACCAATCTATACTGCAGATCTCTGAACAATTTACTACTTTATACAATACATATGTACCTTTACCAGCTATTGTTTTTATAAAGCCTTCATCTTCAAGGCAATTATAAGTCTCTACAATTGTATTTCTACTCACATGTAAGATGGTACTTAATTCTCTAGTTGATGGCAGCTTTTGTCCTTCCTGGAGCATTCCCTTGGAAATCATTTGCTTTATATATTCATTAATTTGAATATATGCTGGTCGTTCCTTAGAAAAAATAATATCTGAAAACATCAATCTCACCACCCAATTATATTCTTACATAAAATCCAAAATAACAAAAGAACCACAACATGTGAAATATTACATTGTTGTGGTTATGCTTTCTTCTATAGTTTCAATACCATTTCCCTATCCAGTTTTTCAAAACCGATTTTTTTATAAAGAGGGTAGCCGTCATCTGTATAATCCAGCTGTATTTTCCCTACTCCCAATAGTTTCGCCTCATTTATTAGTTGAGATAATAGACTATAAGCTAATCCTTGATGCCTGTATTCCTTTAGCGTGTATACATTTAATAAAAGTCCTGTTCTTCCACTTAAGCAACTTGGAACAGGCAAAGTCTCATAAATGCACAGAATGCATGATGCAATAATTTTTTCATCATTTATAGCTATAAAGCAAAGTAACGAGCCATCCTCCAAATGTTTTTGAAGATACTCTCGGGTATGCATTCTAAATTCTTCTTTATTTGCTATGGTTCTAATAGAACATACAAATTCTAATCTGTTATCTACTAACATATCAATATCACTTAATTTCGCTTTTCGGACTTCCATATTATGTCCTTTCTATATAAGTAATTCTTTGTCTTAGTTTCATAAACTAGTGTATCTATAAAATCTATTTTATAATAATTAATTCCATTTTATAGAATATGATGAGAAAACTCAATATAACATGGGTCGTTGTTGACAAAGGTACAGCATTTTGATAATATTTCATTAAGCAAGTGCTTAATGAAATGAGTGCTAAAAGTATTACAAAGTATATAACGAAATTATTACTAAAATGTAGAGGGACATTAATGTGAACTTACGAGAAGAACAGAAATCCGAACGCCGCGCGCAGATATTAGCAATCGCTTTAGATCAATTTGTTACAAAAGGATTTTATGGAACAAGTACGCGCTCCATTGCAAAAATAGCTGGTATCAGCTCTGGACTAATGTTTCATTATTTTGACTCAAAAGAAAGCTTATATGAAGAACTCATTCAAATTGGATGTGAAAAGATTCATATGAATATTGATACTATTACTACATCGCCGCTTAAATTATTGCATGGAATGGCTGAAGCATTTTTACAGTTGATTGGGCAAAACCATTTCTCAGCTAAAATGTTTGTCTTAATGGGTAATGCTGAATATAACACTCAGATATCACCAAAAGTAAATGAGCTTTTAGCACAACGCAATATTTTTGAAACCACTGCAGCCATCATTGAAAAAGGACAGCAACTAGGAGAGTTGCGTGCTGGAAATACGAAGGCTTTATCAATAGCCTTTTTGTGCTCCATTCAAGGCATTGCCGAACAAATAGCGCTGAATCCAGAGTTTCCAATACCTGAACCAGAGTGGATTGTAGATACTATAAAAAAACATAAATAGGATAAGCAAATAGAATTGTTTATATTATCCCAAATAAATAGTTTTGGAGGTACTATTATGGATAGGAACAAAAAACAAATAATCAACCTTAGTATTTTTGCGTTTGTTGTTATTTTTAGTGGATGGGCAGGCGTTATACTCAACAATATTATGGGTGAACGGCAGAATGAAGGTTCGCTTGGCTCAGGCTTATGGTTGATTTCTGCATGCTTAGCAGGAATTATAATCCGTATTGTTAATCGTGATTGGAAAGACTTCGGTGTCTTACCCCATTTTAAAGACAACCTAAAATGGTACCTTTTTGCAATATTGGTCTACCCAGTGATTACCTTGATTGTGACAGGGTTAGGACTAGTTACGGGTACATGTAGTGTATCTGAATTTGATATAAACAAGCTTACACCAATTTTCTTGTCATCACTTGTTGGCATTTTTATCATAAAGATTTTTGAAGAATATTCATGGCGTGGTTTTTTAACACCTAAGTTGATTGAGTTAAACCTCAAAGACTGGCAAATCTATGTCCTTGTAGGTATAATTTGGACTCTGTGGCATGGTGCCTACTACCTTGTTCTATTGCCTGATAATACTTTCGAAGGTACATCAAGGTTAGGAATGTTTCTTTCAGGCTTTATTATCATGGGTATATGGGGCGTAATGTATACTGAGGTTTATCGTCTGACAAAATCTGTGCTTCCTTGCTTGATTATGCACGTTGTAGAGGACGAATTATTTATGATTCTACCATCACAGAAGGCTATTTCCTTTGATAATATAGGTAAAATATTTTTCGACCTGAACTCTGGTATCGTAACAGTTGTGCTTTTCCTTATGATAGGACTTATTCTGCGTCAAGTTAGGATCAAAAAAGAAATAGCTCAAACAAGAAGTCATTATTAATAACTATAAAATTTAGTACATAGCAGCGGGTTAAGTTGGTTTTCACCAGCAAGACCTGCTTTTTTATTCTTAAAAATATAATACAAAGCTCAATAATAACAAAATAGGATCATTCACCTTACACATTTTCCTCTCGTTACCATATGTATAATTATATACCATGTTAAACATAATAATAATTTAGTAGAATTATAATATATTTTGTCGATAATGTTGATATGTTTTGAACAACTTTTGCATATCTTATAATATTACGTCTGCTACTGCGACTATAAGAATGGTACTAACCATTTTTGTTCAAACTAGTACAAAAACTTAACGGGGGTTGTAATGAGAAAATTATTAAGTTTCATTCCAGGATATAGAACAAAAAAAGTATGGAAAATTGTTTTAGCTTCGATATATTATTTAATGACTTTATTATCTATTTTGGGTGGAGTTGGGCAATTTATAATGTTTTTAGCCCTTCCTTTTGTACTATTTTCATTGGTTGATGTTATTAAAATTCGGAAACAATCTAGAAAGGGTGCTCAAATACAAGGGAGCGAAATTAAACACACTCCTCTACTCAAATTTATAGGCGCCTTAATTGTGTTAATTATAGGTATTGCTCTATTACCTCAGACCACTAGCACAACTCAGTCACAGAACCCAATTGATGCGAATAATGCAAAAGTTACTGCTGTTTCACAATCTGCCACTACTACACCCACTATAGCTAAAATATCAGCTAATGAGTCAGCTCAAACTTCTTCTGCTCCTGCACCAACGACCTCAGCAACTTCAACCACCACAGCAACATACGGACAACTTAAAATACATTATATTGATGTTGGTCAAGCTGATTCTATATTGATACAATCACCTTCAGGTAAGATAATGCTTATAGATGCTGGAAATAACGCAGATGGAGACAGTGTTGTAGCATATTTAAAAAAGCAAGGAGTTAAAAAAATTGATAAACTTGTAGGTACACATCCCCACGAAGACCACATCGGAGGTATGGACAATGTAGTTAGAAACTTTGAGATAGGAAGTATATATATGCCAAAAGCCTCAAGTACTACAAAAACCTTTGAGGATTTACTTTATGCTATTAAGGCCAAAGGCTTAAAGGTTACTACCGCTACTGGAGGAATGAGTATCAACTTTGATTCAAGTGTAAAAACTGATATATTAGCCCCTAACGGTGTATCATATAAGGATTTAAACAATTACTCCTCTGTAATAAAAATGACTTTCGGTAACACATCATTTTTGTTTACTGGGGATGCGGAAGATATATCTGAGCAGGAAATACTTTCAAAAGGTTATAATCTTAAAGCAGATGTTTTAAAGGTAGGTCATCACGGAAGTAGCAGTTCAACTACATCGGCTTTTATAAAAGCTGTATCTCCTAAATATGCTATAATTAGTGTTGGGGCTGGAAATGACTATGGTCATCCTAGTTTAGATACTATTAATAGATTAAGTACTTCTGGTATAAAGGTATATCGAACAGATGAATTGGGAACGATTATTATTACTTCTGATGGTACTTCAATATCCATAGACAAGAAAGCATCTACTGTGAAAGAGAATGCACCGCCATCAAATAATACGAGTGGTTCAACTGGTACTTCCGCGAGTAGTTCAACTGTAAAAACACAAACACCTACTACTCAAAATAGAACAGTTTACTATACACCAAAAGGTAAATCTTATCATTTTAGTAAGAGTTGTAGTACTCTTTCTAGAAGCAAAACAATTCTTGAAGGCACATTAAAGGATGTAATTAACAGTGGACACGCTGACCCATGCGATATATGTGCTCATTAATGGAGGTAAGATATGAAAGTAACTATAGATCGATTTGAAGGTAACTATGCTATTTGTGAAAAGGAAAATAAAGAAATGATTAATATTGAAAGGAATCGCCTTCCCCAAAACGCTCAGGAGGGTGATTGCCTTCTAATTAAAGGCAATAAAATTTCTATAGATGAATCGGCAACTTCAAACCAAAAAAAGAAGATTGAAATTCTTATGGATGACTTGTGGCAATAGTTAATAATAAAATCTTATTCACTTAGGGGTGATTTTGGGGTTAAATTAATTTTAAGTTTATAAAAGGCTTCTATAGTTTTTCAATGCTTTCCATAAATTCATTATCCTCAACCCCTTGAAATCGCACTTAAGCATCCTTAAAATAATTTATTTTGTGGTTCATATCATCAATCAGCTGTTGAATTTTTATTTTTTGATATGTCAAATACTCCAGTTCTTTCGATTCAATGAAGTGTCTATTTGTTTCAATTCTAGTATCAATATTATCTATTACCGAGTTCAAATCATCAATTGTCTGTGTGCTTAACATTTTTCCATCTCCTCCATTAAAATAGCTCTTGGATTCAAGGAGGAATTCTTCCTCTGAATCTTAGACATCGGATAAGCAGATTTCTTAGATTCAGGGAGAGGTGCTTTTACTATCTCTGAGTCTTAGAAATCGCAATCCAGTGTCGTAGCGCCGCTTATCTCCCACTTGTATAAGAGGGAGTATTAGCGGCGGTAGACATCGGATAAACTTTACCTTAATTACATTTCGGCACCTTTAGGCGAAACATAACACTTTTAGTCTATATTCCTAGTCAAAATGAGCTTAATGGACTAATTCATATTTAGTGCGTCGGGTTTACAACAACACCAGCATTAAAACTCTGTATCATCTCCTCAGTTAATTCCTTTTCCTTGCATATCATTGCATATAGTTCTGCACTATGCCTGGGTGTTCTTTCCTGTGTATCAAAATTGCACTTATATAAACCGAAATTTGCTGATTCGCCCTCAAGCCACTCAAAGTTATCCATCAAAGTCCAATGGTAATACCTCTCTACCTGTATTCCCTCATTTATGGCTTTAGCGATATAAGCAAGATGGTTAGAAATATACTCAGGCCTCTTGTTGTCATTCTTATCACTAATCCCATTTTCGGTTATATAAATAGGTAGTTTATATTTGTTATAGTACTTTTTACATAGCATATAAATACCTTCAGGATATATGTCCCAGCCAAGGTCTGTTTTCTGTAAATCCTTATCGTTAACTAATTTGTGGAAGTAAATTGAAGGATCTAGTGCAAATTCAACGATATTTCTTGTATAATAATTAATTCCAAGAAAGTCTACATATTGTCCTTTTTTATATTCGTAACCCTTTTGTGAAAGTGGGAATTTTAACTTTCCTGTAGTCATTCCGACCATAAATAGTTCGTTGAACATATAATCAACTGCACTGGCGATTATTTTGCCAGTATGAGTTATTCCTTCAAAAATCCGTAGATGTATTGCAGCCCCAACCATCGTTTTACCTTCAAATTTTTTGTTACTCCTTATGTCGTGTATCATCTTGTAAAGTTTTACATGTGTCTTAATAATCTCTGCCTTAACCTTAGAGGATTCAAGCATATTTCTTTTTCCTGGCGGAAAAAGCCCAAGTTCAAAACCAAAAGTTGTATACACATTAGGCTCATTGAACGTTATCCATTCACAAACCAAATCGCCAAGGTTTTCAACAACATACTTTGCATATTCAACAAATAGTTCAGAATTTTCAGGTTTATTCCACCCGCCCAGATTTTGAAACCACAGTGGGTCAGAAAAATGGTGTAACGTAACTAGTGGCTGAATATTGTTTACCAACAACTGCTGAATTTCATCTCTGTAATGGTTTATTGCCTCCTCAGAGAAATTTCCAACCTCTGGCTCTATCCTGCTCCATTCTAAGCTCATTCTATGTGTTTGGACATTTAGGCTTTTTAGTATTTCTGTATCCTCTTTTACCCTATTCCAGTGATCACAAGCAGTTACGCAGCTGCTTGAATCTGAAATATGTCCTTCTTCACACCATTTATACCAAGTATTATTAGTGTCTCCTCCTTCGATTTGCGTGCTTGCTGTAGCTGTTCCCAACGTAAATTTTTCATTTAGCTTGAATGTAACCATAATAACCTCACATCCTATACAATGCGTATTCAATGGCAATCGTTATTCAGTGTCGTAGCGCCGCTAAAAGAAGTTAGATTTTAGCGGCGCTAGACATGGGATACAATATTTTATGAATATGATTTCTGATTGGTTACATACATGCTGTTTTAACTTCATTTATCCTTCTTTGAATATACTATCAATTGTAATTCTTTATATGAGGCATCTTTACCGTAATAGTCAGAGAACGTGTCAATTACCTTCATTTGACGCGATTGTAAAATACCATCTATTTCGGATTTTGAATATAAACGTGTTGATGAAAATAGCTCTATTGATTCCGGTCTCTGGACTACTTCCCCAAATGGAACTTCCCATTCTCCAAATAGCATTCTACGGTTTTCTTTATCCCAATCAAATATTGGTAAGGATAATGTTGTAGTACCAATTTCCCAATGACGCTTAGGGAAAAAATGTTCTGCATGCTCTGCATTACAAATATCCATAAAATGCTTACCACCTGGCTTAAGAGAGTTGGCTATTACATCAAAGATTTTTAAGTTCTCCTCTTCGTTTTCTAAATAGCCGATCGCACCATCTGCTAAGTTTAAAACAACATCGAATTCATTATTAAATTTTATATCCCTAATATCTGACAGTATAAAATCAGCTTTCAAGGAAGCTGCTTTCGCCTCTTTGATTGCATCATCAATATAGTCTTTTGTAATATCTACACCAACCACAGAAAATCCTCGTCGTGCAAGAGATAAAGAATGTCTACCAAAACCACATGCTAAATCAAGAACCCGCTCTTTTCCTGTTAGTTCAAGTGTTTTTATTATAAAATCAACCTGATTTTCTGTGTCTTCAACCCATGATTGATTCTTAATATCCAGCGACCAGTACTTATACCATTCCGGATTAATCTTTTTCATGTAACCTCCTACAAATTTTAATTATTAGCTCTAGTTAAATAGAAATTGAGATTTTGATGCAAAACTAAATATAAAACGTTTTATATGTTTATACTAAATTAAATTGGCAGATGTGTAAAATCAGTAAAATGGAAATAATTGATATCGTTATGCAAACTAGAATTAATTCTGTATTAAGAGTAATCCTTCCTTGGAATATCTTCTATTCTCTTGTGCATTATGGATTTTCAAGCTATAATATAGTTATAAAAAGAAATATGTATTTTTAAAAATTCTCAACTGATTATTATATACCAATCAAATATATTCACCAAACTTTATTGTCCAGCATCTACATTGAATATCTTGTTTTTTTATTATAATTCAAGCTTTTTTACAGTATTTCGTAATCACGAAGTGTGTTTATTTGAGCAGCCTCTTAAGTAATATCATAGTCAGAAAAAGTCCCCCAATTTTCTATTTTATTAAATTCTGTGTTTGTTGACATAAAGCAAACTATAATGGGAGAGTAATCTAATTCAGGATGCATACTAAAAAATTCTCTATCACCATATCTGATGGCTTCTAAAGCAAGTGGAAGTTCACGCCTAAAGATATAGTTTCGCATAGCTGCTTCTGTTGGACTAAATTGTCCATCTATATACAAATAAACATAGTAGAGGTAGTATCCTCCATATTTAATCCATTGTCCAAGCACTTCATCTCTCATTGCGCTGATTTTATCATAAGCATATGTTAATCCAATAGTCAAAAAAAGTTCTGCTGTTATGTCTGAATGAGTAAGAGTATACCGCCTGGGTATAATTGGGGCAGTAGTCGTAACCCCTTCTCTGAATTCAACTGATAGCTTTTCAGGATTTAGTTTACTCATATTACCATATTCCTTTACACTAAAATTACGATTATTATTGATATGGGTTATAAATTTTTTTTATATATTTCTAACTAATATAATAATATTCACAAAATATTATAGTGTTCATCAAATATGGATTTGTGCTTTGCTACTCAATAAAAATGCTATAAAAAATAATTACAGAACTAAGCATAAAAGCAAGTTTTTATTTATTTTTCTAGCATAAATTAATAGCTCTGTTCCTACTAAATATTGCTCGTAGCATTTAAAATTTCTTCAGCTACTAATTTGCTTGAATTTAATACTAAAGATATTCCAGGACCAGGGTGTGTAGATCCACCAACAAAAAACAAATTATCAGCTTTACGTGACCTAGAATGGGGTCTAAAATAGTTTGTTTGTGTTAAAGTAGTACTAAAACCAAAAGCTGTACCACCATAAGCATTAAAATCATTTTCCATATCAACTGGAGTAAAGTAATGTTTATATTGAATACTTTCTTCTATATCTTCTAATCCTTTTATATTTTTTAATTCATTAAGGATTGTATTTGTCAATAAATTAGTTCTACTTTCATCCCAAACTATCTCATTGAAAAAAAGATTGGGTACTCGAAGCATTATGTTTATACAATCACCTTCATTTTTTGTCATGCTTCTATCAATTCTGCTTGGACAATAAATATATAGAGACGGATTCTCAGGAAATGTACCTCTAAAAGCTGTCTCTATATTTTTTCTAAAGTTTTTCCCCAGATATATATTATGGACTGCTAGTTGATGATACTTTTTTTTAAGGCCTAAATATATGATAAAAGTAGAGCACGAGTATTTCATTTTAGAAAGCTTTTTATCTGTATATTTATCTTTGTAATAATCATCTTTAATTAAGTTTTTCATTGTATAAGGGAAATCTGCACTGCTTACTATTATATCTGCTTTTTCTATACCGCTGTTTGTTTTTATACCAACAGCTTTATTTTCTGAAAACAGTATTTCTTCCACTGTTACTTCTGTTTTTATAGTCCCACCAAATTCAGATATCAACTTAGCTAAAGCATTAACAAAGGAATACATTCCTCCTTTAAGGTGCCATAATCCATATAGCTGAGAGACTACAGGTACAAGTGTATAGATATTAGGGCCCTCAAAGGGAGATATGCCAACATACATTGATTGGAACGCCAAATAATCTCTAAGTTTTTCATTCTTGATATATTTCGAGATATAATCATAAGAAGTAGTAAGTGTATTAATTTTCAAAGCCTTTGTCAACGTCTCTAAATTGAAAAAGTCTTTAGCATTATTTTGAGGCCGTTGTAAAAAATATTTATCAGCAAACAGATATTTACCATAAACTTTGGAAATAAATTTATAGTATCCTAATGAATCTTCTTTTGAAATTTTTTCTAGACTTCTTGTTAAAGATGAGATATTTTTATTGAAATCTATAACAGAACTATCACTCGAAAAAAGCCTATAAATAGGGTCAATTTCTATGAACTCCAAATAATCGGTATAATTTTTACCGACATATAAAAATATCTCTTTATAAGCATCAGGCATCATCAAAATAGAAGCTGACAAATCGAATCTGAAGGTTTCAGTTTCTATAACACTAACTCTTCCACCAATTTTTTTATTCTTCTCATATATTACCACTTCATACCCGTTTTTTAATAGTCTTAAAGCAGTAGATAGTCCGCCAATTCCTGCTCCTATGATAATTACCTTTTTCCTCATTGAATGACTCCTCATAATTACTATACTCACTATCTATTTCCAACAAGGTTTGTATTTATTCTAAAAATAATGTTCAAACTATAATATCTAATTTTTATATAAATGTTTAATACTGAACTAGGAATAATACATGTAAGGAATGGCTAAGAGGAAGAATTTTAAATAATAGGCAAAATAAATCCCAATAAAAGGATGTAAAATAATGGACAATGACTTAGTTATGAAAGCCTACGAAATTAGTAGTAAATATAACGCTATACTAAAGGGTAGTATTGTAATATGTGGCAATGTCACGTGTATATTATTTGCACATTATTGCAAGAGTACATTGTTTTATAAGGATTTTTTTAAAGTTACTAAAGATACTTTAAATGTAAATAGAGTTGCTAATAAAAACTTAAAGGAAATAAAAAAACTTATAAAACGATGCGGGTATGAGAGGATATGGACCAAAGGGGTATTTTCTATATATGGGGACCTTAGACCGTTAGCTGAAAAAGCAGGATTTGGAAAATGGTCAGATAATGGCTTAATTTCAAATGAAAAATACGGAACTGATTTCTTGATTACAGCGATATTTTTCAAGTAGGATGAATTGTATTATCCCCTTTATGTTGTTAGCTCTAAAATCAGAGAAAGAACAAACTCCAGAATTAAATTACTGGAATATATAAATCCAATTCACAGTAATCCTCTCCACATAAATTCATATCGACATACTCGAATTGATACATTTCATTCTTATTAATGCTTTTTTCTTTGAGAAAGTAATTATAAACATAGTTCATAATATCTTTTAATTGTATCCAGGTTATCTTTTCCGGGCTAAAAAGTCCTATAAATTTAAATACTGTATATTTGGAGGCTGGAACTATATGATAATTAAAACCCTCAGGCAACGTAGATATGTCACTTATTTCAACACTTGTTAAGTAATATGAAAAATCTTTATAAAGCTGGCTCCAGTGTGTAAACCCATAATAGATATTAGAATTTAATGCATTTGAAATTAAGTTGCGTTTCCCATAAAAGAACTCCGTAGCTGCTCTCGATGCGATAAAATTGTTATCGTTATCTTGATAACCAACTTTATATTTTACACCTCCAATGACAAATGAAGGTTTATAACAGTAGGTCGGTTTTATGATAACTGCATCTTCAAGATCTGTTATCATTGATATATCAGCCTTTGGTGTAATGTTAACTGTATTTGGGTTATTTCTATATTCAGAAGGTGATACAGAAAATTCAGATTTGAATGTTCTTGTATAGGATGATTCATATCCAAAACCATACTTCGTTGCTATATTGCCTATAAGTATGTTTGTGTTTACAAGATCATAAAGGCTTTCGGTTAATTTCCTACTGCGTATATACTCACTTATCCCTTTACCTGTTATTGACTTGAATATCCGATGGAGATAGTATTTTGATAAATATAAATCCTCTGATAGTTTGTCCCAAGTCAACATATTATTAAGGTTAGACTCTATGTATTCCACCGCATTTACAACATGCTCTTTTATAGTACTGTTTTCTCCCAATCATTCTACCTCCAAAATACAAATGAGCAGTTATTGTTAAGGACATTTGTACCAGTATAACATAAGATATAAGAAAACATAAGATTGGATGTGGCATAAAGTGTTAACCGATAAAATGTTAAAAATCATACCTGCAACAATAGAAGATGCGATTTTAATTACTAAAATTAAAACTGAAGCCTTTGATGATGAAATTGTGAGATTTGGTCCGGATTATGACATAAGTGAAATTTGGGGCCCTAAATGGTATAGTGACCCAAAGGGAACTGAAAAGTTAATTTCTGAATTCTACTATTATAAAATTCTTGTCGCTAATGAAGTTATCGGTTGTTTTTGGCTTCACATTGTAGGAGAAGATGCAGTTGAACTGGAAGACTTTTGCATACTTCCAAAGTTTCAAAACAATGGTTATGGTTATAGGTCACTTATTGAAATGGAGAACATATTTCCTGATAAAAAGAAATGGATACTTGGTACCCCATACTATAGTATAAGAAATCACTATCTGTATGAAAAAGCAGGGTATGTAAAGATTGGTGAGAGTGAAAATAAGATTGCATTTTTGTATGAGAAACAAATGAAATAAGAATTAGTTCTCTAATTTCCCGACTCATAAAATGCCATATTTACTAAAACGCTTGTTGGGTAAAACCCCTCATTTGTTATTGATAAGATATAATTTGAATTATATTGCAGAATTCTTTCGAATAAAGTAGACTCTACGGGGGATCCTCCCTGTGTGAAGGCAAATCTAGGGATGAAGCTTTCTTCCATTACAGTTCCACCATAAACATTTGAAGCATTGGAAAAAAAGGAGGTAGCAGCTTCTATTCTCGACCTGTCATCAAGGTTTATCACTGAAATCTGTTTACTTCCAGGCACAAAATAGGGATTTTTAATGAGTTTGATCCCCAACTGTTCACCTTGACTTACTATTGTCCTATTAGTTACATGAGTAATGGTTTCCTCCCCTGTTGTTATTTGTATATTTATACTTTTACCAGCCAGAATATTATCCCTATGCGAAATAGTAAACGCCTGGCCAGCAAAAACGAACCCAAGCCAGTATGGTTGACCTCTAAATTGATAACTGGTAAGTGCCATATTAAACCACCTCAAATACTCTTATATTTACAGGATACTCCTTTGTTTTGGCATAAATAGTTAAATCCTCATCAGGGTTTAGATCATATACAATTACCTCAGCAGGAACATTAAATATATAATTTCCTTTTTCAAAAGTAAAGTTTGGATCTGTGGAATGGTAAATATATGTTGCAGCATCATTAACTACCCATAGCTGTCTTCTCCTAGGCAGATTTTCTGTTCCAACCCTTAATGGAGTAGGTTCAGTAGTTATTCTGATTTTTCCTACTTTAGTATCCTTAGTCCAGTAAAGTCCTGGTATATCACGGTAATCATAACCACTCATAATCTTGACTCCTATGCTATATAGATACTTAAGATAAGCTATATAGTAATTAAATATCCTTTATATTACTTTATGCTTGTGATTAACATAATGTTACACTTCCATCTCTGAACCCACCTGTTACTAATTTCTATTCCTCCTGGTGAGTAACAACATTCCCTTTTATTTGCTTTTTATTTTTATATAATATTCTCTTAGGATTAATAACTACTAATATAATTGCTACATCATATATATTAAAATGGTTATATTTTCTATAACCATTCTCATCATCTTTTTGAGGATTTACTAATTCCTTTTCCTCGTAAAACTTAATGTATCCCTAGATATACCCAAAAACTTAGCTACTTGTCCAATTGTATACACTTACATCCCTCCTATAATACTTAACTTCGGGTGGTATTTGATGATATTCGTGACGAAGAATCAATAGGGCATATTCCGTTTTCTTTATCATAAGCCGACATCAGCTTTACTCACCTTTTTTATAGCATCTTATATATAAGGTGCACAATTTTCAACATTCTGTATATTTGCATTGTAATCATATAGAAAAGTTCATTATATCAAAAGTATGTTTTTGTGCAAACATGCAAGGGTCTACCTGCTTTTTCATGTTTCTTAGAATTCTGTAATTTCTATATAGCTTATAATACTATCATATTGATAGTCCTGTGTAACTCCTGAAGTCGGGTCATAAAATACGCCATCGAAATAAACTAATAAGTGGCTTTTTGGCATTCCCCTTACATTTATAATGCAGCACTTTGGAAACTCCACTTTTTTGCCATAAGTGTAAACAGTTTTTTTATATGAGAAACCAAAATAGTCCAGAGTTTCAAGCACTTTGCTATAACTAGCTTGCCACTTATTACTTTTCATTATCTTTATTACTTCTTCAACAGAAATTCCAGCAAGCATTGCAAGACATGTCTGTCCACAACAGCCTTTATCAGGTTGTCTTATGTAGCCAATACTTTCAATATGCCTAATTGGGTTATCTTTGCTATAAGGGCTGTTATTATTTATTCTTGTCAGCTGCTTTAACAAAGTAAATTGAACACTATGTTCAATTCCTGAATTTAATTCTCCAAGAACATCCTTATTAACCGGAATCACATATTCTCCATTACCCTTAGGAATAAGTTTACATTCAAAGGCTATATCACCAATTACAACCCTAACAGGAATATTACCTTTTACCTTACAAATATCCCAGACATTGAATGGTATTTTAATAAATATTCTGTTGCCCTCTTTACAAAAGTCTGATA
Source organism: Bacillota bacterium (assembly GCA_023391425.1). Lineage (GTDB taxonomy): Bacteria > Bacillota > Clostridia > Acetivibrionales > DSM-1351 > Ruminiclostridium. Next base: position 7,467 of record JAEWAX010000006.1, on the reverse strand, counting down.
TAAATGAATAATTCATGACATCCTCACTTCATCTATTTTTTTACTACCGCAAACCACACTTCCTGACGATTTTCCTGCAAGTAACACTCAATAACCGGTAGGTCTGCCAACTCGTATCCTGAATTAGGAAACCATTCGGAGTAAAACTGTTTATAGATCTTTTGTGTTGCATCTGGCAACTCGCCATTAGCTTCAAAAATCGCCCATATTGCGGCAGGGTAAGAGAATTCTTTCATTCCTTCAAGTACAGGTACATGATTACATTCAGGCACATCCACATGGTTTGTTACTGCTATTATATAGTTCATTTCGTCGGAATCTCCCCATTGCCCATCAGAAGCAATCCCTAAAAATCCTGCAGGTCTGTAATCCGGGAATTTCTTTATAAACCTATTCATAGTTCCATTCTTCCACGCTTTTTTCCATATCTGTGGAATAACTTCAAATGCGGTTGAAGTTTTTATTTTGTGTGAAATCCCCATCACCTTAAATGCAGGCCATTGCTCAATTTGATAATTCATATGATTTTCCCCTTTTATTGTTATTTGGAAGGAGAGTTTTGGACAGGATTTCAATTGAACCGTTTCATTTCTTACACAAGAAGGTAGTATACCGTGGAAACTTTTAAAAGCACGAGAAAAAGAATCTTGAGATTCATATCCATACTTCATCGAAATGTCTATTATTCTATCAGTACTGTTTAGCAAATCAAAAGCAGCCATTGTTAATCGCCTACTTCTTATGTACTCTGATAAAGGTTTATCTGCAATATATGAAAACATTCTTTGAAAATTGTAAATAGAACACCCTACAATTCTTGAGATTGCCTCATAGGAAATTTCACCTATAAGATTTTCCTCAATATAGTTTATTGCTTCATTCAACTGTTTAACCCAATCCATACTATTTCCTCCTGGATAAATCATACCTTTTTCAAGACAATTCCACTCGACATTTGGTGCCGCATTTTGTAGAAATTATTTTTAATTGCAAGGGTCTTTATTGGGTCTGTTGTATATCTTTAAAAAGAAGGAGCAACACATAAAGAATGCAAAATCATTCACCTATAAAGCATATTCATACACTATCTAATGATTTTTCTATAGCCATATCATAACATCCCCACATTTCATCTTTATACGGAAATACCTTTTCCAAATACTTTTCATCAACAAAGCCTACATCTTGATAACACCTATGGGCACTTGGATTATTGTCAAAAACTTTTAATGTTACTCTTCTCACCTTTAGTATTTCAAAGGCATATCTTATTGCCTGATTCAACATTTGCTTTCCAAAACCCTTATTTCTTTTTGATGAATCAACAATAATAAAGCCAAAATGTATACTATTACTTTCATAATCAGCTTTCATCATTGCTATGAATCCAACAGGAATTCCTTTTTCATCCAGAGCAGTAAAGAACCATCCATTTTCATTATTTTCAAAACTTTCTTTTGTTCCCTTCATTGATTCTTCTGTCAAAGGATATGCTATTAAATTAGCACACCACTTCATAAAATCTTTTTCGTTGTCTATCCATTTAACAATAAATTTTGCATCACTTAATTTATATGGCCTTAACCTTAACATTCTATTTTATCCTCCAATTCGTATATTGCAAAATTACTTAGCAGTATTTTACATTTATGATTATAGTACGTTTTGTATAATTATAGTACGTTTTGTAAAAAAATATGTCAAACTGTTACATAAATACACAAATAATTTATAAATGAATAATCTCCTGTATGCTTTAGTCGATTTAATGAAAAAAAAGCAATAAAAGCAATATATGAACAGTATTTAGCAATTAATGAATAGCGATTCCACAGATAATTTAGTAGTATAAATTATATTTACACCTATTATTAAAGAAGAAGGCATATAAAACAATAAATATATGAATATTATACAGTCTAAAAAAGAAAAAAATATGACATTGTTACGGTTGACCTGGCCAATTTTTGTTGAAACATTATTAAGGATGTTACTTGGAAATGTAGACACAATCATGCTAAGCCACTACTCCGAAAATGCAGTAGCTGCTGTTGGCACCGCCAACCAAATTCTCTCCATGGTACTCATCGTATATTCGGTAGTAGCTACAGGGACTACCATTATTATCTCTCAATACCTGGGAGCTAATGAAAGGGAAAAAGCAGATGCAGCTTTAGTAAACTCCTTACTGATGAATGGTATTCTAGGATTGTTGATGAGTTTGCTTCTGATTATATTCTCACCGCAGTTATTACAGATTATTAATCTTCCAAAGGAATTGATGGGCTATGGAACGCAGTTTCTTAGGATTATAGGTGGCTTTTCCTTCCTCCAGGCATTGCTATCAGCTAGTTCCGCGATACTTAGAAGTCATGGTGATACGAGAACAGCTATGTTTATCGCTTTGGGCATGAATATCCTAAATGTTTGCGGAAATTGTCTTGCACTTTTTGGACTTTTTGGTATTCCTGTATTGGGGGTAAAGGGTGTGGCCATATCTACATCTATCAGCCAAGCGTTGGGAGTAATTGTTATATTGACAGTAATCATGAAGAAAATGAAGATTAATATCTCTATTCGTAAGATGCTCTCTTTTAACAAGGAAATAGTAGTAAGCATATTAAAAATCGGTATGCCTTCTGCCGGTGAGGTTTTTGCCTACCAGATATCCCAGCTTGTGATTACATACATTATAACAATGTTGGGTACAGAAGCGCTTACTACAAGGGTAATTACCTTCAACATTATGTGGTTTATAATGATAACGGGGATGTCACTGGGCCAGAGTACACAGATATTGGTGGGACATAAGGTCGGAGCAGGAGAAAACGATCAGGCATATAAAATATGCTTACGGAGTTTACGTTTGGGAATTCTTATTGCCTTTGCAACCTCTATTCTTATCTTGTTATTCAACCGTCAATTTTTCAGCCTATTCACCCAGAATCCAAACATTGTAAGCAAGGGAGTCATACTTCTGGCATTGGCCGTACTTTTAGAACCTGGAAGAGTTTTTAACCTAGTCATAATGAACTCCTCCAAAGCAGCCGGTGATGTTAAATTCCCTGTAATTCTCAGCATGGTATCTCCATGGGGCGTTGCTATACCGCTTTCATATATTTTAGGAATCTATTTTGGTATGGGCTTGACGGGGATTTGGATTGCCTTCGTCTCAGACGAGTGGCTTCGGGGAATTATTATGTTTTTCCGGTGGCGTTCGAGGGCTTGGGAGAATAAATCCTTTGTTAAAAAGGATGTCTTAAATATTAATTAATGACTTATTATTATGACTTGGAATTTAGTGAGTAAATTACTTAGTGAGTATGAAGAGCGTAGATTTTGTTTTATCAGCAGATTTTTTAAAACTATTTCTTACCATGTTTTATTGCACTCATGATTAGTGATATTATCAAGTTTAAAAAATAAATATAAAAAACCTATGTTAAAACTTTTGTTTAAACATAGGTTTTTTATACGATGATTGCTTTAAATGAATACTCATCACTTCTACCCCAGTTACCCCAACCTTTTCCCGAATCGAAGGTACTATTTTATGTGCATCTGATTACCTCTTGGCATAAGCAATCTCCAGAAAGTCACTTTGATATACAAACCTTTAAAGATAATATCTTTCCACAGTTATCCAACTCTGCGGTATCTAAACCTTTCAGTGCAAAAATAGTTCCATCCATCCGCTTGCCGACAACAGCCCATGAAGTCTCAAGTCCAATTACTGTTTCTTTTGTTGACCACACGTGTTTTAAAATCACATTTTTACTAAAGAAATCCTCAAAAAACTTTATAATTTCCTTTTTCCCACGCATTTTAGTACCATCTGCAGAAAATAAAACAGATTGCTCTGAGAATAAACTTACTAATTCTAGAAAAGCATTTTTATCATTACCTGCTAAATCTGATAGTTCGAAATATCTGTCTAATATAGTCATTTTCTTCTCCCCTTGTCAATATTGGCTCCTTCACGATACTTATACCTTCAATCAATATAAACTAATTACCTTTAAAATTTCAATAGTTCTGCAATCGTTCCACCTAGCACCTGTTCTCTAACAGCTACACTTTCACAAACTCTTTCAACAGCTAGTCTTGATGCTACTAAATCACCATAGGGCATATCAACACCAAAAATACTCCTTTGTGGCAATTCCTGAATTGTGTACCTTAATGCTATTGAAGTAAAAAATGCAGATAAATCAACATACATATTAGAACTGCTTTTTACCAACCCGATAGTATCTCTCCAATTCATTCCACCCAAATGCCCTATAATCACTGGCACACAAGGATATTTTTTTGCAAGTATTGCGATTTCTTTTATATCATTAAAATCAAGTGGAAAGAATGCATGTATCCATAGAGGTAAATTTCCAAATTCAGTAGATGCTGAAAACATCGTTTCCAAGCTCATTATTTTACCGGATGGCACTGTAAACTCTCCAAGCCCAACAAAATCCTTTGGTATAACATTATCTTGTATCCAAGTACAGGTTTCATTATGACCCCAGCCCCATGGTACCGAACCGAATCCTATGAATTTGGAAGGATTTAATTTGATAACCTCGTATAGTTCATTCATCGCTTTTAATCTTGCATCAGTAGGGTTTTTCTTTCCAGAAACGATTTCAGCTAAAATATTCATTTCCTTATCGAACTCTTCTGTTGAAGTTGCCAACTCTGGATGAATAGAAGTTGAGAATAAGACAGTCTTATCAACTCCGGCTTCATCCATACATGCAATATGCCTCTCAGTAGGCAATACTACATGTGAATGACCATCAATAACCATTTTTACCACTCCTTAAAATCGTGTTGTTATTTTTATTTCATATATGAAATAAATTTGCAAAAAAAATTATCTGGATAGATTCTCCTCAAGCTTTATAAGTAATAAATTCAGAATATGTTGCTCCTCTAAGGAAAGACTTCCATAGCTTCTAGTCAAAAATCCTTGATACAGAACTTCCATCTCTTTAAGCGTGTCCTTTCCCTTTTCAGTCAAGTACACGAATGTTTCCCTCATATCATTTGAATTCTTTGAGGTTGTAACTAATCTATCCCTTTCCATCCTTTTGATTATACTTGTCATATTACTGGCTGCACATTTAACCTTCTGCACGAGTTCTGACATCTTCGCCCCACTCTCAGGTATATTTCTCAGTACACCAAACTGGACCCCGGTAGCCGTACAGCCCGATAAGGTCTTTGTAAAATCTTTAGAGGAAATATCAGATATATTGTTTATTTTTAAATAAATACTTCTTAGTAGCTCATTATCCAATATAACACCACCATTTACTTCATATATGTAATATTTATTTTATTATAATATTCCATTATATCAATGTCAAATAATTCTTTATTAGGTACTCTTTTCGTCTATTTTTTTCTTACTGGTATCCAGATTTCGCAAAAATAATCGTCTGATTTTGTGTCACCTGGCCCATATACCTGAATCTCGTAATCCATAGATTTCTCATAACCACTTGATGGCAGCCATTCTGTAAATATTTGCGTAGTCAATGCATCAACTGGGTGAACTTTTTGGTTAAGTGTACCCTTTGCTGTAAAAACTGCCCATGTGCTTGCAGGTACCTCAAAACGAGTAAGTTCAGGATAATCTCCTCCCGCATCTTCTGCACCAATTGCTTCAATAATGTCACCATTTTCAATCGAATTAGTAACTCCCATTTGCCAAAATGGCTCTCGATATAGCTTATACTTGTCGCGTATAATCAAATTTACTCCATCATTGAGAAACTCATCCCAAAACGCCCACCGTTCCCCTATTTTTTCCTTCCAATTTTCAGCATCCTTGTTCAATGTCCACTTACCAAAGTTTTTTACAACACCAACACATTTTATAATACCTTTTTCCTCTATACGATACTGCATGTCTCCATCTCCTTTTATCGAAATATGAAAAGAGATACGCGGATACATTCTGAGTTTAACACCTAAGGTGCATGCTTCCCTTGGCGGTATTCCATGCATTTCGCGAAAAGCACGGGAGAATGACTCTGGAGAATTGTAACCGTATTTTAAAGCCACATCAATAACTTTGACATTCCCACTTTGTAATTCCAACGCTGCAATAGAAAGCCGTCTGTTGCGTATATATTCTGTGAGAGAAATTCCAATTACATATGAAAAAATTCTGCCAAATTGATATGCATTGCAACAAACTATTTTTGCGACATCATTTAAGTCAAAGTTTTCGGTAATATGCTCCTCGATATAGTCAATCACTTCGGTCATTCGTTTCAGAAAATCCACTGCACTCCCTCCTTACTCATTAAGGATAACAGACATATAGTAAGACTACCTTGCAATTTTAAAACAACTGAGCAAGGTAAAGATTGTTAACAATCCGTAGTTCACATTATATTTAAAGATGCGACACAACCGATTAAAAAAATTATACTAATTATTTTTACAAATGTAGTATTCTGATAAGATTTTCTCCACAGATACATCTAATTTGATTTTCTGTAAGCGATAACGTCTTCAACCTTTCAACATTTTTTGCAATATTGTCTATACCATAAGGGGAATCAGAACCTAATACCAACTTTTCGTAGCCAAATTTATGAATTGCTCTTTCCAATATAGTTTTCGAATATAATTGTGGTGCAGATATATCAAAATATACATTTTGGTTTTTCAACTTATCACTCATGGAAGTAAATCCAATCATATGCCCGACTACAAAAGTTGTATCAATAAATTTATTTGTTATATCTACAAAACTAGTTACCTGCTCATCTGAAAAAAGATGAATAAAAATGGGTAAATTTTTCTTGGTCGCCCACATAATTATATCAATACTTTTAGAAGAACAAATATCAAACGGTGTCCAACATTGATGTAATTTAAGCATTTTAAAACCGTTTGTAGTATAAAATCTTTCCATTTTATCTATGCAATCAACTTCCAATGGATTCGTCCAATATGCATTAATAATTTTATCAGGCATTTGCTTTTGCAGTTTACTAACTTTTTCATTTTGTTCATCTATATAATCAGAGGTATGCTTTATTTTTACTATCCTTCGAATAATTTTATTAAATACATATGCCAGTCTCTGTCCCCTAAATATTTTTGATAGCATTGGGTAGGTATAATTTTTATCACTGTCAGGTTCTCCTGCACATAGTACAACCATATCAATGCCTTTCATTTCTAAATTCCTTTTTATGCTATTAGCATTAGCATAAATACCACATGCATGAGCATGTCCATCTATAATCATTAAAAAATTCCTCCTACTGTTAATATAAATAATATTTACTTCACTATTTAAAACCATTAAGAAGTAAATCAACTTCTGATTTTGCCTATTTATATGTACTCTTACAATTTTCTTGCTTTGATTACAAAAGTTACTGGAAGCATCTTTGCCTTTTTGGCAAAATCACTGTTATGTGATTGTATAATCTCATCATCAGATTG
>JAEWAX010000066.1 GCA_023391425.1 Bacillota bacterium | reverse complement strand
TTATAAGTCTTGTAATATTTAAGTCCATAATGCTCTGTGCTTCTTCATCGGTAAGCATCTCAATAAAGTTTCTGCCTTCAAATAAATAATCAAAGTTATTATCATCAAAAGCCTTTTTAAAAGTTCCCGGCAATCCTACCGACACACCACTATATACAATACTTTCCTTAGCCTGAGCATTTTCCTGATTTGTTTTTATTTCAGCAATTTCCTTTGGCATCATACTGTCTTGAACAATACTTATAGAATTTTGAAATACTTCTGCTTGGCTTTGGCTCGGCTTTTGAATTGCTTCTGCCTCAAATGTGTAAGTCTCAGAGTTAACCCCTTCAGCATCAGCATTGTCAACTATGTTAATTGTTTCTCCATTGTAAAGACCCAGTATATTGTTGCTAGGCACTGAAGCTACATCAACGCCATATGTGAAAAGTTCTGCAATAGCTTTGTTAAAGCCTTCAACTGAGGATTTACTTCTGCTGTTTATATTTATTACCTTCACGTCCTTATCAGAAAGGATATTCTTTACAAGGTTTGTCAAAACCTCTGAAGGTCCTGCTTCAATAAATACCCGTACACCTTCTTCATAAAGCTTTAATACTGAAGCTTTGAATCTTACCGGTGACAGCATTTGATCCTTCAGTAATTTTTCCAGTTCTTGTGAAGTATTTAAAGATTCAGAATAGAAGTCTGACAAATGACATGCCATCACTTTACATTTTGGATTATTAAACGTGGTTCCTTTTATACTCTCATAAAAGGTTTCTGCTGCCTTTGAAACAATTCCTGTATGAAAAGCATGCGACACATTTAAAAGAGTGTGTTTATAACCTTTCTCAGTCAAGAACTGTATAAATCTAGCAACTTCTTGACTCTCTCCACCTACAACAGTCTGCTCAGATGAATTAATGTTGGCAATACTTACTTTAAAACCATTGTCTTTAATTATATTCGCAAGGTCTTCTGCCTTTTCTTTGACACTTACCATACTGCCGCGTTCCTTTTCGTTAATGCTGTCAAAAGAAAATCCTCTCTCGCCTATTATATTTATAGCACACTTCAAATCAACGATGCCACTTGCATAGAGTGAAGTAATTTCCCCAAGGCTATGGCCTATCATATAATCTGCCTTAATGCCTGCTTCACATAGAAGCTCATATGCTCCAATGTTTGAAACAAACATAGCTGGATGAGTATTCTTTGTATCTTTAAGAACTTCTTTTTGCTTTTCGTCTTCATTAAAAATAAGAGGTAGTAACGAATAATTATATTTTGCTCTCCACAATGCATCGGCTTGCATATAGAAGGACTTTACCAAAGGGTATGTTTCATATAGCTCCTTTAACATATTTGGATACTGGGAACCTTGACCCGGAAACATAAAGGCTATCTTTGATGGCTCTACTTTTTGGCATCTTCCAAAATAAATACCCTTTAGAGTTAAACTATGAGCTTCCTTTAGCTTGTCCCCATTTATGTATTCATTTAAAAGCTGCCATTTTTCTTTTAATTGTTCCAAAGTGCTGGCAGTAATTGCTATACGCCATTCATTATTACAGGAAACAGCAAGATTATTTTCATATACAGCTTTTTCAAAATAAGAAGCATCGGCATTATTAATTAAAGAATCGTATGCTTTTTGTAAGTCCTCAATGGATGGAGCAGAAAAGAGAACAGCTTCTTCTTTCACTTTCATGCTCATAATACCTTTTTCACTATTCTTTGCCTTTTGGATATTGCTAAGACTATATGACTTTGGTACAAATTCCGGTCTAAATTCTTCAAGACAAATATGACAATTAGCTCCTCCAAACCCATAGGCACTTACATTAACCCTTCTAGGATGTAATGGGTTTTCAATCCATTTCTTATTGTCACTCAGCACATAAAATGGCGAACCATCAAGCTGGAGCTTCGGGTTTATTTCTTGTATATTTGCACTTGCTGGGAGAGTTTTATTTTGTAGTGCCAACGTAGCCTTTATGAAGCCTGCAACTCCAGCTGCATTTCTCAGATGCCCGATATTTGATTTTATAGAACCTAAACCACAGTTTTTTTCCTTTTTTGCCCCCATAGCAGAAAAGGCTCTCTTCAAAGAAGAAACTTCTACCGTATCTCCAACAACTGTTCCTGTTCCATGAGCTTCAATCATTTCAATAGTGTCAACGCTGTACCCAGCCATTTTACATGCATCCTGTATAACTCTGACTTGACCTTCTTCACTTGGTGCTGCAATAAATTTGCCTTTACCGTCGCTTCCACACGCATATCCTGATATGACGGAGTATATATGGTCTCCATCTCTTAATGCATCAGACAGCCTTTTTAAAACTACTATTCCGCCTCCTAAGCCCATAACGAATCCATTTGCTCTTGAGTCAAAAGAATATGAAGAGTCAGGAGATAAAGCATTAATTCCGCTAAAAGCAACCAATCCAACCTCTGATAAAGTCACTTCTGCTCCACCAGAAATAACAGCATCATACTCATGGTTTAAAAGTCCTGAGATACTTGTGGAAATAGCAGTCAGTGAAGATGCACACGCTGCATCTATTACATATGAAGGGCCTTGAAAATCAAATATATTCGCAATTCTGCCAGCAGTTATGTTTTGCAAATAACCTGTCGCAGTATCTTCTGTTATAGGTTGTGTATCTTTTAGAATTTCTTTTGAAACATCTTCTAAAATACGATTTATTTGTGATGCGTTACCATTTTTGACTTCCGGATGATTAAGGATATAACTTTCCACATTTGCAAAGAAGGTTCTTCTCACAACATTTTCAAATTTTGCTCCAGGAGCCCCAGAGCTTAAAATTACAGCAGTTTTCTCCTTTGGCAGGCTACTTTTTATCTGTTCTATAGCCTGATCGACGCAGTATATCGTAGCCTTTTGATTATTATCCAAATAAGCTGCAACTGCTGGAGGTATTCTGTATTTTCTACCTAGAGCTAAAAAATCAAATTCGTCAACAATTGCACTGATTTGTGTATAGGTTTTATCGCTTTTATTGGTTTTCCCTTTTACTTCTGGTCTATAGAATACTGATTTATTTAAAATCTGATCTGGTATATCTTTAATTGAAACCTTCTTATTTAAAATATTTTCCCATAGCATGCCAGTATTAACGGCATCAGGCATTAAACAACTCATTGCCACTACAGCAACTCTTTCACTAGGATAAATATATTTATTCACTAATTTGCCCTCCAAATGTTAAACTATAACTTTTAAAAGATAATTAATTCTTCACTTGCGTCTATGCTGAAATCGTCGCTTAAAAATCCATGTATATCATTTGCCAACCTAGGTACCCTAAAAACGTTCAAATGACCAGACGGATATTCAATAGCATTTTTAATTCCTGTTTTCTTTATAAAGGCATCATATTTACTTTTTTTTACAACTTGATCGTAGGTTGAATAAACCATTGCTAAATTATCAATTTTAAAATCGAATCCGATTTTCTCACATGGATCCATATCAAAAAACACTTGATTAATTGTAGCTTCTTTAAGATTACTTTCTATTAAATCTCTTCCTACTGTTTGAAGCAATGGCTTTTCCCATGCTAATGTTTTTAATTCTACAACTGGATTTACCAGGAAGGTTTTTATCTTACTTCTTTTCAACAGATAATATTGAAACGCTACACAGCCACCAATGCTATATCCTAAAAGCTTAGTAGGCATACTATTATGATGACCTATAAACTGTACTGCTGCTTCAACATCTAAAGCAGCCTGTTTAAATGCATTTTTGGTTCTATATAAATCAGCACTGAAAAAGTACTCACCCCCAAAAGAACTTTCATCTGGCTTTCTGTTAAAATGGTATGGCAAAACCATAAAAAACACATTTAAATTCAAAGTATTAAGCTGCTTTATTATAAAGTTGTAGTTTCCCATATTGTCATCGAATAATCCATGTATAAACAGAATATTACACTGTGGGTTAGGTGAGAGATGAGCATAAATATCAATATGGTTATTTTGAATATAAAATGCCTGCTGGCAAAACGATGGAATTTGATAATGTGTAACATCATTTTGAATATTAACAAAATTTATATCTGCTTTTAATAATGTAAATTCATCAATGTCATCAAACGCTATTTCAATGTTGGTGAAGTATGAATTATCTGATGAATTTCTTACTTTTCCAAGCTTATCGTTTATGAGTTTTTCCATCGCCAATTTGTCTAAAAATTTTGAGCTCGTTTCATTCATTTTAGTAACTCCTCAGTGAATTTTTATCAATTTTTCCAAGATTATTTCTCGGGAATTCCTCAATTATTGATATGTATTTTGGCACCTTGAAGTTTGCGATTTTACCTGAAACATACTTTATCAAGTCTCTTTCACTTGCTTTTGCATTATCCTTTAAAACTACAAAGGCCTTAACAATTTCACCATAAATATTATCTTCAATACCCACTGCTGCCGAGTCTACAACATCCTCATGTGAGTTTATTGCAGCTTCAACCTCAAGTGGTGAAATCTTAAGTCCAGCAACATTAATGACATCTTTCTTTCTGCCACAGATAACGAAGGAACCGTCACTTCTTCTATACCCATGGTCTCCAGAATACATCCATCCATTTCTAAGTCTTTGTGCTGTTTCTTCTGGCCTATTTAGGTAACCTAGCATAATACCTCTACCTCTTATTCTGAGTTCTCCGATTACTCCATCTTCACATACCCTATCCTCTTCATCTACAGCATTTATTTCAAGTATTCCTTTCGGAGGAAATCCTACATTTCCAGCTGGTTCAGGCAGCTTATTCATTCTTGTTGAAATAAGAGTTGTTGTCTCTGACATGCCATATCCCTCATCAAGATATATATCTATGGCTTTATACCAAGCTAAAGCCGTTTCATAATTAAGCGGAGCTGCTGCCACAAAAGCACCTTTTAGCTTTCTTAAGGAATCATAGATGGATTCATATCTTAAAAGCTGTTGATAATGTGTTGGAACTCCAAACATATGTGTAATATTCTCTTGTAATATAGCTTTTGATATTTTTATTGGCTGAAAGGATCTTAAAAATACAATTGCTGCCCTACCTTGTAAGGAAGGTAATAGAATAGAAATAGAACCAAAGCCATGTGAAAATGGTACAAAACAGAGTATTCTGTCAGTATCAGTATATTTATACAAGGATAAATCATTTTTTTCTAAATATACAAAGAAACATCCTGCTGTCAGCATAACTGCCTTAGGTTTTGATGTTGAGCCTGACGTATATAAAAGCAGTGCTAATTCATTTTCATGATAATTGTAAAATTCTTTTTCCTTATATACAAAAGAATTTAGTTCATTCTTAAATTCACTTATATTGATAATATCCGTTTTAACACTTGTCGGTATTTCTATCTCATCGCTTTTCAGATATGTAATTAAACCCTTTGCGCCTGAATCCTCTAGATAATATACAACTTCACCCGCTTTATACAATGGATCTACAAGGCATACAACTCCTCCAATATATTGAATAGCCATCAAAACAACTGCTGCCTCAATACTGTTATACAAGTGAGTTGCAATTACATCTCCACTTTTATACCCTTTAGCCTCTAAAAGCCCTGCTGTTTTTTTAACCTCTTCCTTAAGCTCCTTATAATTAAGCCTACTGCCATTTTCACCATCAATAAGTGCTTCAAAATCATTATACTTTTCTTCTATACCATACAATAACTCACAATAGTTCATAACAATTCTTCCCCTCCTTTATTTTTTAAAATCTAAAAATCATTCCACCGCTACTCGCTCCTGCACCATGTGCCTGCATCATTACAAGGTCACCTCTTTTTAAACGGCCTGAAGTTATGAGTTCGTCAAGATTTATTGGGCTCATAGCACCAACAGTATTACCATATTTATGAAACATACTTTGGCTTTTTTCTTTTGGTATGCCGAGTTCTTTTAGCTGCGCCTCCCATATATTTGCTGACTGATCCGATGTAACAAAATAATCAATTTCCTCTATAGTTAGTCCTGTCTCTTTTAAGAGCTTATCTGATATAACCTTTGCGTATTTTGCGGAGCTTTCAAAAACAACATTTCCATTTGCGATTTTCATAAAGAAAATACTTGGATCCAAATCTTTTAGTCCTTCACGAAGAAAGTTTGTTCCAAAGGTTACCTTTGCATTATCATATAGGGAATGATTTGTCATTAAGTATGATGCCATAAAGCTTTGAATCTCAGAATAACCTATAAGCATTGCTGCAATAGCATCACCAAACAAAAACACTACTTTGGGGTCAGGTTTTCCCCAAAATCTTGCACACTTTCCCATTATACTTCCGCCCAATATAAGCACATATTCATCGCCCGTAGCTATATAACGTATTGCAAGATCCATAGCATGCATAAATCCACTACATGCCGAGCAAATATCATAAGCGGGTATTCCTTTTTTAGCCCCAAGCTTTTTAAGGACTCCTATAGATGCTGCAGGTATCAAATAGTCACCAAACAACTTTGTATAAATGACCCTATCTACCTGATCTATATTGATACCTGCTCTCTGAAGGCATTGATTAGCTGCCAACGCCATAATGTCTTCTACTTTCTCATCAAGGTCGCTCCATCTTCTTTCCTTTATTCCCAAGGAATACTGAACTGCTCTGTCAGTAGCTACAATATCATAATTATCAATAATATCCTGATTTGAAACCACACCTCTTGGAAGACCAACTCCAGTAGAAATTATCCTTGCATGTCTTTGAATTTTAAGAGGTCTTAATTCAGGAAACTCTACTTCTCTATCCATTAAACTTTTGTCACCAGCCTTAAATTTTAGTTTTGCTTCATTTGTTTATCAATATAATCTACAAGCTTATTCATAACAAAAAGTTCCGAATCACCTTCAACCATTGGGATTGAAAAGGTTTCGGAAAATCTGAAACCCAATTCAACAAGTGCAATTGAATCAGCACACAATTCTTCTACAAGATTAGTCTCAGGCCTCACTTCATCTTCATTTACACGTAAATAATTAACCACTATTTCTTTCACCTTGTTGTATATCTCATTTTTCTCCATGATAATTTGTCCTCCTCAAAGTATATTTTTTATACAGTTCTACTGAAACTCTCATAATATAAAGCTAAATCCATATAACACTTATCTGCTAAACTTTATATATCATGCCTCCACCACTTAATCCTTCACCATGCGATATCAGCATTATATTCATACCTTTTGTAATTTTACCTGTATTGAAGCCATGATTTATCAAGAGAGGTAACATTGCAGACATAGTATTTCCATGATCCTTCAGCAGTGAGAGGCTTTTTTCCTCATCAATCCCCAATACTTCTAGTGTCAGTTCCCATATTTTGCGGTTATTCTCTGTTATTAATACTAAATCAATGTCCTCCATTCCAAGACCACTTTCTAAGAACAAATTCTGTGACACGGCAAGTACTGCTTCCCTATAGAACTCTTCAGCAAATTTCCAGTTACCCATACTATAAGTGTCATATATAAGTCCCATCTGCTCATTGAGGTTCAAAGCCTTACCTCTATCAACCAGTGTTATAGGCGTTATAGCCGTTGCCAAATCATAATATTCATAATTAGAGTAGCAATAGCTTGCTAAAATGTGTTGTTCCTCAGAGTATCCAAATAAAATTGACGCTGCAGCATCACCAAACATGAACGCAACTCTTGGGTCAGTTTTGCTAACCAACTTATTGCTAATACCTCCAGATGCAACGAGAATATAGTCATCTCCTGTTGCAATAAACCTTGAGACAGCATCTACTGAATGTAAAAATGATGATATGCCTCCATCAATATCAAAAGCATGAACTGCAGTAGTACTTCCCAGCTTGCGTTGCAGTATACTTGCGGTCATAGGTAAAAGATTGTCACCATAAAACTTATTTACTATAAGCCTTGATAAGCTGTCAGGCTTTAAGCCAAAGTTTCTAAGGCAGTTATCCGCTGCAACCTTTAGTATGTCACTATCAGACTCATTGTCTTGAGCTACATGCCTTGATTCGACTCCTATAGATTTGAAAATAGCAGAATTCTTGTATGGCAGGTTATGTTTACTTATAATGTCTTCGTTGCTTAATATCTTTTCGGGCGTATATGATGCTGTTGATTTGATTTCACAATATCGATTTATGTTTTTCTTTTTCCATTCAGGAAAAAAATATTGAGTATTTTTCATGATTCCCCCAAAATTCCGAATATTATACATATATCAGCTAATATTGTTATGATAATATTATATTTAATTGGATTTTATGGTATTTTTTGTTATTTACATGATAATATAAATTACAATTATTGTAAAGTGAATATTTGTAAAAAAATTACTTTCAACACAGTAATTTATAAAGCAACTTACAATAAAAGCCCCAAGTTTGCATATTTCTCAACAAACTTGGGGCTTTTATTCTTTATTATTAATGCTTATTAATTAACATTAATATTCTTCCTTTATGAAACTGATGTAAAATTAGATAATTTTATTTCTACTCTCCTGGAAGCAATGTATCCTTTTTGACATGCTGATTTTTCAATCCCAAAAATCGCTTTAGGTTTTCTGAAAACACTTTTTCTTTAATAACTGTATCAATTGATAGCTTATCATATATTTCATTATCACTTTTTACCCAATCTTTAGTCCATTTTGAGTTATAATTGTCCAGACTGCAATCGCTGCCAAATATAATATTGTTTTGAACATCATATCCAACTTTAAAAAGCTTTGTGAGCAGTTCTTCTCTGTAAATTAGAGGAGTTCCTGGAGTTATGTCAATAAACATTTCAACTGAAAAATCAGGGTGCCTTGAGTATGCATTTTGGAATTTGCCATAAAGCGCAATACACTCATCAATCCAGGGCCAAGAAGCATGAGCAAGCGAAAATTTCAAGCCATCAATTTGTATTAGAGCCTCGAACCCTGCCGGTCTATTGTATTGAGATGATACTGCTCCATCCCATAAAATTCCCGAATGAAACAGTATTGGCTTGTTTATACGTGCTATTGCTTGAAATACTTTAAGTGCCTTTGTGTCATTGGGATAAAAAGTATTACATATTATTTTAAATCCATTTACACCATATTCCTCAGCCAGCTTAACCTGATCCAATGCGTTATTTTCAATTGGATTTATCCAATAAAACGGATATAAATTACTTCCAGCTTCTTTCCACTTAAAGAGATTGTCCAATCGTTCTTTTTGCTCGAAATATCCAAAGTTTAATGATTCTGGTGGAAGGGATAATATAATTCCTCCATCAACTCCTGCCTCACTGAATTTTTCAGTTAAGCCATCACTATCGATTTTTTTATTAAATATATGAATATGTCCGTCTAGCATCAATATTTAACCTCTATAGGCATTCCTGTTTCTGCAGATTCTAAAATTGAAATTATAGCTAACGCAGTTTTTCTTGAATCCTCTAGAGTTACTCTAAATTCTTTGCCATCTACTAACCTGTCAACAAAATCACGTATACTTTCATAAGAAAGACCCTTACATCTATCAAATACCATATTCGATACTAAGATATCCGGTGTTGTAGCTTTTTCATCTGTTACCATGTGTATTAGGTTATGGCTTGATAAATCAAGACTAATCATACCTTTTGTGCAAAGTACGCTAAATTTGAAATCATTAATATTTGTATTACCATTTGGCGTTACCCATCCATTCTCCATGTGTGCAACTCCACCACGTTCAAATTCAATGGTAGTCAAATATATATCAGCCGTATCAACACCAAGATCTTTTAATATACCTTCCTTTTTAACTGAATATACTCTTTTAACTTCATCATCAAAAATCCAGCGTAAAGTATCCAAGCTATGACTTCCTAAAAACCAGAGTATTGATGATTTTGACGCCCATTTTAGCATATCAGTAGCAACCCATTTTACATCGCTATGTCTTATATAGGCTGTATACGGCTCACCTATTTTTCCAGATTGCACCTCTTGTTTAGCTGTATTAAAAGGAGGATTCCATCTATTGTGTAAATCCACCATACAACGTACACCATTTCTTTTAACAGCTTCACATATTCTGCTAATATCCTCTTTAGTTGTTGCCAATGGTTTCTCAATCAAAAGATGCTTTTTACAATCTGCAAACTTACAAGCAATATCCGCATGTAAAAAATCAGGAGTTACAATTGCAACAGCATCAATATCACTCTTCTCTGCCATTTCGTTATAATCAGTATATACTTCTTTAATACCATATTTTTCAGCAATAGCTTTTGCCCTAGCCTCATCTTTATCACAAATAGCTACAGGGTCTGCAAATAAATGTTCTGCATATATTGATGCATGTGTTTCACCCCAAGTTCCAGCTCCAACAATTCCCATTTTTATTTGTTTGATTTCCATAGTATTCCCTCCAAAATTTTATTGTTTAACAGCACCAGCTGTCATTCCACTGACCAAATGCTTTTGTAATACTAAGAATAAAACCACGACAGGTAATGTAATTAATACAGAGCCTGCCATAATTGTTGCCCAATCTGTCGTGTACTGTCCCTGAAAGCTGGCAATACCAACTGGTAATGTCCAATTCTTATAGCTCTTCATGAAAACACTTGCAAATAAGTATTCATTCCAGCCTGTGATAAATGAGAACAATCCTGTTGCTACCAGTCCAGGAGCTGTAAGTGGTATAATTATAGTAGTGAATAACCTGAATCTATTTGCTCCATCTACCATCGCCGCTTCGTCAAGGCTTGCTGGAATAGTATCAAAGAAGCCTTTCATCATCCATGTGCAAAATGGTACTGAAAAAGTAGCATATGCTAAAATTAATCCTAAATGAGTATCAAGCAATTTCAAGTTACCCATTATGATGTAAAGAGGTACAATGAGTAGTGAACCAGGTAATACCTGTGAAGTTAGAATAGTATAAGTTAATGCTCCTTTAAATTTAAACTTGAATCTTGAAAGACCATATCCTCCCGTTGTTGCAATAATCATAGAGAATATCGTGGTAAATACTGCAATAACCGTACTATTTGCAGTCCAATTAATAAAATTAAAGCTTGAAGAATTTTTTGTTAAAATTTCAATATAACCATTAATAGATGGTTCTATAGGTACAAAAGTCGGCGGATAACTGTAGACTTCATTTGCAGGCTTGAAAGAAGTTGAAATCATCCAAATAAACGGGAATAATGTGACTGCGCATATCAGTATTACTGTGAAAATGATTAATATATGTGCTAATTTTGAATTCTTCATACTTCTTTCTCACCTCCTTGTAAAACTTTGAAATATATAAATGTAAAAATTAATGAAAATACTAGCAAGATCATACCTGCAGCAGATGCTTTTCCAAAATCAAAGTATTTGAATGCATTTTGCTGAACATAAATTGTTAATATTTCAGTTGCTCTCGATGGGCCACCCTTAGTTAAAACATAAGCTATTGCGTAGTCTTTAATTGTCCATATGATTAAGAGTAGGAAAACTATCATTGAAACTGGTTTAATTGATGGAATTATTACGTGTTTGATTTTGTGTAATGAATTAGCTCCATCCATATCAGCTGCTTCATATAAATCTTTAGATATACTTTGCATCCCGGCTAATAACATAATGGCGACAAACGGAAAACCCTTCCATATATTTACTGCTATCGCTGCCGGCAAAGCTATTTTAACATCCTGAAGATATGCTATATTATGTGTTAGAATATTTGCATTATTTAACAAAAAGTTTATAATACCATAATCCTTATCGTACATTAGTATCCAAACTAAGCAAGCTACAACCTCTGGCACTGCCCAAGGGATAATCAACAAGGATCTTGCCAGACCTCTTCCTTTAAAAGCATGATTCAATAATAATGCTACTAAAAAACCTATAATAAATCTTGCAGTTACCGTAATTACAATATAAATTACTGTTACCTTTACAGAATTTAAAAAATATTTGTCAGTTAGTACTTTACTATAATTGTCAAATCCCACAAAATAATTTCCATTAGCAGATGGTTTTGCTATATACCAATATTGAAAGCTCATAGTTGCCGCTTTGATAATAGGTATTGCTAAGAAAACAAATATTATTATTACTAAGGGAGCGATAAAAAAATATGGTGCATAATCCTTCTTTTTCTTTATCTTGTTAATATTTTTCATAAGCAACCTCGATTGTTAATTTAGTAGAATACAATATTTACGTTATGTGATATCACCTATCCCCTCTATACCTTACTGGGCCTGTAAGACAGGTGTGGTTATAAGAAATTGGTTGAAAATTTTAATAATCACACCGTTTACAGGTTATTTTCTTACTTTCTTGACATAACCTCTTTAATTGCTTTTGCAGCTTCATCTAATTTTTTCTGTGGATCAGCCGCCTGTTCAGAGAACATAGCTTGTCCTGCATCCAGCATGATTTGGGAGATTTCACCCAACTGAGGGATATTAGGGTCAGCAACTAAATCTGTATAATTATTCTTCATAAAATCAACAATACCATATTCGAGGGAATGATTTTTGATGTATTCATCACTTGTTGAGTAGTCCAAATTACTTGGAATCATACCGCACTCAGCAATGATTTTCTGTGCTTCTTCTGATGCCATCCATTCTAGGAATTTCCAAGCCTCTTCAGGATTCTTACAGTTTTTGCTTAACATTGTAACTAGTGGATAATTAGTTGGATTTGGCTTATATGTTTTTCCCTCATATGAAATATCAAATTGAGGCATTATACCGATATCATCCAAAAGTTTAGTATCCCTTGATTTTGTCATTCCAACGAACCATGGACCATCCATATTGAATGGAACATCCCCGTTCCAGAACATTTCACGAGAATCTTTTTTATCGGTAACTAATTTAACTGCTTTATCTTTGACAATAAGGTTCTGCCACCACTGAGCTGCCCAAACATTTTCTTTTGAATTAACATTGACTTTGTCAGCTGTATAAGGTGCTGTCTCCCCATTTGGGAAATACAAACCACCGGATACAGGTCTGGCAATTAATCTGTTCCATTCACTAACTGTAAAGGCATGTGTTCCTGAAACAACACCCATAGCATACTTGCCATTACCGGTAAATTTCAAGCAAGCGTTTCTGAAATCTTCTTGAGTCTTTATTGTGCTAGGATCAACACCAGCTTTTTCTAATAACGATTTTCTATAAAATATTCCTGTTGTTCCCCAAGCGTAGTTTGAAATAGCTAATGCTTTATTATCAACTGTACAGAATTCCTGCCCAACTAATTTATCCTTTAAACCTGATTTCTCCAAATTACTTGTTAAATCCACAAATACACCCGCTGGACGAATAACATTATAGGTGGAAATGTTTTCAGGATAAACCTGAATCATATCACTCTCATTACCTGCCAGTATTTCGGTTGTAATATTGTCCCAGTAACCGTCATAGCCAGCACCAAAGATTTCAATATTAATATTTGGATTTGCTTTTGTATAAGCGGCAATTAATCCATCGATTGCCTTTTGATGGGGTTCTTCAACATAAACAGATGTTGAAAAAGATAGTGTAATCTTTCCATCTGAATTTGTTGTCTGCGCTGTTTTACTGGTAGTTGAATTAGCAGTGGTGGTAGAATCTGAACTTGTCCCTGAATTCCCGCATCCAACTAACATACCAACAGCCATAGTCATCGACATTGCTAATGCTAATAACCTTTTTTTCATTGTTGTAACCTCCATTAAATATTTATTTGATGTTGATGAGCTTATTTTATATTTAACTGCAATTAAATTGTATAGAATATTCTCAGAGGATTTATAATATCACAAAAATTATATGAGAATTTTACATTTTTTTAGTTATAATGTACAAATGATTAAGAAATATAGTTTTCAAGTTTTAAGCACTTCATATGTTAACCCATTATATTCAATTTATGTAAACAAATTATTGCTTTAAATTATTAGTACTTTTTGCTAAACTATTAGTATCGTATAAAAAACCGTTGTGAAAACTATCTTACAATTGAAATTTCATCTATAAATTAAATATGGAGGCAATATGTATTCAGCAATAATCATTGACGATGAACCATGGACTATTATTGATATTGAGCAGACTTTACCAATGGAAGAACTGGGATTCCGTATAACTAACTCCTTCAAAGATCCTAAGACTGCATTGGTTCACATAATCACACAAAAACCTGATTTGATAATTACCGATATACGTATGCCAAATATGACCGGAATAGAGTTAATGCAAAAAATCAGAGAACAAAACATATCTTGTGAAATTATTATTATAAGTGGTTATGGTGAATTTGAATATGCAAAAAAAGCTATACAGTTTGGAGCAACTGGTTATTGCTTAAAGCCACTAAACCCAAAAGAAGCTTATGAAACATTGAAATTGGTAAAAGAGCGTCTAGATAAAAGAAACCAAGAAAGGAACGACGATGCAGATAATAATACCACTACTGAAGTTAACATTGATAATTTCGAGCAAATGGTAAATTATATAGATACGCATTTTTCTGAAACCTTAACACTTAAAAGTCTTGCAAATAAGTTTTACCTTAATCCCAATTATTGTTGTTCTTTATTTACTAAATTCAAGAGAACGACTTTTTCACAATATTTGACTAATATTAGATTAACGGAGGCTAAAAAACTTTTAGAGAGCTCATCTTATTCCTTGGATGAAATATCCTCTCTAGTAGGTTTCCATGATTACTTCTATTTCAGTAATGTATTTAAGAAATATAGTAATCTTTCCCCTAAGGATTATAGAAAAATTTTGAAGGAGAGTCAGAAATGAAGCAGTCAATATTTAAACAATTTGCAGTTATTATGATTATTCCTTTACTCTTTATATCTTTTGTCAATTATTTAAATTTGTATCAGATTCAAAAGAATCATATCGAAGAACTGACAACATATTGTGAATCTACGCTTAATAACATTAAAATTAATCTTTCTATACAATCTGATAATATGTCTAAAGGTGCCTCTATTTTTGCGAACAGCCAATATGCTCAAATTCTTCTTTCTTCAATATCGGAAGCTACAAGAAATGAAGCGAAGAAAAATTTAAGTGATACGATATCTCTCTCAAAAACATACAATTCAAATTTAGTTGATATTCTTTTGTGCAATTCAGAAAATACAACAAGCCTTTTTGGTTATATATCCTTAAATCTTGAACAATACATAAAGTCATATAGCCAAAATAATTCAGCTGTAAACAGTGTCTATACTGCTTATTACGATGCAAACTCAAATAAAACTTATCTAATACACTTCACTCCAATATTTGCTACAAAAATAACAACACATTATAGGGAACAGTTAGGGTATGTTGCAATGGTATCATCATTCAGAACAGCATCTCAGCTTATTAATTCTTCAAAAGATATATTTATAGAGCTCGTTGATATTAATACTAATAAAGCGTTATTATCCAATTCTTCTAATTTTGATTTGAAATCATTTAATACAGGTGCCAGTAACCAAGCCATATCTAAAATTCCTAACACAAATCTTCTTCTGAGGGGTACAACACAAACTAATTTGATAAATAATAAATCAACATTTTTTAACAATTTTTCAATATATACCGGTATTTTTTATTTACTATTCCTATTGTATATCTTTATTGCTGTTGATAAGACAATAATAAGACCGATTAACAGCCTAAATAAACAAATCAAAAACATTAATTTTGAAAGCAATCGCATAAATCATGCTTCCAAAAATGAAATAGGTTCAATTGCTGCACATGTAAATGAACTGCTAGATAAAATATCTTCTTTAAATAAAAAGAACATAGAATCACAAGCCAAACTTTATGAAATGGAGATATCAAAAAAGGAAACACAGCTATATGCATACCAGAGTCAAATTAATCCCCACTTTTTATTTAATATGCTGCAATGTATGCGTGGAATCTCCCTAATTCATGGTGTAAAGGAGCTTGCAAATATTTGTACTAATATGGCTGATTTGTTCCGTTATTCAATAAAAGGAGATAATTATGTAACTTTAAAAGATGAGCTGGATATTATTGATAAATATCTATATATGATTTCAGTACGATTCCAAACAAAAATTCATTATCAAATATTTGTTGATGAATCACTTCAAAATTGTATAATTCCTAAAATGATTTTACAACCAATTATTGAAAACTCTGTTTTTCATGGTTTAGAGAAAATCGATAGCGATGGAATGATTGAATTAACAGCAAAAAAAGCTGGAGATAACCTAAAAATATATGTATTTGATAATGGAATAGGTATTCCTGATGAAAAAATAATCACTATTAAAAAATCACTTGAAGATAATCAAATTAATATGAAAACTAACGAAGTTATAAATATTGGTCTCATTAATATCAATAACAAAATTAAACTCTACGAGGGAAACGATTATGGCTTGGAAATTGAAAGCAAGGGTCACAATACAACTGTAATTTTCACATTAAAATATCAGACCTAAATAGCAGACTTAACAGGTATTCGGCTGAGCAAATACCTGTTAAGTCTGCTATCAAAAGCGTTTTACTTTAAGGTACCAGCATAAAACATAAGATACTTTTCTATATTCGCCCCCCAATATGCCCCATCATGCTTTCCTTTATTTAAATAATATTTTGAATCTACGCCTTTAGATTGTAATATCTTGTTCAGCTTATCACAACCCTCAAAAAATCGGTAACTATCTTGGTCACCACAATCCAGATATACCTTTAAACTGGTAAGATCTTTATTTTGAGCTACTCTAAGGGGGTCTCTCTCATTTCTAAGTTCTTCAGTTGGATACAGAAAGGACATGACCCCGTCTGAATAGCCGTCTAAAAAAATTGCCGGGCTATGACCACCCACTTTACTAAACATATCCTCATGAGTAAATGCCATATGCAAGGCTACCCACCCCCCAATAGATAACCCTCCAATATAGCGACCCTCTCTAGAAGAAATGGTGCTGTAAGTAGTATCAATATATGGAACTAATTCCTTATAGAGATAATCTTCATACATACCTGAATTAAAAGCGGAAATAGGAAGCTGAGAATTATTTGAATTTATCCCATAGCTATTATCAATTTGTGGAGCAACAATGATTAAGGGTTCAATCTCTTTTTTATCAATCATAGCATCAGCCTTTTTCTCTACTTAAAACCCAGGAAACCAAGTATCTTCATTTCCTGTATATCCATGGATTAAATAAAGTACTGGGTACTTATTCTTTTCACTATACCCTTTAGGTAGATAAATATTGACCTTCATATCTTTTTTAAGAGCCTTACTTGATAAAGATATTTTTGTGAATCGTTCCGAATTAGTCTTTTCAAGAGTTGCTGTTGATGCTATTGTAGCTGATCCTGCTGCTGTTGCTGAGGTATCGACGTTTTTTTGACCACATCCGCTTATGCAGAAAGCCATAATAATTAAAATAAGTATAATGCTTTTTTGAGATTTCATATAGTTTCATCTCCTCCAAACTATTTCGTTTTACAGTTTCCAGAAAAAAGCCCTTAAAGGCATCTAATTTTTACGAACATATGTATCTAAATCTAGAATTCTTAATCTTTTTAAAGCATTAAGTTCTCTCCTAGTAACAACAATTTCACCACTTTTAATAAATTCAACATTTAAACCTAGGTATGTAGCTAGAGCTTTGCCAGAGTTCTCAGAACCATGTTCTGGGATTACTATTTTAGGGTTTAGCCTCTTAATAACAGCTCTAGTTTCTTCTAAGTTCAACTTGGAATCGGCATATCCCGGTTTTATGCTTGTTTGTATGAGTAAAACATCTACATTTTCTATTTTTTCCAATACTTCATCCCTAGGCAATTCACCCTGTGAAGCGAAATTTGCTATTCGAATTCCATTGATTTCATACACATAAATAATGTTTGTTTCCGTCACATCACCTTTGTTGTGTTTTCCAGAATATCCTATTATGCTTATATCCTTTTCATTATATGATCCTGTTTCTTTTATTAATTTATATGTACCTTGTAGTCTTGAAACGTCTGTATGATCATCATGTTGATGACTTTCAGTTACTATGTCCGGTTTGACAATTTCATTAATCATGTAAGGGTCAGCTATGATTTTTACACCTTCAGGTGTTTCAAATTTAAAGCAAGCGAAATTCTCAGGATATTTTTTTATCCAAACACCATCTGTGAAATTCTTCAAACTTTTTTCTTTTGGTTCGTCTTTTACAGTCGACTCCAGTTTACTTGTAGAAGAAGTAGCAGTATTAGTTGTAGTACTCAGTGCAGCTTTACTCATGCCTTCGTTAAGATTATCTGATTCATTATGTCCAGTAAAATCAGTCTTGTTTAAAAGTAGAATTGCTCCTAAAAATAATGCAAATATTATTAAAACCGTGATTGATATCTTTACTTTACTCACCGTCGTACCTCACAAAAATATAAAGATGATACATCAGGTAAATAATACCACTTTTGTATACTGTTGAGCAATACAATTGTTTAACAACATAAAATATGAGCTATAATAGGTACACCTTACATTACTAGAATTAATGAGTCTCACTAAAAACAAAAAAGCGTGCGGCAGGACTCTTACTCATCCTATAATGCCGCACCCTTTGATAATAGTGCACCCCTTGATAATAGTGCGCCCCTTGATTTGCAAGGTTTCTATAAAATTTTTATATGTTGGCATAAAGCTTAGTACAAATTACTAATCAAAAACTAATTCTCCAAATTTTTCAGGCAAATGAAAATTGTCTTCTCCGGTAGGAGACCAGGATATGTATTGTTCTTTCTTGTCCTTAGGCCTGTCAATTCTATATAAATTCATCAGCCACTTGTCGCCCTTTTTGGGTGGGATATTTTCAGCTGTAATGAATTCTGAAAAAGGTATTTCAAGCTCTACACTCCATACACCACTTAATTCATCGCAAAAGACAGCTGACTTAACATTTCTGTCTACTCTTCCATAGCCAATTATATTCCCTTTAAGGCTATTATGAATACTATAATGCAGTAAGGCATTTAACGGATTTACTTCAAGCTCTATATATGTTTTCATATCTTTATTGTCATCTATGAAAACTTCGACAACCTCTTCTTCATATAATTTGTCGTTATACTCTGTCATTGTGGCATTTATATACGTATCCATGCACCTGAAGCAAACATACAGATTTTTATCATTCCATAATAATTTAGCACTTGTGGCTTGTTCGGGTTTACCACCCGTGCTATTGTCAACCAGTATAACTTCTTCGGCTAGCTTCCACTGTTGCTTATCAACATTACCATCGAGTAACAAATCATCTTCAATTTTTCTGCAATAATATAGTATCATATCTACCTAAATCTCCCCACTTTCTACTAACTTATTTCAGGCAAACTGGCTGCTGCGATGGATTGTCCCAGCTTTCTGATAGATTCATCAGGAATAGTAAACTTAATTTTATCCGCCAAATCAGGGAACTCCAGGGCAAGTACTTTTGAGGCATTGTCCAGTATAATTTTGCCGCACTCATCCGCTGTTACGCCTCCGAGCACATAAGCATAATTAATATCATAGAAGTCTGAGTAGTGTGCAATAGCATATCCAAGATAACAACCTATTGTTTCAAATATCTGTCTGGCACTTCTATCACCTTTTTGAAGCAGTCCCTGAACTATCTGAAGCTTTTGTGATGGTGAAAGTTCTGGTTCAAGGGTTATTCCTGCAGCTGGAGCCAGCTTGATAACCGCATCCTGTGATAAGTATTTAACCCCGCAGCCATAATCTCCTGACCACTCATCAACCATCGCCTGAGAATTATAATCTATTGGAACAAACGCAAGCTCATTAAGCCAGCCTGTTACATTACCTTTTCCATCAACATAGCCGCCTGCCTGACTTGTGCCCATTGATACTCCTAGAACATTTGAGACATTTAATCCTATAGCTCCTGCTAGAGCAGTAACATCGCCATCATTAGCTACTTCAAAAGGAATACCACCTAATGCTTCATCAATATCCTTGAAAATTCCCTTTACTTTAGCATTAAATACTTCATCCGGTACGTTAATAAAAAGAGATGAAACCATAAGCCTATTATTTACAAGCACTCCGGCAGAACTTATTCCCAGCCCGTCAACTCGAGGCATATGGGCTGCAGCAGTTTTTATGATATTTAGTATTTCTTCATAATGATAATCAGGATTCACTTGTGTCTTTGGCTGCCATAAAACATCATCAGTAAACACAACCTTTCCATCTATTACTGCACAAACCTTTTTGCGGCTTCCTCCCAGGTCTAGACCTATTCTACAGCCTTTTAAATGACGACCTATGGCCTTCGCAGATTCGTTTTTCTCCGGAACATCTTTCAAATCTGTAATTTCTATTATAAACTTCTTTTCATATACACGTCCCATGAAATTTGCATCGAATTCTCTTGTTCCACCCTGAGAATATGCTTTAGCTATATATTCTCCTATGTTTTTAGATCCTCCAATTGTAATCTTCCACCCTCCACGTGCCCATAAAAGCGTTTTTACAATACGCTCAATATATAAAAGATTTTCTTCATCCATTCCGCTGTTTTCAGGAAAGACCTCAGTGCTGTATGTGGAAATCAAGCCCTCTTCCCTCTCTACAGCTATCTTTATAGCTACACTGTTTTGAGACTTTCTCACTTTATCAAGAAAAGCTCTATTTATAAGTGAAATTGGCATAAAATCCTTATCAAGTATCGGAATTGCCTTAGGTTTTACCCCTAGCTTAAGCATAAATAAACCTCCTCTTTTAATATATTATTTCGTTATTGTTTTCAACTCTGTCATAACAGAACAAGTGATATTCAGTTCACCACACATGTACGTCATATTAAACGCACTCATTTACTATTTTTTGCATCTGTTCAAATCTCTGCTCCATATCCGCAACAAGCTTGAACTGGGTTCTGCAACGGTCAAGATTGTGGCCTTCTCTATGAATTTTAAAATAGGTATCACCCGAAAGAAAATCAGTCAAAAATCTAATACCGCATTCATATGTCATAATTTTTGCGCAGTGTGGCAAATGCAATAGCTCTGCTTCTGTCAGACTATTTCCTGCAGCACCGAGGAAGCCTTTTGTAAATTGTTCAAAGAGAGCGATATCCATCCAAACCTTGGATAAATCCTTTTCATCCTCTTCTGCCGGATTAGTTCCAAAACGTATAGCATCTCCAAAGTCATACAGGGATAGACCAGGCATAACGGTATCCAAATCTATTACACAGATTCCCTCACCTGTTTTATCATCTATCATAACATTATTGAACTTTGTATCATTATGAGTTACACGAAGAGGTAATTCTCCTTTTTCCAGCATATTAATAAGCAGAACCGCATCGTCATATCTCTTTAACGCAAAGTCAATTTCTGGCTTAACGTCCTTAGCACGATTCATAATATCTTTTTCTATCGCATTAAC
Source organism: Bacillota bacterium (assembly GCA_023391425.1). Lineage (GTDB taxonomy): Bacteria > Bacillota > Clostridia > Acetivibrionales > DSM-1351 > Ruminiclostridium. The sequence continues at coordinate 46,231 of JAEWAX010000066.1, read as the reverse complement.
AAGTGTATTAAAGCGTACCTTTGTATTATGAAAATTTTCAATAGTTTCATATAAAGTATCAGCAGGAAAATCACTCAATAGCTTCTGAAAATTTCCAAAGGCTTTTCCTGCGTTGTAGAAATGTTCAGGTCTCGCTACAATTTGGTAAGTCTTAGCATCCTCTATAAATACATATGCTCTCCAATAATTCTCTTCGTCATATTTGTAGAAGCTTTTTCCATCAACAGCAGGAATAAGATTCAGGGTTTCTCTATCTGGATTTCCACCGTTCTCTATTATTTTTTTACGTAAAAAAGTAGTAACTGATTGAACATTTTCCATTAGTTTTTCAGGACTCTTGAATACACCACTGTTAATTCTTTGCAGGATAAAGCGTTTCATTTGGCCATTTGACATTACAAAATATGCTTCATAGGTGTCATTGATATGTCCAAAGCCGTATGACTGGGCTTTAATAAAGTTGCCTCCGAAAGCAAAGTTCTTTACAATACTGTCAAAATCGTACTTATAATTAGCGTTCATAGATTCCCTCCCATAATTTTTCCGGGTATACTCCCTGTTCTATAAAATTAGATATGGCATTCTTTACTAATGGCTTATCTTCTTGATACGTAACCCCATACCATCTATCTTTTGATGGCAGTACCTTTACGCGTGCCTTTTTTTCCGAAATAAGACTGTCTACTACCTCAGGTAAAAAGTACTCTGCTTTTAGCAGATTGCTGCTATTATCATTGAAGAAGGCATTGAACCTCGCTTCAAGTTCTTCGAAAATACTTGGAGTGAATCCCCAGGTATTCATAGAAACAATACTGTTCTTAGGAATTTCAACCCAATTTTGACCATCATCAGAATATTTAGCTTTTTCACCGAATTTCTGAATATTCGTCCTTTCGTGTATTTCCTGAAGATACCCCTCTGAATCTACATTACAAACGCCACGTGCTACATGTCCATGATCAGATAGAGTGTTTTCAAGAATAAAGCCAGCCATACTGTATCTATACATTCCTTGAGTATCAGCTCCAGAAGTCAAATAATCGTTAAGTAGTCTAAACGTTGATGCACCATAAAAGTCATCTGCATTAATAACAGCAAAGGGTGTATCTACAGCATTTCGGCAGCTTAATACTGCATGCCCCGTTCCCCAAGGTTTTACCCTGCCTTCAGGCACTTGAACCCCGTACGGAATATCGTCAATTTTTTGAAATACATATGATGTATCTACCAGCTTTTCAATTCTATCTCCTATTCTTTCCTTGAAAACCTCCTGAAAATCTTCCTTTATGACAAACACTATTTTTCCAAAACCGGCTTTAAGTGCATCATAAATGGAATAATCCATTATTATTTCTCCATTTGGTCCAACTGGGTCTATCTGTTTTAACCCACCATATCTACTTCCCATTCCTGCCGCCATTATAACGAGTGTTGGTTTAACCATAGCGTAATTCCTCCTTATACCAATTTGCTTTTAAAATTGTATTAAAAATACACTAAATGTGGAATAAAATTATTCTTCATATCCATTCGGATTCCTACTCTGCCAGTTCCACGAATCCTTGCACATCTCTTCTAACCCTTTTTCTGCATACCAACCCAGTTCAGCCTTTGCCCTTGATGGGTCAGCATAACATGCAGCTATATCTCCGGGTCGTCTTTCTACAATTTTATATGATATCTCTCTTCCTGAAATTTTTGAAAAAGCCTCCACAACTTCTAAAACGGTGTAGCCTCTTCCGGTACCCAAATTGTAGGTTACAACTCCAGGATTGCTTCTCAGTTTTTCTAAAGCCTTCAAATGTCCCAATACCAAATCAACAACATGTATATAGTCTCTGACACCTGTTCCATCAGCTGTAGGATAATCATTCCCATAAACACTCAGCTTATCGCGCTTGCCAATTGCAACCTGAGTAATGTATGGTACGAGATTGTTGGGTATACCCTTTGGGTCCTCCCCAATTTCCCCGCTTGCATGAGCTCCTATTGGATTAAAATACCGTAGTATAGCTATATTCCAAGTATTATCCGCTACATATAAATCCCTCAGTATTTCTTCTATCATTAATTTTGTCCGTCCATAGGGATTAGTAGCTGATAGAGGAAATTCTTCCGAAATAGGAACAGTATGCGGATTTCCGTAAACTGTTGCAGATGAACTGAAAACAAGATTTTTAACACCATATTTATTCATTACCTCACATAAAACCAGTGTACTTGTAATGTTATTATGGTAATATCTCATCGGTTGCGACACAGACTCTCCTACAGCTTTTAATCCTGCAAAATGCATTACTGCATCAATTTTTTCTTTACTGAATATCTCTTCAACTGCTTCCCTATCAAGTAAATCTTTTTTATAAAACTTGAATGACTTGCCGGTTATTTCCTCGACTCTTTTTAAGGCTTCTTCACTACTATTACTAAGATTATCTATAACGACAACCTCAAATCCTGAATTCAAGAGTTCTACACAAGCATGACTTCCAATGTATCCAGCTCCACCAGTTACTAAAACAGACATATTATGTTACCCCCTATTATTTCACTTTAATCTTATCTTTTTAACCTTATCTTGCTAACCTTATCTTTTTACTATTATCTTTTACTTGTATCTTTTCATGTATCTTTAGTCTTATTTTAAGCCGTGTGCCTTATTATTTATTTATCAATAAAGTCAATTTATTTAGACTTTTGGACTATTAAGATTGTCTCTTTTTAGCTATAATATAGTTAACAATAATGCTGTGAGGTTAAAATGGAATACGAAGCAACCCTTTTAAACGAGGAAATAGTTATAAAAAAAATTGTATCTATACATTATTTTGAATATGCAAAAGATTACGTTTTTGAGGGTGAAAAGCATGACTTTTGGGAATTTCTATATGTTGACAAGGGAGAAGTTGAGGTTATGGCTGAATCCCTCGGTTTTAAATTGAAACAGGGCGAAATTATATTTCATAAGCCTAATGAGTTTCATAATGTATGGGCAAATGGAAAAGTCGCTCCTAACCTCATTGTTGTGTCCTTCGAGTGTAAATCACACGCAATAAAGTATTATGAAAATAAAATACTTGGAATAAATGATTTCGAAAAAAACTTAATTGTGCAAATTATAAATGAAGCTAAAGAAGCCTATACTTCTGAGCTCGATATTACCTATCTCAAAAAGTTAGAAAAAAGGCGCGAACCACTTTTCGGCTGTGAACAGCTAATTAAAATATATCTTGAGCAATTATTGATAAGTATGATTCGAAAAGGAAATAGTGTAAGTAGTAGCAGCAGGCTCTCAACCGCTGTCAAAGAGAGGTCTGACAGTGATTTGCTTCAAAGAATTAATGATTATCTTAATGAAAACGTTACAAAGAACCTTACCTTTGACGATGTATGCAGATTTTCCAACCTCAGCAGGACGAGCCTGAAAGTCTTATTCAAGGATAAAATCGGAACAGGCGTGATGGAACACTTTAAGAAACTTAAAATTGAGGAAGCAAAAAAAATGATGCGTGAAGGTGAATATAACTTCACACAAATTTCTGAGATTTTGGGCTACACCTCTATCCATTACTTTTCAAGACATTTTAAAAATGTTACTGGTATGGCTCCGTCACAGTATGTACATTCAGTGAAGTCTAAAGCTTCTAAACTATAACTCGGGGATTGAACAATAGTTGAGCTCGTTTTAACTTCATCTCTTTCGCCCCCACCTAAGCTGCATAGCGATAGAGTATAGATACCATCTGTTCACGAGTAATGTTATCCTTTGGTCCAAACAAACCATTTCCATAACCTTTTTTCTTTTAAATTAGTTATTGACTTATCAATTTTAATCGTTATAGGGCTATTATGCGAGCATTAAGCATCTGATGCATCAACCTTATGGCAAAACCTTTTGCCATAAGGCCTGAACCCTGTATCTTCGTCAAAGTCTCCTAGAGGTTATTTATTTAATATTTTACCATCCGAAGAGATAAATGCATCAAGTTCTTTTTTAGTTGGAAGTCCTTCATTATCACTGATATGCTGAACCTGGATTGCTCCAATTGCATTTCCACGTCTTACACAATCTAATAGTGACAGTTCTTCCAATCTTCCGCTGATAATGCCCACTGCAAAACCATCTCCTGCTCCAACAGTATCAACAACTTTTTCAACTTTAAATCCTTCTACTATGTAAGATTCTTTGTCTGACTTTACATAAGCGCCCTTCCCGCCTAGTTTAATTACAACAGTTTTAGCACCTAATTTTTGATAAAAATCTGCAATCGCTTCTGGCTTGTCACTACCCATAAGAATAAGTCCTTCTGCAGTCCCTGGTAAAACCATATCAGCTTTTGAAGCCAAATCATTTATGGTCTGTATCATTACCTCTTTGCTTTCCCAGAGTGCTGGACGCAAATTTGGATCAAATGATATATAAACATTATTCTCTTTTGCTCTTTCAAGCAATCTGTATGTTGCCTGACGACAGGATTCTGACAATGCAGGTGGAATACCTGTTATATGAACATGCTTGATTCCTTCAAAATCAATTGCATCAATTTCTTTTGTAGAAATATGTGATGCAGCTGAGCCCTTTCTATAGTATGGAGCAAACGGATCTCCCTCTAACACCTTATTTTTCAGCTGTATTCCAGTACGATAAACTGAATCAAATGTTATGAACTCAGTACCAATACCCTCTTTCTTTAAAAACTTCTCAACATATCTTCCTAAAGGATCATCACCAAGCCTTGTAATATATGTTGCTTTATGTTCTAATCTTGACATCCCAATACATACATTTACTTCAGCACCTGCCAAAGATCTTGTGAAATGTTCAACATCCTCTAAAGGGCCTACAGTATCCGCAACAAAAAGAGCCATTGGCTCACCAAACAAAATTACTTCTGACATATTTAACCTCTTTTATATTAATCTTAAATGTTAATATTTCATAAATTAGTTCTTGTGTCTCTTGTGATTTCTGCCTTTTTTACGCCCAGTTGATTAATGACATTCAGCATCTCACATTGTAGTACCCATATTTTTGTTGATTCAGAAATACTAATGTATTTATAACCAGTAATTCTTTCCCCATATGGATATTCTCCCTTAGCGATATGCCGCAATTAGCTTTTCACACCGTGCCCTTAGTACGTCAAGGTTGGTTTTATCAATACCTTTGGTAAGATATCCTCCAAAACCAGCTGCATAAGCGCCGCTTTTAAACCACTCTTTTACATTTGTATCATCTACACCGCCAGTTGGCATTAACTCAATAAATGGCATTGGTGCCTTGATTCCCTTAATCATATTAGGTGATAAGCAGTCACCTGGGAACAGTTTAACAACATCACAGCCGAGCTTATATGCACGAAATACTTCTGTCGGTGTTGCAGCTCCTAAGGAGCAAAAAACTTCTTTTTCTCTACAATACTCTGCAACTTCTTCTACTATACATGGTGAAATAATAAAATCCGCTCCATTATCAATTGCTAGTTGTGCCTGTTCCCTGCTAAGAACTGTTCCTGCCCCAACCATAGCTTCAGGTAACTCCTTTTTTAAATCAGCTATTAATTTTTCTGCATTATTAACTGAAAAAGTAATCTCTAAGGTTTGAATCCCCGAATCTACCAAGGTATGGCAAATTAACTTAGCTGTATCTGGATCTTCATGCCTAATAACAGCTATTAGCTTTCCCTTCATTGTTTCTTTTACCTGGTTTTTATTCATATACACCCCCCTTTCTATGTACCGATAATAACTTGTTGGTTTTTGTTTCTATATGGAATGGTTGATCCTCTAGCCATAAGAACAGGAGAAATCTCAGTATATTTGATTTTCCCATTACTTCCACTATTAATGCGCTTCATAAGTAGCTGTGCTGACTTTACACCAGTCATATATGAATCCTGGGTTATTGTAGTTATACCTGGTCCAATTAATGATGCCCATTCCCAGTCATCAAACCCGCATATTCCAAATTCCCTTGCTATCTCCATATTCTCTTCCTTTATAGCATGAAGAACGTTCAATAAAGTAACACCATTTACAGCAAAAATAGCAATTTCTTTATCTGGGTTTTCTTGTTTTAGTTTTCTTAAATAACCTCTACATATACTTGTCTTATTAATATCAATTTCATAAGTATCATATTTTCCATCCACACTATATAGTTTATCCATAGCATCCATATATGCATTATTCCTAATATAACGGGTACTATTGTTACCTATTTGTTGGGTAAAAAACACTATTTTGTCATACCCCTGATTTTTCAAAAATTTCATACAGTCATAAGTAGAGTAGTAATTTTCAGTTGTAATAGTATCTAATAAACGGCGATTTTTTAAACACCTATCGGCCATAACAATATGAACTCCCTTTTTATTCAGATCCACTATATAATCATCAACATATCCAGTTGTGTTAATTATCAGTCCATCCAAACGATTATCCATAAATGATTTTATACATTCAATTTCACTTTCCGGACTATTATCAGTATTAGAAAATAGAACTTGATATCCATTTTTTCTGCAGACGTCATTGATACCTTTTACTACGTATGATGTGAATGGATTTGTAATATCAGCAATTATGCACCCAACCACACCACTTTTCTCCGCTTTCAAGCTTCTTGCGATATTACTTGGCCTATAATCTAGTTCTTCGATTACTTTCCGAATTCTTTCGCGAGTTTTAACTGACATGTATTCATACTTTTCATTCAAGTACCTTGAAATTGTAGTTGTAGATACCCCTGCAGCCTCTGCAACCTGATTAATTGTTGCTTTTGATATTGATGCACTCACCCTCACTAATTCCCTTCTCATTAATGATGTTTTAAACAATTAACAATATAGTTACCGATTTACGAAACCGGTTAACATATCTTATAATCGAATTGTATGTAATATTACACACTATGTCAATCTATTTTATTAAAAAGATTTTCACTTTTTGCATACATAATGTTGATTTATCGTATTTCTTTAACATCCAACACGTTTCCTTATTTAGAACTAATCCAAATGACTTTTCGAGGGAGGAAAAATAGTTTGTATTCAAATAATGACAGTATGATGCAGCTGAATAAAAAGCCTTTGATAAGTGAAAAGTCATGAGCTCAGGAGTAGTTTTAACTACCCCTGAACTCATGACTTTTTTGCTTTGCGTTTATTTTAATTTAAGTTTGTAATTTACAACTTACTCCAAACCATCTATTTTTCTCATTTCCCAAACCGTCCCCTTTGCATCAGGGCAATGAATCCTATGTGCCTTTCTATCTTCCGAATTCCATGAAGGAAACCCCACGGCAACTCTCCATGTGTATAAGTCTAATACGTGAAGCAAAGCGTTACATACCCCTTTAGGTTTTTCATATGGGGTTTCATAAATAAACGTATCTCCCAAGCAATGTTTGCATTCTTCATTTTTCTCAACCATTTTTATCTCAATTTTCCCGATTTTTTTCCAAAGATTACGATATTCTTCGTGATTTTTGATATTACTAACGTCAATGTTCAAATCTAAAATTTCATTTTTTTCACTCATAATCTCACCCCTTAACTATAAATCTAACCCGTTTATATTGCTTGCAAAACTGCTAACATACTCACTTTTTAGGTATTATTACATATATTTCCCATGCTGTCAATAGATTTGCAAGAGTTACAGTTACTGCAAAAAAGCTGCAAAAGTCGAAAAATATATCAGCTAAAACCAATAAATTTTGTTTAAACCCTATTGAAACTCATATCAATTGATCCATGCACCTTTCATTTTCTGTCCTGAAACACTTCTTCTACAAAATAACCAAAATACACTTTTTTCTTTTTCTCGTGCGACCCACTAAAGCTCTCCCTCGGCTGATGCAAAAAAGGCCGGAAGAACTTTGGCTATCTGCCGAAGTTCCTCTGCCCCTTGTGTCTACTGATTTTTTAAATCTTTATCTGTTTTCTTATTCCCTGGCGCGGAAGGGGTTTGACGGATGAAAAATGTGGGTTTACTGTCGTCATCCTATTTTACAATTCTCAGCAAATCCGTTATGTTATCAATTTTCACATCATAATCCAGAACACTTCCAAAGCCATAGCTTGCATAGATAAAAGGTACTTGTGCCTGCCTTGCACTGTTGCAATCCCCTTCGGTATCTCCAACATAAGCCGGATGTTCGAGATGATTTCGTTCAACAACCAGCCTAATATTTTTACCCTTGGACAATCCAGTGTTGCCAGCGCATTCAAAATTTTACGGGTGGTCTTGACTGCCTTTATTTATTTGCTATAACAATCCATGAAGTTCAGCATCATTACACATACTTCTGCTCTTGTAGCAAATCCTTTAGGGTCTAATATTCCATTTCCTTTGCCATTCATAATTTCTGTACCAACTGTCCATTTTACTTGTTCTAATGCCCAGTTTGATACGTCTTTACCATCTGTAAAGTCTAACAGTTTACTTGATTTGCTAACATCATATCCCTTGTATTTTGCATAATGATGAAGAATTGTACAAAATTCTTGTCTTGTGATATTTTGCTCGGGTTTAAAGGTTCCGTCACCATAGCCAAAAACTATTCCGTTTTCATATCCCCAAGCTATAGCTTCTGAATACCATTCGCCCGCTTTTACATCATTAAATTCATTTTGTCCATTACATGCAGGCTTGCCTTCAAGGCTGTATATTATAGTTGTTATCGAAGCTCTGCTTGTTTCTAAGTAAGGGCTAAAAGTATTTTCAGATGTTCCAATAATAAGTCCTTTTTCATAAGCTTTAAGCACTTTATCAAAGAACCAGTCATTTTCATCTACATCTTTAAATGGATTATGACTACCTGTTTCTGGGTTTGTTTTTATATCAATTGCAAATATTGCCTTAATTGTGTGGTTACGTACTATATCTTTAAAGGTATATTTTTCAACTGCTCCGACTGATTCACCATCAACTAATACATCTGAAATTATGTAGCCTTTATCCTGTGTTATTGTAAAGGTGTTATCACTCTGTTCACGAACAGAGGTTTTACCACTTGGAGAAATTGTTCCACCCTCGGTTGCACTTGCAGTAATGGTGTAATAGTTATAACTACTATTGCTATCACTACTACCTCTATCACTACTATCGCTATCACTGCTATCGCTTCTCCAATTTGCAGTTATGGCTGTATCATTTGCTGGCATTGTAAAGGTTGTGCTTGAGCTATTTGCGTTTGCAAATGTACCACCGTTTGAACTTGTCCAGCCATTAAAGCTATAACCGCTTCTTGAACCTGCATTTATAGATACTGCGTCACCACTTGAATATTTACCACTAGCAGTGCTTCCCGAACCACCATTTAAATTGACGTTCAAGTCATATTTTGCTGTCTCTGTATATCCTACGGCATAGGTTGAGAACTTTTTGACTGTGAGCTGGATAGTCGTGTTGTTATCAACAAGCTGGATTTTCTCACCGTATGCGTTTACGGATTCTGTAATGGTGTCAACTGCAGTTCCGTGATAACGATAAACGACGTAACTACTCTTGCCTTGAAGCGAAGAATCAAGTGGGATATACACGTCAATTAAGTTCGGAAGCTCAACAATGTTTGTCATTGATATGCTTGAACCTGATGTTACCACCGTTTTCATAACCGATAAATCAACAAATATTCCTACGGTTTTGCCATCCTGTGTTGATACTATCACTATATCCCCTGCATTTTGTGCAGTATCATCTTTTGCTTCAACAGTCAGCTTAATTTCAATCGCACCACCGCTTGTTACTACTGCTTGGTCGGCAGCTGTTACGCCCTTATCGTTGTCTGTTACAATAGCTGAAAACTGCCCATCTAGATTGCCGACAACAACAGAAGGTGTGTTTTCCTTAACCTCAACAACGCTGCTTGTTTTACCGTTTGGCAGTACTATTGTTCCTGCTGCACAGTTTTCACCTCTTACAACAATAATTTTTGTAATAACTACCTCATTAGGCGCAGTACCAGAGGATATTACAAGATTATATGTGCCATTTGTTACGTTCGCAATTGTAAATTGTCCATTCGTATCAGTTTGAACCGATAATCCAATTTGGTTTCGACCACGCATAATCTTAACAGTCGCGCCCGAAACATTGTTGCTATTTCCGTCTTTTACTGTTCCAATAATTTCATATTTGTTTTCCTGCCACTGTGCGTAGAAGGTAATGGTTGTCCCTGCTTCCTGTGATGACACACTTTCGCCTACAGCATAAGGTGTACCTGTTCCATCCGCCTTTGTATTCCAACCTTTAAAGGTGAATCCCGCTTTGCTAAATCCATTCGCAGAAACTGTTGTTGTAGTCCCTACTTTTGTTGTCTGAGTAGCAACACTTCCGCTGTCTGAACCGTTGCCGGTATATACTACAGTGTAGGTTTGCGCTGCCATCTCGATCCACTGTGCATAGAGGGTAATGGTTGTTCCTGCCGTTTGTGAAGGGATGCTTGCGCCTACATCATAAGCTGTACCTGTTCCATCCGCCTTTGTGTTCCAACCTTTAAAGGTGAATCCAGCCTTGCTAAATTCGTTTTTAGAAACAGTTGTTTCTGTCCCTACTTTTGTTGTTTGAGTAGCAACACTTCCGCTGTCTGCACCGTTGCCGTTATATACTACAGTGTAGGTTTGTGCTGCTGCCTCGGTCCACTGTGCGTAGAGGGTAATGGTTGTTCCTGCCTCCTGTGAAGGGATACTTGCACCTTCAGTATAAGCTGTACCTGTTCCATCTGCCTTTGTGTTCCAACCTTTAAATGTGAATCCCGCTTTGCTAAACCCGTTTGAAGAAGCAGTTGTTGCTGTACCTACGTTTGTTGTCTGTGTAGCAACACTTCCGCTGTCTGCAGAGTTGCCGTTATATACTACAGTGTAGGTTTTGGTCGATGACCTCGCAATTATCCATCCAGCCCATAGGTCATGGCCATCACTCTGGTAATAGTTATCATCTGCTTTATAAGCATTTTGCGCAGCTGTAAGTGCACTGCCTGTGAGCTCTGTTCCATCTGCATTGATGAAAAATAATGATTTTGTCTGTGTTAATTTTGAAAAAGCGTTGCCATTTTTCAAACTCGGTGGTGTTGCTCCAATTTCAAGCGTTGTTAAAGCTGTGCACATATTAAATGTACATTGACCGAAGTTTTTAATTAGTGGAACACTTAATTTTGTTAAAGAGTAGCAATCACTAAATGCATAGTCCATGATATCTATAGCTTTTGGGAAACTTGCTGTTATTAAAGCGCCGCACCTATAAAATGCATTAGAATTAATAGTTGTAGCTTCGGGGAAACTTATTGTTGTTAAAGCCTTACAATCTTCAAATGCAGATCCTCCAATATTAGTAGCTTTTGGGAAGTTTGCTGTCGTTAAAGCTTCGCAACTTGAAAATGCAAAAGCATAGATAGTTGTAACTTCGGAGAAATATACTGTTGTTAAGGCTTTGCAACCTCCGAATGCAGAATTAGTAATAATTTTAGCTCTTGGGAAACTTACTGTTGCTAGAGCTTCGCATTCTGAAAACGCACTGTCAGCGATAGTTGTAACTTCAGGGAAATCTGCTGTTGTTAAAGCTTTGCATTTCGCAAATGCAAAGTCACCAATAGTTACAGCCTTTGGGTAAATTGCTGCTTTTAAATTACTACAATTATAAAATGCAGAAAAACCGATAGTTGTAACTTCGGGGAAATTAGCTGTTGTTAAAGCTACGCATGAATCAAATGCATTTTCACCAATAGTTACAGCCTTTGGGCAAATTACTGCTTTTAAATTACTACAGTGCGAAAATGCGAATTTACCGATAGATATGGCCTGTGGGATTTTTACACTTTCAATTACTTTTGATTGTCCAGCGTTGCTATAGGATTCCGGTATATTTGCTACTTCTGTAACCGCACTATCTATCTCAAAATTAATCATATAAGATAGAGCTAAGATTTTCCTCCAGTCGTCGGTTGTAACTTTGCCTGCTATGATTTTAAGTTGCTTGACGGCGGTATATCCGGTGGCGACTAAGTATTTTGAAATTGCATCATCCACGGAAGTGCCACTGTACTGCACGCCATCATTACCTATTGTATTTGTGTTGGGGTCATATGTACCGTTTATTTTAATAGTGATCTTGTCTGTTGGGGTTGAAGTATTTTCCTTCCACTGTGCATACAAAATTACAGTAGTGTTTGCTGCTTGTGAAAGGATAATTGCGCCTTCAGTATAAGATGTACCGTAGCCATCCGCCGCTGTGTTCCAACCTGTAAATGTAAATCCAGTTTTTTCAAATCCATTCGCAGAAACTTTTGTTACTGTACCTACGTTTGTCGTCTGTGTAGCAACACTTCCGCTATTTGCATAGTTGCCGTTATATACTACATAGTAGTTTTGTGCTGCTGCCTCGGTCCACTGTGCAAACAAAATTACAGTAGTATTTGCTGCTTGTGAAGGGATAATTGCGTCTACAGCATAAGCTGTACCTGTTCCATCTGCCTTTGTGTTCCAACCTTCAAAGTTGAATCCTGTTTTGATAAATCCGTTTGCAGAAACTTTTGTTTCAGTCCCTACTTTTGTTCTCTGAGTAGCAACACTTCCGCTGTCTTGATTGTTGCCGTTATACACTACAGTGTAGGTTTGCGCAGTCCACTGTGCGTAGAGGGTAATGGTTGTTCCTGCCGTTTGTGAAGGGATAATTTTGCCTACAGCATAAGGTGTACCTGTTCCATCCGCCTTTGTGTTCCAACCTGTGAAGTCATATCCTGTTTTTCTAAATCCATTCGTAGAAACTGTTGTTGTAGTCCCTACTTTTGCTGTCTGAGTATCAACACTTCCGCTGTCTGCACCGTTGCCGTGATAGGTTACGGTGTAGGTTTGTGGTGCTATCGCAGTCCACTGTGCGTAGAGGGTAATCGTTGTCCTTGCCGTTTGTGAAGGGATAATTTTGCCTACAGCATAAGGTGTACCTGTTCCATCCGCCTTTGTGTTCCAACCTTCAAAGTTGAATCCTTCTTTGATAAATCCGTTTGCAGAAACTTTTGTTTCAGTCCCTACTTTTGTTGTCTGAGTAGCAACACTTCCGCTGTCTTGATTGTTGCCGTTATACTCTACAGTGTAAGTTGGAGGTGTAGCAACAGCACCTTCAGGTAACCATAGATATAGATATCCATAGTAGTTAGTAAATACATCATTCAAACCATAAGAATAGTCAATTCCTTTAATATCAATATCTTTTGCAGTTATGCGAGTATTCCTCGCAGGAGCTGATTCTTCTCCAATAAACAATTCAGTTTTAGAAAGAATTTCGGATTTATTGTTTATTGGTCTGACGTTTGTTCTATTATAAACCTCTGTTTTCACGTGGGTCACAGAACCACCATTTATAATAATGCTATAGTTCCCAACAGTGGAATAGCCCGAGCTTAATTCAATAAGCCTCGTTATGTTACCACCTTCAACATTAATGACAGCATATCCATTTACATTTGTATTATCAATCGGACCAGTTGCGCACACAGCGCCTACTGAGCCACCCTTTATGGTGATGTTAGTGTTTTCAACAGTTGAACCATTAGAACGCCCTCCACCACCATAGACCGCCCCAGCGTTTCCGCTAAGCATGGTTATTTTTGTATCGCCCTTTAAAGCCTTTGTACTTCCTCCTAAAATACTATACTCACTTAATTCAAATCCATTAGTTGTATCGCCCTTTGGTGCAGTGTAGCTTCCTCTGATTGCGTATAAATCAACTGGTACTTCGCCTGCATCAATTATTCCGTTTGCGTTTGAATCAATGTAAATATTGCTCTTATCATCTCCATTGGGTGAGGATATGATAATTGCATTACCATTAGCAAATAGATGATTATTTGCACCATATGTAATCCCTGTCCAATATGCATAAACAGTTATATTTCCAGTTACGGGCGTGTTTTCTGTGAACTCTTTTCCACCGCCATTTATTTCTGTAAACCAACCGCCAAAGGTAAAGCCTGTTTTTTGTGGTGGAGTTGGCAAGGAGCCCACTGTTGCAGATGAAACTACAGTTTTTGAGTTCGGATTTGCTTCTGTTGTTGCATCTTGACTGTCATAGGTTACGGTGTAGGTTGGTGCAACATACTCCGGAATTGTGATTATAAAATTATCCAATGATACTCTACCTGCCGCATTCTTGACAATGATGTAAATATACTTCCGTCCAGCGTCCAGGTTTGTGAGCGTTATGGTCTGTTTGCTTGTATTGAAATTTGTACCACCACCCAATGAATCCGTCGCCGGTTTGCCGATGCTGTAATAATATGTTCCGGTTTGGTCTGAGGTAAATTGAACTGTAGCTTTTGTATCACTTGTGCGGCTTACCTCTCCTGCTTTGAGGAATGGGATGGCGTCTTCAACGTTTGAAAATGTGTTTAGCCCCGCTTTTATGCTAAATGTATTATTGGGATCATATGTGTAACCAGTAGGATTATGCATTTGCTTTGTCGTGCCTGTGTAACCTGAATAAACAGTATAGTTCTCTGAGGTTTGACCTTCTGCAAATTTTGGCACCTTAATGGCAATGCTTTTATAACCTGTGACCGGTGAGTAGGTAATCTTCGGATATAAATCTTCGCCACCTGAGGTTTTTACTGTTGTTGCCGTCCCTGCCGAAACTGGATTTTTATATTTTACCATCAAAATATTTGCAACAGTTTTTCCGTCTGCAGTTGAAGTCATAGTTTCTTTACTATGGATGGCTTCAGGGTTCCATCGTTTAGAATCACCAGTAGAGATCGCAGTTATATCTGCCGTATCGTCAATCATGACTTTTGCTCCAAAAATGCCATAAGTATCTATGCTTGTAGCTATAACCGTTCCTGCACTGATGCTTATAGTATCGTCATTATTTCCGATGCCGTGACCACCATCACCTATGCCTCCTAAACTTTTGCCACCAGTAGCAACAATATTACCTCCGCTGATGGTGATTTTTCCTGCCTTACAGTTTAATCTGCCACGGCCTATGCCTGCGCCGCCTCCGTCTTGATCACTTCCACCAATAGCTGTAACGCTTGCATTTCCACCGATCTTAATATCATAACCTACGTCACTTGCATTATTACCATAACTGATGCCTGCGCCGCCGATACCTGCGCCGCCTTTGCCACCTGTGGCTGTTACCACTGCATTTTCGTTTATTGTAATATCCGCGCCTACATTGACATATTTGCCACCAATGCCTGCCGCATAGTCACCACCCTTTGCTTTTACACTAGCATAACCTGTAATGACTATCGTGCCAGCGCCAATGCCTGCATAACTGTTAGCACCATTTGCTTCTACATTAGCATTACCTGTAATGACTATCGTGCCGCCGCCAATACCTGCACTATCGTTACCTGTAGCAGTGAGTGTGCCTGTTCCGCCAATGGTCACAGTTGCAGTTGTATTCACCTGCAAGCCTGCCATATGTTTACTGCTTTTCAGGGAATTGATACTAACTAGTGTCAAATTGACCACAGAGTTGCCCTGAATATCAAAAGCAGCACAGTTCTCTTTACTCGAAACATCTATTTTCGCATAGCTTAGAGTTATCTTGATGGTTTTTGCTGTTGTGTTGTCGGCAAGCTTTGCCGCTGTGTTTACTATTACTGAGTTTGATGCGGTTGTACCTATTATAGTAATTTCAGTATTCATCGGCAGGTTGTCAACTGTTTTTTTCGTGCTTTCAGTATATGTAACTTCAGTATATGTGACTTTTATTGTATCGGTATCTGTACCGTCTTCAATCTTGATTGCACCATTGCTGACATAAAGTGTTGATGGTAGTGATGGTGCTGCCTCCGCTGTTGCTGGCCATGTTGGCATTAACGAAAACATTATACAAAAGCAAAGTACAAACGCTAAAATTCTTTTTTTCATGTTTACCTCCTCCTAATTTTCTTGTAACCATATAGTAATAATCCGAGTTGTAGTAACTATCCTTTGTCCAATTCAACTTTCTGATGCTTTTTCTACGAAAAAGTCAAAACTTCTTGAATTTACAAAATCCGTCCTTGTCCGGATCTTTACTCTCAAAATCAAATGAAGCATACCTGCAATACCAGCACTCCTTCATTGCTACAAGGCACATATCCCGTGGCTGATAAAATGAACAGATATCCCTTGGACTAGTTTTGATTGCAACTATTCGTTTTTCCACTTCTGTTGTGTGGTCAATGCAGTCTTGAGGCATATGTATGACCTCCTTTCTGAACATACTTGTGTTCAGTATGTATTTATATATAGAATAATATTAATACAAAAAGGCCGCTTTATTTCATAACTTGCACAAAACATACATAATTTTGCACAAGACGACATATTTGTGACAAATAGTACTGTTGTAAGGAAATTATTGGATACTATAACTTCCATTACATAAAAAAGCCACATAAAAACAGTAAACTGTTTTTATGTGGCTCTCATACTAATTTGCTTTATTAAAGTCAGTAATGAGCATCATATATTATGTAGGCAGAATAATCTGAGTAATAAAGGTCTCGTCCTCCTGCCTGAAATTGAGCATACCATGATAGCTCTCTACAATGTGTAGCACACTTTTTGTTCCTGTTCCACCGTTCTTTTTGGTGGATACAGGCAGATTGTTTCTGATATGCAATTCGCCACTAGTTGTATTTCGCAGTTCTATTTTCAACATGTCATCCTCAAATTCGGCTGTAAATGTGATAAAACGCTCAGCACCTTTTGCCTTTCGGCAGGCTTCCAGTGCATTTTCAAGAATATTCGAAAGCATACTGCCAAGCTCCGGTTGGGTGATAGTAATGATCTCCGGAATGTACGCATTTGCTTCGAATACTATCTCCTCCAAATGAGCCTTTTGTGCATACAGACACAGCACTGCATTGGCAATGTAATTTTTGCAGTATTGCTTGATGACGCTTTGGTTAATGCTTGTATCATACAGTTTTAAATATTCCTCAGCACCATCTATATCTCCGCCTTTTAAGTATTCCATGATAATTTGGTTATGATGTCTCAAATCGTGGCGGTGGCGTTTTGAGGCTTCAACAAATTCTTCATAGGAGTTAAGCTGAGCAGAAAGAAGACTTTCGCTGAGCTTTGCCTGCTGATTTTCACTGCGATATTCATATTCTTTTATTATGCTGCTAAGTGACCAAAAGATTGTGACATATATAAGAAGCATCGCAAGTACCATAAGCAGAAGTGATATTATATCCTCAGTTAGCATCACCTGTATATCTCTTGCTGTAATAATTGGATACAGAAAATTCAGCAAAACTGCTACAGATGCAGCCAAAAACAGATGCCATCTGTCTACCACCTGACGATATAGTGTCCGTAAATATTTTTTAAAAACAAAAATGATTATGGTATATAGCACCACACGAATAATAATAATTTCAGAGTTTGTATCCGCAAAGGTATAACTAATGATAACCACAAAAATGAATACATTTATGACGGTAATGATGTTAAACATCCATTTCATAACGCTGTCGGCAAAGAGGAATTTGCAGGCTATACCACAAAAAATCCAAACGATGGCACTGTACTTCGAAAAGGTTGTTATATCAATGAAATAGTACATACAGATAGTAATGCTCGTAAGCAGGAGATATAATGCAGTAAAAGCAATGGTGGTAATTTTCTTTCCGTATTTTGCTTCCCCTACTATGAACATGTGAAGCAGGACAAATAAGTTTGTAACCGCTCCACGGATAATATTATCATAGAGATACTCCATTTTACTCCCCCTCCCTCGCAAACATGTAGCTAAAATATTGTTGCTTTATTTCAGTAAAATTGCGCTTAACAATGGGGATTCCCTTGCCATTTTTCAGGATAATTTTATCAGACTCAATTCCCTGAATGCTTTTCTGATTTACAATAAAGCCCTTATACGGACATATAAACTGTCCCTTGGATGCCTCATCAAATATAGAAGAAAGCTTGGCAAGCGACTGTCTTGCCTCAAGGCTTTCGCCGCTTTTCAAATAAACGATTTGAGAGTGGCTAAAACTCTCAATATACATAATCTCGCTAAGCTCAACAAACCTCAAATCACCGTTTTTCATCTTTATGCTAATATTCTTCGTTTGTTTATTTTTAATATTTCCCACTGCTCTGTCCAAGGCTTCGGCAAACTGCTCCGCCGTAAAGGGCTTGACTACATAATGAGCAGCCTTCAGTGCAAAAGCTTCCACGGCATAATCTTTACTAGTGGTAAGAAAAATAATTTCTATTTTCTCCTTTTTATTGCGAATTTCTTTTGCAATATCAGTACCCAAAATACCTGGCATACATATATCTAAAAGCAAAATATCATATATGCCTGTATTTTCTAAGCGCTGCAAAAACTCAAGCGGATTGTCAAAGCATTCAATTGCGTAAGTCTTCTCCGCATGCTGGATCATATAGTGTTCCATTGTTGCTCTTATGACAGCAAGCTGATTTATATCATCATCGCAAATTGCAACTCTCATACCCTTCTCCCTTATTAATCCTATTCTTCAATCCATTCGTAAACTATGCTGATTTTGAACTTCCAGAAATATATAGTTAATTTCGTATTTCAGGCATTAAAATATTTTTTTAAATAAAAATATTATAATGTATAGAATAAATTATCAAGGATAGATTCTAATTTTAGTTAAAACAATCCTTGTTATTATATTTGATATATTATTACAAATAATGCTAATACACAAGTCTATATAAAATTTCTATTTTAGATTTGTGCTAGAAAAAGGACAATTAACATTTTGGGTATAGGTATCAATCCAATCAAATTCTTCATCAACAGCTGATTTATTCTACAAAGTATTCTCCACAGTTTCGTTCAATGGCAATTATCTAAAGTTTGGTGTAATACTGTATTAGAACGAGCAGGACAATGTGACATTTCATGTCCACTGCAAAAAGACATGACTGATGATGATCTGCAAAATCTTATGTTCCAGAAAAGAAATATTCTTCTAACAGGAAACTTCCTAGCGGCGAACACCTGCACAGGGAACTATCCAATAGTGGTGTCACTCTTCGTTTACTATGGAATGAATACTGTTAAGAGTGTAGGCAGAACAACGAAATCCCATTAATGTACAGCCAATTCTGTAGGTATTATCATAAATATGCTAACACCACTAAAGCTACTATGCATATTAACCGCAAACCTGGCGAGATTCTTGAAGTAGATTGGGCTGGTAGTACAGTAGCTATTATCGATGATACTACAGGTGAGATTATTGATGCCTATATCTTTGTAGCATCATTATCATGCAGCATATGCCTATGTTGAAGCTTTTTCATCTATGAATATGGAAAGTTGGATTACAGCACATGTGAATGCCTATAAGTTCTTTGGAGAAGTTACCAGAATCTTGGTGCCAGATAATCTTAAGACAGGTGTCAATAGAAATTGTTTTTCAATTCCACATATCGTTTTATAAAATTCAAACTAAATTGCATAATTCCAATTTGTTTTACAAAGCTACATCTAGTTGTTCCGGTCTAAAAATTTCATCGTCAAATTATTGATTTTTAGTTTTTTTTTGAATATTCAAAAAAAGATGTACACCAGACTTGAACTTATATTCAAATCAGGTATACATCTTTTTTATTCAGTACATAACTTTATTATCTAGTACACGACTTTATTAAACTTGAACATCTTGTTGTCGTGTATTTAAGTTGGTAAGTTTAATATGTCATAAACATGCTAACTTACATTTTTAATAAAAAATTTATTTTAATTAAGTCGGTAAGTTTTCTTTAAACTATTGGTCTGCTACTAAATATTTTTGTATTTAAGTTGGTAAGTAAAATTATATTAATGTATAAATATACGTAATGCTTTTATTAGTTGGTATTACTATTTACCAATTAAATGCCGATTGCAAGCTCCTTAAGAAGTCATTAATAAAGACCTCTGAAACTCGCCATAAAAAATAGCATCCTATGATAATTTGATTCTATCATAGAAAGCTATTTTTACATACTTTTTTCACACTCCTATCTTCACTGACTGAAAGTTAGAAACTATCTCGCTTTATTCATATTGCTGTTAAGTATATCTTCTTGAATTTCTTTTATATGCGTTATCACATGAAATTGTGATCCAGGCTTAACAAAGTCGGCATTAAAACCCTCTTTATCTTGATACCCGTATTGGAATTGAAATAGATTATATCCTTCTTCTATAATAGATGGTTTTAACATATTCCATTTTTCCATACTTTCTACATTCATTGTAAATGGTGCTATAATTTTAGTTTCAAAGATAATATCTTTTATTCCATACAATTTCGAGCTTATAGTTTCACATGAATTATAATTAAATATTGTAACATTTTTTCCCGTTTTATGAAGAGAACTATCGAATCTAATTCCATCATAACCAAGTGATTTTATATACTCTGCAATATATTGAGTTGCAATGTAATCTTTTTTGTTTGAATCTGATGGTTTAGAAAATCGATTCATTGCAATGTCTACTAGATATTCCATATCTTCATATGGTTCAGTCAATGCTTCATGGGAAAAATTTACTATTTTTAACGCTTTATTAATTTTAATTTCTGCTATACTTACTTTACTCCCAAGGTATGGTCGAACTTCAACTAAGGCTGTATGGGGATCTTCAGCGGTATATAAATATCTTATAAAAGCTGGGTTTGTTCTCCCATCACTTATTATTTCTGGATTAGTTGGAATAAAAGATTCATTTTCATCATATCCCCAAAAACCTGTATGTTGTTTTTTCTCTATCTCATTTTTTATTTTTCCAAACTCTTGTAGATAACTCTCATTTAAGATTTTAACTTTATTCAAATCCAAACCAAAACCTAAATAACTAATAAACGATTTATCACCTGTGAAAATTCTAGCTCGATAAAGAACTTTATTTTCGTCATACAATAGATAGTTATTTTCAGAAAAAATTTTTATGTAATCTAGAATTTTATGATTAATAAAAAACCTATTTTTATAGATTATTTCTCTTTCGAAACTCGACCATAAATTTAGCATATCTATACTTTTAGGTATCTCACTCATACAGACCTCCAACGTAATATATACTATATTAAAAATTATATAATCTTACTCTTTAATACATATATAACATGTGCTTTGTACAACCTCTATCACAAATGCAACTTCTTTGTGCTTAATCTTTCTATACCACATAAGTTTAACTCAAATCTTTTCTGATTTCGTTTATTAAGTTGTCAATATGATACTCTATATCTTTAGTTGTAACTCCAATATCTGTATTATATTCATTGTTTAATGCAACATTGAATCTTATATAACAATTCCAAACAGCCACACATGCAAAAATTCTCAAAAAATTCTTATTACCATTCTTTTCGAAATTAAGGATTTTATTTTGAAGTTCTGAAAAATCTGATAAATATTTTTGATGTTTTTCTATTTTATATTCAAGATTTGATATTTCTATTCTTATTTTCTGTATATCGACATAATTTTGATTTTTCTTCTCACACTCTTCCAAACGTTCCTTAGCATCCTCTAATTGTATTTCCATTATTCTGGCCTTTATTGAAGCATTTCCATGTCCTTCACTACCATCTAAATAATCTGATTGACATACCATTTCACCAACAATAGGAAGTATTGAAACTAATTCATAATATATTTTCTTCTTTTCCTCATAATATTTGATTTTTTTACTGTTTTTATAAGCTAACATTGCAGCAATATATGCAGCAACAAATGTTGTAAAAGTAGAAATAACTATTGTTACATATTGCATTTTTATTCCCCTTAGTTAACAGAATTATTCTCAAAAATCTTTTTCCACTCATACTATAACCTTTGATTTTGGTAACATAATTGATTTATTATAGTAGAATTGAGAGTTGGCAACTTTATTAAGAGCAAAAGGCTTACTTCTTTAACTATAATTTTTTTAACATCTCTATTTTTCTTTTGAAACATAATCAAAAGCACATATTATCCTGCTTCTCTGAATAATATCTCCTCTAGCCAAACACTGACCTCTTGTGCATCCATCTAATTGTTTAAAGTTTTCACATGAGCTACACTTCTTTCGCTCCTTTTTCTTCCCATGTCCATCACACCTAATCATTTCGTACCCGACAATATATTTCTGCAAATCATTTTCTGGTATTACCTTTTTTAGAATATCGCCTGTTTTATTGATCAACTCAAACTGAAGCTCTTTACTATTGATATCTGCCCTTAACCCAATATTATTATTTAATAATCCTTCCTTATTTAAGTCATCTATCTCTATGCAATTTAGATTTTCAATAAAACTCAAAATATCTTTCATAATCATAACAGATAATCCATAATAATTATAATTATACTCATAAAACAGATTTCCGGAATATTCTCCCTCTTTTAGGGTAATCGCTATTACATAATCTCTTGACTTATAATCCTCTGAAAGGTCATGGTACATTTTACCACATCCCATATACTGATACTTATATTGATTTTTAGCACGGTATTTTTCCATTTCTATTTTACTATCCACAATGTCTCTTTCTATCTTTGCATTAAGTGCATTAATACCACTCTGTTTTAATTTCTCAATTGTTTCATTCCCGTAGAATTCCCAAAATTCTTCTTTGCATTTTTCTAAAACATCTAATTGTGTTGACATAAATCGTTTAAAAAATTCTATTGGAATGTTTAGCCGCATAGCAAATTGCTCTTTTCTTTTGGCTATTGTTCCTTTTGCTTTTGCATAACTAATTATACTAGATGATACGTCTAGAACTCCAGCTAATTCCCAATGATTTAAATCATAAACTTTTTCAATCGCATCATAAATATTGATTTCAATACCCACTCCAGCCGCATCCAATCTTAATAGTTCTAGAAACCTGTTATAATTAATTCTTAATCCCTTATATGGTTCCTTGATATACCATGGTGCATTTTCAACAATTTTAGATATATACTCAAATGAAGGCCTCCAGTTGTCACATTTGATGTCTTCACTTGATATTCTCTCCTCATCTTTATATAATCCCTCATTGGCACAAACACTTTTAAAATTGTACTCACACGTTTTACATATAAACAAAAGATTATGCATATTATCTTCACATCCAAATATTTATAAATTTATACCAGGCAAAAAACAAATGAATATTACTTTTCATCAAATTTCTGCTGATATAAATTTTGAAACTCACTTAATATTTTTCTCGATGTGCTCTTAATATTTTCACCCTTACTACCTTTGGAAAAATAAATATTAGAAATACTTGATTCAAACGAGGTTCCTTTTACATATTTTCTAAAATAATGAGGAAATCCATACTCTATAATACATTTACCATTAACACCACCAAACTCAAACTTATATTGCGCTTGGATTTGACGTAAAATTAATGATTTGTGATAATCAACATTAGATATGTACTCGATGTTTTCTAGGGTTTCTCCTTTTTCACTGTTAATAATAATATTTCGTACGCTTCCCTCCATCCATTTTGCACCATTTGGCATTGAAAACATTTTATCTGGTCCTATTTCAATATTCTTGACGGCTTCAAATGTTAAAAAACCATTCGGACTATCATTGGCTATTTGAAGCATAAATATAAATCTCTCTTCATTTGTGAATTTATCAGAAGAAATCTCTGATATTGCATCTTTGCTAGAAATCTCACCTTTTGATTTAAAATAATTAGTCAATAACTTGATAATCTTATAATTTGTAGCTTCTGTTTCTACGGATGTAAATTCACTTTTAAAAGTAATTTCATTATTTTTTCTATTTTTTAAAACTTCTACTCTAGCACAAAATCGGCTTTCGTTACTTGCCCAATCTTTTGTTATATCGTCTCTAATAATCTCATAATCCAAAATTAATTCATTAGGAGTTTTAATTGAGAAGCTTAAGTCAGTATCTATTCTGAAATTATTAGTTTCATCAACTAAATCATCCGGAATAATTAAGTCTAAAGGTATAATATTATTTAAGTTATCTGGTGTCAGTGATATGCTTTTAGATGTTTTTATTTTTAAGCTATCTTCTTTAGTTTTCTGAAATTCTTGCAAACTTTCAAATTCCCTTGGACTTATTACAGATAAGGTTAATAAGGGAACAGATATCTTTTTACTGCTATCACCAATGAATACACCTCTAGTAGTTAAAATATCTTTCATATTTGCTTCACTTATACAAGATTTATTCAGCAGAGGTTTCAATTTTTCCCCGATAGGTAGCAATGTTTGACAGTTAATCGTTGTTCCCATTATTTCACCCCATCTCTAAAATCCGGATTAAATGTAATTACTTCAATACTATTTAGAAAACCACTGTTTTCGAATTCATTTTTAGCATTGATTACATCTTCGCTATTCTCAAATTCATTATAGTCTGGAAAAGCTATTATTACACTAGCTACCCATGTACTTGTTAGTTCTTGAGCTAGTCCTATTAACCTTAACAAATACTCTTTGCAAAAGTTGTCTGTAGTTCCTAATAACAACGTTTTCTTATCACTATTTACAATAGCTAAAGGTATAACATTAGCATTCACATACTCAACGGGCATAATCTTGCCTGTGTAAATTCGATTTAGACTAGCATTATTAAGTCCGGTATTAATATAAAAGAACTCAACATTATTTTCCCCATACTTAGCTTTTGTAAATGTCAGTAAACTGTATAAAAACTGAGCACGTTTATTATCCACAAGAGAAATTACTTCATATGTACATTC
Source organism: Bacillota bacterium (assembly GCA_023391425.1). Taxonomy (GTDB): domain Bacteria; phylum Bacillota; class Clostridia; order Acetivibrionales; family DSM-1351; genus Ruminiclostridium. The sequence goes on along the minus strand of JAEWAX010000066.1, from coordinate 21,516 downwards.
TTCCTTTAAATAAAAATTCCCAATTTTATCTATCACTCCTATATTTTCACGACCATCTCCTCTGTTGCGGTCAATCCAAAAAATTAATCCTGATGTTGTTTTTTTGGTAGTATTTTGAATTTTACGTTTTGAGATGTCACATGCTGGATAACATTCCATTGCTTGCGCTAAATCTATTAAAAACTCTTTAAACTTTTTCTTCACCCCATCTTCGGTTGATGGGTAATTATCACGACATTTTACACTAATTAATACTTCTTGTTTTGTTGAATCTCTTAAAGGCGATCTATATTGATATATATAATCTATGCCATGTTTTTGCTTATCATGTTTCTCTTCAAAAACACAAGGAACAGAAACACCATTATTGGGGTTGTCCCAGCCTATAAGTTTCAATAGTTTACCAACAATAGCTTCCCCATATTCGCCAGAACTTTTAGCTTTTTCTCCGCCAGCCATGATATCATCCATCCTTTCCTATTCTTCATTTTTAAAATAAATCTTATAATAACTCATTTGCTTTTCGTTATCATATCCTTTTTCCACCATTCTTTCCATGGCCTGAGTTTGTGTATTTATCCTAATTTCAATGTTAGAATCTAATTTAATACAATTTTTAATGTTCTTTTTAATTGTTGTAACTGCTTTAGGTGAAATATCAAATGGATTTTCGAAAGATTTTTCAGGAACTACTTCTTGAATATATTTTTTAAAATTTGAAGATGCAATATCATCCTTAAAAACAGTTGATGTAAAGTCTTCTATTTCAAAACTATCATGGGTTTCAAAATATTGAATAGAATTATTAAGTAATTCTATTTTATCAGTAGGCTCAATATCATGGCAGGCTTTCTTTACAAACTGTTTACAAGTTTTCAATATAGTTGAAGTATTTGAATACTCATCTGTAACTTCATCCGCATTGAGAAAAAGTTTTTTCCAGTAATAAGCATCGTTTCTATTCGAGTCAACAATAAACACTTTTTGAGGATATCTAGTACCCATATCACAAATTAAGCAGCCTTTATCTAATTTATTTGTATTTATACCTTTTTTACATGTAATATCAAACTTGTTGTGTTTGTCTATGATATCCAAATAGAAATCTTTCGTTTCTGATTTAAAAATCCCTATAACATCTGTTGATTTTCCATCTATAACACACTCTTTTATATATGATATATACAATTCACCTTTTTTTATATTCGGATGAGTCGATACCCCATATAAGTGTTTGGCTATATTAACTGATTGTTCTAAAAACTCATCTTCGTTTTTAAATAATTTTGAAGTATAGTTATAGACTTCATTTAAATTTATATCCGATTCATGAGAGAACTGATATGTCAAATCAAATTTAAACGAGGAAAAGAAAAATTGATTTAAATATTGTTCTGTAGAATCTGCTGTTATATCCGAAAGTTGGGTTGAAAGCACCATATCTTCTTCTTTTGATTTGTTCCCTATCAAATGTACAATTAATTTTGAGATAGTTGCCATTGAAAAATCATTCATCTTAGTTATCCTTTCTGAATAAAGTAAAACGCTTAATCAACTTTGTTTTCATAATTGTATATCTTTTGGATATCCATTTCAACATAAAATACTCAAATTTGGCAATAATATCTAAATTGTTTGTATATTGTTGATAAATAGTTATCCATACATAATTCTCTATCCACGACTGATTAATATCCGATATAAAATACTCCTAATTATTAAGCAAGAAAACAGAAGATTGTCATATTAGAATTGCCAGGTCGAGGCAAAACAGATAGGCATGTATGATTATGATTTTAAATAATTTTTTATAACTTCTAAAACCTTACTAGATAAATTATCCTTTAATCCAGCTAACTTTTTTATTTTCCATTCAACAATTTCTTCACCTTTATTACGTAAATCATCACATATAGTGTTTACCCTTCTAATTTGAAATTCTTCTACAGATTCCTGTATTATTTCAAGGTACTCTTTACTTAGGGGTAATTTATTAAGCTTTTTCTCAATATATGGTAAAACCTTGCATTTTCTTCCAAGCAAAGTTTTAGTTATTCTTATTTCAGGCTCATTATTTTTAACGCTTAGGTACGCTGTCTGAAGTGATTCAACTAGCTCTCTATCTCTCTTATCCCAATCCACTTTATTGTGTACATTACTGTCTGGCTTCTTATGAGTTGGACTTACAGCCATTAACCAAACTTTATCATTTTTATATAACCACATATAGTCTTTATATTTAAGCTGTTTAATTTCTGTTATTGAGATAGTTGGATTAGCACGTATAAGTTCCAAAATACTATTTTTATAGCGAAGCCCTTTATTTTCTTGGGTATTCTTTATTCTTTTAGTATAAATTTTCATTGTACTTTGAATTGAATTTGAGTAGCCTAATTTATTAGCATACTTAACGATTGTTTTTGGATCACATTCCATTTCTCTTGAAATTGACCTTAATGAGCTTTCCTTATTATAAGCAAGAATCTCCTCTAATTTACCTAACCACAGGAATCCAAAGTCTTTTATAGTACCTATTCTATATATGTCTGAAGACTTCTTTCTTGAATATATAAATCCACAATCTTTACAAGTAACTGTAGCTACAGGTTCTCTAGTTTTGTAATCTGAAGTTATTTTATATTCAGTACTTGATGAGTTCTTAAAGCTGTTACAAAATTTATTAAGACATGGATATACTTGTGGCTCTGGATTATAATATATAAAACTCTTAATACTACCAGAGAGAAAATCAATTAACAAAATGTGCCTTATAGGATGAACTATACGATGGGTCTTTCTAAGAATTATCTTTAACCAATTATTTTCATCCTTAATATTAATTTGAGACTCAAGTATATCCAGAAAATCAGACCCATAATAATTAATAAAGTCTCGTCCTAGTTTATCCTGCTTAACGCATTTGCTTGCAGTTAAATAGCCTTTTTCATCTAGCAAATCGTAATATCTTTCATGTATTTTAACATTATTTAGATAACTACTAACATCATTTTCTAGTAAGTATTTCACTTCATTAGTAATCTTCAGAAGTTTGTCCTGTGTGTTTTTATCATCCATGTACTCAACTTCATAATTAACTTTGTTAACATCGATGTAGGTCACCTGTATTTTACTTAATATTCCTTGTCCATATTCTTTTAATTTGCAATCATGTTTATCACATATAAAAACACCTTCGACTTGATGTAACCTATGAATATAAGGTTCTATTTGGTTTCCTTCCTCATGCTCCACACATTTTGGGCAATAATATATGTGATTTTTTTTACAAATACCTCCGGCAACAATGCCCATCTTAGTTTTCAAGGTAGATCCATTTCCACTTTTCATAATATTAATACATTTTCGACGCGATTCATGACACATAAATGGTGAGTAAAATGGAAAAAGAGTACAGTTATGAATAAAAAATTCACTACTGTACCCCATATCTTTTGGCAAATTGCTAGAGAGTTCATCTAAATGGCATGGCAAATCAACGATTGGAGTAATTGTCGACCTTGAAAAAAAATCTTGAAATGTGTCCTTTATATTGTTGTTTCCGTCAGTTTTATGATACCTTCCTAATATGCTATATATTAACTCATCATGATTAATAGGTGGAAAATAATTAATCATTTTTTTGAAATTCCTTTAACTTATTCCATCAAGAACATCTTTTATATTATCCTTCACAAAATTTATTGGTACTTTTTGTTTTTTAGCACCTTTCTTCTTTTTAGGCTGCTTTTCATCATTATTTTCATTGTTTATTTCTATTCTTAATAATTCTTTTGCTACTTCCTTTATTAAAACATTAATATCTTTATTATATCCAAATTTATTCACTACTATAACTGCAGCCTTTTCTATATCGTCATTTTTAAAATCCATTGTTTGATGTAATATATGAATAATATTATCAATTGTCTGTTGCTTGTTAATACTTTCCTTAAATGACTGGCTATTATAAATTTCATCTATTTTTTGAGTCGCTAGATTTCTATTTAGATATTCTTCTATTTTGATGTCAGGTGCAATGATATCATCATATAGATTTATATTAGCTTTATTTCCTGATTGAAACGCTCTAATTATTTTCTCTGATAACTTAAATTTATTATCAGCTACGTTATTTATTAAATCTATAGTTATTTGTTCTTCCCCAGAGAAAACAGCTTCTAGTTGAACAGCCATGAATATTTTAATTACCCTATCAATAATTCCCAACGAACGCTTAAACATTATATCTCTGAGTTCTTGAGTCAGAGGTGTTATGTTTTTTACCCATTGATATTTCCAAAGAGTTTCTATAAAAGTATTCCATTCCAGATCATTAGATTCCAGTCGATAATATTAAACTGATCCTATCCCCTCGCTTTTTCTCCCCTTAGCATACTGTTCACCTAAAATAGTATTACTTGCTTTATATGTTCCGATATATATAATTGGAATTCTAATTGTATTAGAAAGAGTAACGAAAAAGTTAAATAACTCTTCTCCATTCTTAGTTTGTTTAATATACTGAATCTCATCAACTACAAGGGCACCAATTGCATATTTTAATGATAGAAAAGAAATTGCTTCAATCATTTTATCAATAGTTATCCTACCGTATTTGTGAACATAATCAGTTCCAAGGAGCAAATCAAGTTCACTAAAGAAGTGATAACATACACCTGAAATTCTCCCATCATAAGAGCAGTCTACTCGTATCCACGGTATTTGAGTAAAAAAACTTTTCATTCCATCTACATCTACAAAGTGTTTAATAACTTGTGGGTAGAAGGAGAGACTATTATTAATACCTGATGTTTTTCCACATCCACTTGCACCAATAATTAAAAAACCATTTGAAGAATTTGATGCAATTGAATATTGCGTGGATAATTCTAAAACATTCTTTTCCCCTTTAACAAGATTTCTATTTGATTTTTCAATCATACTCCAATAATCTCTAGTCCCTATTCTTTTACTAATATATCCATTACGCATACTGATTGATAAATATTGATCAGTCAGTAAATTTGATGATAAAGGTATTAAAAAGTTAAGAAGTCTGAATATACTATGTATTCTATACTCATCAGAGCAATTTTTTTCGTTCTCTGAATAGTTAGGATATTTTTTTAAAAATTCAAACGTTTTATCAAGATTCTTAATAGGTGGTAATGCTTCAATTAATAAATTCCCACTGTAATTCTCTTGCTCTTGCCTAATATATCTTGCATTAACATGTTCCCTAAAATAAAATTTACCGTTCTTTACTATATCCTCATATTGGGAAATCTCATAATTTTCATAATAATTATAATTAAACATAATATCCTTTCTTCTAGCCTAAATCCTCATTAATTTTTTTGCTAATTAAGCTCTGAAATCTTTGTCTTGAGTTACTTTTAACATTTTGTGCTGTGACTCTTTCATTGAATTTACTATCGTTTTGGTCAAAATTATCTATTTGTGATTCATATGGATTTTTAATCAACGATTCTTTATTGCCGTATAGACCTTTTTCAATCGCGTTATTTTGTTCAATACTATTGACACATACTGCTCCCCTGTTTTTGCTTTTTTCATCAGCTGATTTAGTAATTTTATCTCTATTTTCTTTATGCTTTCTAGATGATTCATCATTTTTATCCGTATAAATCTTATTTTTAGCTAAAACATTTTCGTCATAGCTTTCAATTTCCTCTAAACTCCTATCAATGTACTTGGAATTTGAAGTCAGCTGTCTATTGATTTCGCATTCAATAAATCGCATATTTTTTTCATCATGAAGTAAAATTGTGTTCAAACACCTTGAATCAAATGCTATTTCAAATGTTTGAGCTTTATTTACCCTTGAAAACCAGTTTTCTTCTTGTGCTATTTTACAGGTGTAGTACATTTTCCCGTATTTAATACCTCTATGAGTAATTGAGGCTGTACCATGTCTCAATAAATAAAAACGAAGTTTTTCTTCTGATTGACTTCTTAATGCACCGCTTTTCCGAGATATAGCCCACTTGAAAATATTGTTAGCGCTTGGCTCTATCGCTGCCCAAACCAATTCTTTCTCAAGTGGGTAGTCCTTCATTATTTTTTCGTTTCGCTCTAAAACAGCTTCTATAACTATTTGTGTAAATTCATATAAATCTAATTTAGCATCTTTTCTATAATCAGTTCCTCCACGTTCTCTATATTTTTCTTTAATAATTCCTGGTAATTCATGCTTTAACATTTGTTCAATAATATCAAATTTCTTTTCCACATTGCCTTTAGAACTACCAGAGAATGAAGGCGCAATCTCAAATCCAATATTCAATTTTTCTATTAATAAATCTGAATGTTTGCTAATAAAGCCTCCCCTATCTCCCAGAACAACTTTTGGAGAACCTTTAACAATCCATTCATCACTTGTAATCTCTTTTCCAAACACTCTACAATATTTCACTTTATCCTCGATTGCATTATACAATAAGCTAGCATATCCGTCCCAAGACTCTGGAAATAGAGTGACATGAACACCTGTAATAATTGTAGAATATGCGTCTACGGCAAAATAAACTACTGGCCTGCCAACAATCAACTTTCTATCTATTCTGTTTACCAAATAAATTGGAAATTGAGTTGAATCTACTTGATATCTAAAACCAGGAGCATCTGCCTCAAATATTGTATCTGAAGTTAAACCCCGAACATTATTTTGATAATTCTTTTTACCTTTTCTGAACTTCTCATTTTCATCCATATCAATATTATTTCTAAACCAGTAATAAAATTGTTCATAAGTTGGTTTTTGGTTCCAAGATTTTTCTCCATAATTATCTGTTTTTATATCATCAAAAGCCTTACTTAAAGCAATATCAGCATTATTTTTAATATATCTAACATACCCCTTATAAAATATCTCTTTTGCTTGTTTATCTACAATAAATCCGGTATGATCCTTATCTCTTTTAAGAAATAGCCTATCTGCAGCACTTTTCCTACCTGGTTTTTTTGTATAGTTTTTTACTGGATTCCTACCGCAATTATCATAATCATCGTAAAGAGAATCTATCGTTCTACCACCTTGCCAGAATTTCCTTATATACTGATAAACTGTCTTTTCCGCTACATCATATTTCTCTACTGCTTTTTTTATTAACTTTCCCCTGTATGCTCTTTCATAACAATATGGAATATTCTCATCATTATCTATAACTTTTACAATTTTATAGCGATTTTCTAGTAATTCTTTTCTAGATTCATTTAACTCATCTATATTTAATACTTTAAGTTTTGTATCATCTGGTAATATAGTAAAAACACCTTCTTCTAAGCCTTTTTCTATATCAGTAATTGCTTTTTTGTTGATAATTAACTTATTTGTAAACAATTCTATGGAGTATAAATAATTTAGGGAAGAGCTATTCCACAATATCCTTTCTGTAGTGCCAGTTACTAAATTTTTTATCAGGTCATTGTTGTATAATATATTATCCATTGGTGTTGCTCCTTAAAACCATATTTTCATATCAAAATAGTTAAATTTTATTGTAAAGTCAGTCTTTATTATTTTATGGGCTAATAAGAATTTAAAAAAATTTAATCCTTCTCCTTCTCGCCATTCTAAAGATTTTTCAAATGTTTGCGTAGTTTTATGTATTACCATGTCATTTTTAATAAGCATATCTTTAAATCTATCCACCAGCCAATTTAACTCTTCATCAGTAAGATTTTTATCTTCAGTCCAAAAATAATCTTGATAGATTTGATATATATTATTCCCGATTACTTTTGACTCTTCAGTATGAAGTATAATACCCCAGTCAATGCCTTTTTTAGTCCAATACTCTTTTTCAATAAATAGTTTCTCTTGAGTTCTTGTTTTTTTTAAATCAGCCTCGGTTTTTACAGTTCGAACTATCTCTTTAACCTCAGAGCCGTTGCTAACAAGTATATTTAAATCAGAAGTTAATATGTTTTTGTCTTTATCATCACTTTTAGTTATTGGTGGATGGCATATACCATTTTTTTTAGCTATATCAAGAGTATCTTGCAGTGGAAGTAGTGGAAATTGCTCTCTAATATCAAGAACATTATCTTGCTTTTGTAGTCTTAAAAAAGCATAGAATTCACCATCTGATAGAAAGTGGTAAGTTCTATTATGCTTCCAGCCATATATCTTATGTGATCTGCCATCAGACGGCACTTCGTGAACTAATATCCATGGTTTATAGTTTTCACCATATCCTTGCCCACGTTTTTCTTTTAATCTCCATTTATCTGTTTTACGGGATTTCATGGTCATTCTCCTTTATGAATATATATTTACATTGAATTTGTCTATTAAAATCGTAAATTATATACCTTTACAATTGTACCCAATAAAAATTAGTTTATTTCATTCTATAATTAATATTTACATAATTGAATTTTATGTGAACTTCTATTATAATATACTATCACAAATATAAATATTTCTAAATTAAGTTATTAGAAATATTTACTTGATTAAAAGGAGAAATAAAAGTGTTTTATACATATCCCTCTATATATCCGGATGAAATATTTTATAGTTATATTTCGCGCTTTCATAAGTATAGTGGAAATTCTTTAATATCACAAAGTCTAAAAGAACTATTAAATACCACTTATATAAAAGCAAATAATTTTGCTAGTAATTTAAATTACTTTTGCAGTAATTTCTTTCATGATGAATATACACCAAAATTTTTTATAAATAATCATACTATATTCCCTATATATAAACCATTTTTGACTTCAAAAGTTTGTATTGAAATAGAAGAATGTATGAAGAGTGGCAATCCAGGATTAGTACAATTAAAACTAGGGAATACCGCGGGCTCAATATGTAAAAATGGTGGCATAAAAATATGTCCATCTTGTATAGATGAAGATAGAATGTACTATGGAGAAGCTTACATACACAGAATTCATCAAGTTCCTGGCTATTTTATTTGTACAAAACATCAGAAATACCTTTACGATATACAAATAATGAATACTTCAGTTTATGATAGTTACATCGATATCGAAGATTATCTTTCTGGCTCAAGTATAAAATCTAATACAAATTCTCAATACCCACGTAGATTGAAACCTAAATTGTTGCAGCTATCTAGAGATATAGAATATTTTTTTAATAATAATATTAATGATTTAGATGTTTATTACTTTAAAGACAAATATAATACTGCATTATACACTATGGGGCTATCTAGTCTTTCAAAAAAAATTCATCAATCTGAGCTCATACAAAAAATAACTGCATTTCATTCAGAAGACTTTTTAAATTTACTAGATTCCAATATAAATATAACAACAGATTGGTTTAAAAACATAGCAAAGGATAGTTATAAAGGAATAATTCACCCCTTAAGACATATATTGCTTATAGAATTTTTAGCAAAAAACGTACTTAATTTTATACAAAACTTTGAAAGACATTATAATCCATTTGGGGTAGGTCCATGGCCATGCTTAAATCCTGTAGTAACACATTATAAGGAATTAGTAATAACAGACTGTACAATTTCTAGACGTAGCTCATATCTAAAACCTATAGGAATATTTAAATGTGACTGTGGATATATTTATTCTAGAAGCGGACCAGATAAAGATGCTAATGATAAATATGTAAAAAAACAAGTAAGAGAATATGGAGATATATGGGAATACAACTTAAAAAATCATATTTTATCTGGGATAACATCAATGCGTGAATTAGGCAGACTTATGGAGTGTGATAGCAAAACTATCCGATCATATGCAAAAGAACTTGGCATTATAGACCTACTTACCACAAATGCTAAAGTTGAAGTTAAAAAAAGAAATAATGCAGAAATAGAGCAAGAATATAAAAACAAAATTTTAATCTATTTAACTGATCATCCTCGCTGCACTCGTAGTGAGCTGAAAAAGAACTGTGAAAAGCAAGTATCATGGCTTTTAAACCACAATCCATTATGGATAAAAGAAATGCAACCTAAACCTGACATTTATAATAAACCGTATAAGACAAATCCCAAATTTATTGACTGGATTAAGAGAGATAATGAATTATATGAAAAAGTAAATGAGTTAATCAATATAATTAAAAATAATAATTTAAGGAAACGTTTAACCAAATCGCTTATTTGTAGAGCCCTTGGCTTAAGATCGAATTCATTAAATCCTCATTTATTACCAAGGACATGTAAATTAATTGATTCTAACATAGAATCAGTTATCGAATTTCAAAAGTATAGAGTAATTCTAACTATACAAAAATTGTATTCTCAAAATGAGAAATTAAAGTATCATAGAGTTGTTGCAAAGGCAGGATTAAATCAAACTAAACTTTCTAAAGAGTTGATTCAATTTATACACAGTGAAATAAGTAAATATAATTAAAAGATCAAAAATAATAATATTTCTTATTTATGATAAATTATCAGAAATTTATTTAAAGACATTTAACATGATATCATAAAACAGGTAGATATAGAGCACATAGTATAAACCGTCGCCTTACTCTCAATATATCTAAAGAATTGCATGCCAAGAATCCTCTTTCTCGGGAAACTTGATATACCATTTTATTTACTATGTTATCTTGGACTTTGGTTGCAAGAAAATAAACTTAACATGACAGTTAAACATATTCATCCAAATACGCATTATTCGCCTAATCTGAAGTTATGTGTCCTTACCATAGTTGTTTAATCATTTCTTCTAAATATGTATATGCGAAAGGAGTTTGTTTGAATTTGGGATTCTTCTATATACTTCTTTTACAACGTTCCAGTCCGGTGCCCAATTTCAAAAGTGGGCATACTCCATGATTAAATCAAAATCTTCAAAAACAGGCATAGGTACTCCTCCTGGGTATTGTTTTCTATGCTGTATATGATTACGTCATTGTAAGCGAAGAAAGCTGTGCCAATAAATAAGCATCACTATTTGAATTCTTCACTTTTAATCGTTTAAGGATAGCATTTTCAGTCTCGGGACTCCAATATATTTTCAGTTTTTCTTTTGCACGTGTAATTGCCGTATAGAAGATATTATGAGTAATACGTTCCTCGGTCTCATTCGTAATAACGATTTTCACCGAGTCATATTCCAAACCTTGCGCTTTATGAATTGAAACGGCATAGGCTACCTGAAATGGGACTACAGTTGAATCGTTATCATCGTCATCCTCGTCTGTGCTACGGTACTTGTTAATACTAAAAGAAATAATGGAATCGCCAGTATCTGACTCACCAACAAGTTCGAAATCATAGTTATATGCATCTATCTCGTTAATGGACTCGTCGAGCTCTATATCAAACCATATCTGTTGGTCCTCAGGTCGGATACCAACAATTCTCCCCTTAGAGTTATTGTGTATGAGTGGCGAAAATATATTTGACTCGTTAAACAATATTGGATCGTCAATTTTATAAATATTAATGCCCCAAAGAATGCCATCATTTGGATTACTATTCTGAAGAAAGCGATTGATATTATTGATTCCATATAGTCCATCATAGTTGAGACAAAGAATAATCTCGTCTTCCTCGGCACGCTCAAATATTGATTCGTCAAGTTTAGTAGTAAACTCGTTTTTTACTAGTGGCTCCAGAATCGCATCATCGACATTGCGTACACGATCCCAGACCGTAAGGAGATCATTATTAGTGGTTCGATAGGGATGAGTCAGTTCAAAGGCAGAAGATTTTGGCACAAATTTCTGGGCAATACTAAACCAATTTCCAAAGTAGATAGATTCAATCTGAAAGATATCGCCGACTAAAACAATCAACTTGAAATTTGCTTTATCTAATATTTTTCGCATATCAGTATTGCTTACTGTGCTGCACTCATCAATAAAAAGAATGTCACAGTCTGTATCGAAGTTCTTCTTAGACAGGAACTTTGCTATCGTATTATAACTGCTGTTTCCTGCGGTAACTTTTCTCCGCATATTATCTACCGCAGGATGCGTATTTGCCAGATATACCTTTTTCTTGTCCGCCCAGAAATTCGAGATGTGTTTGATTAATGTAGATTTACCGGTTCCGGCCGACCCATATATTAAAGCAACATGTGAAGCGGAGAACATCTGGCGCAGCGCCTCTTTTTTACTTCCGTCATCAATTTCATAAGACTCCCGTGATATCCAAGAATCAACGGAGTTCGTATACTGAGACACTCCGGACAAGGCGAGTTCTTGCAATTTCCGAATTATTGCAGTACTATCATCGGCATATCCCTTTATGTAGATATGTTCCTTATAAACTTCGAGCCTTCTGTCTGTATGTTTATAATAGAGTGAACTATTATATTTTCTAATTAGACCATCAATATCATCAAATCCTTCAATATCCTTTTTAGGTGTAAAAAGCTGCCCCTCGATTTCTGTATTATTTTTGATAAACCTCGCAAAAAGCTCATGTTCACGCTCGTCTACTGATATTGACTCAAACAGATCGTAAATTCGAGGATTATGTTGTCGTAGAGAAGTGCAATAGGGCATCTGATCAAATGGTATACAGCCATAACTTAAATAAAGATCGGATAGTCCGCCGCACCGTTTATTCCATAACTGCCACTTTATAACCCTATTATTCATTTTATGGAGCAGATAGTGAATAACATTGGTGCCAGATTTGTTATTAATAATGTCCCGGCATTGATCAAGAAGTTCGTATATCTTAGTTGACTGAGCATGCACAGTTACTTGAGCCTTTATGTACTCGTAATAGCCCTGATCACTTGCTATCAGTTCGGTTAAGGACATTCTTACGGTTGTAAGATGTTTCATAAGTTCCTTATACTCATTGGAGGATGCGCTAATACTCATTCGCGCACCGAAAATTTCTGATAGATTCTCCCACTCACAGGGGCGAATGGAAACCGACCAGTTATCAATAATTTGAATAGTCATATTTTTGTCGAGAATATGGATTACGGCATTATGAATAGAAAATTTCACTGCATAGTTATCTGTTATTTCATGCTTAGTGAATGCGATTACCCGGTCGAATTTGCTTGCCTTGGCATTTGCCGTAGTAAAGGTAACTTCGTAATAAATTCTCTGATTCACAAAGAACGGCTTAACCTTCTGCACATAGTATCGATCATTATAGAGACCAGGCTTGCTTTGATGGCTGGGAGCTTCGATTTTTTCTGCAATCTTAGTATAATATTCTGAAAGTTCCGTATCTGTATTTAATGGAAAATCCTGAATATTTTCAAGAACCTTTAGGTTATATGTATCCTTGAGATATAGCTTTATCCTTAATAGGTGCTCATAATATTTCAGCATTAACCGCTCCGATCCATCCTTGTCTACCGTATAGTGGGAGATTGATTTCTGAAGCATCTCATGGAATCTATAAAGAAAGCGTAATTCACCTCGTGCCTGCATGCTTTTCAGCGCGGCAACATTTAAATCATAATCATTCGGATTGATATCTGCTCCATTAGAGAATGCTTTTATGGCAACATATTCAACAAAATTTCTTACATGACCAAGTATATTTTGGCTCAGCAGACCTCTTTCAGAGGAGTCAAATCTTGAAATGTTATCGCAGATTACCTCATTGGTATCTAGAATTGCTTTATCTATTCTCAACATGCTTTAGCCCCCTGTACTTACTAGTTATCTCAGAACACTCACTTGGCTATAATGTACAATTGAGTATCATAGCGGCACATAGAATTCATAGCCTCTTTTAATATTGTGAGCATTCTAAACCTCCCATAATTGCTACTATACGCTTGTCCTGTTTAAACACAATGGGAAGTTAGTTCTAAAAATTATACCTTCCAAATTTAATTGCATTCTTTTCGCAATATTTTTCTACTATTAGTACCCATTCCTTTCTCCAAACGTATCTCTTATGTCTGTCGTAATATCCATATTGAGTATGATCCCTATCAATATTCATATTGATTTTCCATAAATATGCAAACCAATAAGTACTAAACTTTGTATACCCTTTTTTGTTCATCAGTTCAACGATATCTTTGGCATAATATCCTTTTTCGCTATTACAATCTATTTCAGTTATTTTTTTGCAATATTCTTCCATTACAGGAATCCAATTTTCATACCACATCCATTGAGAAGCAGTTATTTGTATTCCATATTGATCTCTACTTATAAATTCTTTCTTCCAGTAATTCGTCATATTCTGTACATTAAACCAAGTATAGCCTCTGTCCTTCATTATCTGAACTATTTCTTTAGATAAATATTTCTTTTTTTCGGTTTCCTTAATAAGTGTATATGCTTTGTTTAATTGTTCTGCTCCCTCGGTACCTGCAGGTATGAATTCTATAACTTGATCTGCCTGTCCTTTTCTATTAGCATTTAACCTTGTAAATAAAACTCTATAAGCATATTGTGGATTTCTTATTTCATCATCTGATAATGATTCTTCAAATTCTGAAATAAAATTTTTAATATTATCTGCTAATTTTTCATTATGAAATAATTGTTTTTTTTGATTTGGCTCAATTGGTGAGAATTGAATAGCAACTCCTAACTGCTCATCTACTCCATATTCATATCCAATTAACTTTTTAATATAGTAATTATAGTTAATAGAACAAGCTTGTATTTTAGCACTTATTGATTCATCTATCTTTTTTGTCATTTGATGTTCTATTTCATGTCTTATCCCAATTAAAAATTTTAGATTCTTAGTTGTCTCCTGATCTATGGGTGATTTTTTATCGTCTAAACAACGATCTAATTCCCAATGTTTATAGGCACCATATTTTGTACGATCATAACTTTTCTTCTTACCATTTTTGTGAAAGTATCTGCAATCTACATTATTGTTAGCATAATAAGCATGTAATAAATATGTCCATGAAATTACAGCCAAAGATATAAATGTTTCTGATTTAAATGTAATTTGCGGATTGTTATATATCTGTACTGCAGACATCATTGCTTCTCTCGATTTAACTAACAATTCCATTTTCTTCATAATCATTACTTCCTTTGAAATCCAAAATTCGTATTAATAGCTTAATTTGAATGCTGTGCTTAATTAACATCGAATTTAAAATTAATATTAAAAAACTTATATATCTTTAATATTTAAAAGCTGAAAGTGGTAAATCCTACTACTTTCTATATCCCGAAGTCATTATATCTTTTTTTGTAATTTCACAACTTATCTCATCTATAAATTGATATAAAGCATTCTCAATAAATTCATTTATTAACCAGTTTTGGTTTGTTTTCATATATCCATCGAATAATCTTGGGTTATATCTTACTAATTCACTTAACCAATGCATAAGTGCATATATAAGTGTAATAGAATTGCGTTTTATTATATGTGAATTTGTGGAAATATCTTTCTTAATATACCAAAGCTTTGCATCTCCATAAATGTAATGTATTTCTTTACGAATCTTTTGGTGATACTGATTTAGGTTTTCTAAACGGATATTGAGTTTTGTATGTATATCCCACTTGAAACGTGCATTTTCTCTTCTTACGATATATGCATTTTTAATTCCAGTATCTCTTTTATACTGTGAAGGAATACACCTTAATGCAGTTCCATTTGCATATCTATTATCAACCTCAAATTGTACCCATGAATCTGATGTCTGATCATTACGAACGAATTTAACATTTTTAATTGGTATAAACAACTCTGGTGAATTAGAAAATGTAACACAAAACGCCCTATGTATACATGGTATATTATAAAATAAATCTTTGACAAAATATTCTGTTCTATTAACATCTTCCGTAAAATATTTAGATAACTCATTCAGAACACCTGAACCCAAAAAAATTACTTTTGTATATTCAAGTGAGCTACTGCTTTGGTTATACCTATTTTGTGTTATTCCATGCGATATGTTTTCTAAAGATACTCCATTAATGCTCAATAATGCTTTGGAAGCATTTAAACAGCAGTAGTAAGAAGTGAGCGGTTTTGAGTTCATTGGTAGATTTTGAGAGGCATCAAAGAAATATTTTGCCTGTTGCCAATAAAAAAGAGCATTTTCTACATCAACTCCACTATGCCTTTTTAACCATAGTTCAACATATTCCCAAACAGAATTAGTTAGAATAGTCTTACTATTATAGTCAGCATTTGTAGTAGGTTTCATAATTGATATTTCTTTTGAACTAATTACGATTGGCTTTATCATATGCTTCTTTCACGACCCCCAAACTTTCCATTATAGCTATAATTACACTTTAATCCATTTGTTCATATTTTACCATACATTATAAAATATTGTAATAAAAATAGATTATATAAAAAATAAAGCCATATTTCTCAGTACCTTTTTCGATACTAAAATACATGGCTTGAAAATACTTATATATTGCATAATTATACATTTTTATAAAATTGAAACTTACACACTTAATTAAAACTTACAGACTTAATTACAAACTTACCAACTTAATTACATAGGAACACATCTTTATCTTTATTACAAATCCCCCTATTCCACGGTAACACTCTTTGCCAAGTTTCTTGGTTTATCCACGTCACAGCCTTTTTCAAGTGCCATATAGTAAGCGAATAGCTGTAATGGTGTTACTGCTGCTATAGGTGCTGTTAATGAGTCTACATCTGGTATTGTTAGAACCATGTCAGCTGTTTTCTCGAGCTCAGCCTTGTGGTTTTCTTGGGTTATTGCCAGCACTACTGCGCCTCTTGCCTTAACTTCTCTTATATTACTCACCATTTTCTCAAAGAGAACGTCTTGAGTCATTGGGCATACTACCAACGTGCCTTTTTCTATTAATGCTATTGTTCCGTGCTTTAGTTCACCACCAGCGTATGCCTCTGAGTGAATATACGAGATTTCCTTCAGCTTCAGTGAGCCCTCCATTGATAGTGCATAGTCAAGGCTCCTCCCAATAAAGAAAATACTTTTTGCATTATAATGATTATGAGCGAATTTCTGAATGTCTTCTTTGTTTTTTAAAATTCCTTCTATTCCTGCAGGAATTTTCTTGAGTGAAGCAATTACATTATCAGCTTCAGCCTTGCTAATGGTTCCTTTTTTGAGTCCGAGGTCAAGTGCAACCAAGTACAAAGCAGTTAGCTGAGTGTTGTATGCCTTGGTGGATGCAACTGCAATTTCAGGCCCAGCCCAGGTATAGAGCACATCATCAGAATCACGCGCAATTGAACTGCCCACAACATTAACTATTGAAAGTATTCTAGATCCGCTCTTTTTAGCCTCTCGAAGTGCAAATAAGGTATCAAGTGTTTCACCAGATTGACTGATAATTATAGTCAGATTCTTGTCGCTGATTAATGGGTCACGATATCTGAATTCTGATGCAACATCCACCTCAACAGGTATTCTACAAAGCTTTTCAATAATATATTTTCCAACAACACCAGCATGGTAAGCTGTTCCACATGCTACTATATATATTTTCTCTAACTTCATAATGTCTTCTTTTGTTATATTAATGCTATCAAGTACTAGCTCACCATTTTTTATTCTAGGATTTAGAGTATCTCTAATAACCTTTGGCTCCTCATACATTTCTTTCATCATGAAATGTTCATAACCGCCCTTTTCAGCTGCCTCAACATCCCAGTTTACTTTAAATACCTCTTTATTAACTGGTGCTCCAAGGCTATTAAATACCTTTACATCATCCCTAGTCAGTACAGCTACTTCTTTGTCTTCGAGAATATAAATATCTCTAGTATATTCTAGAATTGCAGGAATATCAGATGCGATGAAATTTTCGCCATCGCCTATACCGATTATTAAAGGGCTATCCTTTCTCGCACATACAAACATATCGTCTTCATCCTTGCACATAACGCCTAAAGCATATGAACCCTCTATCTCGTCAATTACCTTCATTACGGCATCTACGAGGTCTCCATCATAGTAATACTCCACTAAGTGTGCAATTACCTCAGTGTCTGTATCTGATTTGAAGCTATATCCCTGTCCTATCAAGAATTCCTTTAATTGAATGTAATTTTCTATTATTCCATTATGAACAACAGCTATCTCTCCCGATTGGCTAATGTGAGGATGTGAATTCACATCATTTGGCTCACCATGTGTTGCCCATCTTGTATGCCCAATTCCCATACATCCATCTAGTTTTTCAGTTTTCAATCTTTCTTCCAAGAATGAAAGTCTGCCCTTGCATTTAATTACCTTAAGTTCCCCATCTTCATTTACTGCAACTCCTGCAGAGTCATATCCCCTGTATTCCAGCTTTGAAAGACCATTTATAAGTACAGGTATTGCTTTTCTTTTTCCTATATATCCAACTATTCCACACATAATTATTAAATCTCCTTTATAATTTAACTATTGCCTATATTGTAATTACCAGCAGTTTTCTTAGTTAAATGCGAATAAAATCCAAAAAAATTTTTATCTCTAACCTTGAATTTCATCCAATTGTTCATAAAATAATAGCGTTTAAACCAGCAGAGTCATTTGTATCTCTAAGCGTGGTCAATATTTAATTTTAAATCAAGTAATAATGTTAAATCAGTACTGAGAATCAAACATCGTACAGTAATCAAGGCCTACATGCATAGTATTTATAGGTCTTTCCATGTATATACATAATCTTTGTAGCTATAAGCCAATATGCATAGTATCTCCACGTATATGGCTTCCCTCAATGCATCGCTATGTTTGGGCAGAATTCTAGTATTTCAGTTCTATACTAATACTTACTTCCCAAATGGCATAATACACTCAGGTAAATTAGCAACCAAAAAAAACCTACTTAAAAGTTAGAAATGTTTGATTTTTATTTATAATTTATTTAGAAAAAAATAGATATGCTACAGGATTAGTTACATGAGACTAGTTTGTTTTGCAGTTGCCTGCAGATTTTGCTTTGTCTCTTTCGATTGTAACAACCGGAAGGTATCCGCCGAATATTTCGATACGACACACAAATTGTAAAGTGTATCGCTTCCTTCTCCTCGTCAACAGATGAATGCTCTGTCCTGGCGCTTTTTAATTCTCGATAACCCTGTTTACGTCTCACCCCCTAGTAATTATTTTTTACATTAACTAAAAAATTTACTGCCTATACTATATAGTATTGTAAAAGTACTAGAATTGTCAACACAAATATTGGTAATTTCTATTTTGTAAAAAACTTATTTCAATTTGGGAACCTTTTTAGCTTATAATTCATCTATCATATGTCCGGACAACATAGAGATGAATCTCGTTTATTTCTCACTTAAGATGAGCAATTACGGCGATTTAGAATGATAAAGTAAAATACATATATTCCGATAAGTAAAAGGAAGTGAATAAAATAGAAATGGCAGGAAATAAATTGTTACCATTATTAAAAAAGAAGACTGCTAGAGAGCTAGCTTCCCAAAATACTCAATTTACCGCAGCTATCAAGAACTATCAAAATAACATGTTTCGTTTGTCAAAAAGCATACTTCGTAACGACCATGATGCTATGGATGCTGTCGGTGAAGCAATTCTCAAAGCATACAGTAATCTTGATTCACTTCGCTCCTTTGATAGCTTCAAGCCTTGGATAATGAAAATAGTTGTGAACGAAGCTTATTCAATAGCAAAGAAAAGTACTAAATTTGATTACCTATTAGATATTGAACATAGTGAGGCTACTAATACTACTATTACAGATAATTCATCCTACATGGTTAACCCTTTTGATAACTCAAATACTGGACTTTGGGAGATAGTTAATGATTTAAGTGATGAATTCAGAGCAGTAGTCGTACTATTTTACTACGAGGATATGAGCATTAAAGATATATCAAAGGCTCTTAAAATTTCAAGTGGTACAGTAAAATCAAGGCTTTCAAGGGCAAGGCATAAGCTAAAGGCAACATTGGAAGCTGATAGGAGGGTATTATAATGGATAATTTTGAGAAAAAAATTAAACAGCTTGCAAAGCAGGAAAAAATCAACGTTCCAGTTAATTATAATGATAGAGTTGATACTCTACTTAAAAATATTAGTACTACTACAAAAAGAACTAAGAAAAGGACCTCAATTAAGATACTAGTGTCAGCAGCGGTGTTAACTGTATTGACTACAGCTTCAGTACTTGCAGCGCCTATAATAAGTGATATGGCAGGAGGCGTAATATCATATTTTAATAAATCAGCTAATTCTAATGATTTTAAATACCTTTCACAAAAAGCAACCTTTGAGAAATTCAACAGCAAGGTAGGTGCCTCAGTCACAGACAATGGAATTAAGCTAACAATTGATAATATTGCTGTAGATGATAACTATATCAATGTATTTTATACTGTCACAAGCAACTCGCCTTTTAAAATAGCAGATGATAATGACTCTAATGTTCCGCTGGATTGGAGAATTAATAGTTTGGCGCCAGTATTCTCTTTTAAAGCTGGTGGTAAATTTATTGAACCTGCTACAAACATTGATGTTGAAGTTAAAATTATTAACGAAACCACCTTAAGTGGTATGCATAGATTTAGTTTAATAAAAAGCTTAACTGATAAATTTAATCTTGAAATATATACAAACAGAATTGCTAATACGGAAGGCACATGGTACTTTCCCCTTACTATTGATAAGATTACCCCAAAAAGTGAAACCATGACTGTAACACCTAACCTAAAAGCAACTGTTACAACTGGGATAAGGAAAAAGTACACTCACGAAATTTCCATTGATAAAGTATCCATATCACCTTTTGGTAGTAAAATAGATATAATTGAAAATACCAAAAGCAATAACTTTTTTGATAAATTTGTTCTGATAAGTGACACCGGTAAATATTTGAATATAATAGGATCTGATTCAAAATGGGAAGATCACGATAAATATAATAAATTTGGCAGTACTCGAAACTCAACAATTACCACTTCTTTTGAGTTTATGGGCGGTACTACTGATATAAAAAGCATTAAGCTTCTTCCATTCAGTGTAGGAGTTGACAGTGACGGCCTACCTCCTCCAAAATTGATTTCAAAGCCGATAAGTAGTGGCTTGCCTATTAGCCTTGAACAATCTAAAAATGGAACTATCGTAATAGACAGCATAGAAACTACAAGGGAGTCTGCTATAATTACTATTCACACAGAAGGTGTAGTTTTTAGTCCAAGTATAGTTCTTCTAGATGAAAATGGCGAACAACTGAATATGGATATTTTTACGGACAATGCCTATAACCGCAAAACCTATCAAACAATTCTCACCTACAGATTTAAAAATGCAAGCGAGCAAGACATTACTAAAATTAAAAAACTCGGTACTTTTACACAAACTATTGAAGTGAATGAAGCTGAGGCAATTACAATTCCGCTAAAATAAGCATAATGCAACTAAGATAGTTCTTGTAGCTGAATCAATAACAAACGAATTATTAAAAATAAAGATGGACGAAATCGCCCATCTTTTATTTTTGGTTCTATACTAAACATTGGGGTAAATAAAAAAATAAATGAGGCATAATGCTTCGAATTCTTGTAAGCTGAAGTTACCACACAACATTTTTCAAGAAGGAGAAACTTTTATGCCTCAAACCGATTATAT
>JAEWAX010000065.1 GCA_023391425.1 Bacillota bacterium | reverse complement strand
CAATTAAGCTTCTCTTAAGTTCTATATTTTTTATATCTATTTCATTTCTGCCAAATTTATCTGCAAAGTAAAGAATAACTCCCATTACAATAAGACAAACTGCTATAAGTGCCGGATTCGTAAAAGACCCCATATATTTGTCAAGAAGAATCCCTGCGATTCCACCTGGTATAGTGGCAATTACAATAAACCAAAATAGCTTACCTTCTGTTGATTTTGGCTTTGTGATACCTGCACCTATTAGATTTATCCAGTCTTTGAAAAAGAATAAAATAACAGCTGCAGCTGTTCCTAAGTGTAATGCAACATCAAAAACATTACCAGGTTCGTTCCAACCAAAGAACCAAGGGACCAGAATTAAGTGTGCTGTACTGGATATAGGTAAGAATTCTCCTATTCCCTGAACAATTCCATAGATTATCGCTTGAAATATAGTCATTTGTTTCTCTCCTCGAGTTATTGTATGCTAGTTAATGCAATTCTAAACGCCATGGCTAGTCCATTAAGTTATCGATCCAGAATGAGCTATATGTGCCCACTTTTTGTTCTTCCTGGAGAAGTAGCCTTGTATCATTATTGGTATCCATGTGAAATTAAATAACGGCAAAATAATAAGTCCTAAGATTACTTTTCTATTTGCTTTTTTCTCATCAGCTAAAACTGAGAGAGAATATATGTTTTGTACTAAAAATGATAACACAGATATTAGAACCAGTATCACTATAGTACGGATGCTATCGTCACCAATCTGTGCAATTGTTAAAACTCCTTGAATAGCCATCAGCATAGCTCCTATAACGCAGAAGAAGGGATACAGCAACATTACTAAACTGTCAAAAGCCTGAATACTCTTTTCCTGAAGTAATTTTTGCAATATTTGTTTCCCATATATGAACACACAGCAGAAATGGCCTTGCATCCACCTTGTGCGTTGTTTCCAGGACTGTAAAAGAGTTGTTGGCTGTTCGTCATAAATAATAGCTTCATGTGCCCAGCCTATTTTTACATCTTGCAAACACAGCTGAAAATAGAATTCAACATCCTCTGTTAAGGTTTCTATTTCCCAGCCTATTTTTTTCAGAGTGTCAATACGAACAGCATATCCGCTTCCAGTCAAAGTACAATTCATACCTAGATATTGTCGTGGCAGTTGGCTCAAACGGTTTGCAAGCCAATAAGTAATGGCGTATGACAGCGTAACCCATGATTCCCAAGGGTTCTTCATATCCCTATAACCTTGAACGACTTCAAAGCCCTGAGACATCTTTTTATCGATTTGTTTAAGGAAGTCCTTCGCTACAAGATTATCTGCATCCAGTATCACAACAGAATCATATTTCTTATCTAACCGAAATAGGATATTAAACATCCATTTTAATGCCTGCCCTTTACCAGTCTCTTGCAAATTAGTCCTTTCATATACTGATGCGCCACACTCTCTTGCTAATTGTGCAGTTCTGTCTGAGCAGTTGTCCGCAATAACGAATATTTCATATTTATTTAAAGGGTAATCTATTTCCTTAATACTATTTATGGTGTTTTTAATAACTGTTTCCTCATTATGTGCTGAAATTATTACTGCATAGCTATTCAAAGAACCTTTATACTCGTATTTGTCAGTCCTTTTTTTCCACCCGAAAATGGATATTATAAAATAATATCCTGCAAAAATCGTAATAAGCGCAATAGCTGTGAAATATAGTGAACTTCCAAAGTCACTTATTAACTCAAAATATTCTTTCAAAATTATCCCCCTTGAGCCTTTATGGCTACTAAAATTTATATTGTCACACTTCACCCATTAAAGCAAAGAAATGTGCCTACTATAAACTGTAAAACTACCGATGAAAATATAGCAACTGCCATCCCTGCAAGTATGTCTGATGGATAGTGTACACCCAGATAGAGTCTGGATATAGCAACGATAAATGCAATAGGGAAACAAATAGCAGCCAATATAGGAAAATTTAATACCAAGGTTGTAGCAATAGCAAAAACCGCAGTTGTGTGCCCCGAAGGAAATGAATAGTAGTCCAAAGCAACATCAAAAGTATTTATATTTGGCAATACATCCTTAGGTCTTAATCGGCAAACACTATTTTTAAATATACGTACTAATAAGTGGCTAAATGTTAAAGCGATTAATGCCTGAACCCCTATCCTTCTGACCTCTCCATTACCCAGTACAATAATCATTAAGCAAGTAGAAGTTGTGGCTGTTGCACTGCCTATATAAGTTATCACAGGCATTACTTTATCCAAAAATTTACATTTAATTGAATTATTAAAAATCATAAGTGTATTTAAATCTGTAGCATATAGTATTCCTTTTATTCCACTCATAGAATGACTCCCCCTACCAATAATAAATGTCAGCTTCCCAAGCTACGCTTTATATATCTAAATGATAACAAAGTAATTTTATAGAAACATTATGAAGACATTAATTCTTTCTTAACAATGCTTAAACTTCCTTTAACAAATTATTTTTATCCTAAATACATTTTACTTTGCTAACCTTTGAATCACCTTAAGAAATTAAGGTTATTTAAAGTATTTTTTGGTATTATAGTTTTAGAGAGGTATAAAATTATGAGATTACTATTAGTTGAAGATGATATACGGTTGTCTGAAGCTTTAAAATTGATATTGGAAGACAACAATTATTCAGTTGATACTGCAAATGACGGAGAGTCTGGGCTTGACATTGCGCAAACAGGTATACACGACTTAATAATATTAGATAGAATGCTTCCCAAAATTGATGGAATTACCATTCTTAAGACTTTGAGATCAAAAGGCTTATCGACTCCAGTTTTGCTATTGACTGCTAAAGATACAGTAGAAGACAGAGTTGCTGGCCTTGATGCAGGAGCTGATGACTATCTGGTAAAACCATTTGCAACGAAAGAACTTTTAGCTCGTATAAGGGCCTTATCTAGAAGACCACAGAGTCAAGCACCTTCTGACAGTAAGCTTTCCGCAGGCCTATTAACACTTGACACTCTGCGTTGTGAGGCAATATGCCCAACTGAGACCATTCGACTGACTTTTAAGGAGTCTCAGTTGCTTGAACTTTTTATTAGAAAGAAAGGTCAGGTTATTAATAAAGATCAAATCTTAGATAAAATCTGGGGTTTGGAATCATCAGTAGAAATGAATAATATTGAAATATATATCCACTATCTACGTAGAAAGTTAAGTCGAGAAAGTTGTGGAATACAGATAGAAACTATTAGGGGTATAGGCTATTGCCTTGTGGAGGACGCTAATGTTTAATAAATTAAGACTTAAGCTGACATTAACCAATGTAGTTGTTGTAGCAATTATTTTAATAATTTTCGCTGTAGGTGTGTTTGTTACTATGTTTAAGACAACCAACGATCAAACAGACCAACTTATAAACTTAATTTCTTCAAATGAGGGTCTAAGTAATGCTCAAGTAATGCCCATGAAAAAAGACCATAAAGATCATGAAGGTCATGAGTTAAGATATTTTTATGTGAAACTTGATAAACAAAATAATGTCACATATACCTCTTCGGATTTTGATTTAAACAATGAGCATATAAATACTTTGATTAGAAAAGCCCTGTCAAAATCACAGAATGACGGCAATATAGACTTAAACGATGAGGAGTCTTATCGCTTCTTAAAGGGTGAGCTTGCTGATGGTACTGGTTCCTATATAATTTTTATTAATACTCACTCAGATCATGAAATGTTATGGCATTTACTTCTGGTTCTTGCATTTATAGGTTTAGGCGGTCTTGTTCTCGCCTTTTTTGGAAGTCTATTTATGGCTGAAAAATCATTGGTTCCTATAAAAAAATCCTGGAAAAGGCAGAGAGATTTTGTAGCCAATGCTTCTCATGAGCTTCGCACACCTTTGACTGTAATTGAAACTACCACAGATCTCCTTATGAATAGAGGCAATCAGACTATAGATAGTCAAATAAAGTGGCTAGAGAATATTCAAGCTGAAAACAAAGTTATGGCTAAACTTGTTAATGACATGCTGTTCTTGGCGAGAGCTGACTCCGAGCAAGATTTATTGGGGAAAGAAAAGTTTCAGCTACACTTAGCTTTGCTTGAAGCTTATATCCCATTTGAGGCACTAGCAATCCAACAAGGTATCCACCTAAAGCCATTTGATGGCCCGGCTGTTGATATTAATGGTGATGAAGCAAAAATAAAGCAATTAGCTGCCATCTTGATTGATAATGCAATAAAGCACACGCCATCCAAAGGAAGTATTCAGATGACTTTGCATGACAAAGGCCATACCGTTGAAATAATAGTTTCTGACTCTGGTGAAGGTATCAGTGATGAACACATACACAAAATTTTTGAGCGTTTTTACCGTATAGATAAGGCACGTTCCCGCTCAGATGGCAGCGCTGGTTTAGGTTTGTCTATTGCTAAGCATATCGTAGAAGAACATAATGGCGAAATAAAGGTTGAGAGCCAAGTAGGAGTTGGTACCTCATTTCATGTTATATTGCCAAAATAAAAAGTACTTTCAGATCTAAGGATTTAGAAATTTTCATTTTTTAGTCAAAACCTTAGCAATTTTTTCACCAGAGCCTTGTATTATCTGCACTACTACAATTAATAGAGCCACAGTGACAAACATTACATCCATCTGATAGCGGTAGTACCCAAATCTAATTGCTAAGTCTCCTATTCCTCCCCCACCAACAGTTCCAGCCATAGCTGAGAAACCAATAATACTTATTAATGTAACCGTTATGGCTCTAACCAAGCTAGGCAATGCTTCAACTATTAGTACTCCCGTAACAATATCCTTTAAGCTGCCTCCCATTGCTAAGGCAGCTTCAATTAATCCTTTATCAACCTCCTCAAAAGCTGATTCTGCAAGTCTTGCAAAAAAGGCTATTGATGCAACTGTTAAAGGAACTGCTGCTGCGGTGGGTCCGATTGTTGTACCAACTAGTTTAGCTGTTACCGGTACTAGAAGCACTAGAAGAATTACAAAAGGTATTGATCTGATGATATTTATAATGAAACCTGCTATTGCGTTTACAACTTTGTTTTTGTACAATAGGCCATTTGAAGTTATAAATAGAACTAATCCAAGGATAAGTCCTACTACACTTGATATTAACGCGGCGATTACCACCATTTGCAGCGTTTCTAATGAGGCTTTTCCTAACTCCCCTAAAATTTTTAAGCTGTTTTCCATACTGACTCACCTTCCTCGTTAATTACCCGATGCCTACCGCCGCTAATTCTCCGTTTTAATATTCGGCAGAATAAGTGGCGCTACGACCCTGGATTGCGATTTCTAAGACCCCGTGGGAGAAAAACCACTCCCACAGAATCTAAGAAATCTGCTTATATGGTATAATTTCTTTAACATTTTCAAAAATAAATTGCTTTGCCTTTTCACATTCTTCTTTGTTTCCTTCAATAGTAATAACTAAAATGCCAATTGGTTTTTGCTGAATATACTCTATTTTGCCATGCAAAACATTAAGAATAACGTCAAACCTTTTGTTGGTGAGTGACATAATTGGCTCAACACTCTTCTCACCTTTATACACCAATGTAAGTATTTCACCCTTTGCTTCCTTAATAACTTGGTCTGGTAATTTAATGTTATCTTTTATCAAAGCACGAGTAACTTCACTAGAAGGTGCTGCAAATATCTTATATGTAACATCTTCTTCAACTACAACTCCATCACTCATAACTGCAATTCTATCAAAAAGTACTTTGGCTATATCTAATTGATGAGTTATAAATACTATTGTAATACTGAGCTCTTTATTAATTTCCCTTAAGAGTTCCAAAATCTCCTCGGTAGTTTGAACATCCAGTGCAGAAGTCGCTTCATCACATAACAGTACTTTGGGGTTTGTAGCTAAAGCTCTAGCAATACCAAC
This sequence comes from Bacillota bacterium, assembly GCA_023391425.1. Taxonomy (GTDB): domain Bacteria; phylum Bacillota; class Clostridia; order Acetivibrionales; family DSM-1351; genus Ruminiclostridium. The sequence continues at coordinate 2,036 of JAEWAX010000065.1, read as the reverse complement.
ACGTTGCTTTTGTCCACCACTTAGGGCTGCTGGATAAACATGCTCTTTTTCAGTCAATCCAACTATCCCAAGTAACTCTTTAACTCTTGCTTGTCTATTCTCTTTTGGATAATCTTGAATTTTAAGAGCAAACTCAATATTTTGTCCAACTGTCTTTCTTGATATTAAGTTAAAGTGCTGAAAAATCATTCCTATTTTCTTTCTAATAGCCCTAAGCTGTTTGCCACTTATATTTGTTATATCTTCTCCGTCAACAAACACCTGTCCACTAGTCGGCTTTTGCAACCCATTTAGAGTTCTTATAAGGCTGCTTTTCCCAGCTCCACTCATACCTACTATGCCAAAGATTTCTCCCTTTTGTATATGTAGTGATACATCGTTAACAGCACTAACCTCTTTATGATTCTTTTGCTTAAATACTACACTAACATGTTCAAGTTTGATCATAATTCCACCCCATATAACCCAATAAAAATAAGAAGTTATTATTTAGTTTTTTGAAACCATTCTGGAAAATCAAAATCCTTGAAGATATTTTTATTATCAAGTATTACAGTTCTAAATGCCTCTGACCTTACAATTTCTTCAATATCCTTAACAAACTGGGCATCCTTATCTGCTGTTCTTACTGCAATAACGTTTTTATATGGCTCAGTTAATTTTTCCTTTGCAACAGCATCAGCTAAAGATAATCCTGCTGAAATAGCATAGTTTCCGTTTATAATAGCAATATCGGCACTATCTAAAGTTCTTGGTAATTGTGCCGCTTCAGCTGGTGTAAACTTTAGATTTTTTGGATTTTCTGCGATATCTTTTTCTGAAGCTTTTGTTAAATCAATATCAGGTTTTAGTGTTATTAGATTTACTTGAACAAGGAATCTTAAAGCTCTAGCTAGATTTGGTACATCATTTGGAAGTGTTACAGTAGCTCCAGAAGGCAATTCTTCTATTTTCTTTATTTTCTTCGAGAAAATGCCCATGCTTGCTGTTGGAACACTGATGACAGAACTTAATTCTAATTGATGCTCTTTTGAAAAGTTTTCCAAGTAAACCGAATGCTGAAACAAGTTTACATTTACTTCATCATTTCCCAAAGCGAGATTCGGCTGAACATAATCACTAAACTCTACAAGCTTAACTGTATAACCCTTTTTTTCTAACTCAGGTTGTATTGCCAGTTTTGCCATGTCACCATATGGGCCAGGCGCTACTCCAAAGAGTATTTCCTTTACATTTTTAGTATCTGCTTTTGCCCCAGCACCAGCATCTGAGCTTGTCGTCTGTTGTGCAGACGAGGTTTTTGACTCCTTAGTCTCAGCATTACTTCCACATGCTACTGCACTAACCCCTATTGCTAAAGTGAGAATAATTGCACTGCTTATTTTTAATAATTTCTTCATAATTTTATCCACCTTTCGTTAGAAACCACTAAGTTCCTTTATAAACTTTATTTTTTTATCTCTTTGCTTTCTGATTATTTCGATATCTTCATCAGTTAAATGCTTAAATCTTGATTGCTTCTTTAGATATGATTTAATGCTTGTATATTCATGTATATTTTGATTCAATTTGTATACTCCATCCTCATATTCGGCCAAATACCAAAGTCCACATTCAATAGCTTCTCTTGCAATAGAAACTGTGTCACTGCTATTTATTCCCCATCCCGTAGGGCAAGGAGCAGCAACATGAATATATGATGTACCATCAGTGTTTTTTGCTTTTTCAACCTTTCTGATATAATCAGGTATATTTCCTACGCTCGCTGTTGCAGCATACTTTATGTGATGCGCCGCAACAATCCCAAACATGTCTTTTTTATTGTTAGCACTTCCATGTATATTATCACCCGGCGGGGTTGTTGTTGTTCTAGCGCCATACGGAGTCAGACCACTCTGCTGTACTCCGGTGTTCATATATGCCTCATTGTCATAACAAATATAAATTATCTTGTCTCCTCTATCTATTGCCCCAGATAAGGCTTGGAGCCCGATATCTGCAGTACCGCCATCTCCAGCAAAGCCAACAACATTACA
>JAEWAX010000016.1 GCA_023391425.1 Bacillota bacterium | reverse complement strand
CTCCTCAACTTCTTCCTCAAATGATAGTATTTGAGCACCACTTTCCTTTACTAATATATTCAGCAGTTTACTTTGTTCAGCTTGGTCTAACTTTCTCCCTTTATATTTTACAGCTAATTTTGCACCTCTAAAAAACTTGCCTGCACTACTAACCTTTATGCTCATACTTTTTTCTACTTCTTCAAAGCTAGCTTCCTTTTTTAGAATAATAGTCAGCCCATTTACTGTTCCTTTAAAAGTTACTGCATTCTCATCCATCCGGCTTTCCCCCATGAGTCAATTTATCTGAAACGGCTTTAATCTTCCGCTTTTACCAGTTTTATTTTATTGTGTTAATTCAACCATATCTATTTTTACAGTAGAATCCTGCTTACTTGACCCATTTGTATTAAAATACTGTGCTAATACGTCATGTGCAATTGGTGCAGCATATGCACCCAATACACCCCTCTCAACAACAACTGCAACAGCTATTTCAGGATTTTTAGCAGGTGCATAGCATATAAACAATGCATTTGAAGAATGCGTCTTATCCGACGTTTCAGCTGTACCAGTCTTTCCTGCAACTGTTATTGGCAATAAGTCTTTAAATGCAGACGATGCAGTACCACCTGGATCCTCACTATTGGCAACAGCAATCATACCCTCCTGTATAATTGCCATGTTTTGCTTTTTAACTGGTAATATCTCATACTCAGGTTTTGTTTCTGTGACTATTGAGCCATCATACTTTACTACTCTCTTAATAATATGTGGTTTAAAACGTTTTCCACCATTAGCAATTGTTGCACAATAATTTGCCAACTGGATAGGGGAAAATCTGTTATCCATTTGGCCTATTGATGACATAGCCGTATTAGCCTCTGTCCACGGATCTGGGTTAGTCTTCGCTTTAGTTTCTCGAGATGAAATTGTACCCTTTGCCTCATCCGATAATTCAATACCTGTTTTTTGTCCCAATCCAAATCTGGTAGCCCACTTAACAATATTGTTAATACCTGTTTTATTGCCTAAAACATAGAAATAAGGATTACTAGATTTTTGAATTGCCTGAACCATGTTAACCCAACCTAAACCATATCTTCCTATTCTATATTCAATAGATCCCAATCGCAGACCGTCAAAGTCTACATAACCAACATCTAAATACTTAGTATATGGATCTACGACACCTTCCTCTAGGCCTGAAATTCCAACCAGAGGTTTATAAGTAGACCCCGGTGCATAAGTACCTGAAATGGCTCTATTGAATTCAGAGGTTGTTTTACTTGTACCCATTAAAAGTTCAGTTATGGCTTTTTGAGCTGCTTTATCACTAGCATCTGCCAGAAATATTGATGGATCATAACCAGGGTAACTAGCCATAGCCAGAACATCTCCTGTTTTGACATCCAATGCAACAACAGCACCAGAATAAGCATCCTTATGATTTTCAGAATTTTTTCTCTGCCTAATAATTGGTAGATTCTTTTCAAGAGAATCTATTGCGGCCTTCTGAAGTCTCATATCTATCGTCAATACAACATCGCTTCCTGGCTTTACTGCCTCTTCGCTAATTGTTTTAGTTTTACCGCTATCATCAACCTCTATTCTTCTATACCCATTAGTACCTCTTAAGTACCCTTCAGCTGTACGCTCTATACCAGATTTTCCTATAATATCATTGAGACTATATCCTTCTTCGGCATGTGCAGTCAAATCATTTTGGTCTACTGCTCTAACATATCCAATCAAGTGAGAGGCATACTGTGCATCAACATACTTTCTACTAGGAACGTTGTCTACTAAGGCTCCCGGAAATTCATCTATTCTCTCCTCAACCTCAGCAACTGTAGCAGTGCTAATTGACTCTGCAATAACAGGATTTAAAGAATTGTACCCCATTATCTCAAATCGAAGTGTCATAATTTTATATGCTTCATCATCGGTATACTTTCTATCAATCTTAAAGGCTGTATCCTTAAGATAATTGTATACGTCTTTAGCAGTAGAATTTTGATCAAGGTCTTTAAACGGATATCCTGTAGTATTCTTTAAAACTTTGATTCTATCTTTGCTTTTAGCTATAGTTGAACCAAATCCAATTGGGTTAAAAGTTAAATATTTAGAAAATGATTTTTTATAATCGTCACCGTTTTTCTCAAGTATTTTAATTAACTTATATAATATTTCATTTAGTTCATCTGAAGAAATTTCTGTTCTCATTAGCATTAAAGAATAACTAGAGGAATTAACAGCTATAGGAACTCCGTATCTATCAAGAATATTTCCCCTCTCAGCCAATATCGTTCTTGAATTCAGATTGATTGATTGGGATTGTGTGAAATAATTTTCACCTTGAATTAGTTGAATATTTGCCAATTGATAAACAATCACAGCAAATACTAACACAATTGCTATACCCAGTATTGTATATCTATCTTTAAAAAACTGTTTCATCACTCATCCACCACTTAATAATTTTAAAAGTCATTCCGTACTTGTTTCTTAGTACTTGTTTTTACCTTCTAAGCTATTTATTTTCCTGTCTATTTGAACAATAATAAAAAACAGAATCAACCCTAAAACACTATTAATTAATGCTTCAGGTAAAATGATAGTCTTGATAGTTAACAAAAAATCCATTTCCAAACCATATAAAATAGATGCAAATGTGATTGCAGACTCATACAAAATAGTTGAAATAAATGTGCATATTGTCATAACAAGAATATTTTCTTTAAAAAATCTCTTATTAATATTTCCCAGTGCCAAACCTAGCAACATTCCAAGTAATGCTTGAAAACCTAAAGCTACGCCTATAACTGCATCCAGACATAGCCCTGTAAAAAACCCCACCGTTGAACCGTGAATTCTACCTTCCAAAAGTGAAATACTGACAATTAAAATAATTACTAAATTTGGAGTAACTCCAAATATATTTATATGATTTAAGAATGTAACCTGCGTTGTTACAAATGTGAATATAAGTACGATGTACAGAATAATTTTACTTCTCATTTGTCCGTAATCTCCATTTCTGAAGATATATCTGATATATTCTTTTTAAGTATAGTTACTTGGCTTAGTCTTTTTAAATCAACAGCAGGTTCAACAATTGCATACTTATCAAGGTCACTCTCTCCCTGTCTTACTTCTTTTACTGTTCCTATTATTATACCCTTTGGATAAATCCCACCCATACCTGAGGTTTCAATAATATCTCCTTGTGCCAAATCTAAGTCCGAAGGGATGTACTCAAGCCTGCACAATCCTTCTTTTGATAATTTCAAATTTCCCTTTATAACTACGTAGTCACCGGTTTTAGAAACAATTGCACTAACTGCACTTCCATCTTCTATTATACTTATTATTTTTGAAGAAAAAGGTTGTGCTTGCGAAACCTTTCCAACAAGTCCTTTGCTTGTAACAACAGGCATATTATTAGAAATTCCACTTGTAGAGCCTTTATCGGTTAGGAATATGTTAAAAAAATTACCAGAATCTTTAGCAATTACATTAGCCCCTTCAAGTTCCGTGTCAGCCAACTGGTCTTTCATCTTTAAAACATTCTTGAGATCCTCATTTTCACTTTTGAGTCTTGAATACTCTACTCTCTCGCTATTCAATTTATCTATAGTTTCATTTAATGCCTTATTCTCAGCTCTAAGTTTTTCAACATCATTGAATAAACCAATACCTCCCTCAATTTGTTGCCCTGTATATGAGAATAATTTCTCAACAGAGGTGAATGGTACTGATATAAGATTTCCAATCCAGTTTACATTGCTCTGTGGATTAATTGATAATCCTATGCAAACTATCAGAACTAGTATAATAATTATTACAATCAATGCTTTGCTCTTAAAATACTTCAAGGAATTACTTCTCCTCTCTAACTCCTATTAGAACAACTAGATAATTCTACATTTACAATTATTTTGTCGTTCCTTAGCTTTGCAAATACTACTTTAACCTTTTAGGTGAAAGCAAAACCTTCTTCAAAGTTTCTATTTCGTCAAGGACCTTTCCTGTACCAAGTACAACACAATCCAAAGGATTTTCAGCAATTGAAACCGGCATTCCTGTTTCTTGCATAATCAGCTTATCTAGCCCGTCAAGAAGAGCTCCGCCCCCAGTTAGCATTATTCCTCTATCCATTATATCAGATGCTAGCTCTGGTGGAGTTTTTTCTAAAGTATATTTTATAGAATCAACTATTGAATTCACAGGCTCCTTTAAGGCCTCATTTATTTCAGAAGAAGTAATTTCAATATTCTTAGGCAAACCAGTTATTAAATCTCTTCCCCGAATTTGCATTTTTTCTTCCTTTGTCTTTGGAAATGCGCCTCCAATGGTAACCTTTATTTGTTCAGCAGAGCGCTCACCAATCATAAGGCTATATTCCTTTTTAATATAGTGTGCAATGGCTTCATCCAATTCATCACCGGCAACTCTTAAAGATTTACTTGTAACAATTCCCCCCAAAGATATAACTGCAACCTCACTAGTTCCACCGCCAATATCTACTACCATACTTCCTGATGGCTCTTCAACAGGCAGATTTGCACCAATCGCAGCTGCCATTGGCTCCTCAATAAGGTATGCTTCTTTAGCACCAGCCTGAAGTGTAGCATCTTCAACTGCCCTCTTTTCAACCTCTGTAACTCCTGATGGTACACATATAACAACCCTTGGCTTATTAACTACACCGTTTGACATTGCTTTTTTTATGAAATATTTTATCATACTTTGTGTAATATCAAAGTCAGCTATAACACCATCTTTCATTGGTCTAATAGCAACGATACTTCCAGGAGTACGCCCGATCATTTCTTTAGCAGCCTCTCCTACAGCCAAAACCTCGTTAGTTTTAACATTAACTGCAACAACAGATGGTTCTCTAACTACTATCCCTCTTCCCTTAACGTGAACTAATGTATTTGCAGTTCCTAAATCTATTCCTATATCTTTTGCAAAAAAACTCATTAAAAAGTACCTCCCGTGTAATTTACTAAATAATTCCCTTATCTTTAAAACTTACATATTTACCGTCACCTACTACAACATGATCCAATACTTTTATTCCTAAAATATTACCTGCGCTCTCAAGTCTCTGTGTAGTTTGTATATCTTCTGTACTAGGTGTAGGGTCACCACTTGGATGATTATGAACAAATATAATGCTATTGCAGCCACACTTTATAGCCTCACTATAAACTTCTCTAGGATGAACAATTGAAGAATTTAAGCTTCCTATAGAAACATCTACAACTTTAATGATTTGATTCTTTGTATCAAGCAAAATAGCCTTAAACACTTCCTTTTTTAAATATCTCATCTGTTCCATCATAAGATTGCTAACATCATAAGCACTCTTAATTATATGATGCACTATTCCATCAGTTGTTGCAATCCTTTTGGAAAACTCTAGTGCTGCCTTAATTTGGATGGCTTTCACTCGGCCTATACCCTTTACTTGCTTTAGCTGCTCAATAGATAAATTGTTTAACGATGATAGTCGTCCATCATTTGAAAGCTTGAGTACTAGCTGTGCTAGCTCGACAGCAGTGTATGCTTTAGTACCTGTCTTAATAATGACAGCTAGCAATTCAGCATTTGATAGATGCTCTGCCCCTACCACTTCGAGTTTTTCATATGGTCTTTCACTTAATGGAAGTTCCTTGATATTCAATCTGTCCATCTATTTCCTCTAATTCATTATTTCTAATAAACTCATATACTCAAATCAGATAAACAGAGTTCTTGGCTTCAGGTGGAGTTTTCACTCCATCTGAAGCTTAGAAATCGTTATCCAGGGTCGTACCGCCGCTTATCCCATACTTATAGAAGTAGGGGTATTAGCGGAGGTAGACATCGGATAAAGTTATATTATAATCTAGTTCATCTAACATACATGACAATTTATAAATAGGTAATCCCATAACATTAAAATAACATCCATCTATTTTCTCAACTAGTAATGAGCCAAACCCTTGGATTCCATATGCTCCAGCCTTGTCCAAAGGCTCCTTGGTGCCTATATATGCCTTTATAAACTCATCTGATTTATTAGCCATTTTAACCCTAGTAGTTTCATAATCACATATGCTTTTTTTATCACTAGTTCTATACAAACAAAGTCCAGTTATTACCTCGTGCCAACTACCGTTTAAATACCTGAGCATGTCAAAAGCATCTTTCTCGTCTTTTGGTTTACCAAGCAATTTGTTATCTTTAACTACTATGGTATCAGCACCAATAACTATACAATCATTTTGAATTTGAGATACAACATCAGTACTCTTCTGGTTAGCCAAAGAAATAGCAACTTGATAGGGTTTTAATGTATTATCCATAACTTCATCCATAGTTGATGGTATTACTTTAAACTTTACCCCTATTTGTTTTAATAACTGTTGTCTTCTTGGAGACGCTGATGCTAAAATAATATCATTCACATTTTCACCATCATTTTTTAAATATTTTACTGAATCACATAGTGACAATCACAGTCACAATTATTATATATTTTTATAGTGAATATTTCAAACATAAATAACTTGTTTCAAATATTTATTATATTATTTGTCATACAGAGTAATATTAGTTAAGATAAATTTGGATTTACAGATATAAATTACATTATTAAAGATGAATAATAATAATAAATATTACTTCTCATTTTAACTTTTTCGAAGTATAATATAGTAAAACTAACGATTAAGAAGTATTTGTTTCCATATAGTATCTTTTTTTAATAAGTAATGTAAGTTGGTGATTATATGAGAATAGAAAAAGTTAATGAAAATGTATTGAAGGTCACAATCACACTCAACGATCTTGAAGAGAGAAATATTGATTTGGGGGCTTTAAATTATAATTCACCAGCAGCCCAAGAATTATTCTGGGATATGATGGAGAGAGCTGAAGAAGAGTATGGTTTTGCTTCAACTGATTCACAGCTCATTTTTGAGGCATCCCCCGAAAATGAAGATGGTTTTGTTGTAACCATTACTAAGGTAGACTCTGATGGTGAATTTGAGTCAATACAGAAGTATATAAAAAGTAAATATAAGAATTCTGATTTGAAGCAAAAAAAGAGAAAAAGTAAAGTTTGTTCAGCTTTAAAAATCTATTGTTTTGATTCAATAGACGATTTATGTAAATTATCAAAGCGAATCCCGACTGTCTATAAAGGTGAAAGTACATTATTCAAATGTAAAGACTGCTATTACCTTTTGTTAACTGGAAGTTCTTCATCAGCTTCCCAGTCACTAGAACTTATTATGTGTGAATATTCTACTCAGATTGTAAACACTAGTTTTTTTGAAGGATTTTTAAATGAGTACGGAGATAAAATTATTGAAGATAATGCAATAGAAACTTTAAATTCTTACTTTTAAGCAAAACTTTAATTGCACTTATACTTTTCTAACATAAATAGGTTACAGCAAAAACTGTAACCTATTTTTAAATTATTGATTAATTATCTATTATTCATTACTAATTCAATTACCTTGCCACTGTTTCTAGCTATATCGAAAATAGCATCATCAATCAAGGTATTTTCATCTATCAAAACACTTCCATCACCACTATAAATGGTTTTAGTAGTTGTTTTACCCTTTAAATACTCACGGTGCTTCATTTCCATCATATCAGATACAGCGCCAGAAGGAATTTCGTTTTCTTCAGGAATACTTTCAATCGCATCGTCTAAAGCATCTTCAGAATTTTTTTTTTCATTATCAACATATTCACTAGATGTAACAAGCTGGGTTGCACTGTTTAAAAGTGTGGATTCAACATCATCTTTAACAACTACGAGATTCTTTCCAAAGGTAACAATGCTATCACGAGGAATAAATCTAATAATTTTTTGAGTGATATCAGCTATAAATTCGACACCAATAATTGAGCAATTATCTTCCTCATTTACGTAGATATCTCCAATCTCACCAATTAAACGTCCCTTCTTTGTTAGTACCTTCGTGCCCTTAACCTGAATATTCTTTTGAAGAAGATCAATAGCTGCAGGAATTTTACTAATATCATTTATGGCATCTTCGTTCTCTATTGTTAGTGCATACTCACCTACACCAAGAACATATTCTGTAGGAATGACCTTTGCACTAAGTATTTGAATGCCACTATCAACAACCACATAATCTATTGCACCCTTTTCTGCATTGATTATCACAGTTTTGACTTTACCAACCTCAGTTCCATCCGATATGCTGATTATAGGTAACCCAATTATTTCTTTTGACTTTTTCATTAAAAAAGTACCCCCTTCGAAATTCCAAAAAATCTTACTTAAATCTATTATAAGTGATTCATAATTTCCATTTTCACTTCTGGCTTAATTGCTGCTCCATACTTACTAACTAAACCTTCCAAAATACTTTTAGCCAGTTCGCTTAGGCCAAGCTGTTTATAGAGCACGCATATGTCCAATACAATCCAGAAAAGCATCTCATTATCTGGTTCATGCTGTAATGCTTGTATGTAGTATTCAATAGCTTCTTCTTTTCTATCACCATATTTACATTCAAAAGCCTTATTGATAAAGGATTCTACAACACTTACTCCTTCAGCCAATAACTGTACTTCTGCCGTTTCACCCTCTGGCATTTCATTTTCTATAACATCTATTTCTACTGTTTCGCTCTCTGGTACTGTACTTTGTATATCATCTATTCCTACTGTTTTGTCCTCTGGTATTTTACTTTCTATAACATCTATTTCTACTGTTTTGTCCTCTGACATTTCAACTATTTGGCCTTGTACTGTAATTTCAGTATTTACCTCATCAGTCTCTACGTTAGATATCTGAGTAGCCACAATTTCCTGGTAAGCAACCGCAGCTAAATTGTCATAGTCGCTATAATTTGCTTTTGTGATTTGAATATCTGCATCTTCTGAAGTAACTTGAGCTTTATAATCTGCGTCTTCGGCATGTTCCATAAATCCTATCAAATTAGCAAAAGCAACCTCATCTGGAGCATTATTATTTTTCTTTTTTGAAACTATATTTTCATTTTTTTCTATTCCCATTGTATCAATTATTTGATTAGTGTCAACTGGTTTTTTCAACTTATTTATTGGATTAAATACATTTTTTACTATTTCTTGTATTTTAGTAACAAATTTTCTTGATGGTTGTGTCAGTTTGTCTTTTATATTAATATCACCACTTTTAATTTTTGACATAACCCTGTCAACCATTACACAACAATCTATTGAAGCTAATTTCTTAGGTATGCAAATTGGAATAATAAAACTAATAATTAATATGAAAAGTAGAAATATAATTAATACTGCCATTAGAGATATAATTAAGGCTATCTTGGGGTTAATATTTATGTATTGACTCAATAACTTCATCAATGTCTTAAAAACTGGGCTAAATGTAAATCCCAAAATTATTGAGCCGATTGAAATTGAAATTACCATGCCTAAATTTAATTCTTTTGCTTTATATAACAAACAAAAAGCAACTAGCGAGGTTACTAAAATTGTAATGAGCACTGAAACCCCATAATAAGACATAAACGCCTCCACATTAGTTTATCTTTTATTTTTTCTTTTGTAAATTAACTGCATATAATTTTTCTATTAAATCTAATGTAATCTAATTTGGTATATTCGCTGTAAAACCGCAAATTCCTTCTTGTTTATCTAAAATAAGAGTATTTTAGTAATTTTATTTATATTATATCAGCTAAAGTATTTATTAGCATACTAATTTGTTGTTTTTTGTATAAAAATAGTAAAAACATATTAAAAGGTTATGATGTGAAGAGTTAATACTTTGCTAACTCAACTAATGCCGACTTGATTTGAAGATCAAACCTTAATGAGAAGGTGGAAATAAGGTCAACTAGCCTGGGCTGGTTGACCTTATTGAAGTTTAAATTAATCTGCTTATGCAAATTTGAATTTTAATTTTTTAAAACATGTTATCTTGATAATGCGTTTTTTAATACAGTCTTCATATCTGCTGCACAGATAAATTTTAAAGAATTTCTAACATTCTCAGGTATGTCATCAATATCCTTCTTATTGTCTATAGGAAGTATGATGGTCTCTATCCCTGCTCTATGCGCAGCAAGTACCTTTTCCTTTAAGCCTCCGATAGGAAGCACTCTACCTCTGAGAGTTATTTCACCAGTCATAGCAACCTTTCTATCTACAGGTATCCCTGACAGCGCAGAAACCATTGCAGTTGCAAGAGTTATACCTGCTGATGGGCCGTCCTTTGGTGTAGCACCCTCTGGTACGTGAATATGAATATCATTTTTTTCATAGAAATCTTCGTTAATTTTTAGTTCTTTGCTCATTGACCTTATATAGCTAATAGCTGCTTTGGCCGACTCCTTCATGACATCTCCTAAATGCCCTGTAAGCTCCAGCTTTCCGTTACCCTGCATTATATTTACTTCAATTGATAACGTTACACCTCCCACTGGTGTCCATGCCATTCCAGTAGCAATACCAATCTCATCATTTTCATTTGCAAAATCAAATCTGTATTTCTTAATTCCAAGGTATTTTTCGAGGTTATTACGTGAAACAGTAATAACTCTTTTGTTCTCAGATACTATTGTCTTTGCAACCTTCCTGCAAATTGTTCCAATCTCTCTTTCAAGATTTCTAACACCAGCTTCTCTAGTATAATAATTGATTACATCCCTTATGGTTTCTTCATCAATTTTTAAGTTTTTATGAGTTATACCATGCAGTTCAATCTGCTTTGGCAGCAAATATTTCATTGCAATATTTGCTTTATCCTCCTCTGTGTAGCTTGAGAGTTCAATAACCTCCATCCTATCAAGTAAAGGTCTAGGTACAGTTTCTAAACTGTTTGCAGTAGTTAAAAACAGAACGTTTGACAAATTAAATGGCAACTCTAAATAGTGATCCCTAAACGAGAAATTCTGTTCAGAATCAAGAACCTCTAGCATTGCAGAAGCTGGATCACCCCTAAAATCGTTGCTCATTTTATCTATTTCATCTAGCAGAATCAAAGGATTATTTGACCCTGCTTGTTTTATTGCAGCAAGAATTCTACCTGGCATAGAACCAACATATGTTCTTCTATGTCCACGTATTTCGGACTCATCCTTAACTCCACCTAAAGAAATACGTACATAGTTTCTATTAAGGGCTTTTGCAATTGACTTTGCAATTGATGTTTTTCCTACACCAGGAGGTCCCACGAGACAAAGAATTGGGCCTTTAAGACTATTTTTCAGTTTCTGTACTGCCAAATATTCAATTATGCGTTCCTTAACCTTCTTAAGACCATAATGATCCTGTTCAAGAATTTCTTGTGCATTATTAATATCAATTATTTCTTCCGTTTCTTTATTCCAAGGCAAATCGAATATCCAATCTAGGTATGTTCGAATAACACTTCCCTCTGCGGAACCCTGAGGCGTCTTTAATAGCCTGTCAAGTTCCTTGAGTACCTTCTTTTCAACCTCTTCCGGAAATCCGGCACCTTCAATTTTCGATTTGTATTCTTCTACTTCCCCAGTAACTCCTTCTTTGTCACCAAGCTCAGTCTGAATTGCTTTCATCTGTTCTCGAAGGTAATACTCCTTTTGAACCTTATCTATTTGCTTTCTTACCTTAGAATTTATATCCTTTTCAATCTCTAATATTTCTGTCTCTTGAGAAATAATTTGAAGAAGCTTTTCGATTCTTCTTAGAGAATGAAATTCAGAAAGTATTTCTTGTTTCTGTTCCAATTTTAAAGGAATATTATTAGCAATAATATCTGATACCTGACTGATATTATCTATTTCTCCAACGGTCAAAGCAGTATCTGGAGAGACTTTACCACTTAGCTTTACATACTCTTCAAACATTGATACCAATCTTCTTTTTAGTGCTTCAACCTCATTATCATCAAATTTCTCATCTACTTCAGGTTCTAAAACCTCTACAACAAAAAATGGGTCACTCTGAATTACATCTTTTATTTCTGCTCTATTTATGCCTTCCACTAAAACTCTAATAGTATCTCCCTGAAGTTTTAGCAGTTGCTTAACCTTTGAAACTGTACCAACTGGATAAATGTCATTGATACCAGGTGCATCTGAAGTAGCATCCTTTTGTGCAACCAAAAAAATCAATTGATCATTTATCATAGCATCTTCAAGAGCTTTTATTGATTTTTCTCTTCCTACATCAAAATATAAAGTCATAAACGGAAAAACTGTCAATCCGCGTAATGGTAGCAATGGTAATATTTTAGCCATGTTTATCCTCTCAACTAATTCAAAATTTCAACTTCTCAATCATTTATACTTTCTTAAAGAGCTAAAGTTTGATGTCGCAAAACTCCATCTAAACTAAGTCTTCTCATTTGCATTAACATTATACCCTTGTTGACTTTTCAGTTCAACAAATAATGGTATATTTTTGTTACTTAATTACTTCTCAATACGAGCCCTCTTTCAGCATCTACTGTAACAACTGAACCAGATTTTAAAATTCTAGTAGCATTTTCTGCCCCAACTATAACTGGGATATCCAATGCCAACCCAACAGTAGCAGAATGGCTAGTCATTCCATCCTCCTCCACTACAATTGCAGCTGCCCTTTTTAAAACCGGAAGCATCTCATTGTTTGTAAAAGGAGTGACAAGTATATTTCCATCAGTAAATTTTTCTAGGGCTTCTTTTGGTGTCAGTGCTACACATAACTCACCTGTAGCAGATGTGTCACCTATACCTAAACCTTGTACTAATACCTTTCCCACTATATGAACTTTTAATGTGTTAGTTGTTCCACTTATTCCTGCAGGCACTCCTGCTGTAATAACAGCCAAATCTCCATTCTTAACTAATCCTGATTCCAGTGCCTTCTCTATTCCCATATCAAACATTTCATCTGTCGTATTAGCGATTCCCACTAAATAAGGCAGCACTCCCCAGGATAAATTCAATTGTCTTTGAACCTTTGGGTTTACCGTAGTTGCAATAATAGGGCATGCTGGCCTAAACCTGGCAATCATTCTAGCAGTATGTCCTGATTGAGTAACTGTAATAATTGCAGAAGCTTTCAAGTCAAGGGCAGTAGTACAGGTAGCATGGCTTATAGCATTGGTAACACTAGTATTTATTTCAGATATCTCTGTATCAAATCTCTTCCAGTAATTCACTGTACTTTCAGCCTTCTCAGCTATCTTTGACATCATTTCTATGCTTTCCAAAGGATATTTTCCAGAAGCAGTTTCTCCTGAAAGCATTACTCCGCTAGTACCATCGAAAATTGCATTTGCAACGTCACTGGCTTCAGCACGCGTTGGACGTGGATTTCTAATCATGGAATCCAGCATTTGCGTTGCAGTAATAACCGGTTTTCCATTTCTAAAGCATTTCTGAATAATATTTTTCTGTACAATAGGTACCTCTTCAACAGGAATTTCTACTCCTAGGTCACCTCTTGCAACCATTATCCCATCTGACACTTTAAGTATTTCATCAAAATTTGTAATTCCCTCTCTATTTTCAATCTTGGAAACAATTAAAATATCACTGCCACCATTTTTCTCAAGTACTTTCCGTATTTCTACAACATCAGCAGCTTTTCTTACAAACGAAGCAGCAATTATGTCATAGTCATTTTCAATTCCAAATTTGATATCTTCAATATCTTGGCTAGTTAGTGCAGGCAACTTGATTTTTGCTCCAGGTACATTAATTCCTTTGTGATTGCCTACAAATCCTCCATTAATAACAGTACAATAAATATCTTTGTTCTTAACCTCTACCACCTCAAGCTCAACCAATCCATCATCAATTAAAATTTTATATCCTCTGGAAACATCTTTATAAAGTTCTTTATAAGTAATAGTGCATTTAGTTTCATCACCAAGTACATCTTTGTTAACTAAAATAAATTCTTCGTTAGCCTTGAGCATTACCTGCTTATCTTTGAAATCACCGGTTCTAATCTCAGGGCCTTTAGTATCTAGTAGCAATGCAATAGGTAAATTAAGCTCTGATCTAATTTTTTTAAATAAATCTGCTCTCTTCTTATGCTCTTCATGTGTTCCATGTGAAAAATTCATTCTTGCAACATTCATTCCACCTAGCATCATTTTCCTAAGTATATCTGCATCTTCTGAAGCAGGACCTAATGTACAAATTATTTTAGTTCTTCTCATAATGGCCTCCATCAGCCGCATTAACGGCAATAATAATTATTATTTATAATCTCTGATATAGTCTTAAAGCAAATAAGGTTCTTGTCCCCTATTGCTTTTGATATACCTTAATACTATCTTTTTAATTTCTTTTGTTAAAACAAAAAATAATATTCTTAATTAGTTTATTTAAAACACCTAATATAATATTTTATTATTAACAGATTGTCTAGTATATATAAACAGAGTTCTTAGCTTCAATTAGAGTTTTTCTTAATCTGAAGCCTAGAAATCGGATAAATCTGTGTTACCACTTTAATTATTGTTATACCCTGATTATTGTTGTTTAACCTAAATTTCTGCAAATCAACATTATTTAGTTTTAACTAAAGCTTTTAAGATAATTCCGTATTATTCTTGTCAGACTGTTTAAAATATTATTATTAATTATTTGTTAATGTGCATTTACTAAAAAGGTAAATTTAGCTCTGGAGGCTTTTACTTATGAAAAGAAATTCGATTGAAAGAGAAAATTTTTCAACAGGGATAGCGGTCTTTTTTGTAACCCTTAGTTCCACTGTAGGATTGGGTAATATATGGAAATTCCCTTATCTAACAGGAAAATATGGAGGTGGAGCCTTTTTACTTATTTACTTATTAAGTGTAGTATTTGTTGCAATACCAGTAATGATTAGTGAACTATATATTGGCCGAAAAACTAGAAAAAATCCTATAGGTGCCATAGCTAAGCTTAGACCAGGAGGACCGTGGAAAATAATCGGCTATATGGGGATATTGTCTGCGTTTTTTATACTATTTTTTTATACTACAGTAGCTGGCTGGATATATTCATACATTTTTAAAGCAATTCTCGGAAGCTTTAATGGGGCTTCTCGAAATCAAATTCAAAACATATTTAATAGTACAGTAACTGGTCCTATTTCACCGATTATATGGCAAATAGTTTCAATTGTCATAGTCTCATCAATTTTAATGCTTGGAGTTAAAAAAGGTATAGAAAGAATAACTAAGTTGCTCATGCCAGTATTATTTACCCTTATCGTTGTTTGTGATATAAGAGCCATATTCTTACCAGGCGCAATAGAAGGTATAAAATTTCTTTTTAAAGTTGATTTTTCAAGTATTACAAAAGAAGTAATTTTAATGGCACTTGGTCTATCATTCTTTAAACTTTCTCTAGGAATGGGAACAATAATTACTTATGGGAGCTATTTTACAGACGATAATAATATGATTGCTACATCTGGTAAGGTTGCATTCTCCGATACCATTGTTTCATTACTTGCAGGTATTGCAATTTTTCCTGCTATCTTTTCGTTTGGAATGGCACCTCAGCAAGGCCCTGGACTTTTATTTATGACAATTCCCCTCGTTTTCTCTAAAATACCGTTTGGAGGGTTACTTGTAGTAATTTTTTTCATATTAACGGCAATTGCAGCAACCACTGCTATGCTATCTTTATTCGAGGTTGTGGTGGTGTTTATTACAGAGGAAAGAAAGCTCTCAAGAAAAGCTGCTGTTTTAATAAATGCAATAATTGTTATGTTATTTGGTGTGTTAGCAACTTTATCTGCAAACACTTCAGGCATCTTAAGTTCAATTAAAGTATTTGGTTTAACCTTTTTCGATTTCTTCGATAGTATATCTTCTAATATTCTTTTGCCACTAGGTGGACTTCTAATCACAATTTTTGTCGGATATTTTATAAATAGGCAAGATATCATTAATGAATTATCAAATAAAGGGGGCTTAAAGAACACTTCAATAATAAAAGTATATTTATTCCTATTAAGGTTCGTCACACCTATTTTGTTATTGATAGTATTTTTAAGCATGCTAGGTGTTGTTGGCTAATTTCACGGTTTACTTTTCTAAAAAGTAATTGCTGAAATAGCATTTTTCACCACAATTTCAGCAATTACTTTTTATTGAGTATCCCATTGGTATAAGTCGTATTCATGTACTATCAAAACAGTATATTTTTGGTATATTGTAATTAGTTCAGCAACAGACACTTTAATCTTTCTATTCTTACCTCTGATTCATAGGCACAAACTTCTTTGCCTTGGAAATACTTTTATAGGCAGGTCTTATAATTTTTTGGTTACAAACAACCTCTTCAATTCTATGTGCACACCAACCAACGATTCTTGCTACAGCAAAAAGTGGTGTAAATAATTCTGTAGGGATACCTAATGCATCATACACAAAGCCAGAATAAAAGTCTACATTAGCACAAATATTCTTGGAAGTACCCTTTTTCTCACAGAATACGTCAGGACCGATTCTCTCAACAGCCTCATAAAATAAAAATTCTTTTTCTCTACCTTTTTCAATTGCAATTTGGTGTGCTTTTTCCTTCAACAAAACAGCTCTAGGATCTGATAAAGTATATACAGCATGACCTAACCCATATATAAGTCCTGCTTTATCAAATACTTCCTTATTCATCATCTTTGTAAGATAATCTTTAATTTCATCATCATTAGTCCAGTCAGACACATTCTCTTTTATATTCTCTAGCATCCTCATTGCTTTAATATTAGCTCCGCCATGCTTTGGCCCCTTAAGCGAACCAACAGCTGCTGCAACAGCTGAATAAGTATCAGTTTCTGTTGAGGATACTACTCTAGCAGCAAAGGTAGAGTTATTTCCTCCACCATGCTCTGCATGGAGCACCAATGCTAAATCAAGGATTTCAGCTTCTGTTTGTGTATATTTGTTATCTGGCCTAATCAAATGTAAAATATTTTCTGCAGTTGATAAATCAGGTCTTGGATTATGAATATATAGACTCTGTCCGCCATAATAGTGTGATTTTGCTTGAAAACCATATGCCACCATTGTTGGGAAACGTGCAATTAGCTCTATGCTCTGCCTTAATAGGTTTTTTGCATCGATACTATCAGGATTTTCATCATAAGAATATGATACTAGCACGCTTCTAGCAAGTTTATTCATTATGTCAGAGCTTGGAGCCTTCAGTATCATATCCTCAGTAAAGCCTTCAGGTAAAGATCTTAATTCTCCTAACAATTCAGTAAACTCATCAAGCTCCGCTTTAGTAGGTAGCGCTCCGAACAAAAGTAAATAGCATACCTCTTCAAACCCAAATCTACCCTCTTGTTGAAAGCCTCTAACCAACTCATCGACATCTATGCCTCTATAAACAAGACGTCCCTCATCTTCTTTTTTTTCACCCTCATAGAGAACATATCCGTGAACTTCTCCTATTTCAGTGAGTCCCACCAATACTCCAGAGCCATCGCTATTTCTCAATCCTTTTTTAACACTATACCTATTAAAGGCCTCAGGATCAATAACATTTACACCTTTAATAACATTTATCATTTTATCAACGTAAGCATTTAACTTTTCTTCCATAATCAGCCTCCTAATCTTGTGCGAGCACAATATGTAATACATAAAAGCAATGTTATCTTGAAATATTTAATATCCCAAAAATTCAGAATTCTTTAATAAACTATAATAATTTTATAGTATTTCTTAACAAATTGCAAGATTAATTTGTTAAAATTTCATCAAACTTTTAAGCTTTAATTTGAAGCTTTAATTTGAAGCTTTAATTTGTATGTTTATTATTTCAAATAATATATTATTTATTTCTCCAATATCTTTTCATATGCTACAACGTCGAGCACCTGTCCAAATTTCTTACCAACCTGTTTATAATGTGCACATATAAAATAGCCATTACGAGTAAAAAGATTGATGCTCTTTAAATTCTCTCCACAAATAGTAGCAATCAAAACACGAATACTAGTAGTCTTTGCATAGTTTTCAATGTATTGAATCGCTAGACTACCAATTCCCTTGCCAATATATTCTTTTTTAAGATAAATCGTCACCTCAGCTGTTTCATCATATGCTTCCCTCTTCTTATGCTGCGTTAAAATAACGTAACCACATATATTTTTGTCTTGTATAATAACAAATGTTTTATACGTTGGGTTTTCAAAGTATACTATTTGTTTCATTTCATCAATACATAAGGCATGAGCATGAAAAGTTGCTGTAGTATTCAACACATAATATGTATAAATGTCCAATACACTTTGCAAATGTTCATCCCTTATTTCTTCGAATTCAATATTTCCCATTCTAATCTCCTCTCCGTATATATGTTTTTTATTTTATAAGCAATTATCATTATCTACTAACATAAGAATTGCTTTTTGGCCTTGACCAAAGTATGGCAAATAAGCAAGTGCTGACTATCACAATAAAACAAGAAAAATAGAAAAACGCCTCGTACTTAAATTTCATTGTCGGCATTAAGCTTAAGGATATACAGCCAAATATCATCCCTATACTGTTTGCTGTACTCAAAAACCCCATTGTACTACCCATTCCTATCTCACGTCCCACTATTATAGATAAAGCAGAAGTAGCAGATGATAGGGCCGCAGTTCCAAAAGCTAACAAAATTATAGCGACCCCAATGATGAAAATGTTACTAGAGAATGTAAAAAACAATAATGCAACTGCCGTTCCAAAGCCAGACAGCAATGTAATAACGAATTTGCTATATTTATCTATAATCCTTCCTATCGGTATCTGTACAATACCTGATATAATATTATAAATAGCTAGAATCGAACCAGTAAATATAAAACTCAAACCCTTATATTCTAAAAACAGTATAAGAAAAAAGCCTACAAGACTTGCGACAACAGATAATGCAATGTTTGCGAAACTTAATGCCATCAATCCAGCATTTTTAAATAAATTTATAGCATTAAAACGTTCTTTCTTCACAATATCAACTGTATTATAACTTTCATACATCGTTCTTTGTTCTTTCTGAGAATACAACAAAATTAACAACGCTATTACAGCTAGTACAAAAAGTATTATAAACGTTGCTCTATGATTAAAAAGACCAGCAACAACTGTAGAAATAAAAGGCCCGATACCACTTGCCAACATAACACATAGATTGTATGTGCTCATATACCTTCCTTCCATGCCCTCCGGGCTTGCTTGTCCTATATATGCCATTGCCATAGGCAACATCATGGCTGAAGCTATCCCGTGTAAAAGTCGTGCACCAATAAGTGAGTATATGTTGAAGGAAAACCAATATGCGATTGCTATAAATGGGTATAACAGTAAACTATATTTCAATACTACTAAGGAGCCTTTTCTATCAGCCAATCTTCCAGTTGGTGTACCAATAAAAAGTCTTACCGTATACATACTTCCAGAGAGTATACCTATTTGAAGCCATGTTGCTCCCATTGTCATTGCATATGGTGTAAGAATAGTAGCTGATATGAAAGTACCTAAAACGAGTAAAAATACAGCGGTTAAGACAAAAATTAATGCTTTACTCATAGATCCATTCAATGTTTTGTTCGTAGGTTTGTTCATAGTTATATTCATAGTTATGGTTTCTCCTATATTGGAAATGCACTTTACTGCTTATCCGATGCCTACCACCGCTAATACTCCCGCACAAATGTGGCAGATAAGCGGTGCTACTGCCCTGGATAACGATTTCTAAGATTTCGAGGAAAAGCACCCTCGGAATCTAAGAACTCTGTTTATCCGATCCCTACCGCCGCTTATACTTTACCTAATACAGCTACAAACGTGTTCCCAAAGAAGTAATCTTTTACAGTGATTCCATAGCTATTAAGCAATTTAGGTAAATCATCTACATCAAAATACTTTTTATATATCTTATATGATCTTCCATCATTTAAACTTCTTATCGCAATATCTTCTTTATTTTGTTTTTTTGCCCGTTCTTTTGTCCACGTACTATCAATAATAAGAACTTCAGATTCAGGTTTTAAGATACTTTTTAGCTTATTAAAGAAAACTTCCTCCTGTGTTTTAGTGAAATGTCCAAGCAAAAATCCGATAAGTGCACTTTCATATTTTTCATTCTCATTAAATACATAATCCAAAATATCACTTTTTATAATCCTTGATTTATCCAGGACCCCATATTCACTAGCTCTCAGCTTGCATTGTTTTATCATCTGTTCTGATTGATCAAGGAATGTAAACGTACTACACTTATTGTAATAATATTTCAGCCAATACCCACTACCACAGGCTATATCTATAATATTCCCTTTACCGAAATTCTCCATGAATTTCTCGATTTCTTTAATATCAGTTGCATAGAACTGTGGCTTAAAATCTGTTGCAGATCCTTTACCTTCAAATATCTCATCATATTCTTTTGCCCTTTCATCATAATATTCCATCATTTTTTCTTTAACCATTTCATATTTTGCAAATTTTACTGCGTTAAATATGTTCTCCCATACTATCTCACCAGATTGCTCTACTGTATGTTCCATATCACTAATAGCTGTTATTATTGACTGAATTTGATTTACCTTTTCCTGCATCACAACATGCTGCAGTTTCAGTGATTCTTTTATGCCTGTGTGGCTTTTTTGTATATCTTTTATTTCTTCTAATGAAAATCCAATAAATCTAAGTGACAATATTCTTTGGGCCTCATAAAAATTGTAATCTGAATAGAACTTATGTCCTAATTCATTTACAAATGATGGCACAAGGATTCCCAAATCATTATAATGTCTTATTGCTCTTTTCGTCATTCCAACTATCCTTGCAAACTCTGCAGGCTGATATAATTTTTTAGTTTCTTGACTCATGTTATATCCTCTTTTAATATAATAACAATATTATATAGTATGCCTTTACGTCACATGCAATAGTTTTTTAAAAAACGTTCGCAAAATGAAAAGGTAACTTCTTGATTGCAATAGTAAGGGGGGGTGCGGACAATACAAGAATTCACCTTTTCACTTAACGTTCAAAAAACGTTTAAAAACACTCTCATAGCCTGGTCAGATATAAAAAAACAGACAAGCTTAGGCA
>JAEWAX010000151.1 GCA_023391425.1 Bacillota bacterium | reverse complement strand
CTTTGTTGTGGTAGATGCTGACCTTTCTCCTGAAAGACGATTGCAGGGTACGAAAGGGCAGGGACTGGCTACATATAAGGAGTTAATTCAGAATATGTCTACCAAAACCAGACCCGAAGGCGGGGCTCTAACCCTTATACTGGACAGATGGATAAGTAATATCCAAAGTGAGGTAGCCTCACAAAGCGATCTTTCCTTTAATGACAGCGAATTTAGCAAGCTGGTTGAAAAGAAAATTTATGAAGTTATAAGTTCACTTAACGAAATGGTTCATGGCTTTGACTTTGCAAAGCTTTTAATTATATATTATAAATCCTTTCTTAACGGAGACGATGAAAGCAAAGCAAAGGTAGTAAAATGGTTTCGTGGTGAATATGTAAATAAGACTGAAGCCAAGTTGGAGCTTGGCGTTAATATCATAATTACAGATGACGACTGGTACGAATACATTAAGCTTTTTGCGATGTTCCTTAAGAAAGCAGGATATAATGGGCTTCTTATACTAATTGACGAGCTTGTTAATATATATAAGATACCAAACAGTATTACACGGCAGTATAACTATGAAAAAATCCTTACAATGTACAATGATACACTGCAGGGAAAAGCCAGGTATCTAGGTATTATAATGGGGGGCACACCTCAGTGTATAGAGGACACAAGACGCGGGGTTTATAGCTATGAGGCTTTAAAATCCAGACTTGAAGATGGCCGTTTCGGACGTGATGATATAAAGGATGTGCTTGCACCTGTAATAAAACTCTCACCTCTTACATACGAGGAAATGCTGGTTTTAATTGAAAAACTTGCGGATATTCACTCGGGTCTTTTTGATTATGAGCAAACCTTAAGTCAGGAAGACCTGGTCAATTTTATAAAAATTGAATTCAGCAGAATAGGTGCAGAAACAAAAATCACACCCCGTGAGGTTATCCGTGATTTTATAGAACTGCTCAATATAGTCTACCAAAACCCTAACATAAATGTTTCTGAGCTTTTAGGCTCTGAAAAATTCGAGTATGCAAAGACAGAAATAAATGATGAAGTGTTGGAAAAAGAGTTTGAGGAATTTGAGATTTGATGTGCTAGGATTGGAGCTATGAGAATAAGTATGAATATTTTTAATCGATACGCACCGTTTATTCAGGATTTTATTTACCAGAATAACTGGGAAGCCCTCCGTGCAATTCAAGTAGCGGCAGGAGATGCTGTTTTTAATACAAATGATAATATTCTGTTGTCAGCATCAACAGCATCTGGTAAAACTGAGGCAGCATTTTTTCCCATACTCACACTTTTTTATGAAGATCCCCCGAAATCGGTTGGTGCAATATATATAGGACCTCTTAAGGCACTCATAAATGACCAGTTTATGCGCCTTAATGATTTATGCAGGGAAGCCGATATTCCTGTCTGGCATTGGCACGGTGATGTTGCACAGTCCCATAAAAACAAACTCTTAAAAAATCCATCGGGTATTTTACAGATTACCCCCGAATCTCTTGAGGCTTTGCTTTTACATAAGCATGCGGATGTGGCAAGGCTTTTTGGCGATTTACGATTTATTGTAATAGATGAGGTTCACTCATTAATGCGCGGTGACAGGGGAGGTCAGACTCTTTGCCTGATTGAAAGACTATCAAAGCTTTCAGGAGTAAGTCCAAGAAGAATAGGTCTATCAGCAACAATAGGTGATTTGGAGAGTACAGGGGCTTTTTTGTCATTAGGAACCGGTAGAAGTACAGTAATTCCTGAGATTGAAGCTAAAGGGTCAAAATGGCGACTTTCAATGGAGCATTTTTACCTTCAAGGGGCACAGTCGGCGGAAGATAAGAATATCCCTGAAGCCTTACCTGTTCTGGATATGGAAACAGATATCGCACCTAAAAATGCTGACCCTGGCATGGGATATATATTTGAACACACAAGAGGGAAAAAATGTCTTGTATTCGTAAATTCAAGAGAAGAGTGTGAGGCTGTGACAACAACTCTCCGCCAGTATTGCGAAGCAAATCATGAGCCTGATAGATTCTTAATACATCATGGTAATTTGTCAACCTCCTACAGAGAAACAGCTGAAGCAGTTATGAAGGATGATGACCAATACCAGACTACCGTTACAACAGCAACACTTGAACTTGGAATAGACATAGGTCGGCTTGAACGCGCCTTTCAGATAGATGCACCCTTTATGGTATCTTCATTTCTGCAAAGAATGGGTCGTACTGGCAGACGTGATTTACCGCCTGAAATGTGGTTTGTTATACGTGAGGAGGTTCCTGAGGCAAGAGCAATGCTTCCTGTAACTATTCCATGGGTGTTGCTGCAGGGAATTGCATTAATCCAACTTTATGTGCAGGAGAGATGGGTTGAACCACCTAAGCTGGACAGACTTCCTTATAGTCTCTTATATCATCAGACAATGTGTACACTGGCCTCAAACGGAGAAATGTCTCCGGCAGGGCTTGCTTCGAGTGTGCTTTCATTGAGCTATTTTCATAGAATAACTCAAGACGATTATAAACTACTCTTGAAGCATCTTATAAGTATTGAACATATACAGAGGACCGAAGAAGGTGGACTTATAGTCGGTCTTGCGGGAGAAAGGCAAACAAATTCATATAAGTTCTATGCCGTGTTTAAGGAGAATGAAGAATACACGGTTAGGAGCAAATCTCAGGAGCTTGGTACAATAGTCAAGCCACCGCCTGTAGGTGAAAAAATAGCTCTTGCAGGCCATGTCTGGATTGTTGAAGAGGTTGACCATAAGCGCCATCTGGTTTACTGTGAGCAGGTTAAGGGAAAAGTTCCCGCATATTTCGGACTATGCCCGGGAGATATAAATACAAAAGTTCTTGAACGAATGAGAGATGTTCTGCGTGAAAACACAGTTTATCCTTACCTTATGAAAAACGCTGTCGCAAGACTTGATGAAGCAAGGCATACAGCCATTAATTCATTCATGACAGAAGATCCCCTCATATGTCTTGGCGGTGATATGTGGTGTCTGTTTCCATGGCTTGGAACATACGCATTTTTGGCTTTGGAGAGATTTATTAAACTTAAATGCGCACCTCATCTGGGCATAACGGCTCTTGATTCCTCGAGACCATATTTCATCCAGTTCAAGATGAAGGCGTCACGAGAAGACTTTTTTCAAGTTTTGAATGATATGGAAAAACAACCTCTTGACCCAATGGAACTGATATACAAGGGGGAAATTCCGTTATTTGAAAAGTACGATGAATTCTTACCAGAGGAACTGGTTAAAAAAGGCTTCGCATACGGTATTCTGGGCATAGAGGAGATGAAAATGCGTATCCGTAGTTGGAAAAAGCATTGTTAATAGCCAGATAGTATCAAATCAAAAGTCTATCGTTCTTGTAGCAGAAACAATTCCTATGGAACTAGATATTTAAGAAAAATAGTAATTCTTACTACCAATAAGCCAAACAGTACATTTCCTGGTTTACCATAATCTTTGTATGGAGTTAACCTGTTATTTCTGATAAAATAACAGACAAAGCCGAATCTCCATAAGGAGTACGGGGGATGAAATACCTGGGGTGAATCTCATTCATTGAGCAGGGTACCTTAACCCTAACCCGTCAACTAACCTCGAAGGCTTATAGGGGGACTTAAAATGTATTTTTCTAAAAAGGCAGCTGTCTTTATAGCTACTTTGGCCTTGTCTTTGGTGTTGACAATTCCGGCCTTTGCAAGCACTTATACAGTGGTAAAGAATGACAGCATCTACACAATCAGCAAAACGTTTAACACAAGCGAGTCAAAAATTATGTCAGATAACAAGCTGTCTGGCGATGTAATCTATCCTGGCCAAAAGCTTAAAGTTTCGGGAACAGATTACACTGTAAAAAGTGGAGACACTCTTTATCTTATTTCTAAAAGGTATGGATTTTCACTATCATCATTGAGAAAAGCGAATAATAAATGGAATGATATGATTTATCCAGGCCAGACTCTGATATTGCCTACTGCAAACGGAGGAAGCACAAGCAGTAATACCGGAAGCACTTCTTCTTCACATCCGGTGATTTTCTATTCTGCAAGTGAACTGGATTTACTTGCAAGGCTTATAAATGCCGAAGCTGCAGGTGAGCCTTATGAAGCAAAGGTCGCAGTAGGAGCGGTGATAGTAAACAGAGTGAAGGATTCTCGCTTCCCTAACTCTGTCAGCGATGTAATTTATCAGAAAGATGGCGGCTATTATCAATTTACACCGGTTGAAAACGGCTGGATAAATAATCCGGCAACAGCCGATTCAAAGCAGGCCGCACTGGAAGCACTTAATGGAAACGATCCAACCCATGGTGCATTGTATTATTTTGACGACAGTACAACTAATACATGGATTTGGTCAAAGACTGTTGCATTAAGAGTTGATCGTATGGTTTTTTCATACTACAATTAAATTGTAAACATGACAATAGCGGCAGGATTGATGAGATCCTGCCGCTATTGTATGCTGGGAATTAGGTACAACAAATCTGTGCATGAAAAGTTGCGAGTGCTTTAGCAATGGATGATATACTTGAAATAAAAGGAGGATGTTTATGGATTGGCTTGAAAGAATGAATGGGGCAGTTAACTATATTGAAGACAATCTTACTTAAGTTATCAATTTTGAGTAGTTGGAAAAAATGTTGATTTCCATTAATATAGACTTGGCCACTTTATATCTGGCATATCTTTATTACATGAAAAAACGACAGATGCTAATGCTTATTAGGAAAACGGAATTAGAACCAGGATTTTGGTTAAACTAAGTATGGTGATAAAATGATAAACAAAAAGCAAATACAGGAAAGCATAAATAGTTTGGAAGATGTGAAGGGATTATATACACTACTAGATCAGGCAACAATTGATACGGAGAAAAAGAACGAATTCAATGCGATGCTTGAGGATATTGAGAGGCACTATCAGTATCTGAATACGATGTTAATTTCTTTCAAACAAGCTGAAAAATAAACAAGCTAATTAACAAATTATATAATTTTTTAGTGGCAAAGTGATTCCTACCGTAAGTTAGGCATTTAGAAATATTAGACATTTTAAATATTTATGACTTCAAATTGGTGTATATCGAATTTCCTTATTACAGCTTGCAAACAGGTATCTCTGACCGTTATATATAAGTTTTTTTTACTAGCAAGTGCTAATAATAAAATATCAGAGAAGCCTTTTTCCTGAAGTTCCAAAGGCCCAATCTCGTCTATATATAGCGGTTCGTAACTCATTTGTATTGCATCAGTTATGATACTATTTGCAAATAAAAAACCCTGAACAGAAAAGCTATATGGCCCATAGGAATAGACTTCATCCCAATGTCGAGGTACAAGGGATTTCTTAAGTGAAAACGGTTTGTTATCACCTGTGGAAAGCCTGACAATGTCTTGACCAATATTATTGTTGTGTTCATATACTTTTTTGATGACGAACCCGTCTCCAGCCTTAGATTCATTGTATACTGAGAGAAGTCTACTGGTTTTGCCACTGTCTATTTTTCCTGTTATTATAACAATCACGTTATATCACCCAATTTACTGTTATTAAAGAATTGAAGCAATTTTTCATAATCGGAAATAGTATCAACATCCATTAATATTCCTGGATCTGAAACATTAATTGTTGTAACCTTCTTTGTATTAATAAAATCTCTTAAACTGGTATATGTGGTGCAATGGAGTATTTCATTAATAAATGTACTTTTAATAAGAACAGGGTGACCACGTAGTTCTTTATATTCAGGCACTATAATCTCACCCTCAAACTTCTCTATATCTTGATAAGTACTGCTCTTAATCAAAGGGTAATCTCCAGGAGTAACAAAGAATCTTTGGGTTTCTATATATTTTAGTCCAGCTTTAACTGAGCTAAACATCCCAGAGCAAAAGTCCTCGTTAAGAATAAGCTTTACTTTGGAATATTTGCTGCAAATAGGGAAGATGTTTTCTATCTTATATCCTCCAACTACAATTATTCTTGAGCAGGTATCATACATAGCTTCAATGCTGCTTTCAATAATAGTTCTGCCACCAAACTCAAGTACCATTTTATGTGTGCCCGCTCGTTTTGAAAAGCCGGCAGCTAATATAATGCCCTCTGCATTCATATAATTACAAGACCCACTGAATAAATAAATATCACTACAATGCCCACTGAACAAATATTGCGACTATAAGTAACCCTACAGGTGTTATTTGCAAATGATAAATTTTTTGAATATAGCCGATGAATTTTATTTTTAAAAATAGGCGCTTTAGGTATGATTCCCTATCTCTATAAAATGTATTAATTCTTTCAGAAAGTATAGTTATTATTAATATAAACATGATATTAGCTATACCTTCAAGCAATAAAAACCTAAAGAAAGGGGCAAATCCCCTAATTGGTGAAATTGCCACCATCCATGAGGGTAAAAATAACACATACACTGCATATAGGATTCTCCAGGATAAACATATTACAGTAAACTCGAGAATTTTAAATTTAAATAAGTTACTGTACTTATTCATTATTTTAAAGGTTATAAATACGACTAGACCTTCCAGTAAAATTGATGCACTCGGATTAACCACCTTATCTATTCTGATTGGCAAGGCTAGGTCGATTAGTTTAATTGATGCTGCAATTATGGATATTAATATAATAGATTCACACTTACCTGTTAGTTTATAAACTTTATTCATAAAATAGAAAGCTATTGGAAACCAAAGCAGCCAACCCATATTAAAGTCTGCAGCGTGTAATAGTGTACCTAGTGTTGCTTCAATAGTTCCCCATGCAGCACCCCAAAATACTATTAAACTTATACTTTTTTTAAATTCCATAGGTATTCTCCTCACATACTGAACATATAATCAGATAAATATGCCTTATAATTATTTATTTTAGACAGTATTATATTAGAACAAAAATATGTTTGACGGCATTATAAATTATCCATTGAAAATATCCAAAGCTAGAAGAAGTATTATATGAAAATCTTCAACCTTCTGATCTGGTCAGGTTGAAGACAGAACTGACTTTACAGCTTCTTTTATTTCAGTATAACTAGTACAGCGGCATATATTTGATTGAAGCCATTCCTTAATTATTTCATCATTTGCATCGGGGTGAATGTTTATAAGGGCATGACTGTTAATGATAAAGCCGGGTGTACAAAAACCGCACTGAATTGCGAATTTCTCAAGAAAAGCTTTTTGAATGGGGATGTCTCTCAAGCCTTCAATTGTAGTTATTTTATGACCTACTGCTTCTACGGCCAGTATAAGGCAGGACTTAACAGGCCAGCCGTCCATAAGCACCGTACAGGCATTGCAGTCACCATTTTCACAACTGTTTTTTGCACCAGTTAAATCTAACTGCTCGCGTAAAATATATAGCAAGGTATCAGAAGGTCTTGCTATCACGTTTTTGATTTCATTATTTATTTCCAGCTCCAAAAGAGATTTGGTAAGCATTTGATACATTATATAGCTCCTTCCAGTGACAGCATAACGTCATTTAATGTGTTAGACAAGACAAACTGTCTGTATTCACCTGAACCATATATATCGTTTACCATCGTGGCTGGAAGATGCAATATCGCATTATTTATCCTGTCGACTATTGGCAAGGCAGAATCGTTCAAATCGTTTTCAATCTGTATTGATCTGAAAGGAAAGGGACAAACACCGCTAAAAGAAAACCTTATATGCTTGTCCTTTTTAATTGCAGCAACGGAAACCAAAGGATAATCAAGTTCACCCTGTCTGGTTTTTTTAAGGCTCTTGTAAGGCAAACCTGCATATTGTGTATCAATAATAAATTGGACTAAAAATTCGCCTTTCTGCAGCGAAATACTTTGATTGAAATTTTGGTTTATTGTTACTGCTCTTTTTCCGTTACTGCCTGCTATTATAACCTGTGCATCGCATACCAGCAGTGGCATCACTGTCTCTCTATATGGGAGTGAACTGCATACATTTCCGCCAAAGGTTATCCTGTTCCTTGAGGTATGATCAGCAGCTCTTTTAGCAACTTCAGTAAGAAAAGGGAAAACATTTGATTCACATATTTGTGTTAAAGGAAGCGCTGCACCCAGTATAATCTGGTTGCCCTGTGTTGTTAATGTAGTACATTCAGGAATACTTTTTAAATCAACAACAGATTTAAATTCTATTTGGTTTACTCTGGCCAAACTTATAATTTCTGTTCCTCCTCCATAGTAAATAGGCTTTTTTCCGGAATCGGCAAGCTTGTTGAATATATTAAATGCCTCCTCAATTGTATCCGGTCTATAATACTCAAAGTCAAATGATATCAATGTTTGCCACTTTCCTTTCTCTTTCTCCATATGGATTCAGGTGTGATTGGGAGCTGATTGAGGTTGACATTGGCAGCAGACGATAGACTGTTAGCCAGTGCTGCTGGCATACCAAGGTCCCCATGTTCACCAATACCTCTCGCACCAAAAGGAGCGTCCACTTGGGGTGTTTCAATAAATTGAACTATATATTCAGGTTCTTCGCCGATATGCATAATCCTGTACGTACGAAGATTTGGATTAAGAACAATTCCCTCATTGCTGAATATAAAGCCTTCGCTCCTTGCAAGGCCCAAACCCATGCTCATTCCACCCAAAATAACGCCCCTGGCTGTACTAGGATTAATAATCTTTCCCGCATCAATCACTGAAACAGCCTTAAGAATTTTGTAAGTGCACTCATGGGTATCAAATTCTACCTCAACTGCCTGTGCCCCTACTGTCCATGCTGGACCTGGGTTTCCTTTGCCAGTTTCTTTGTCCAGTATCGTTAGTTGCTTCATAATGAAACTTCCATGCCCCATAATTTGCCCGCCTATTGAATTCCCATTAGGATATTTGTATCCATATGCTATTTCGGTGATATCTAAATAAATATTGGGGTTATCTTTTGCAGTTACTCTTCCATTTGCCACATCGAGGTCAGTAGGAGGGTATCGAAGTACAACAGCAGCAATACTTATGAGCTGTTTCACTGCATCATCAGCTGCTTCCAATACAGCTCTGCCTACCATATAAGTGGTCATACTTGCAACTGTTTTCCAGTGCACAGGGCTAGATTCTGTATTAACTTCCATGGTAACATGAATATCACCAACATCCATTTTAAAGCGTTCGGCAAGAATCTGTGCCAGTATGGTTTTGGTTCCGGTACCAAGTTCAACTGAACCAATACTTAAATTTATACTACCATCAGGATTGAAGGTTATAACAGCAGATGACACAGCATCAGTTGGTGTTGAAGGTGTTTTCCAAAAACATCCGATTCCTTTGGCTCTAATCTTATTATCTCCTATATCGACTTTTTGACCTTCATTCCAATGAATAATTTTTTTTAATTCACTAAGACATTTCTTTAAATCTCCTATCTTGCTTTCAGTAAGGTCTACCTGAGTGGGGGTTGTGTCTCCAGAAACTATAGCATTCTTCAGCCTTAAATCTAAAGGGTCTATGTTTAGCTTATATGCAAGTAAATCCATTGCTCTCTCTATTGCAAATGTAAATTCTGCATGGCCAAAGCCTCTAAAAGATGTGGTGTAAGGATGATTGGTATAGACACACAAGGAGTCACAGTGCAAGTTTTCAATTTTGTATGGGCCTGTGCAATCTTCACCGATGGATTTGGTTATTCCCGCACCCATATCTGAGTATGCTCCCGTATCAACCATATAAGTGATTTCTGCTGCTTTAAGTAGTCCATCCTTAGTAGCGCCAAGCTTAATTTTAGCTTCTAGCCCTATGCGCCCAGGTGAAGTTATCATATCTTCCTCTCTTGTATTGGCTAGCTTTACCATTCTACCTCCAACTGCTTTCGTAGCAAGATAGGCAATAAGTTCAAGCTGTACAGCAGCCTTTCCCCCAAAAGCCCCACCTACAAGAGGCGTATTGACAATGACCTTCCCGTCATTAATTCCAAAATAGCGACTTATAAACTTTCGGACAATAAAAGGTGACTGGGAGGAGGTGTGTATTATAACCCTTCCATCGGCTTTTATTTCAGCTCGTACATTTCTCTGCTCCATTGCAACATGATCGCCTTGAGGAAGGGAAAAGGTCTCTTCCAAAGTTACTTCACTTTCATTCCAACCTTTATTCATATCTCCCTTCCGGATTTTGATATGATTAGCTATATTAGTGTTAGGATTAGGGTATATGGGCTTAAGGATTCTATATTGAAGCATGTTTTCATGTACAAGAGGTGCATTTGCTTTCAGAGCCTGTTCTACAGAATTTACCACGGGCAATGGCTCATATTCAACTTTTATTAGCTTTACAGCTTCATTAGCTGCATAAAGGGTATCTGCAATCACTACAGCTACAGGTTCACCATGATATCTAACCTTGTCCCGTGCAATTACTGGACGGTCTTCATAGAGTACACCAACCAGTCCGGGATATGCGTTTCCAGTAATAATGGCCTTAACCCCAGGCAGTTTATTTGCTTCGGACAAATCAATTGATTTAATCTTTGCATGTGCATATGGACTGGTAAGCAATTTTGCATGCAAAAGGCCAGGAGAATTATAATCTATATTATATTTAGTTATTCCATTTATCTTGTCAAATGCATCTTTTCTCTGAATACTTTGGCCTATTCCAACTGTAACCTTCAAAGCCTAACCTCCTATTTACAAAAAATCAGCTAATAACATAAAAGTGACCGTATTTATTTGTTCTAGAAACAAATAACCTGACAACTTTATTTTTCCCATAATAGATGTACATATTCTTATTCTTGGAAACTGAATTTATCAAGAGCTTGAATTAAGTTTCGGGATTAAATCCAATACCTTACCTACGTGGTAGTTATAGATAATATTTTCATTGCTTTCTATGAATTCATAGGTTTTTATTTCAAAGGGGTTTAGAATCCTTAGTTTATTAACATTATCGGGACTTAAGCTGCAATGGGGGCGGAGTTCAACAATAGTTTTCAGATGTGACAAAATACTTCTGAGGGATTCCAACTCTCCGCATATGTTAGAGAACTCAGAATTTCTATTTATTTTATGTTTGAATTCAGTTTTATAATTTTCGAAAAACTTAATTAAATCAATTACTTCACTTCTCAAACTACACAAATCCAAATTTTTTTCCAAGCAAATAAACTCTAATATTGGTTTAGAAATCTTCTCCGAGATAATATCAAGACTTTTACGCATTTGAGCCAGATTATTTGGTGGAAAAATAATATAATTGACGGAAACAGCAATTACTATTCCTATAAAGGTATCTATTACCCTGCTAAAGCTATACAGTAAAGGGTTTTTATTATTAAGGCTTAACATTATTGCTGAAAACATCACACCTGCAATGGGTACGGCACGGTCCCAATTGAAGGTGTTACAGATAAAAATAAGCACAAGGGTACCTACACCCATTAATAAAGCATTGCCTGGCTGAATGAAAATAAAAATGACCCCAACAAAAGCGCCCACAATAGTGCCGATTAATCTATATAAGCCTGCCTTATATGAACTTGCTATGGAGTTTTCCATAGAAAAAATAGCTGCAATTGTCGTGAAAAAAGGGTATTCGAGCTTCAAAATCTTTGATATAAGTACACTTAAAAATACTGCAATTGCGGTTTTTATATTTCTTTTTCCGAGTCTTAGTTTCGTATAGTGGCCTCCTTTGGTATAATTACCTCTTTTAAGTTATACAATGTATTCTAATAATTTTATCCAAAAGCATTTTTTTTAATGCAAAGCAGTAAGCGGTAGGTGATAATACTCTCATGGGTTATGTTATAAGTTGGAAGACCACCTAAGCATTAGGCAAAGTAAGACTTAACAGAGGTTCTTTTATACTACATAATACAAAAAATCGCTAGATGGTATGTACTAATCTAGCGATTTTTTTATATTCTACATTTAACATTCTGGTAAATAAGTGAGCTATACCCTAAATAAGCTATTATATAAGAATTATAATAGGAATGTAATAAACTTAATTGAGAAAAAGTCACATGCAACAATGTCATCTGTTTGAACTTGTCTAATCGTAAGGAAATTTGCTCCAACACTCAGTAATGTCCCGGTCCTATCAAGAAGAGTTCCTGTTCCTATAAGAAATTCTATTCTTACCATTTTTCCTATCTGTGTACGTAAATAGCCATTCAAATATTCGGTGCTTTGCAGTGTCATTGCTTGTGGTTCAGTAGTAGGTGTTATTGGCGCAAGTTGATTCATGTTTTGTGGTGCTCCAGGGATGACCTGGCTAGGAGCTCCGTTAGGACGTTCCTCATAGCAGCATGGCAAGTTGTAATATGGAACATAAGAATTTTTCATAAATTAATAACTTCCTTTCTCTATAATTTTATAATGTTTTATCACAGTTATAGTTTTTACCAAGTATAAGTTTTTGTTGAGAACTTTGCTATGTGGATGCGTACTTCTGTGTAGGAATATAAAAGCAATGTTTGTTAATTCTATTAAAGATTACACCTGTATTCCCTGGTGGGAAAAAAGAGCCACATGTAGGGCTAAATGGGTTGTAATACCAAAGAGAGTTGGCAACTGCGCCCAGAGTGTTACCAGATAAAGCCCAATCTACTATATCATAATGTACTTCCTCTGGATTCATATTATAAATATTCTGAGGGTTATATTGTCCAGCAACTACTTCTTTGAGGCATGTGAATTGTCCTGCTTGAAGGATTGCTGCTCTTACATCACCATGTAGTAATTTAAAAAACTCACCATAGGGAACAGTAACTCTGTTCATTATGACAGATGCTACTGCTCGCATGCCAGCATCACCTTCACCACCAGCTTCACATTGTAATAATCTTGCAAATAATTCTCTATTTGTATATGGCATCCTCAATCACCTTTACATTGAAAATTAAATAAAACTTTGTGTTGTTTCATTCTTAATAGCAGTATATTATTTAGAAAATAATTGTGTTACATAATTTTGTAATTATGTTAAGTGCTTAATTCGTCATTATAAAATTAAGGTTCTAGATTAAATAGAATAAAAACGGGAGAGTAATAGGAACAGTAGACATTAGATAAATAAAGCCAACCAGTTTGAATTGGTTGGCTTTACTATTGACTCGAATATCAAGCTATCTCATTGATGAAACGCTCTATAATGCCGCGAGTAAAATGACTTGCAGTTTTTTCAATGAACTTTGGAAAATTTATACTAGCATGCTCATCGGCTTTGTCTGATATTACTCTAAATACTATGTAGTCAACATCACGCTCATAACAAACTTGAGCTACAGCTGCACCTTCCATTTCGATACACTTCAAATTCTCTATTTCGGAGGTAAGACTTTGTACCTTTTGGCTATCAGCAATGAATTGGTCACCGCTTGCAACTGTACCTACTACTACGTTGGGAGCTGTTATGTTAAATTCCTCTAAATCACTCTGTGCAACATCCTCTTTCATATATTCTGAGATGTAATGCTGAGCAGAAAGCTTTGCAAGATTGACCATTTTTTCTGAAGGCTTGAAGGTATCGATGTCTAGCAAAGGTATCTCAAACTTCCTAAATCCAGCTAGAGCACTTGCATCCATGTCATGTTGCACTAACTTATCAGCTATAATTATATCACCTATATTTAAGGCTTTATCTGCACCTCCGGCCACACCTGTAAAAAGAACTAAATCAACCTTAAAAATTTCTATTAGAGTAGTAACAGTTGAGGCAGCAGCAACTTTCCCGCATTTTGAGAAAACTAATACGGCTTCTTTTCCAAATAGTTTACCCAAATAGTATTCTCTCATTCCTATTGTTTGGGTTTCTCTTATTTTCATACTTTCAGTTAATAGCTTGATTTCTTGCTGCATCGCTCCAATAATACCGATTATCATATAAACCTCCATGAGCCGCAATGATGCAGCCATAAAATGTAATCAATTTGCTATCTATATAATAACAAAAAAATAGGTCAATAAACGATTTCGCTTATAGACCTATTATAATACTAATTTGTATTAAAGTAATAGTAACTAATACTATCATTATACAAAAAACTGATTATACATCATTAAATTTACGGTTACTAAATGCTAACTGGCATAATATAAATAGTATAAATTCTGAACCTATTATACATAAAATCTACTTCGCGAAAATCAGCTTTGTAGTACTTCGCCATTTGTTCCTATAATCACTATACTCCAAGGAATCATTTTCCCAGACTGTATTAGGGCCGTTTTAACAGCATTTACAATACCGCCGCAGCAAGGGACTTCCATTCTCAAAACCTTTACGCTATTTATATTATTATTTGCAATTATTGCTGTCAGCTTTTCTGAATAGTCACCCTCATCAAGTTTAGGACAGCCTATCAGAGTTATTCTATTCTTCATAAAATCCTTGTGGATATTAGCATAAGCAAATGCAGTACAATCTGCTGCAATCAACAAGTCACAGTTGTCAAAGTATGGTGCATTTACAGGCACTAGTTTTATTTGGCAAGGCCATTGCATTAGCTCTGAGGTGATAGCTTCTGCCTGAGGTTGAATTGAAGTAGCTCCTTGAGCAGGTTTCTTTATTGCCATTGCTCTTGAACCAGGACAGCCACTATGAATTGGAGGCTGTGTAGGGATAGAACTCTGTGCAGTAGCCTTCATTTTCATATTCTTCATAACTAATTCTTCATCATAAGCATCAGCCTCACGTTCTTCGATGGTAATTGCGTTTGTAGGGCACTCTGGCAAACAATTTCCTAGGCCATCACAATAACTGTCTGAGATTAACTTTGCTTTTCCATTCTCAAGTATAAGAGCACCCTCGTGACAAGCATTTACACATAGCCCGCAACCATTGCATTTTTCTTCATTAATACTGATTATATTTCTTTTCATATTAAGTACCATAGCCTTTCTGGCTCACAAAAATTTGATTATTAATACGCACATACCGTGAGCCGGGTAAGGCGATTTCCTTAAAGAGCTGTAGCTCTTACTATATACTAAATTCAATAATGTTTCGTAAGCTTTCCTAAGCTTATGAATTGATTATATTACATGATG